>JAPFCR010000021.1 GCA_026169375.1 Sporosarcina sp. | reverse complement strand
GCAAGGGATATCCGTTGATTGGAGTGGAAGGCGCCGACTCCTGTGGGTTTAGCGGGACAGGTGAGACCCCGCAGTGGAGCGAAGCGACCGAGGAGGCTCACCGCCCGCCCCACGGAAATAGTGAAAGCTGAAGGAGGCGGTTAGATGCGACAAGTATAAGACGAATTAACGGAGTAGCGCTTTTTGCTACGCAGTTAATTTGGCTTATGACTCGAGCATCTGCCTCCTGAAGCTGGAAAAGCGTGCGCCTGGAACGGAGATCAACATTGTTCGGGAATTTTTAGTGTAAGGTTAATTATGTAATTAACTCAAATGAAAAATAATTTTGCTTAGAATGTTGAATGTATGCTGAAAACGAAGTACACTATATAATATAGCTTACACATGTAATGCTAGGACTACCGTGATGTGCATTGTGTGAGAAGTAAGTTTATCAATCCAACCCAAGCATGATAACCTTACTTTTTAACTTTGTGCGGAAGGTAAAAAAAGCCTCTCTCCTATTTTTAGGAAAGGGGCTTTTTAATGTTAAAAAGAAGATTAATCGAAAAACGAAAATGGAAATAAATTAAACCCTTTATCATCATCTGTTGAAGATTTCATTTCTTGGAGGGATTTGTCCGTACAAAGTTTTTGCGGCATATCTTGGTCCTTTACATACATGAGTCGCTGCCGTTCACATTCAGAAACAGCGAGTCCACCCGTTTCAACATCAACAATAACGCTACTTACCCCATCAGGTGGAATGAATGGTTCAGGCGTTTTTCCACCATGTGCAGCTTCCATAAACTCAATCCATATTTTTTTCGTGGCGGCTTGATCTTCTATTGAATTTAATTTTTCTCCAACATCGAATCCGTTCCAAACACCGGCTGTTAAAGAAGGGGTATAACCGATTAAATATTGGTCAGAAATGGTCGTTCCTGATTTTGCTGCGTAGGGCCTCGTTTGTTTTTGACGCATCGATAATCCTGTTGCCGAAGAATAATCATTAAAAACTGGGTCGAACATGCCTGTTAATAAATGAGTTAAAACGAATGCATCTTGTTCAGTCATTACTTGTTTCTTTTTAGGCTTCGGTCGTTCGTAAACCGTTTTACCTTCACCGTCTGTAATCGAAATAATCGTATTCGGTTTAATCTCTACACCACCCGACGCAATTCGGTTATAAGCACTCGTCATATCCATTAATGTTACTTCCGTCGTCCCAAGTGCAATTGCTGGAGCAAGTGGGAAGGAAACGTCGATGCCAAGTCGGTCAGCCATGTTTTGATATTGATCATAGCCAACTTCTTCCAATGTTTTTACCGCATAAATATTATCTGAAATAGCCAATGCTTGAGCGAGTGAAATTGGTTGATCGGCAAATTTCCCGTTTACATTTTTCGGTTCATATGTTTCACGCCCACCATCGTATGTGAAAATCGTTTTTTCGGGCATTAAAAAAGTTAATGGATTAAAACCATTTTCTAATGCGGCGGCATATAAAACAGGTTTAATCACCGAACCGGGTTGGCGTTTTGCTTGAGTGACTCGGTTGAACGAACTTTCCGCATAATTTACACCACCAATTAGGGCAGTGATTCCACCTGTTTTAGGATCCATCGACGTAAAGCCAACTTGTAAATCACTCTCAGGCATCCATTTTTCTACTATCTCTTCTGCTACTTGTTGATGATGGGTATTTAATGTCGTACGAATTGTCCAACCACCTTCAGCTGGATAACGTCCTTTTTCTGAGAGAATCTTTTCAGCTTCTTTCCATACTTCATCGAGAAAATAAGGAGCAATTTGTTTCTTGTTGCGCCATTCATCTGCTTTTAAAACAATTGATGTATCTTTCGCTCTTACAGCCTGTTCATTCGAAATAACACCTTGCGATTCCATTAAAGTGAGGATGAGTTCTTTTCTTTTTTTAGAGTTCTCAGGATAATCGACAGGAGAGTAAATGGTCGGACCTTTTGCGATTGCTGTAATGACAGCCGCTTCTTCGAGTGTTAAATCTTTCGCTGTTTTCCCAAAATAAAAATTACTCGCGGCCTCAACACCGTACATCCCATGTCCAAAATAAACTGTATTTAAATACCCTTCTAAAATTATATCTTTATCGTAAAAACGTTCGAGCCGAAAAGCAATTAACGCTTCATTCGCTTTTCTTTTCCATGTTTTCGCATGGGTTAAATGAAGGTTTCGGGCGTATTGTTGTGTGAGCGTGCTGGCGCCTTCAACTTTACTTCGATTTTTAATATCTTTTAATAATGCACCCGCAATCCGTTTATAATCAAAGCCATTATGTTTATAAAAGTTGCGGTCTTCTGTTGCGACGACTGCATCGACAAGAAAAGGAGAAATGTCATCTAATTCAACCCAATACCGTCGTTCAGCAGAAAAATAATCACCAATGTTTTTTCCATCTTCATCAAGGAAAACAGAGGCTTTTGGTACGCTTAATGAGGGTGCACCAGTCATTTGTGCATACAGTAAAAGACCGCCATACATGGTGAGTAGCGCAGTTAGAGCAGTCGTTGCGAATAAAAGTAAACGACGAAAAAAGAGGCGCTTTCTTTTCTTTTTGACATAAGCTGTTCGTAACATACGATCCCATCCTGTTCATCATGAATGCTGTCTTAGTGATAGTATTTAGCGTGATTAAATATGGCAAGTAGCTGAAGATATATATAGCTATAGAATGCTTTATTCCAAGAGAAGTCTTGGCGGGCTCACAATCTTTACGGTACAATGAACCTTGCGAATAAGTTAGTTGTAACTGTAGTATGTGACGGAATTCAGCAGATTAAACGACTTTATTTAAAAGTTTTAATCAAAAACATCATGGATATTGGAATGTCACAGAAAAGAAGGTTATAATAAAAGGATATTTTCAAGAAGAGGACGGTGACTGCAATGGATGCAAAAACATCAAGTGAGACTGTACACATTCAGCTCCATTCGTCAATCCAACATCCAGGCCAAGAAAAAGAAAGGCATGAGCTACAATCAGTTGGAAAATATATGGAGAAAAATGGCTCAGCTTACTTACAATATGAAGAAGAGCAAGATGGTCAAAAAATTCAATCCATTGTGAAGTTAGGAAGTAAAGAAGGGCTCATTATGCGTTCAGGCGCTATTAATATGCGTCTTCCTTTTTCGATAGACGAAATGCGATTAGGCGAATATCGCAACGAGCAAATGACGCTCAAATTACAAGTGAAAACAACAGCGTTAAATTTTATGCGAGAAAATGATCGAAACGGGAAGTTTGTCGTCGCGTATGAATTACATGCAGAAGGCTCATTATTAGGAAAATATGAATTATCGATTACATATTCGGAGGGAAAACAATGAACATCGTTGAACAAATGCAACAAAAAGTAAGAACAGCACTGCACGACGCAATTGTAGAAGCGAAATTAACAGAAGAAGCATTACCGGACATTATTTTAGAAACACCAAGACATAAGGAAAATGGAGACTACGCGACAAATATCGCAATGCAACTAACAAAGCTTGCAAAACAACCACCGCGTGCTATTGCAGAAGCGATCGTCGAAAATATTAACAAAGAGAGTGCTTCTATCGAGAAAATTGAAATTGCAGGACCTGGTTTTATTAATATCACTTTACAAAAAGATTATTTACAGGAAGTTGTCCACACTGTTTTTGAAAAAGGAAAAGATTATGGACGTTCAGATGCAGGAAACAAAGAAAGAATCCAAGTGGAGTTTGTATCTGCAAATCCAACAGGCGACTTACACCTCGGTCACGCGCGCGGAGCATCAGTAGGGGATTCCCTTTGCAATGTACTCGATTTTGCAGGGTATGATGTAGCACGTGAATATTACATTAACGACGCTGGAAACCAAATTGATAATCTCGCTTATTCAGTAGAAGCTCGTTACTTCCAAGCGCTTGGTGAAGAACGAGACATGCCAGAGGATGGGTATCACGGCCAAGACATTATTGAGATCGGGCAAAAGCTTGTCGATGAATTTGGCGATAAATATAAACATGTATCAGACAAAGAACGTTATGAATTTTTCCGTTCTTACGGGCTAGAATTTGAACTTGAAAAACTAAAAACAGACTTAAAGAACTTCCGTGTTGAATTTGACAATTGGTTCTCAGAGACGTCATTGTATGGAAGCGGCAAGATCGAAAATGCACTTGAAAAACTGCGTGAAAACGGCCATGTATTTGAAGAAGACGGTGCAACATGGTTCCGTTCGACAACATATGGTGATGACAAAGATCGTGTACTGATTAAGAATGATGGTTCTTTCACATACATTTTACCGGATATTGCATATCATGAAGATAAAATTCAACGTGGATTCGATAAGCTAATCAACATTTGGGGTGCAGATCACCACGGTTATATTCCACGTATGAAAGCAGCAATTGAAGCATTAGGGTACGGTCAAGATAAATTAGAAGTGATCGTAGCGCAAATGGTTCAATTATACAAAGACGGTGAGCGTATGGTAATGAGTAAACGTACAGGAAAGGCAGTGACATTACGTGAACTCGTAGAAGATGTAGGACTTGATGCAGTGCGTTATTTCTTTGTGATGCGTTCAGGCGATGCACAAATGGATTTCGATTTAGACCTTGCAGTTTCTGAGTCAAACGAAAACCCTGTGTACTATGCACAATATGCACATGCTAGAATTTGCTCGATTTTACGGCAGTCTGAAGAGTTAAACTTAACAGCAGATCAAGAGAAGGCAAATTTATTAACAGCCGAACATGAAATTGACTTGTTGAAAAAAATAGGCGACTTCCCACAAGTAATCGCCGATTCAGCCAGAACACGCGCACCGCATAGAATCGCAAACTATATTCAAGAACTAGCGGCAACATTCCACTCGTTCTACAATGCGGAAAAAGTATTAGATACAAATAATAAAGAGCGTTCAGAAGCACGTCTTGCACTGATTACAGCAACACGCACAACATTAGCAAATGCGTTAAACTTAATTGGCGTTTTAGCTCCTGAGAAAATGTGATTGTTTTAACAAGTAAAAAGGACATGGAAAGAGATTGATCTTTTCCATGTCCTTTTTTAGGTTATACATGATGAATTGATGCTCAAATTATCGTAATTTCAAAATACCTCTTTTATCGACAAGTGATGGCTTTATAGTATAATTAGTTAAGTGAAAGACAATTACATACCAAGTGTAAAGGTGCTCGGGATGACCCCCGAGTTAAAAGGGAAGTCGGTTAAAATCCGGCGCGGTCCCGCCACTGTATATGCGAGCAACCGTCAATGAATGGCCACTAGAAAAATCTGGGAAGGCTTTGACGCGCGATGACCATAAGCCAGGAAACCTGCCTTTCTGAATCACCTGAACGACCTACGTGGAATAGGCGCGTGATTATTTTGTTATGCCTTTTTCCTCTGTAGTCAAGCAGGGGTTTTTTCATTTGGTAGAAGAGGAGGAAGAAATTTGCATAAGTTTTGGAAACATTGGTTGCTTGCGATGACGGCTGCCATTTTATTAGCAGCATGTGGCAGTCCAGCAGTCGAAGAAAAACCAAATACAGATGAACCGGCAGTTTCAGAAAAGGAAAGTCCCCAAGGGTCTGGCGAAGAATTGGTTGAGGAAGCCTATCCGATTACATTAACCGATGCAGTTGGTAATGATGTCACAGTAGAAACTGCGCCTGAAAATATTGTTTCAATGATGCCAAGCAACACAGAAATCTTGTTTGAACTTGGTTTAGCAGACGAAATCGTAGGGGTAACTGATTATGACGATTACCCAGAAGAAGCCAAGGAAAAAGAACAAATAGGTGGGCAAGAATTTAACGTAGAAGCCATTATTGGATTAGATCCGGACATTGTTTTTGGACATGAGTCTGCGCTTGGCATTGGTGAAGATGGTTATAAGCAATTAGAAGATGCTGGTATTCCAGTATTTGTTGTGAAAAATGCAGGAAGCTTTGAAGAAACATATGACGTAATACAAAAGATTGGTCAATTAACAGATAAGCGATTAAAAGCTGAACAAATGATTGCAGATATGAAAGTTGAAGTAGAAGATATTCTTGCAAAAGTAGAAGAAGTTGAAGAAGAAAGATCAGTTTTCGTTGAGACGTCGCCAGCGCCTGATATCTATACACCTGGTAAGGGGACGTTTGTTCAAGAAATAGTTGATATGCTCGGTGCAAAAAACATTGCAGATGACAGAGAAGGTTGGTTTGTCATGGACCCAGAAGAAATCGTAAACCGTAATCCAGATGTCATTATTGTCATGTACGATAATATCGATACAGCGGTAGAAGACGTTTATGCACGTGATGGTTTCGAGACAATTACAGCAATCGAAGAAGAACAAGTCATTCAAGTTGATGAAAACTTAACAAGCCGTACGGGTCCACGTATGGCTGAAGGATTAAAAGAATTCGCAAAAGCAATTTACCCAGAGGTTTTTAGTGAGTAAGTCGGGTGTTGCTTACATTGTGTCCGCCGTTACATTAATTGTAGCGGTATGGCTCGGTGTTTCGATTGGAACGGTAAATATACCGATTCAAACGTTTTGGGATTCATCAGACCCGAAAGCTACAAATATTTTATGGAAAATTAGAATGCCGCGTGTTGTGTTAGCGGGTCTTGTAGGTGCATCTTTAGCAATCGCAGGTGCTGCCTTCCAAGGACTCTTAAAAAATCCACTCGCCGATCCATATACCCTCGGAGTGTCATCCGGCGCCTCTGTAGGGGCAGTGATGACGCTTTTTTTAGGTTTATCTATCCCGTTGCTAGGTTCGTACACATTGCCTGTATTCAGTATGATTGGTGCGGCGCTTACGATGTTTTTAGTCCTCGGATTTGCGCGATTAGTTGACCGCGCCATGAAAATGGAAACGATTATTTTAACAGGCATTATATTCGGTGCGTTTTTAGGTTCCATATTATCGCTCATGATTGCATTAACAGGAGACGAACTCAGGCAAGTCATTGGTTGGTTGCTTGGGAGTGTGTCGATGCGCGGTTGGCAATATACGATGATGATTTTACCTTTTGTTGTGATCGGGTCTTTATTATTATGGCTCAACCGCCGTGAACTCAATGCGATGTTATTCGGTGAAGAACGTGCTAAACATTTAGGCGTCAATGTAAAACAACGAAAATTTATGATTTTAATTGGCGGGTCAATTTTAACAGGTTCTGCCGTTGCGGTTTCAGGAACGATTGGTTTTATTGGTTTAGTTGTCCCGCATATGACGAGACTCATGTGGGGAGCCGATCACCGTCATTTATTAACTTTATCTTTTATGAACGGTGCGTCCTTACTCATTATATGTGATTTAGTCGCACGAACGATTATTTCACCGTCAGAACTTCCTGTAGGGGTCATTACCGCATTTATCGGGGCACCGGTCTTTGCGTATATTTTTTATAGACAAAGACGGAAAGGAGCCATGTAAGATGCTACGTGTAAATAATCTTTCAGGCGGTTACGGCGGGAAGGAGATTGTGAAAGCTATTTCGTTTGATGTTGCAAAAGGAGAAATTCTTGGCATATTAGGACCAAATGGCAGCGGGAAATCTACGCTGTTAAAATTAATCACAGGGATTTTAAAACCTTCAACTGGAACGGTAGAAATCGATGGACAGCCTATATCTACTTATTCACCAAAAGCATTTGCACGAAAAGTAGCAGTTCTTCCACAACTTCACGCACATGCTTTTTCTCATTCTGTCCGGGAAACCATTGAACTTGGTCGCTATCCACATCAATCTGGTTTATTTTCTTCCTGGACGAAAGAAGATGAGCGCGCCGTACAAGAGGCGATGGAAAGTACAGCGGTGACGCGTTATGAACAGCAGCCGATTGAGCTGTTATCCGGCGGGGAACAGCAACGCGTTTTCGTCGCGCAAGCCATTGCCCAACAAGCACCGATTTTATTACTAGATGAGCCGACAAATCATTTAGATATCGCTCATCAACAACAATTGCTCGATATGATTCGAAAAGAAGCGATGGAAAAAGAACTGACTGTGATCTCAGTCTTCCATGATATTAATTTAGCGGCACTTTATTGTGATCGTTTATTATTAATGGAGGACGGGGGAGTTGCGAAAATTGGTGTGCCACAAGATGTTGTGCAAGAAGAAGTCATCAATACTGTTTACGGTGCACGCGTAAAAACACAGCCACATCTTGTACATCCAAAACCACAAGTAACGTTAATGACAACACATAAGGAAGATGAAAGAGATGCGATTATAACGCAAAAAAACTTCAAAGTTTCCGGTGAACGAGTTGTTTTGGAAGCGAAAGTCCCTTTAAAAACATACTCCTCAGCCGTTCATAATGCAGGATTCGGATGGTATCAAACATTCATAAATCGTCATGTCAATCAAAATTATAATGCTAGAAATGTTCAACAAGAAATGACAAGTTATTTACTCGAGAATCAGTTTTCATTATCAACAACAGTTGGAATGATGACGGCTGCTTTTACTGAAAACGTCGCGATTCAAACGGTTAAAGCAGACTTCGGGACAGTCATCATCGCCGTGACAGCTGGGCTCGGCAATGCAGTTGACGTCGCGGAAGTTATTAAGCGACAAGACGATGATGTGGTCGGTACAGTGAATACGTGGATCATTGTGAATGGTCATTTGTCCGATGAAGCCTTTATTCAAGCGATCGTGACAGCAACAGAAGCGAAAGCAAAAGCGTTTCAATTTGAAAAGGTGAAAGATCCAATCGCGCATACAATTGCGACGGAGACTTCTACAGACAGTATTCTCGTGGCTGCGACACAACAAGGAGAAAACCTGCCTTATGCAGGGCTGATTACTCCGCTTGGAAAGAGTATCGCACAAGGTGTTTATGAATGTACAGTTGAGGCAATTCAAATGGAAAAGAAGAGAAAGGTGAAAAGGTCAATACAGTAAAAGTCATTCTGATTGAAGTTGGATGGTGTAAAATAATGTTCACATTACCTTCAAGCGATGACGATTGTATTTATCTCGTATAAAGAATCCGGGAAAATCAAATGAAGGGAAGAGTACAATGAAAATTTATACGAAAACAGGAGATAAAGGAAAAACGAGTTTAATCGGGGCGCGTGTTCGAAAAGACGATTTACGTGTGGAAGCTTACGGTACAATTGATGAAGTAAATTCTTTTATTGGAAAAGCGATGACAGAATTAGAGGGAAATCAATTTCAAGATATGTTAGAGGATCTTGAAGCGATTCAAAATGAATTATTCGATGCAGGTGGCGATTTATCAGTCGTATTGGAAGAACGGAATTATAAATTAAGTGAAGAATCGATTGAAAGATTAGAAGAAAGAATTGATCAGTTAATGGAAGAAGCCCCACCACTCGAAAGGTTTATTTTACCTGGAGGTTCACCAGCATCTGCAACGTTACATATCGCAAGAACCGTGACGAGACGTGCAGAACGTAGAACCGTTACATTGTTAAACGAAGCTGACGATGTGCCGATGCCAGTTGTTCGTTACTTAAACCGCTTATCGGATTATTTGTTTGTGGCGGCACGTATTGTCAACGCGCGCTTGTCGATTCCGGACAATGAATACGTACGAGGGACAAAAGTTTTCCATACGGATGCGAAGAAAAAGGGAAAAGCTTAAGTGAGCGTTAAATAGTTTAGGTTTTGTATCGTGTTAAAACAGAGTTATTCATTCAACAAATGATTGTGGAAAGTCGCCTTCGTGAGAAGAGCGACTTTTTGTATTGCTAATGAAGGATGGAAGGAGCTACTTCGGAAGAATCCTCATGAACCTCGGCGCATCACTTAAAACTTCGAATGATTCACTACTAACATCGGATAAACAGGGCAAATTTCTCGGTACTAAAAGGTTTAACTTCCGCATACAATGCTAAGAAGCCGATTGAAATGCTCAATTCCCTTTGCTGTCCCAGTATCCAAGTAATATTTCCACTAAACAAAGAAACTAAAAAAAATGTTGACTGAATGCTCACTCATAAATTATACTGAAAATAGAGTATCGACAGAATAATAAATATCTACTAAACTATTTGTAAGTTCAAAATAGGAGGGGGAGAGAAAATTGAATCCATTATTGATCGCAAACTGGGTTTTATTTCTTGGGGTAACCGCTTATGCACTTGCACTATTTACTTATTTAATAAAAACGAGAGTCCAATTTATTAAATTAGGTCGAAAACAGGAATTCGATGAGAGTGTGAAAGAGCGTCTGCGAAATATTTGGGTGTATGTATTTGGGCAGAAGAAATTATTAAAAGATAAAAAGAGTGGAACCATTCATGTTTTATTTTTCTATGGTTTTATTCTCGTTCAATTTGGGGCCATTGATTTAATTTGGAAAGGGTTAAAACCAGGATCACATTTACCATTTGGTCCTGTGTACGGAGCGTTTACTTTTTTTCAAGAAATCGTTGTACTTACCATTTTAGTCGCGGTTGTATGGGCGTTCCATCGCCGTTACGTTGAAAAACTTGTTCGCTTAAAAAGGGGTTGGAAATCAGGACTTGTCCTTATTTTCATTGGCGGACTGATGCTTTCAACATTATTATCAAACGGTATGAATATCATTTGGCAAGGTAGAGAATTATCATGGACTGAACCTGTTGCATCTGGAATTGCGGCAATATTTAGCTTTTTACCTGAAGCAGGCGCAGCAACCATTTTCTTTATTGGCTGGTGGATTCATTTATTAATTTTACTCACATTCTTAATTTACGTCCCGCAGTCAAAGCACGCACACTTAATTGCAGGGCCAGCGAATACGTACTTCCATCGTTTAGAAAATGCGGGAAGATTAGAACCAATTGATTTCTCCGTAATGGAAGAAATGGAAGATGAAGACGAAATGCCGACACTCGGTGTGGGGAAGATTACCGATTTTACTGATTTACAAATGATTGACTTATACGCCTGTGTTGAATGTGGGCGTTGTACGAATATGTGTCCAGCGGCAGGTACGGGGAAGATGCTTTCGCCGATGGATTTAATTACAAAATTACGTGATCACTTAACAAATCACGGAGCACTTGTAACAAAACAACAACCATGGGTACCGACATTTATGTTTAAAGAGTCAGAAGCGAACCAAATTGCATTAGCAGTAGGCGCTGAAGGTGCAGTGATAGAGGACATTTACAGTCCAGAACTAATTGGCGATGTGATTACAGAAGAAGAAATTTGGGCTTGTACAACTTGTCGTAACTGTGAAGATCAGTGTCCAGTGATGAACGAGCATGTTGATAAAATTATTGACTTACGTCGTTATCTTGTTATGACAGAAGGAAAGATGGATGCAGATGCTCAGCGCGCGATGACGAATATTGAGCGTCAAGGAAATCCATGGGGCTTAAACCGTAAAGAGAAAGAAAAATGGAGAGGTGCGCGTCCAGAACTTCATATTCCAACAGTAAAAGAAGTGAAAAAAGCTAAGGAAGAGTTTGAATACTTATTCTGGGTTGGTTCAATGGGGGCTTTCGATAACCGCTCCCAGAAAATTGCCTTATCTTTTGCGCACTTGATGAACGAAGCAGATGTGAAGTTTGCGATTTTAGGAAATAAGGAAAAAAACTCAGGTGACACACCGCGTAGACTTGGAAACGAGTTTTTATTCCAAGAATTAGCGGAGTCGAATATTAAAGAATTTGAAAAAGCGGGTGTTACAAAAATTGTGACAGTCGATCCGCATGCTTACAACATCTTTAAAAATGAGTATCTAGACTTTGGATTTGAAGCAGAAGTCATTCACCATACAGAATTATTATATGATCTTGTAAAAGCAGGAAAACTGAAACCAAAGCACGCTATCAATGAAACGATTACATTCCATGATTCATGTTATTTAGGTCGTTACAACGATGTGTATGATCCGCCACGTGAAATTTTAAAAGCAATTCCCGGAGTGGAGTTAATTGAAATGAAACGTAATCGTGAAGACGGCATGTGCTGTGGTGCAGGTGGTGGGCTCATGTGGATGGAAGAAGACACGGGCCAACGCGTGAACGTCGCAAGAACAGAACAGGCAGTGGAAGTAAATCCAGACATTATTTCTTCGGGCTGTCCGTATTGTTTAACGATGTTGTCAGATGGAACGAAAGCTATCGAAGTAGAAGATTCTATTGGAACGTATGACATTGCAGAGCTTCTAGAGCGTTCAATTTTTGGCGATGACGTTGTAACGGAATCAGAAGAAAAACAATTAGTCGAGCAATAAAGTAAAATCTCAATTAGTGGGGGTTATCCCCCATTGATTGTAGAAGAACACAAGCTAAGTGCGTCACGTCATGTTGGGCTCAATCGGGATTTTATGAGAAGTTGACCTTCCACCTCTTTTTATCGCTCTTGCTTAAATTTTGAGGTAGGAGTCTTATGACCTACAGGACGTGGCGATTTTAGTCGGCTTTCCCGTTAACGCGGTATAAAGTTTATTGCGACAATTTAAAATATAAGCTATACTAATTTTAATAGAAAAGGGAGTGAACCGCTTTCTTTTTTTATAGGGGTATTATTGAGCGAGCGTTCAGTCGTAGATTCAACAAAGCGTGAAAGCGCTATCAAATTGGGGGGGAAGAACACATGCATAAAACTGTCATACTTGACGGAGCACGTACGCCGTTTGGGAGATTTGGTGGGGCGTTGTCTTCACTTTCGGCAAGTGATTTAGGGGGAATCGCAGTTGCCGAAGCAATTTCTAGAGCATCTGTAGAAAAAGCTGAAGTAAATGAAGTCATCATTGGTACGGTACTTCAAGCAGGACAAGGACAAATTCCATCTAGACAAGCAGCGAAGAAAGCAGGATTACCATGGAGCGTTACAACAGAGACGATCAATAAAGTATGTGCTTCAGGAATGCGTAGTGTCACGTTAGCTAATCAACTGATTCGTCTGGGGGATGTAGAAGTGGTTGTCGCAGGAGGGATGGAGTCCATGTCGAATGCACCTTATTATTTACCAAAAGGTCGCTTCGGTTTAAAAATGGGCGATGCAAGACTAGTCGATGGCATGATTTATGATGGGTTATCGTGTTCATTTTCACCAGATCATATACATATGGGAACATATGGCAATGAAACAGCAGACGAATTTAAATTATCACGAGAAAAACAAGATGAATGGGCGTATAGAAGTCATCAATTAGCAGTAGAAGCGATTGATAATGGGCGCTTTGGTGAAGAGATTGTACCAGTAGAAGTACCAGGGCGAAAAGGAGAGTCTACCATTGTAGATGTAGACGAAGCACCGAGGCGTGATACATCGGTTGAAACACTAGGAAAATTACGTCCAGCATTTGGAAAAGACGGAACAATCACAGCTGGGAACGCACCGGGGGTTAATGATGGTGCATGTGCACTTGTTTTAATGAATGAAGAACGGGCAAAAAAAGAAGGGAAAACACCGCTTGCAACCATAATAGATCATGCTGAAATAGCGATTGAACCTGAAAATTTTCCGGAAACGCCGGGCTTAGTCATTGATAAACTACTAAAGAAAACAGGGAAGTCTTTAGAAGAGGTCGATCTATTTGAAATTAACGAAGCGTTCGCAGCAGTCGCACTTGTGAGTTCAGAAATTGCGAAAATCGATCCAGAAAAAGTAAATGTAAATGGGGGAGCGGTTGCACTTGGGCATCCAATCGGTGCGAGTGGAGCGCGCATTATTTTAACATTAGCTTATGAACTAAAACGTCGAGGCGGCGGGCTTGGCATTGCATCGATTTGTTCGGGTGGTGGTCAGGGAGACGCAATTATGATTGAAGTACCGAAAAAATAAAAGCTGAAAAAGGTGCTTAAATGCGACAGGCATATGACGATTTGGCGTCGTGGCATATTTTGCCACAAAGCCGAATAGACTTATGACCCGAGCGTTTGCCTTTTGAGGCTAGTCAACAAGTTTAAATGGGGGAAAGCAAATGACGATTAATAAAATAATGGTAATAGGTGCAGGGCAAATGGGCGGGGGAATCGCACAAGTTTGCGCACAAGCGGGCTATGAAGTGATATTAAATGATATTCAAGAAGAGTCTTTCACTAAAGGACTTGCAGTCATTACAAAGAACCTTGAACGAAATGTTGAAAAAGAAAGAATGTCTGAAGAAGAAAAAAACCAAACGTTAAGTCGAATTACAAAGTCATTGGATTTAACGGATGCAAAAAGCGTAGACCTTGTAATTGAAGCTGCCGTTGAAAATATGGAAGTGAAACGTAAAATTTTTGCAGCGTTAGATGAAATTGCACCGGACCATACAATTCTAGCGACCAATACGTCATCACTGCCAATTACAGAGATTGCAGCAGCGACAAAACGGCCTGAAAAAGTAATTGGTATGCATTTCATGAACCCAGTTCCAGTTATGAAATTGGTTGAAATTATTCGGGGACTTGCAACAACAGATGAAGTTTATGAAGTAGTAGAAACCATGACGCATCAATTATCAAAAGTACCTGTTGAAGTGAATGATTTTCCTGGATTTGTCGCAAACCGTGTATTAATGCCAATGATTAACGAAGCTGTTTATACGCTTTACGAAGGTGTTGCGACGAAAGAAGCGATTGATGAAGTGATGAAACTCGGTATGAATCATCCAATGGGGCCATTACAATTAGCAGACTTTATCGGTTTAGATACTTGCCTATACATTATGGAAACCTTGCATGAAGGATTCGGTGATTCGAAATATCGTCCATGTCCACTGTTAAGAAAATACGTTAAAGCAGGATGGCTTGGTAAAAAGTCAGGTCGCGGATTCTACGAATATCGTTAAGCGAAACATTCATGCAAAGGGGTTCGGGGGAAAATGGATTTACGATTAACAGAAGAACAAAAAATGACGCAACAAATGGTGAGAGATTTTGCGAAAACAGAAATTGAACCGTTTATTCCTAAGATGGAAGCAGGTGAATTTCCGCGTGACATTTTAAATAAAATGGGAGAACTTGGACTTATGGGGATGACGGTTCCAGAGAAATACGGCGGAGCAGATATGGATTTCTTATCGTATATTTTAGCGATTCAAGAACTCTCAAAAGTAAGTGCTGTTCTCGGAGTTATTTTATCTGTACATACATCCGTTGGGACGAATCCGATTATCCGATATGGTAACGATGAACAAAAAGATCGTTACTTACCTAAAATGGCTACAGGGGAGTATTTAGGTGCATTTTGTTTAACGGAACCAACTGCTGGCTCTGACGCAGGTTCACTAAAAACACGCGCGGTAAAAGATGACGACGAATATGTATTGAATGGTTCAAAAATGTTCATTACAAACGGTGGAGAAGCTGAAGTTTATATCGTCTTTGCTTCAACAGATAGTGAAAAGAGAACGTACGGAATTACAGCGTTTATTGTTGACAAGGATACACCTGGATTGCTCATTGGAAAAGATGAAAGAAAAATGGGGTTACATGGGTCAAGAACAGTTGAAGTGGCATTTGAAAATATGCGTGTACCTGTTGAAAACCGTCTTGGGGAAGAAGGCGAAGGGTTTAAAATTGCAATGGCAAACTTAGATGTTGGCCGTATTGGCATTGCCGCACAAGCACTAGGAATTGCAGAAGCCTCTCTTCAGGCGGCAACTGCATACGCAAAAGAGCGTGAACAATTTGGAAGACCAATCGCCACTCAACAAGGTGTAGGATTTAAATTGGCAGATATGGCAACAAGTGTAGAAGCGGCGCAGTTACTCGTTTACCGCGCAGCACATTTACGTCAAGAAGGAAAGCCGTGTAGTGAACAAACATCGATGGCTAAATTATTCGCATCAAGAGCGGCGGTTGAAGCATCAACAGAAGCGATTCAAGTATTCGGGGGCTATGGCTATACAGAAGATTATCCAGTGGAACGTTACTTCCGAGATGCGAAGGTGACAGAGATTTACGAAGGTACGAGTGAAATTCAACGTCTTGTTATTTCAAAATACTTATTGGCGTAATCGAAAGGTAGAAAGAGACATGCGCATAAGAGGGGGACATAGTAGTATTCTTTGCTCGCTAATTAAAGTGCAACGCCTTTGTTTTTAAAAACTAGATTATTATACAATCGTCATATGAATAAACAAAGAACATGAGTTAAAGTGGGGGAAATGAAAATGAACTTTAATTTATCAGAAGAGCATGAAATGATACGCAATATGGTTCGGGATTTTGCGAAGAAAGAAGTCGCACCAACTGCGGCATTGCGTGATGAAGAGGAACGTTTTGATATGGAGCTATTCCATAAAATGGCAGAGATTGGACTCACGGGCATTCCATGGCCAGAAGAGTATGGGGGCATTGGGAGTGATTACTTAGCTTATGTCATTGCTGTTGAAGAGTTATCACGCGTATGTGCATCTACTGGGGTAACGCTTTCAGCGCATACCTCATTAGCGGGATGGCCGGTTTATAAATTCGGTACGGAAGAGCAAAAGCAAAAATATTTACGTCCTATGGCAGAAGGGACAAAAATAGGGGCATACGGATTAACAGAACCATCATCAGGATCAGATGCTGGCGCGATGAGAACGACTGCTAAAATAGACGGTGATGATTATGTTTTAAACGGTTCCAAAATTTTCATCACGAACGGCGGCATAGCAGATATTTATATCGTGTTCGCAGTAACAGATTCAAGTGGAAAACATCCTGAGACGAGTGCGTTTATTGTCGAGAAAGATTATACAGGTTTCACTGTAGGTAAAAAAGAGAAGAAATTAGGAATTCGTTCATCACCAACAACGGAAATTATATTTGAAGATTGTCGTGTGCCGAAAGAAAACTTACTTGGGGGAGTAGGCGATGGCTTTAAAATCGCGATGCAAACATTAGATGGTGGAAGAAATGGGATCGCAGCACAGGCAGTAGGGATTGCGCAAGGTGCACTGGATGCTTCAATTGAATACGCAAAAGAGCGTCAACAATTTGGAAAGCCAATTGCAGCCAATCAAGGAATCGGTTTTAAATTAGCGGATATGGCCACGGCAACAGAAGCATCAAGACTATTAACCTATCAAGCCGCTTGGTTAGAATCCAATGACTTGTCGTACGGAAAAGCTTCAGCAATGGCAAAGTTAATGGCTGGAGATACAGCCATGCAAGTGACGACAGATGCCGTTCAAGTTTTTGGGGGGTATGGTTACACGAAAGATTATCCGGTTGAGCGTTATATGCGTGATGCGAAAATTACTCAAATTTACGAAGGTACGCAAGAAATTCAGAGACTGGTGATCTCTCGGATGTTAACGAAATAAGAGAGGGATTTTATGGCAAAGAAGCAGAAAGTAGCATCATCTGTGAAGGATGAAAGCTTAATTGAAAAGAGAAGAAAGCAGATGATCCAAGGTGCGGTGAAGTTGTTTAAAGAAAAGGGGTTTCATCGAACAACTACCCGGGAAATCGCAAAAGAAGCGGGATTTAGCATCGGCACATTATATGAATATATCCGTGCGAAAGAAGATGTTTTATTTCTCGTATGTGATGGCATTTATGAAGAAGTTCAAAAACAGTTGTCAACATTCATAGTGGAAGAGGGAACCCTTGAAGAGTTGAGTATTGCTATTCGTCGTTATTATGAGCTCGTTCATGAGATGAGCGACGAATTTGTATTGATGTATCAAGAATCTAAAGCATTGTCGAAGGATGCCCTACAATATGTGTTGAAAAAAGAGCTTGAAATGGTTTCACTTTTTGAAAGGATTTTAAACGCATGCGTTAAGTCTGGAGAACTACGCATCGAAGAAAAGGAAATCCCGCTGGCTGCACATCATATTATTGTCCAAGGTCAAATGTGGGCATTCCGTCGTTGGGCGCTTGCCAAACAGTATTCGAGTGATGAGTATATTAATATACAAGTCGAACAGTTATTAAAAGGAATTACGAGGGAGAACGCATAAGTTTCACGAATTTCTTCTTTATTAACTAGGGGAAGTTCATAAAGAAGAATTCAATAAATAAAAGGGGTATTCGTTGTTATATAGAAGTATTATAAATAATCATCAATTAGTTATAGACAAAGTGAAAATCATTTTGTCTATAATTTGCTTTAAAAATGTTAAATCAATAATATCGTGGTATAGTAAAAAGGGTGAGGGCTATTATGAATTCCCGGTTATTTTGAAATCGTGTTCGAATAACAATTTCAATAGAATCATATTGTGAAAAGGGAAGGGGAGATGTGTATGAAATGGTATCATCACACGATAATTATTATGGTACTTATCCTTTTTACATTGTTTTTTTATCAAGACGGTTTTGGTTTTGTGCCATTTTTAATTGCAGCAGTTTATTTAGCAATCATTTCTTGTTTCGAATTCAAGCGGTTGAAAAATGAAAAAAGTCGGTAAGTTTCGCCACCCATTTTTTCGTGAAGATTGCTTCAAAGCATTGTGCGCTTGCAATGATTCTTTACGGATTCAATCATATGTGGTAAAATGTATTGATGATTATAAAATAACTGAATGTTGATGACGAAGACTAGTTTGGACTGGTCTTTTTTTATTATTAAGATGTTTTTTTGAAAAAACTAGCATCTATGTGAATGGTTTGTATATAATGTTGTCTATAGTTATGAGTGAGAAAGGATGTGCTTTTCGATGGATATTAAAAATATGACAAGAGAACAATTAGCAGAAGAGTCCATCATTGATATTGCATATGCAGTATTAAAAGAAACCGGCGAACATTTAACGTTAAGACAATTAATGGATGAGGTCCGTAAGTTAAATGGTGTGACTGTACGTGGGATGGCTGACAAATTGCCGAGAGTGAATACAGACATAAATATTGACGGTCGCTTCCTTGCGATTGACGATATTCGTTGGGGACTTCGTGAATGGTATCCGGTAGATCAACTTGAAGCAGAATCCGCGCCTGTCGTAAGAGCGCGTAGAAAGGACAAATCATCTGATGACGAAGACGATGACGATGAGGACGAAGTGGATGAGGACGGATTTGATAAAATCGATATCGAAGAAGAGGACAATGATGAAGTAGCAAATCATCCCGAGGAAGACGAAGAAGATGTTGATTTATTAGATGACGAAGATGAAGAAGAGGAAGAAATACCAGAAGATATTGTTTTAGATGATGATGAGGAAGAAGAAGATGAAGAAGAGGAAGAAGAAGAGCAATAAGTAAAAAGCTTGACATCAAAGTCATATCAATATAAGATTCAACTGGGCTCCTTAAATAAGGACATCTATATGTATGATACACGCTCCTACTGCCAACTATTGCAGCGGGGCGTTTTTTTATGATAAGAATTTTGTGTGAACTTACAAAGCAATGCTTTCAAGTGTAATGATTAATAAAGAAATAAACGGAGGAATTGATATGACAAAGTATATTTTTGTAACTGGTGGCGTTGTTTCATCGCTCGGGAAAGGAATTACAGCTGCATCACTAGGACATATTTTAAAAAATCGTGGCTTACAAGTCACGATTCAAAAGCTTGATCCATATATTAACGTTGACCCAGGAACGATGAGTCCTTATCAGCATGGTGAAGTTTTCGTCACAGAAGACGGTGCTGAAACGGATTTAGATTTAGGGCATTACGAGCGTTTCATCGACATTAACTTAAATAAATATTCAAACGTAACAATGGGAAAAGTGTATTCTGCAGTTCTGAAAAAAGAGCGTAGTGGAGAATATGAAGGGGCAACAGTACAAGTTATCCCTCATATTACGAATGAAATTAAAGAACGCATTGTTGCCTCAGGTAAAGAAACGAATGCAGATGTTGTCATTACTGAAGTTGGGGGTAGTGTCGGGGATATTGAGTCATTACCGATTCTTGAAGCGATTCGTCAAATGAAAACAGACTTCGCAAAAGAAGATGTCATGTACATTCACTGCACGCTGATTCCGTATATTAAAGCAGCGGGCGAGTTAAAAACAAAACCAACACAACATAGCGTAAAAGAATTGCGTGGCTTAGGCATTCAACCAGATATGATTGTCGTTCGTTCAGAAGAGTCAGTTCCACAAGAAATGAAAGAGAAAATCGCATTGTTTTGTAGTGTGAGAGCGGATGAAGTCATCGAAGCGGTTGACGCAGATACGCTATATAAAATACCACTCACGTTAAAAGAACAGAAAATGGATGATCTTGTGATTGACCATTTACGTTTAAAGGCGAAGGAAGCCGATTTATCGGAATTAGAATCTTTTGTTGACCTAGTTGGCTCATTAGAAAATAAATTAGAAATTGGCTTGGTTGGAAAATACGTTGAATTGCCAGATGCGTATATTTCAGCAGTTGAAGCACTGTCTCACGCAGGTTATCACCTTGACACAGAAGTTAAAGTGAGATGGATTAACTCTGAAGAACTCACAGCAGAAAATGCAAGCGAACGCCTAAAAGGACTTGCTGGAATTGTTGTGCCAGGTGGGTTTGGAGATCGTGGCGTAGACGGAAAAATTGAAGCCATTACGTATGCGCGTGAACATGAGATTCCATTCTTTGGGATTTCCTTAGGAATGCAACTTGCAACAGTTGAATATGCGAGAAATGTTTTAGGATTAACAGAAGCTCATTCGACGGAGTTTGATGAAAATACACCAGACCCAATTATTGAATTACCACTTGCTCAAAAAGATGCAGAAGGCAATGGGATGCGTCTTGGTTTATATCCATGTAAAGTACAAGAAGGAACGAAAACTTACGCTGCATACGGTGAACCGCTAGTTTACGAACGTCACCGCCATCGTTATGAGTTCAACAACCAATACCGTGAACAGTTAGAAAAAGCTGGCATGGTATTCTCGGGAATTAGTCCAGATGGGTTACTCGTTGAAATTATTGAGTTAAAAGATCACCCATTCTTTATAGGTTGTCAATTCCATCCAGAATTTGCATCGAGACCTACTCGACCGCAAGCGTTATTCAGTGAATTTGTAAAAGCATCTTTAACATATAGTTTAAATAAGTGATTTTTAAAAAGCATTCAACCTTCGAAAAAAGAGGATTGAATGCTTTTTGATTATAGTGTTGATTTTTACGCGTCTATTAACATTTCGTCATATGCCATTTTAACTGCTTCATAAATAAACAAAGCAGCAAGAACATGGGGTTGTACGATGCGTTCTCCGTCGTCCCCAGGAAGTAAGCCACGCATTAAACCAGTTGAAATATACGTCATTGCTAAGTCAGCTAACGCATTGTCTTCTTCCTTTTCCGGTGCAATTGCCGCAAAAGGAATAAATTCCTCCGCTAAAGAACGAGCGAGTTCAAGCGCTTCAGGATGTGCTGCTGAACGTGTGAAAATCCATACACGATCCGCTTTTCCGATTTCTAGGGATGGGTCATAAGGAATCGCGCCATGGAAAGGTTTTTCACTTAGCGTAGCAACGAGATGAACCGCATCCAACTCATCCAATCCAGCAATAATCACTCTTCCTTCACCAACAGTCGCTTGTGCAAGGAGGCGTGCAGTTTCTTCAATAGACGTGTCATTATTTGTTGCAATGCGGTCGAATAACCCGCCAATTTGTGTTGTTAATATTTTCATACAAAAAACCTCACTTTTATTATAAATACAAATCAAAGGATTTATGATTAGTCTCATTAAATAAGTATATCTGTTACCCATTGTGAATTGAACTTTTTAGCGGTATATAAAGCAACTGGTCATAAAATGTGAATTGGAAAATTCACAAATGGACATAGAAAATAAAGTGGACCTTCATTCACTCGCGAAGAAACTGTATAATAAAAGAGGAAGGAAAAAAGGGTATTAAAGAAAAATGTCTAAGTATATTGAAAGTAGGGAATATAAGGGGAGAATGGTTTAGTGAAAACAATATTAATCGTAGATGATCAGCTTGGTATTCGTTTATTATTAAAAGAATTGTTTCAAAAAGAAAAATATCTAACAAAAATAGCTGCGAATGGACGCGAAGCGCTTCAACTAACGCAGGAAGAGCAACCAGATTGTGTGTTATTGGACATGAAGATGCCAGGCTTAGATGGCATTGAGGTGTTAAAAAAACTAAAAGTTAATTGGCCGAAGATTCCAGTCATTATGATGACTGCTTATGAAGAATTACAATTAACAGAGCGAGCGCTTCAATTAGGTGCTGAAAAATATTTCACGAAACCATTCGATATTTTTGAAGTGAGAGATGCTGTAAAGGGATTATTTGAAAGCTGAACGTTGGGAAGTGGCAAAAAGCGTCTGATTTTGTTATGATAAGGAAGAAAAATATTCGTTTGAAAATACGTTTATTTTATCCTTCCCCGAAAAAGAATGACACGTCAAGAAATGAGTGAGCATAACTGATCGGTGAGTAGGGGTTTGAAAATCATTCGAAATCATAGCTGGTCATTACACACAGTTTAACCAATAAAAGGAGGAGCTTTATATGTCACTAGTTTCAATGAGAGATATGATGATTAAAGGGAAAAAAGAAGGTTATGCAATTGGACAATTCAATTTAAATAACCTTGAGTATACGCAAGCAATTTTAGAAGCAGCGGAAGAGGAGAAATCACCTGTAATTCTCGGTGTATCTGAAGGTGCTGCGCGTTATATGGGTGGATTCAAAACAGTTGTCGGTATGGTGAAAGGCTTAATGGCAGAGTATGGTACAACAGTGCCAGTTGCAATTCACTTAGACCACGGTTCAAGTTTTGAAAAATGTAAAGAAGCAATCGATGCGGGGTTCTCATCGGTTATGATTGATGCTTCATCAAAACCATTAGAAGAAAATATTGAAACGACTAAGCAAGTTGTAGAATATGCACATGCACAAGGTGTTTCAGTTGAAGCAGAGCTTGGCGTTGTAGGTGGACAAGAAGACGACGTAATTGCAGACGGCGTAATCTATGCTGATCCAGCAGAGTGTAAGCAGTTAGTTGACGAAACAAATATCGACTGCTTAGCACCAGCACTTGGTTCAGTTCATGGACCTTATGAAGGTGAACCAAATCTTGGGTTCGAAGAAATGGAAGTTATTTCTAGTCAGTCAGACTTACCACTTGTTTTACATGGCGGTACTGGGATTCCATTAGAAGATATCCAACGTGCGATTTCACTTGGTACGTCGAAAATTAACGTTAACACAGAAAACCAAATTCAAGGGACGAAAGCAGTGCGTGAAGTATTAGCAAAAGATACAGAAGTATATGACCCACGTAAATATTTAGGTCCTATGAAAGAAGCAATTAAAGCAACAGTTATTGAAAAAATGCGTGAGTTCGGTAGTTCACAAAAAGCATAATGGCATCGTAAGGGGAGATACATCTTAAAAAGATGACGTCTCCTTCTTACGATTTGATGTTTTTTGGCGGTTAAGAAGACGCGCCAAATGGCAATGTTTAATATGAAATAATCAATTTTATAATTGTATTTTCTAGTAGATGAAGCGAGTGTTCTATTGAAGTTTTATGTGTAGGATTCGCGTTTTTCAAGAAGTTATCTTCGTTGATTGTAGTGGAAGGCGTCCGCTTGAAACGGAAATCAACATTATTCGGATTTACTAACTACAAGGGAACTATGCAATTTACTCGAAAATAAGGGCATTCTAATTGCTAAAGGTTACATATGGTTAGAATTAAAAGACTAATCACTCAATGAGTGAGGTTTTCAATTCATTAGGAGGAAGAAAAAATGAAGTTTTTTATTGATACAGCAAACTTTGAAGAGATTAAAGAAGCACATAGCTGGGGGATTATTTCAGGCGTTACGACAAACCCTTCGCTAGTTGCAAAAGAAGATGTGCCATTTCACGATCGTTTACGTGAAATCACTGAACTTGTCGATGGTTCTGTAAGTGCAGAAGTGATTGCGTTAGATGCTGAAGGAATGATTAAAGAAGGCCGTGAACTTGCTGCAATTGCTCCGAATATTACAGTGAAATTACCAATGACACCAGAAGGCTTAAAAGCTTGTTCAGTATTTGCAAAAGAAGGTATCAAAACAAACGTTACATTAATATTTAGTGCAAACCAAGCACTTTTAGCTGCGCGTGCAGGGGCGACTTACGTTTCTCCTTTCCTTGGAAGACTTGATGATATCGGTCAAGACGGAATGACGTTAATTCAGACGATTTCAGAAATCTTTATCAAACATAATATTGATACTGAAATTATTGCGGCATCGATTCGTCATCCGCTTCATATTACAGATGGGGCGCTGAACGGTGCACATATTGCGACGACTCCATTTAATGTATTAAAACAATTATTCAACCACCCGCTTACAGATAAAGGGATTGAAGCATTTCTTGCGGATTGGGAAGGTAGAAAAAGTAAGTGAGCAAAAAAGAATTAGGCGTTTATAAAATAAAAGGTGGAAAAAGGCTACAAGGAACCATTAAAGTTAGTGGCGCTAAAAATAGCGCTGTAGCCTTAATTCCCGCTGCAATCTTAGCAGAATCGCCAGTGGTGATTGATGGATTACCAGAAATTTCGGATGTTTTTACACTTAAAGACTTGCTTGAAGATGTCGGCGGTCAAGTGACATTTGAGAATGAAGAGATGACCATCGATCCTTCGGACATTATGCCAATGCCTTTACCTAATGGAAATGTGAAGAAGTTACGTGCATCTTACTACTTAATGGGCGCGATGCTTGGTCGTTTTAAGAAAGCAGTCATTGGACTTCCGGGTGGATGTCATCTCGGACCACGTCCAATCGATCAGCATATAAAAGGATTTGAAGCACTTGGAGCCAAAGTAACAAACGAACACGGGGCAATTTATTTACGCGCTGAAAAATTACAAGGTGCTAAAATTTACTTAGATGTTGCCAGTGTTGGTGCGACGATTAATATTATGCTTGCAGCCGTATTAGCTGAAGGGCAGACAATTATTGAAAATGCGGCAAAAGAACCTGAAATCGTTGACGTCGCAACATTACTCACGAATATGGGGGCCAAGATTAAAGGTGCGGGAACAAATGTGATTCGAATTGAAGGTGTCGAGAAGTTAAGCGGGACAAGGCATTCAATTATTCCGGATCGCATTGAAGCGGGTACGTTTATGATTATGGCAGCGGCAGTTGGTGATGGCGTGACAATTGATAATGTGATTCCATTTCACGTGGAAGCGTTAACCGCAAAATTACGTGAGATGGGGGTAGAAGTGATTGAAGAGGATGAACGAATTATCATCCCGAGATCAAAAGAACTACATAGTGTAGATGTAAAAACACTTGTTTATCCTGGATTCCCAACAGATATACAACAACCATTTTCAGTATTATTAACACAAGCAAATGGAACCTCAGTCATTACGGATACTATTTATTCAGCACGTTTTAAACAAATTGATGAAATCACAAGAATGAGTGCCGTTGCGCGCGTTGACGGTCAAACTGCGGTTATTAGCGGTCCGACTAAACTCCAGGCAGCGAGTGTACAAGCGACAGATTTACGTGCAGGTGCTGCGCTAGTTTTAGCAGGATTACTTGCGGAAGGCGAAACGGAAGTAAGGGAAATTCAGCATATCGAGCGTGGTTATAGTTCGTTAATTGATAAGCTTCGCGGCATTGGTGCAGATATTCAAAAAGTGAAGAAGTCAGAGGAAGTAACGGTAAGAAAATAATGATGAACAAGAAAAATGGAATATGATTCATGCATGAAAAAAGATACTCGTAAAACGAAGTCATCAGAAAAACTGACTTGGCAATAAACGAGGGTCATGTTTTGAGGAAAGCTATCCGACGAATCATTGAACAAAGATGTTCTTTGATTTGAAAATGAGAAGATTTATTCGGAAATGTATCCAAAATACGGGAGGAACATATACATGGAACGCGGTTTGTCAATGGAATTAGTACGAGTGACTGAAGCTGCAGGTGTTGCGGCAGCAAGATGGATGGGACGCGGCTTAAGCAATGAAGCAGACCATGCAGCGACAGAAGCAATGCGAATGGTGTTTGACACAATTCCTATGCGTGGGACAGTTGTGATTGGTGAAGGGGAAATGGATGAAGCCCCGATGCTTTATATTGGTGAAGAACTTGGCTCTGATGAAAATGGGCCGGAAGTAGATGTGGCAGTCGATCCATTAGAAGGAACAAGCATTGTCGCTTCAGGCGGTTGGAACGCACTTGCAGTTTTAGCAATTGCAGACCGAGGGAACTTATTGCATGCTCCGGACATGTATATGAATAAAATTGCCGTTGGTCCCGAAGCTGTTGGGAAAGTGCACATCGATGCATCAGTAAAAGAAAATATAGAAGCCGTTGCCAAAGCAAAAAACAAGGACATTGAAGACGTTGTTGCAACCGTTCTAAATCGTCCACGTCATGATAAAATCATTCAAGAAATACGTGAAGCAGGTGCGCGTATTAAGCTGATTAATGATGGGGATGTTGCGGGAGCATTAAATACTGCTTTTGGTGAAACAGGTGTTGATATTTTATTCGGAATTGGTGGTGCACCAGAAGGCGTGATATCTGCTGTTGGCTTAAAAACGCTTGGCGGAGAAATTCAAGGTCGCCTCATGCCATCGAATGATGAAGAAATTGACCGATGTAAGAAAATGGGAATCGATGTAGATAAAATTTTATATATGAATGACTTTGTAAAAGGTGACGATGCAATATTCGCCGCTACTGGCGTAACCGATGGAGAGTTACTGCGCGGCGTTCGGTTCACAGGTGGATATAGTGAAACACATTCACTCGTCATGCGCTCCAAATCAGGAACAGTTCGATTCGTTGAAGGTCGTCACAGCATGAAGAAAAAACCTCTACTCGTTATGCAAGAATAATAGTATAATCTACAACCTTTTATGATGAAGCTTGTCATTATAAAAGGTTGTAGTAAACTGTTAAACTTGTCTTTTATCTTTCAAACAACCTCATGAATTCATTCCAAAATGAAATTAATGAATCCTACAAATATACAATATGAATGTCGTGTAATATAATAGACTTACAATACCGCCAAATGTCTAATTACTATTCAAGTGATAATATGTAATGAAGAAGGTTTTTTATCAAGGGCGCGGATCGTTATAAAGTTAAGTGAAAGCGAAACTTGAAAGATTGCGATTCAAGACCAAATACTATTTCAAGAAAATGAATCACGGGAAAATTAGTGAATCAGTTATAAAACATAAAAAAATAAAAGAGTGGTGCAAAAAATGACAGCATTAACATTGTCAGCTTTGGAAAGTATGACTTTAAAGGAGTTATACGAACAAGCGAGACAGTTTAAAATTTCATATTACGCGAAAATGACGAAAAAAGAACTTATTTTCGCAATCCTTAAACAACGTGCAGAACAAGAAGGGTATTTCTTCATGGACGGTGTGTTGGAAATCATTCAATCGGAAGGTTATGGTTTCTTACGTCCTATTAACTACTCCGCAAGTTCTGAAGATATTTATATTTCAGCCTCACAAATCCGTCGTTTTGATTTGAGAAATGGTGATAAAGTTGCTGGGAAAGTTCGACCGCCTAAAGAGTCTGAACGTTATTTTGGTTTACTACAAGTTGAAGCGGTGAATGGCGAAAATCCAGAGGAATCGAGAAATCGAGTGCATTTTCCAGCGCTTACGCCATTATATCCGGACCGACAAATTAAATTAGAAACGGCGCCAACAAAGTTATCAACACGAATTATGGATCTCATTGCACCCGTTGGATTTGGTCAACGTGGTTTAATCGTTGCGCCGCCTAAAGCGGGAAAGACGATGTTATTAAAAGAGATCGCCAACTCAATTACAACGAATCATCCTGATACAGAACTGATTGTATTACTGATCGATGAGCGTCCGGAAGAAGTAACGGATATTGAAAGATCTGTGAAAGCAGATGTTGTAAGCTCTACATTTGATGAGTTACCAGAAAATCATATTAAAGTTGCTGAACTCGTATTAGAACGAGCGATGAGACTTGTTGAACATAAGAAAGATGTCGTGATTTTAATGGACTCGATTACGAGGCTTGCGCGCGCTTACAACCTTGTCATCCCGCCGAGTGGTCGTACGTTATCAGGTGGTATTGACCCAGCTGCTTTTCACCGTCCGAAACGTTTCTTCGGTGCAGCGCGTAATTTAGAAGAAGGCGGCAGTTTGACGATTTTAGCGACAGCACTCGTTGAAACAGGGTCGCGTATGGACGAAGTAATTTACGAAGAGTTTAAAGGAACAGGAAACTTAGAGCTTCACTTAGATCGTCAGCTTGCGGAACGTCGTATTTTCCCAGCGTTAGATATTCGTCGTTCAGGTACGAGAAAAGAAGAATTGCTCATTCAAAAAGATCAGCTTGAAAAATTATGGGCAATCCGTAAAACATTTTCAGATGCTCCGGACTTTGTTGAACGTTTCTTAAGAAAACTTCGTCAAACGAAAACGAATGAAGAGTTTTTCGAACAGCTTAATACCGAGATGAAGGCTCATCGAAATGGTAAAGGGTTATTATAATATTTCAAATCCAATTGATTAATCTAAAAGTTGTTCCATTCACTTATTGTTCGAATTCTAAAGCTTGCAGAGTGAAGAAGGATTTGTTATAATTTTTTAAGAATCGTGAAAAACGATCTGCTGCATATACGGCTGACTATCGGGTCGTGTAAGGCATCAGTCTTATAAAAAATTCTGTTCCAGATGGCTCAGAGCGAGAGGAGAGAGATTGATGAAGGCAGGAATTCATCCAGGTTATCAAACTGCAACAGTTACTTGTTCATGTGGAAATACATTCGAAACAGGCTCTGTAAAAGAGGAAATTCGTGTTGAAGTTTGTTCAGAATGTCACCCATTCTACACTGGACGCCAAAGATTTGCTGCAGCGGACGGACGTGTCGACCGCTTCAACAAAAAATATGGCCTCACAGAAGAAGGGCAAGAGTAAGAAGACAAACTTCGTACCAAATACCCGTCTCAGTGCAATTTGCATTGGGCGGGTATTTTAATTTTCAAAGCTTTTGTGAACATAGAAAAGAATCATTTACTCTGTGTCGCGAATTAGCTAAAATGATAATCGGAACACTTTATGATAAAAGAAGAGAAAGATATGATAAGTAATTTATAAAATAATCGAGTATAGGAATAGACTCTTTAGAAGGGTGATCAAGTGATGTACGCAACAGTTCAAGGAGGATGGATTGAAGTCATTTGCGGGAGTATGTTTTCGGGAAAATCAGAAGAACTAATCCGCCGAATTAAACGTGCGCAATTCGCGAAACAACAAATTGCTGTATTTAAACCAGAAATCGATAATCGTTATAGTAGTAAAGAAGTTGTCAGTCATAATGGAACGAAAGTAATTGCCATTCCAGTCGCAAGTTCTGCTCATATTAAAGAATTTGATAAAGAAGGCTATGATATCATTGCGATTGATGAAATTCAGTTTTTTGATGAGCAAATTATTGAAACGGTGATTGAATTAGCTGATCAAGGATTTCGTGTCATTCTTGCTGGATTAGATCAAGACTTCCGCGGCGAACCATTCGGACCAATGCCTCAATTAATGGCCATTGCCGAACACGTCACAAAGCTACAAGCTGTTTGTACAGTTTGCGGTTCTCCTGCAAGTCGTACACAACGTCTTATTAACGATGCGCCAGCTGGTTATGATGACCCAGTTATTCTCGTCGGCGCATTAGAAGCTTATGAAGCAAGATGCCGCCAACACCATGAAGTACCAAAAGGTGTTTCAATTCAAAATCTTTGAATTGTAAGGAAAATGAATTGCGCTAATAAGAGATAACAAAAGTCATAACAGCATAAATATAAATGTATAAGATAGCCCATTCTAATGAAAGAATGGGTTTTTAATTTTAACGGAATGTATTCGATATAGAAATGCGAAACTGCAATCTTCCACAAACAACATACCTAAAGAGAAAAAACTGTATTTAAGTTCAAATTTACCGTACAATAAGAAATATAAATTAGTGTTTAAATGAGGTGCCTACTATGTTTGAACGACTTCAAGTTGTAGAAGAACGTTATGAACAATTGAATGAATATTTAAGTGATCCTGAAATTGTAAGTGATGCAACGAAACTCCGAGATTATTCGAAAGAACAGGCTGGTTTACAAGAGACAGTCGATGTTTTCCGTGAATACAAACGAGTTAATAAAGAACTCGATAGTGCAAAAGTTTTATTAAAAGATGCACTCGATGAGGAAATGAAAGAACTTGTCACACTTGAAATTTCAGAGCTGGAAGAACAAATTGAACCGCTAGAAGAAAAGTTAAAAGTATTACTTATTCCAAAAGATCCGAACGATGACAAAAATGTAATTATGGAAGTGCGCGCGGCGGCTGGTGGAGATGAAGCAGCCTTATTCGCAGGAAATCTTTACAGAATGTATAGCCGCTATGCGGAAATGAATCATTGGAAAATCGAAGTAATCGATTCTTCACCTACTGAATTGGGTGGATTTAAAGAGATTATTTTTATGATTAACGGAACGGGTGCTTATTCAAAATTAAAATATGAAAACGGTGCGCATCGTGTACAAAGAGTTCCGGAAACAGAGTCAGGCGGGAGAACACATACGTCTACTGCAACAGTCGCATGTTTGCCAGAAGCGGAAGATGTTGATATTGAAATTAACAAAGAAGATTTAAAAATTGACACGTATCGTGCGGGTGGTGCTGGTGGTCAGCACGTTAACGTGACAGACTCTGCGGTTCGTATTACCCACATACCGACAGGAACGATTGTATCTATGCAAGATGAAAGATCACAAATTAAAAACCGTGAAAAAGCAATGAAAGTATTAAAAGCGCGTGTCTATGATGCGGCACAACAGGAGGCGCAAGCAGAATATGCGGCGAACCGTAAATCGGCGGTGGGAACGGGAGACCGTTCAGAAAGAATTAGAACGTATAACTATCCGCAAAATCGTGTAACTGACCACCGAATTGGGTTAACGATTCAAAAGCTCGATCAAATTATTGATGGGAATATAGATGAAATTATCGATGCACTCACAATAGAAGATCAAGCGGAACGATTAGAAAGCTTGAATACAAATGACTGAACGCATTTATGAGGCTCGAAACAGGGCTTTTTCTTTATTAAAAGAAAAAGGATTAGATCATGGAAGTGTCACCGTTTTACTTCAACATATTACAGGTTTTTCGCATGTGATGCTGTTAGCGAATATGCAAACAGAATTAACAGAAACACAGCAACGTCGTTTTTGGCAAAAAGTAGACGAATTACTAAAAGGAAAGCCTGTTCAATATGTCATTGGTGTTGAAAGTTTTTACGGCCGAATATTCAATGTAGATGAACATGTGTTAATTCCGCGTCCTGAGACGGAAGAGTTAATTTTTCATATGCTTGAACGTCAAAAATTTTTATTTCAAAATAAGACGTTAAACGTTGCAGATATTGGAACGGGAAGTGGCGCAATTGCGGTGACGATGAAGCTAGAAGTACCTGAGTGGGAAGTCACCGCAACGGATATTAGTGATGATGCTTTAGAAGTTGCGAAAGTCAATGCAGAAAAGCTAGGCGCAGAAGTTCACTTCCGACAAGGAAATCTAGCAGCACCTCTTTCGAATGAGAAATGGGATATCATTCTATCCAATCCGCCTTATATTGCAGATTACGAAGCGAAGGAAATGGCGGCAACTGTGCTAGATTATGAGCCGCATGAAGCGTTATTTGCGGAGGAGAATGGCTTATTCTGTTATAGAGAATTAGCTGCTCAGCTTCCTCAAATGATGAATACTCCAGGACTTGTTGGTGTTGAAATAGGTTATGCACAGGGAGAAGTCGTTGCGAATCTATTTAAAGAAGTCTTTCCGAATGCGGTTGTTGATATTGTTCGTGATATTAACGGCAAAGATCGCATGATATTTTGTGAGATTTCCCTGCGGTAACAATGCGTAGAAAAAAATCTATTAAACGATATTTCATTTTCATGAATAAAATCAATCTTCTCTGACAACAATGTTTGTAGGAGGAGATTTCATGTTACCAGATTACGAGATTAAAAAACCAAACGATAAAAGAATTGTCATTCTTGAATTTGTACTTATTCTAGTTATTTTTCAATCTGCGATTTTTTTACTAGCAAGCCCGAAAGAAGAAGCGATTCAATTTCGGATATTGGCACATTCAAATACTGTGCATGACCAATTAGAAAAAGAAAAAGTGCAACAAGAAGTGATGCCACTTATTCAAAATGTGATAGATCAAGCTGAAACGACAAATGAAGCTGTGGATAACTTGAAAAAGTTAGAACCAACAATTATAGAGCGTGCTGAATCCATTGTTCCAGGAAAAACAATTACATTTAAAAAGGAATACGCGTTAATTCCACCGAAGCGATCGGGGTTTTTTATCCAGCCGCAAGCGCACTATGATACGTATTTATTAACAATTGGCAGTGGTCGTGGGGATAATTGGTGGTGTGCATTATTTGAAAATGTCTGTTTTCCAGAACAAGAAGAAAAAGAGGAAGAAAAAGTAACTTTTTTTATATGGGAGTGGATAAAAAGCCTCTTCTCATAATGTTATCAACAAGTTATGTGGATAACTAACGTAAATTGTGTATAAAGGGGGTTTTTAAAATGAAAACAATCATCTTGAAAGTGGATAACACTGTGGATGACATTGGCAGATATCAACAATCTGTGGATATGTTGAAGCGTGGGGAAGTTGTCGCTTTTCCAACTGAAACAGTATATGGCCTAGGGGCTATAGCTACGGATGAAAAGAGTGTAGCGAAAATTTATGAAGCGAAAGGGCGACCTGCTGATAATCCACTTATTATTCACATAGGAACGGAAGAAGAAGTTGGACACTACGCTAAACATATTTCAGAAAAAGCAAAACAGTTAATGAAAGCTTTTTGGCCAGGTCCATTAACACTTGTTTTCGATCAAGTTCAAAATAAAATTGCTCCTAATGCATTATCTGGCGTGGAGACAGTGGGGCTTCGAATGCCAAATCATCCAGTCGCGCTTCAGTTACTTCGTTTGTTAAAGTTACCGCTTGCGGCACCGAGCGCAAATCGTAGTGGAAAACCGAGTCCAACAGAAGCTGCCCATGTGGAGAAAGATTTGCAAGGATGTATTCCGCTTATTTTAGATGGTGGACAAACAGGTGTGGGATTAGAATCAACTGTCATCGATATGACAACAACACCACCGGCGATTTTACGTCCAGGTGGCATTACAAAAGAGATGATAGAAGCTGTCATTGGTTCCGTCGAAGTTGCACATAGTCTAGGAAAGGAAGAAACACCGCGTTCTCCGGGGATGAAATATGTACATTATGCACCGGAAGCACCGTTGTTTTTAATTGAAGCAAATGAAGACAAAGTGAAACAAGCTGTGATGAATTGTCACGAAAAAGGACAAAAAGTGGCAATCATTGGTCCCAATGAACTTAAAGTGGCAGCTGCTGATTGGTATTTTGCAATTGGCTCGAATGAAAAGATAGAAGAAATGGCGATGAACTTGTATAAAGCATTACGCCAATGCGATGGGACAGACGCTGATTTAATATTGGCTGTTGAAACAAATGTCTCTGGTGTTGGGGAAGCGTTTATGAATCGTTTACATAAAGCGGCAGATGGCAAGCGATATAAGTCGTTTGAGTAAAGGAAAGCTTACCACTGGCGGTGAAAGTTGAATAGGTGAAAAAGTCCTTGCATATGTTAAATGGATAATATGCAGGGAGGTTTTAGCTTGGGAGAATTTTTTGTGGCGGGCATTACAACGCTCGATATCCTTGTCATCTATGTATTTTTGCAAGTACGTGGTCGAAAAATAATATTAGCTTTCTGGACAGCATTTTTGAATATGTTGTTGCCATTTATAGGGTTTCTTTTAGGAGAACTTTCTACAACCTTTTTTGCGGAATGGAGTGTTTTACTGTCTGGCATTCTCCTCGGTTTAATCGGCTTACATATGCTTCTTCAAGATGATGGTGAACAAACAAAAATGTTGATGATTCCTCCGGCTTGGCTTGCTTTTGTAGTAAGTATCGATGCATTCTCCGTTAGCGTTACATTTGGTATGTTACAATTAAATAGATTTGTATTTATTATTGCTTCTGGTTTGTTTTCATTTCTATTTTCGCTTATTGCACTTTATTTTCAAAAAAAATTAAGGATTAAAAGCGGGAAGCGGATTAGGCAGTTTGCCGGACTATCTTTGTTAGTCATTGGGATATTTTCATCGATTCATTAATCTAATAAGAGAAGGTGATTTTTTTGAATATTTATTTAATTTGTACAGGGAATACTTGTCGCAGTCCGATGGCAGAAGCGATTTTACGTGCAAGGAAAATCGTGGGAATGGAAGTGCGATCCGCAGGGATTCATGCATTAGATGGGATGCCTATTGCAGCTCATGCTAAAACGCTTCTTGAAAATGAGGGGATGTCTTACACGGGTACATCCAGTGCGATTACGCAAGAAAGGGTGGAGTGGGCAGATAAAATTTTGACAATGACTGAAATGCATAGACAAGTTTTACATGATTTATTTCCAGATGAAAAACATAAAATACATACATTAAAAGGATTTTTAGGACAGAGTGGAAATGAAGATGTACACGATCCTTTTGGGGGCACGCTTCAGACGTATGGGGAAACGTTTAAGGAATTATCAACACTAATGGCAGACTTTGAAAAAAGACTAATCGAGGGATGGTGAGATGATGGAAATTAAGCGGAAAAGTGGATTGCGACAAAAATTGATTCTATTTGTCGTCGCGCTTGCTTTGATTACTTATTCAGTTAGTGCTGTGTTTATTCATGTGATTCAACCAAGGTATTTTCCAAATGTAGCACCGTTCTGGTTTATGGTTATTACATTTGTTTTAGGCATTTTTTGGTCAGGTGTGCTGGCGGGATTATTTAGCTCGATTTTAACGAAGCCGCTTCAACGATTGGAAAGTGCAGCCATTGAAGTTGCAAGTGGAAATATTGGAGTAGACATTGAACTGCCCCGTACATCTGATGAAATTCGCTCAGTTGCGGAAGCTTTTCAACAAATGGTATTTAGTTTGAGAAAAGTAATCGAACAGATTGAAGTAAACTTTGAAAAAACTGCAACAACAATTGACAACTTGTCTGCGGGTACACGTGATGCGACAGAGCAAGCAGATGTTGTTGCGACAACGATTATGGAAATTTCTTCAGGAGCAGAAGAGTCAGCTGTCGCGATTCAAGAAACGGCTGAAGCGATAGAAGAAGTTCGATTATTAGCCGCTGAAGTGAATCAAAGAGCTGACAAATCCTCTGAGCAATCTGATGTAATGTTGGAAGAGTTGAGCGAAACAATGAGTGTGTTTAATGAACTTGTGACGGGCATTCAATCGATGTCACATCAAAGTGAATCTTTACTTGGTACAATTCGGGAATTAGATAATCAGGCAAGTGAAATTGGTGAAATTGTTCAACTTGTTGGGAATATTTCCGAACAAACGAATCTGCTTGCGCTGAATGCCTCTATAGAAGCAGCAAGAGCAGGAGAACACGGAGCAGGTTTTGCTGTCGTTGCTGACGAAATTCGTGGACTTGCTGATGAAAGTGCAAATGCAGTGCAAAAGATCGGTGCACTCGTATCAACAATTCAAGGAAATGTGTCGCGCGTTGTGACGGAAATAGAAGAGCAGGTGCAAGTCGCAGTACAAGAAGCAGACCGCGCAACTGAAACAAGCACAAGCGTTGAAGCGATGACAGAACAAGTGAATGGGATGGCTGCATCGATTGTTGAAATTACACAATTTGTAGAACATCAACTGCAAAATATCGAAACAACTGCTCAGCAATCCCAAGGAGTCGCTGCGATTGCTGAAGAGACGTCTGCAGGAGCTGAAGAAGTTCGTGCAACAACAGAAGAACAAGTCCATTCAATTGGGCGGGCTGATGAAATGGCTAATGAGTTAAAGCGTCAATCTGAAGAACTTTATGAAGTGATTCACCAATTCAAACGTTGAGTATAAACAAATTATATTATCGGTTAAGATCAGAATCTGTCGATAAATATTAGGTGGCATGAATGAATTCCGGAAATACGAACATTATTTTGAAATGTTCACAAAATGTTCGTATTTTAAAAAGTGGCTTTAGTGAATGGTGTAGAGTCATAAGGATGTTGTGCTAAATATCTATTTGAAGCGGAAGTCTTGATTGTTCGGATTTATTTTGATTTATATAACTTTAAAATGAAAACGATTTCAAATAGTCCTCTCTTAGTAGAAGACTATTTTTTTTATATAAACAATGCTAGAATGAATAATGAATATATTAAGAAAGAAGGCTGCGCTATGAAAATCGCAATATCCTCAGACCATGGCGGGAATCAGTTACGCCAAGAAATTATTCAGTTACTTGAAGAACGTGGAGTAGATTACGAAGATTTTGGTCCGAAATCGGACGAATCAGTAGACTATCCGGACTATGCAGCTCCTGTAAGTGATGGAGTAGCAACTGGAAAATTTGATCGTGGCATTTTAATTTGTGGGACGGGCATTGGCATGTCAATCGCTGCGAATAAAGTAAAAGGCATTCGTTGTGCACTTGTTCACGATGTGTTCAGTGCAAAAGCAACGAGAGAACATAATGATGCAAATGTTCTTGCGATGGGTGAGCGTGTGATTGGTGCAGGTTTAGCGCGCGAAGTTGCTGCGGTGTGGTTAGAAACGGCTTTTGAGGGCGGTCGCCATGCACGTCGCATTGAAAAGTTGCAAGCATTAGAAAACTGAAACAGTAGGAGGCGAAAAAATGAGCGCTCAAAATTTGTGGAAGCTTCAATTAGAAGAATTATTATCCGAAATCAGTGAGCAAACAACATTTGAACAAGGCGAGTTTTTTGTCGTCGGTTGTTCAACTTCCGAAGTTGCAGGAGAGCGAATCGGTACGGCAGGTGCTTTTGAAATTGGAGAGTTATTGTATGAACCACTCAAAGCATTCGCAGATGAACATGGCTTATACTTAGCATTTCAAGGATGCGAGCATATTAACCGAGCGTTAACGATTGAACGAGAAGCTGCAAAACATCATCAATTAGCACCTGTAACTGTAATTCCGACTGTTGATGCAGGCGGTTCAATGTCAGCTTTTGCTTATTCAAAAATCACAGATCCAATCGTCGTAGAAGAAATTCAAGCACAAGCAGGAATTGACATGGGTCAAACGTTAATTGGTATGCATTTGAAAAAAGTTGCTGTACCTTTAAGGACATCTATTGAAAAAATAGGTGAAGCGATTGTCACAATTGCAACGACTCGTCCAAAGTTAATTGGCGGAGTGCGTGCGGTTTACGAAATAGAAGAAAAAAGTTAAAATACTTATTAGGACGCGATAGACATAAGATGAATTGACGGTGCGGCATACTTTATCACATCGCTGAATCAACTTATATCCCGAGCGTCTGAAAGTTAAAGTTAGATTTTTAAAAAATGAACATGATAAAGGGGAATGACTGATGGAGCAGGTAAAAATTAAAGAACTTTCAGCAGAACTAAACCAAGTAAAAGAAGAAGACAAAGCAGTTTATGACGCAATTATGGCTGAAAGAAAGCGTCAACAAACAAATATTGAACTCATTGCATCTGAAAACTTTGTAACAGAAGCAGTAATGGAAGCACAAGGTTCAGTGCTTACAAACAAATATGCAGAAGGTTACCCAGGCCGGCGTTATTACGGTGGATGTGAACATGTAGATGTTGTTGAAAACATTGCGCGTGACCGTCTGAAAGAAATTTTTGGTGCAGAATATGCAAACGTTCAGCCGCACTCAGGTGCACAAGCGAATATGGCTGTTTATTTCACGGCGCTTGAGCCAGGAGACACAGTACTTGGCATGAACTTGTCACATGGTGGACACTTAACACACGGAAGTCCAGTAAACTTCTCGGGAGAACTGTACAATTTCGTGGAATACGGTGTAAATGAAGACGATGAAAGAATTAACTATGAAGATGTTCGTCAAAAAGCACTCGAGCATAAGCCGAAAATGATCGTTGCAGGTGCAAGTGCATATCCACGTGAAATTGACTTTGCGAAATTCCGTGAAATTGCTGATGAAGTTGGAGCTTATTTCTTCGTAGATATGGCTCATATTGCAGGACTTGTTGCTGTTGGAGAACATTCAAATCCAGTGCCACATGCACATTTTGTTACATCGACAACGCATAAAACATTACGCGGTCCACGTGGTGGAATCATTTTAACGACGGAAGAATTTGGTCGTAAAATAGATAAGTCAGTTTTTCCTGGCATACAAGGTGGTCCATTAATGCACGTAATTGCAGCGAAAGCAGTTGCATTTGGTGAAGCACAAAAACCTGAATTCAAAACATATATCCAACAAGTGAAGAAAAACGCGAAAGCATTAGGCGAGGCACTTGTTGCAGAAGGTGTTGACATCGTATCAGGCGGAACAGACAATCACTTATTACTATTAAACCTACGTTCATTAGACGTTACAGGAAAAGTTGCTGAAGAAGTATTGGACGAAGTAGGCATTACTGTAAATAAAAACGCAATTCCGTTTGACACAGAAGGTCCATTCATCACATCAGGAATTCGCCTTGGTACACCAGCTATTACATCACGTGGATTTAAAGAAGAAGAGATGAAAGAAATTGCGTCAATTATGGCGTTAGTTCTTAAGAATCCAGAAGATGAAAACGTGAAAAAAGAAGCGCTTGAACGTGTACAAGCAATCACAGATAAATTCCCACTTTATCAATGATATAAAGGTATTAAGGTGTCTATTCGTCGATGAATAGACACCTTTTTCTATTTAACGTAAATTAGAGAAGTGATATGAAAGAAGAGATATAAAAGAAGAGGTATAAAAGAAGAGATATAAAATTTATTCAAATTTAATCGATTTCATAATTACTATACTTCACTTTATAGACGAATGTTGTTATATAATTACCACTACAATGTTCGTAGTTATCTCTGTTGATTGGAGTGAAAGGCGGCGACTCCTGCGGGAATAGCGTGAGCTGAAAGCCCCGCAGGAACGCAGTGACGAGGAGATTGAAGCCATGCCCGCGGAAAGCGTCCGCCTGTAACGGAAATCAACATTATTCGGATATTTTAGTATGAAAGGCAATTATAAAATTTATTCAATTTGAATTTCTTTTAAAAGCGTCTATGAAGAATGGTGTGCGTTTATTGAGAGAAAAATGTCGGGAAATAAATTTTTTTATCGAACTATGTCGTGCGAGAAGTGAGTGATTCTGTTATAATCAAATGAAACTTGCCACTCATTTAAAATGGAGTGAAGTGAGCGATTTTAAAAGGAGCGAATAAAGCATGTCAAAAGTACAGGTATTAGATCACCCATTAATTCAACATAAACTAACGTATATACGTGATATAAATACAGGAACAAAAGAATTTCGTGAGCTTGTTGATGAAGTTGCAACGTTAATGGCTTATGAAATTACACGTGATTTACCTTTAATGGAAAACGAAATTGAAACGCCGGTTGGGAAAGGAATGTCTAATGTACTTGCAGGAAAAAAGCTTGGGATTATTCCAATTTTACGTGCAGGACTTGGCATGGTTGAAGGAATTTTAAACTTAATTCCAGCGGCAAAAGTAGGACATGTCGGTTTATACCGCGATCCAGAAACACTTGAGCCAGTTGAATATTATGTGAAATTACCAAAAGACGTGTCTGAAAGAGATTTAATCCTAGTCGATCCGATGCTTGCGACAGGCGGATCTGCAATTGAAGCGGTACATTCATTGAAAAAACGCGGCGCTAAAAAGATTCGTTTCATGTGTTTAATAGCAGCACCTGAAGGCGTAAAAGCAATGAAAGATGCACATCCTGATGTTGACATTTATATTGCAGCGCTTGATGAAAAATTAGATGACCAAGGCTATATTATTCCAGGACTTGGAGATGCGGGCGACCGATTGTTTGGAACGAAATAAAAAGGAGAGAGTTTAATGTCACAGAAGTGGAAGGTAATGACAATTTTTGGTACAAGGCCGGAAGCGATTAAAATGGCTCCACTCGTACTTGAATTGAATAAACATGAAGAAGAGATTGAATCGATTGTAACCGTAACGGCACAACATCGTGAAATGCTTGACCAAGTGCTCGAAACTTTCGACATCACACCTGACTATGATTTGAATATCATGAAAAATCGTCAGACGCTTATCGATGTTGCAACGAAAGGGCTTGAAGGCCTTGATGCGATTATGAAAGAAGCACAACCTGATATTGTTCTTGTTCATGGGGATACAGCAACAACGTTTATCGGAAGTCTTGCAGCGTTTTACAATAAAATTGCTGTTGGACATGTCGAAGCAGGTCTCCGCACGTGGGATAAATACTCACCCTATCCAGAAGAAATGAACCGTCAATTAACAGGAGTTATTGCGGACTTACATTTTTCACCAACAGAAAAATCGGCACAAAATTTGTTGAATGAAGATAAAGATGAAGAAGCGATTTACATTACTGGAAACACAGCGATTGACGCGCTTCAAACAACAGTTCGCGATGAATATACGCATCCTGTATTGGAAGAATTAGGGGACGATAAACTTATTTTATTAACGGCACATCGTCGTGAGAACCTTGGAGAACCAATGCGCAATATGTTCAACGCGATTAACAGATTGCTTGCAAAACATGATGATATCCAAGTTGTTTATCCAGTTCATATGAACCCAGTTGTTCGTGAACTTGCAAACGAAATTCTAGGCGATCATCCGCGTGTTAAACTAATCGAGCCACTAGAAGTAGTCGACTTCCATAACTTTGCAGCGGCTTCTCATATTATTTTGACAGACTCGGGCGGAATTCAGGAAGAAGCACCGTCACTTGGAAAACCAGTCATCGTTTTACGCGATACGACAGAACGTCCTGAAGGAATCGAAGCAGGGACATTAAAGTTAGCAGGAACAGATGAAGAAACAATTTTCAATTTAACAGACGAGCTGTTAATAAACGAAGAAGCGTATCATAAAATGGCACAAGCTTCAAATCCATACGGCGATGGGAAAGCATCCGAACGAATCGTTGAAGCTTTAAAAGAATACTTATCGAAACAATAAAAGAGGATGTTCTGTTCATTACTTGAAAGAGTAGTAAACGGAACATTCTTTTTTGGATTGAACTATAATCCGCATAGTAAATACAAAAGTACGTTTAGTTTTAAAACATTTGTCATTTGTTAAAAAAATGAAATGAAAACGAAAGAAATTGCGAGAATCAATTGACATCATTTTTATGCTACTGTATGATAACTAAGGGTAAGAATGATAGCTGTTTCATACAGATGAGACGCAGAAAATGATTGATAACATAAAAGACTATCATTTTTTACCGAACGCTTGATGTGCATAGGTGTAAACTTTATGCCTGACATACATATCAAAACGGCAGTTCATTCGCAAGTTAGACAGGTTCCAACCTTTTTCGGAGTCTTCGCCGGTTATAAGGCTGGACAGCGAAGCGGGAACCATCCCCGCACATCCTTAATAAAGCGTTTTATCTTAATCCAGAACATAGAAACAGGAGAATAAATGATAATGGAAACTTTGCAAGAAATCCATAATAGACAACGTAGGGCTCTTTTTTTTATATTAGCTTTATTTGTCTTAGGATGGGGTTTCACTGAATGGAAAACCGTTTTTGCTGGACTTATCCTTGGGTCATTGTTCGGCTTGTACAATTTCTGGATACTCGTGCGCAAGTCAAAGCAATATGAAATTGCGATTGAGCAAGGGAAAAAACGTATTTCACTAGGAAGTGCATTGCGTTTCGCATCTGGTATTGCGGCAGCGGCAATTGCAACTGCGATGCCGGAGCAGTTCGACCTGATCAGTACGGTAATTGGATTTGTTATCCCGTACGTGCTCTTATTAATAGAGCGGATCATTTACCACGTAAGACAGCAGTAAAGAAATTTTCAAAACAAAGCAGACGTTTGCTATTCTATAACAAGTGTCAAGCTTTCACTGTGAATGTTTTGAAAAATCTAATTCCGAATGAATGAGGGAGGTGAACGAATCATGGACCAAAAACATCCTTTATGGACGTGGGAAGCACTAGGATTGACATTCAATCTAGCCAATATATTGATGCTTTTTGTTACTTGTGTAATCGTATTCTTGATTGCCATCTTAGCAACACGGAATCTACAGTTGAAGCCTACAGGAATGCAAAACTTCTTTGAGTGGATCATGGATTTCGTTAAAGGAATTATTAAGAGTAACATGGATTGGAAAACAGGTGGTCGATTCCACGTATTAGGAATTACACTCATTCTATTTATATTTGTTGCAAACGTCATAGGATTACCATTTGCGATTGAGGTAAACGGAGCGCTTTGGTGGAAATCACCGACAGCCGATCCAATGATTACGATGACGCTAGCAGTAATGGTGATTGTTTTAACACACTACTATGGTTTGAAAGTGAAAGGAACGGGTGGATATGGTAAAGATTATCTTAAACCGCTTCCATTCCTATTACCACTAAACATTGTGTCAGAGTTTGCAAGTACAATTACACTGGGTCTGCGTCTATACGGAAACATTTATGCAGGTGAAGTTTTACTTGGCTTAATTGTTAGCTTAGGGGCTTCAGGCGTCTTTGGATTTGTCGGGTCAATCATCCCAGGTGTACCTTGGATGGGCTTCTCGATTTTCGTAGGCGGAATCCAGTCATTTATCTTTGTTATGTTAACGATGGTCTATATGTCTAATAAAGTGAGTATGGACTAGTAAACATATATACCCCGGATGTGGGAATTCAAACAAATTACAAGAAATTTTAGGAGGAAACAATACTATGGTAGGTTCAGTTGGTCTATTAGCAGCAGCAATTGCAGTTGGTCTTGGTGCACTAGGGGCAGGTCTTGGTGCAGGTTTAGTTGTTTCAAAAACGCAAGAAGGAATCGCGCGTCAACCAGAAGCTCGTGGTGTTCTACAAACAAACATGTTCGTTGGGGTAGCACTAGTTGAGGTTGTTCCAATCATCGCAGCGGTTATTGCGTTCATCGTAATGAACCAATAATTATAAACGATAAAAGAGGAGTTCATGATCGATTCCTCTTTTTACAATGGCGAAGAATGAACATTAATTCCTTCGCCATTACTTTATGAACAATTCAAATTAAATTGGGCGTTTAGCTGTTTTACAACAAACGATGCTCGATAAAGTTAAGATGTAGATTTTGAAAATGAAAGTTTTCTAAAGTAGAAGAGAAAAACGGATCCACAATTAAGTGAATATCGTTAAACCTTTTTGATTTTTAGTTATTGCAAAGAATGATCACAATAGTTAATAAAAACAGTCCATATTGAAAAGAGTTATAAGCTCTTGAAGGGAGTGAAACAATCGTGTTTTTGGATACCTTCCACCTCTTAGCAGCGAATGCGGCTGATGCAGGTTTTTTGGAAAAGCTTAACACTGATACGTTAAACCTTGGAGACATTATCGTAACGATTGCGTTATTTTTAATTCTCCTCGCGCTATTAAAGAAATTCGCATGGGGTCCACTTATGGGCGTCATGGATCAGCGTGCTGAACTGATTGCAAATGAAATTGAGCAAGCTGAAAAAAGTCGAATCGAATCAAAAGAATTGCTTGAAGAACAACGCAATTTATTAAAAGCAGCACAATCAGATGCAAAAGCGATTGTTGAAGGTGCTCGTGAACAAGGTGAAAACCAACGAGAAGAAATCGTTAAAGCAGCACGTAATGAAGTTGCTCGTTTGAAAGAAGCAGCACAACTTGAAATTGCTTCTGAACGTGAAAAAGCAGTTCAAGCAGTACGAGAAGAATTCGTATCACTCTCTGTTCTTGCAGCGTCTAAAGTACTTGGAAAAGAAGTTTCTGAGGAAGAGAACCGCGCATTGATCGAGGAGACGATTGCGAAAGCGGGCGATGGCCAATGAGTAAATCAATCGTAGCTAGTCGTTACGCTCTCGCGTTATTTAAAGCAGCAGAAGAAAAAGGACAAGTCAATTCTATTCAAGAAGAATTGATCGAAGTCAAAGCAGTATTTAAAGATAATCCAAAGCTTGAAGAATTACTTCAGTTACCAAGATTATCGACTGCGAAAAAGAAAGATATTCTTGCACAGTTGTTTAAAGATGCAAATCCGTTAATTCAAAATACACTTTTCGTTTTATTAGAGAAGCAACGTTTAAGTGAAATCTTAAACTTCGTTGATGAATTTATCAGCATTGCAAATGATGCAGCTGGAATCGCGGATGCGGTCGTTTATTCAACACATGCATTAACAGAACAAGAAAAAGCAGGGATTTCATCAGCATTTGCTGCGAAAATTGGTAAACAATCACTTCGCATTGAACACATCATTGATTCAAGCTTAATTGGTGGCATACGCGTTCAAATTGGCAATCGTATCTATGATAGCAGTTTAAGTGGCAAGTTGAATCGTCTGCAAAGAAATTTAATTAAATCGTAAAATTGAAATTTGAGGGGTGACCTATACATGAGCATCAAAGCTGAAGAAATCAGCGTTCTTATAAAAAAGCAGATTGAAAACTATCAGTCTGAAATGGAAGTTAGCGACGTTGGTACAGTTATCACGGTTGGTGACGGTATCGCACGTGCTCATGGTCTAGACAACGTCATGGCTGGAGAGCTTTTAGAGTTCTCTAACGGTGTTATGGGTATGGCTCAAAACTTGGAAGCAAACAACGTAGGTATTGTTATCCTTGGACCATACACAGACATTAAAGAAGGCGATGAGGTTCGTCGTACAGGCCGTATTATGGAAGTACCAGTCGGTGAACAATTAATTGGTCGTGTTGTCAATCCACTTGGCGAACCAGTCGATGGACTTGGCCCAATTGAAACGACAAAAACACGTCCAATCGAAAGTCCAGCACAGGGTGTTATGGCGCGTAAATCAGTTGATGAGCCATTACAAACTGGAATTAAAGCAATTGACGCACTTGTTCCAATCGGACGTGGTCAGCGTGAGTTAATCATCGGAGACCGTCAAACAGGAAAAACGACAGTTGCAATTGATACAATTTTGAACCAAGCAAACGAAGACATGATTTGTGTTTACGTAGCGATCGGTCAAAAAGAATCAACAGTACGTGGTGTTGTTGAAACACTACGTAAAAACGGTGCATTAGATTACACAATTGTTGTAACGGCATCATCATCAGAACCAGCACCAATGTTATACTTAGCGCCATATGCTGGAATTACAATGGCTGAAGAGTTCATGTTCGATGGTAAGCACGTACTCATTGTTTATGATGACTTATCTAAACAAGCAGTTGCATACCGTGAACTTTCATTATTACTTCGTCGTCCACCAGGCCGTGAAGCTTACCCAGGAGACGTTTTCTATCTACACTCTCGTTTACTCGAGCGTGCAGCGAAGCTAAATGATGAACTTGGCGGCGGTTCAATTACAGCACTGCCATTCGTTGAAACACAAGCGGGAGACATTTCAGCTTATATTCCAACGAACGTAATTTCGATTACAGATGGACAAATTTTCTTACAGTCTGACCTATTCTTCTCGGGGGTACGTCCTGCAATTAACCCAGGATTATCAGTTTCCCGTGTTGGTGGTTCAGCACAAATTAAAGCAATGAAAAAGGTTGCAGGAACATTACGTCTTGACTTAGCAGCATTCCGTGAGCTTGAGTCATTCTCTCAGTTCGGATCTGACTTAGACCCAGCAACACAAGCTAAATTAGACCGTGGTGTGCGTACAGTTGAAATCTTGAAACAAGACTTGAACAAACCAGTTCCAGTTGAAATTCAAGTTGTTGCACTCTACTCATTAACACGTGGCTATTTAGATGATGTTCCAGTTGCTGATGTTTTACGTTTTGAATCAGAAATCGCAACATGGTTAGAATCAAACCACACAAATATTTTAGAAACGATTCGTACAACAAAAGACCTTCCATCTGATGAAGAAATGGAAGCGGCGATTAACGAATTTAAAAAGACTTTCGCTAAGTCTGAGTAATTCATGATCTTTACGAAGATGAATATCTAAAATAAAAAGGTGGTGAATAACCAATGGGATCATTACGCGAAATTGAAACACGCATTACATCGACGAAGAAAACGAGTCAAATTACGAGAGCGATGCAAATGGTATCAGCTTCGAAACTAAACCGTGCGGAAGCAAATGCAAAAGCCTTCGTTCCGTATATGGAAAAAGTACAAGAAGTTGCAGCTTCTATTGCTGCAGGAACAGACGCATCACATCCGATGCTAGAAAGTCGTCCTGTAAAAAAGACAGCTTACATCGTCATTACGGCAGACCGTGGACTTTGTGGCGGTTATAATACAAACGTCATTCGTAAAGTAGCGAATGCGATTGAAGATCGTCACGGTTCAAAGGAAGACGTCATGATTTTCGCAATTGGCCGAAAAGGTTATGAATACTTCTCGAAGCGTGGATATAATGTAATTGATAGTGTTATCGGAGTTTCCGATCACCCGTCATTTGCAGAGATTAATGACATCGCTAGTAAGGCTGTTGGTATGTTCACAGATGGTACATATGATGAACTTTATATGTACTACACACATTACGTGAATGTTATTTCACATGAAGTAAAGGAAGAAAAAGTACTTCCGATAACAGATATCGTCACAGAAGATATGGCGTTATCTTCTTATGAATTCGAGCCATCAGGCGAAGCAATTCTAAAGGTACTCTTACCGCAATACGCGGAAAGTTTAATCTTCGGTTCCTTACTCGACAGTAAAGCAAGTGAACATGCTTCAAGTATGACAGCGATGCAAAATGCTACAGACAACGCAGGCGATTTAATTGATTCCTTAACGCTTCAATTTAACCGTGCACGTCAAGCGGCAATCACACAAGAAATCACTGAAATTATTGGTGGGGTAGCGGCACTCGAATAATTCGAGACGCTCCCTTACTCATTATAGAAAGAAAGTTGAATGGCAATCTTTTTAGAGTAGCTTCTAAAAAATCAATCTGTCATGAACTTTTAAACGGGATATAGTAAGACAGGAGGAAAAAAGATGAACAAAGGACATGTTCTTCAAGTAATGGGTCCGGTTGTAGACGTTAAGTTCAAAAACGGTCAGTTGCCGGAGATTTACAACGCACTGACAGTTGAAATTGAGCGTCCAAACGCAGAACCAGAATTATTAACACTTGAAGTTGCAATTCACTTAGGTGACGATGCAGTTCGTACAATTGCAATGTCTTCAACAGACGGTTTACAGCGTGGCGCTGAAGTAACAGACCAAGGCGCCGCTATTACTGTTCCAGTAGGTGACGTAACACTAGGACGTGTATTCAACGTACTTGGTGACGTAATCGACGAAGGTGAAGAAATTCCAGCAACAGAATCACACGATCCAATTCACCGCGCGGCACCAAAGTTTGATGAACTTTCAACAGAAATTGAAATTCTTGAAACAGGTATCAAAGTTGTAGACTTATTAGCACCATACATTAAAGGTGGTAAAATTGGTCTCTTCGGTGGTGCGGGTGTAGGAAAAACAGTTCTAATTCAAGAACTAATTAACAACATTGCCCAAGAACACGGTGGTATTTCGGTATTCGCAGGTGTTGGAGAGCGTACACGTGAAGGAAATGACCTTTACTTTGAAATGACAGACTCAGGTGTTATTGAGAAAACAGCAATGGTCTTCGGTCAAATGAACGAACCACCTGGTGCACGTATGCGTGTAGCATTAACTGGTTTAACAATGGCTGAACATTTCCGTGATGAACAAGGACAAGACGTTCTTTTATTCATCGACAACATTTACCGTTATACGCAAGCAGGTTCTGAAGTTTCAGCATTACTCGGTCGTATGCCATCAGCAGTTGGTTACCAGCCGACACTATCTACTGAAATGGGACAACTACAAGAGCGTATCACATCAACTAATAAAGGTTCTGTAACATCGATCCAAGCGATTTACGTACCAGCGGATGACTACACTGACCCAGCGCCAGCAACGACATTCGCTCACTTAGACGCAACAACAAACTTAGAACGTAAACTTTCTGAGATGGGAATTTACCCAGCAGTTGACCCGCTCGCTTCATCATCACGTGCGTTAAGTTCGGATGTTGTTGGAGAAGAGCACTATGAAATTGCGCGTGAAGTACAAGGAACATTACAACGTTACGCTGAACTACAAGACATTATCGCAATCCTTGGTATGGATGAGTTAAGCGATGAAGACAAACTTGTTGTTGCACGTGCACGTCGTATTCAGTTCTTCTTATCTCAAAACTTCCACGTAGCTGAACAGTTCACTGGACAAAAAGGTTCATACGTTCCAGTAGCTGAAACAGTAAAAGGATTTAAAGAAATTCTTGAAGGTAAATATGACCATCTTCCAGAAGATGCATTCCGTTTAGTTGGACGCATTGAAGAAGTCATTGAGAAAGCGAAAGAAATGGGTGTAGAAGTCTAACTGAAAAACAGTTAGACTGAATCCTTATATAGTCAAATATAGGATAGGTATTCTATTGAATGTATTTGACTGGATAAGGAGCAGGAGGGGAAAAATATGAAGACATTACAAGTCAATATCGTCACACCCGACGGCCCTGTTCTTGAAACGGAAGCAGAGATGATTATCGCATCGACTGAGGCTGGGGAGCTTGGCGTTCTTCCAGGCCATATTGCGATGGTTGCCCCGCTTGGCATCGGTGCACTTCGTGTGAAAAAAGACAACTCAACAAAACTCGTTGCAGTTAACGGAGGATTTATCGAAGTTCGTCCAGATGTTGTGACAGTACTTGCAACAAGCGCGGAGAAAGCCGAATCAATCGACATCGCACGAGCAAAAATCGCTGAAAAGCGTGCGAAAGCAATCTTAGAAGTCGAGAAAAATGCGCAGGAGTTTGAACGTGCAGAATTAGAATTAAAACGTGCGATTAACAGAATTAGAGTTAGTGAAGGCGGCTTTTAATTTTACTTCGTAATCGTTTCCTCTAGCAAAGTAAAGTTAAGGTCTCGGGGAAAAAATCATGTACTTGCATGAGTAAACAATTAATTCTTACGGACAGAGGAGTCTAATCTTCTGTCCGTTTTTTGAGGGAAAATAAAGAACTACAATGAGGATCGGCTTACAAAGCTCCTTTAAATTGAAGGAGGGATAAAATGAGTAATATGTTTGGGTTCCATCCATTGTTAGCGATACTGTCACACATCTTTTTCATCGGCGTATCTTTTTATGCATTACAAGCACTCATGCCTGAAAAAGTGATTCGAAAACATCGTATCTTTCAAGCACAGATTTTATTTATTTTTTTAAGCATTACAATCGGTTGGAGCGTATCAAATTTCTTTCTTGAGATATCCTATTGGTCAGGAAGAATACCAACATTTTTTGGTTAACATGAACCAAACTTCCGAGAAGGAAAGCGATGCAGTAAATCCAAAGGGTTACTTGTTATCGCCACCTGTATAATGAGTATACTTGAACTTATACACGTGGCGATGGTAAGTGAGCCGCATTCAATGGATGAACGTAAAATAAGTAATCTCGGTGATCTTCTATCTTGAGCAAGAAATTCATATATAAATGACAATTTCGCGTGAAAAATCATCATAAATGATGACACGAAAAAACAATTGAAAACATAGGATAGAGTATATCTTAGATGAAAAAAATATGGAATGAATATAGCTTGTTAAATAGGTGAGAAACCTGTACAATAAGAACAGTTTTTTAGAATGAAAATAATATCTAATATACAATAAAATAAGACCAGGAATCCAGACAGTGATGCGTTTAATCGCTTTATTTGTTTGTATACTGGTTCGAACAAAGCCTTAGGCGACTGTTTTGGATTTTCGTTACAATTAATTGCAAAAGTAGCAATTAATAAATCCGACACAATTACGCCGAGGCGTAATTGGTATAGCATGTATGGAGTTACAACTAAGAGTCGGAGGGACTACGGATGGATAAAATTATTATTGAGGGTGGGCGAACGTTAAATGGAAATGTTCGTGTAGAAGGAGCTAAGAATGCTGTGCTTCCTATTCTGGCAGCTGCATTATTAGCTTCAGATGGAAAGAACGTGATTCGAGATGTTCCGAACCTTTCAGATGTGAATACAATTAGTGCTGTTTTAACAAGTTTAAATGCAAAAGTGACCACGGATGCAAATAAAAATGAAGTCATTATCGATTCAGAAGGTACATTATTTAGTGAAGCACAGTTTGAATATGTACGAAAAATGAGAGCTTCTATTTTAGTCATGGGTCCTCTTCTTGCACGTAATGGTTTTGCGCGCGTGGCACTACCAGGTGGCTGTGCAATCGGTTCACGCCCAATCGATCAACATTTAAAAGGGTTTGAAGCGATGGGTGCTGAGATCACATTTGGCCATGGATATGTTGCAGCAAAAGCAGAGCAAGGCTTACAAGGTGCGAAGATTTACTTAGACTTCCCAAGTGTTGGGGCAACTGAAAATATAATGACAGCTGCAGCACTTGCAAAAGGAACGACAACAATCGAAAACGCGGCGAAAGAACCAGAAATTGTTGACTTAGCAAATTTCATAAATGAGATGGGCGGTAAAGTTATTGGTGCTGGAACGGACGTCATTCGAATTGAAGGCGTTCCGAAGTTATACGGAACGACACATTATATTATTCCAGATCGTATTGAAACAGGAACATTCATGGTTGCAGCTGCGATTACAGGCGGAGATGTAACGATTGAGAATGCGGTTCCTGAGCATAATACTGCACTCATTTCAAAAATGGGTGAAATGGGCGTTGATATTATAGAGCTTGATGAGGGAATTCGCATTCGCGCAGAATATCCACTTAAATCGGTAGACTTAAAAACAATGCCACATCCAGGTTTCCCAACAGACATGCAATCCCAAATGATGGCATTAATGTTAACGGCAACAGGAACGGGTGTGTTAACCGAGACTGTGTTTGAAAACCGTTTTATGCACGTAGAAGAATTCCGTCGTATGAACGGGTCTGTAAAAATTGAAGGTCGTTCTGTCGTATTAGAAGGACCCTCTAAATTACAAGGTGCAGAAGTAGCAGCAACAGATCTTCGTGCAGCAGCAGCCCTAATTCTTGCAGGACTCGCGGCTGAAGGCATTACGCGTGTAACAGAGCTTTCACACTTAGATCGTGGATATGTTGATTTCCATAAAAAGCTTGCAGCACTTGGCGCAAATATCGAGCGTGTATCTTCAGAAACAACAGAAGACATAAAAGTAACACAATCAAATTCATGATTCATCTTACGCAGTACCATTCGGAATCATGCACTTATACAAACAATTATCCTATAGCTTCATATATGAAGGAATAGAAATTGTTTAATGCATAGGGATTTTTAAAAGTTTATTATTGAACTTTTAAAAATCCTTTTTTTGTGTATAATTCCTTGTTCTAGGGGGACAACCTTCACTAGTCTACCCAATTTTTTTAACGATATACATAAAATCTTATTTAATTTTGCATAAGCCATTCTTTTCCTACATAAGTTAATACATGAAAAAAATATGGATATTATTAGTCTTATTTACGTTGCTATTATTTAGTTTCCCGTTTCTTGTCATAAAAAAATCACCACAAGTAGCCGTTGTTCATTTGCCGGAGGAAGAAGAAGTAGAAGTTTGTCCATTTGAAATCACGGTAGAAGGAATGGACAAGCCAATTCCCTTAGAAGAGTATGTTAAAGGTGTTGTTGCTGCTGAGATGCCCGTTGCATTTCACGAAGAAGCGTTAAAGGCACAAGCATTAGCAGCGCGAACATACGCCCTTCGAACGACAAAGAAAGGAGCACAACCAATTGCAAAAGATGTTTCTGCTCAAGTGTTCTATACAGAAAAAGAGCGGAAGAAAAACTGGGGAAAAGCATTCTCAAAAAATGAACGAAAAATAGAAAAAGCGATCCAAGCAACGGCTGGAGAAGTAATTTTTTATGACGATGAATTGATTTCAGCGATGTTCTTTTCAACCTCAAATGGTCAAACAGAAGCCGCTAAAAATTTCAGTGGGACAGACATTCCTTATTTACAAAGTGTTGAAAGTGTTGGGGAAGATCAATTGACGCCTGCTTATCAAGAAGAAACAAAAATCCCACTTGCCGACTGGAATGAATCGCTCGGTGTAAACTGGGATGCGAGTACATTTGAGGCACTTCAACTCGTACGCAATTCATCTGGACGTGTCCAAAGAATTGAAGTAGATGGATTTACAAAAGATGGTCGAGAAGTGCGTGAACAACTTAATTTACGATCTACTGATTTTGATATCGCATTTGATTTAACGAATAATTTAGTCTTAATCGATACAGTCGGATACGGGCACGGCGTAGGGATGAGTCAGTACGGGGCAGAAGCCCTCGCACAACAAGGGCTCACCGCGGAAGAAGTCATTACACATTATTATCAAGGCACATCGATAAAAAAAATTACAATTCATGATCCGGAATGTTTAAAAACACCTTAACTTGCAAAGAATGCAATTGAGGTGATGAATATGCGAGAAGATAAAACGAAGTCTCCTTCTCAAAAGAATAAACAAGTGAACAAGAACAATTGGTTATGGCCGGTTGTTTACTCAGGAATTGCTGTTTTGTTTGTCAGTATGATTTGGGGGTACAACGCATTTGTCAAAAATGATCCCCCGCAAGTGGCTGACAGTACAGTAGATTCTAAGGAAGAAGAGGAGCTCATTGTCGAAACAAACGCAACAGAAGAAGTCTTAAAGTATCCGTTTTCCGAAGAATTGTTAGATGATGTGGCTATTCTACAAAGTTATTATGATTTAGAAGCAGAAGAAAATGTCCGTGAAAATTCTTTGCTCGTCTTCAACCAAACGTATGAAACGAATACAGGCTTATCGATTTCTATCGACGACCAACCATTTGAAGTGGTCGCTGCCCGTTCAGGCGTTGTCGAAGAAATCATTACAGACGTCTTCCAAGGAGACGAAGTCATTGTTTCCCACGCAGACGGCATGAAAACTGTGTATAGTTCTTTATCTGATGTACTTGTTACAAAAGGCGAAGAAGTCACACAAGGTGAATCTTTAGGGAAAGCTGCTGCGAATGAATGGAATCCAAGTGCCGGCACTCATTTACATTTTAAAGTACTCGTAGACGATGAAACTGTTAACCCAGCTTCTTACTTAGGGTTTTAAAGGAATGAAAAGATGTCTTCTTTATAGAAGGCATCTTTTTTATTTGAATAACGGTTCTTTGTCAAATGACATTGGTCAAGAATTTTAGTCGATAATTATTGATTTATAAAGTGGCTGTTTAGAATGTCAGAAAAACTGATTTCTAAACAGTCTTTTTTATAGGGGGTATTCCAATACACAGTTTCTTTCCGTTCCAGATGGACGCTTTCCGCGGGCATGGCTTCAATCTCCTCGTCGCGAAGATCATGCTCCTGCGGGGCTTTCAGACTCATGCTTTTCCCGCAGGAGTCGCCATCTTCCACTCCAAGAAACTAAAAATATCCGTTGAATCAAGTGAAGGTGAATCACGCAAAATAGATTATGTGAATTCAAATTGTGATTGTCCTCGTCCTCGTCCAACCTTAGATTCTAATGGCTTAAACTTAAAATGAATCAAAATACGTTTTTTATTGTTCATAAAATTTCGATAACCGTAAGCGGCCCGAATGAGTACCTTAATTTTATTATTAATTGACAAGTGAGTACCCTCCTGAATTTGGTTTTAGTCGACTTTAATTCTACAGGGAATTTCACTTGTTTTCTATTTATATAGAACTTATATTTCTTGTATCCTTTTAGCTGATTGGAGTGCAGAGCGGCGACTCCGGAGGGATGAGCGTGACAGGTAAGACCCCGCAGGAGCGTGTTTTTCGCGACGAGGAGGCTTACCGCACGCCCCTCGGAACGCGTCCGCTCGGAACGGAAATCAGCGTGTAATAGGATTTTATAGGTTCCATTTATATTAATAAAAAAGACATTAGTGAAATTCCATCCCTATCTCCAATTTTTCAGAGATAGGGATTTTCTTTCACCAACGTCATAAATTATAGAACTTGAATAACGGATTCAAGCGAAGCATCAATTAGCAATTCAATGAATAAAGCAGAATTCAACGTATACTTAGAATTGTCCGTGCATAGATTAGAGAAAGGCTCAGACGAAAGGAAGAGGGCGTGCACGAGCAAATACGCAGGCGTTGCATACGCCTTGGAGAATTGCTTTTAAAAACGGAAATGACTGTACGGGCACTGGCGAAAGCAACAGGTTATTCAAAAAGCACGGTTCACAAAGATCTGACAGAACGATTATCAAATGTAGATGCATCATTAGCAGAAGAAGTCGCAAAAATACTTGCCTACCATAAATCTGTAAGACATTTACGAGGAGGCGAGGCAACAAGAGTGAAATGGTTGAACGAAGCACAAAAGCAAAAGGATCAGAAATTAGATGCATGAAGCGGCTCCGAAAAGTGGAGGCGCTTTTTTTGTGGTTGATTTTAACCATTCATGCGAGAAAAATTGGGAAAACCAACGTCGAATCTCGCTGAAGGAATTGTAAAATAAAGTCGAGAAATCGCACATACGTATATTATTTTAATGAAAACTGTGGTAAAATGTATCTTTAAGAGTGTTTATTATAATCATAAACATTACCAAAGCTTCGAATATGAGAAAGAGTATAGAAATGAATGAAGCAATAAAGCCAATATACCTATAATGAATAGGTCCTATATATGTAAAGGTTTAGGTGAATGAAAAGTTAAAAGTTATCTATTGATAGAACGTTAACCTACTTACAAAGTATTCAACCTATCCCAATTTGAACAGTAAATGTTACGATCAACCGAATGCCTATGTAGTAGCATACGCGATTCGGCTGTTATCGCAATATTTTTTCGTGTGAAATTAAAGGAATAATCAACAATTAATTATGAAATGAAAATCATAACGATAAATAAAAATGACCAATGACACAGTTGGAAGGGGAAACAATGAACATGTTTGCAAAAGATATTGGAATCGACCTCGGCACAGCGAACGTTTTAATCCATTTAAAAGGAAAAGGAATTGTGCTCGATGAACCATCCGTTGTAGCGATAGAGAAAAAAACAAATAAAGTACTAGCTGTCGGTGAAGAAGCTTACAAAATGGTCGGTAGAACACCGGGGAATATTACAGCAATTCGCCCATTAAAAGATGGTGTCATTGCGGATTTTGAAATTACTGAAGCAATGTTAAGTAGTTTTTTAAATAAACTCAATGTGAAAGGCTTCTTCTCAAAACCACGTATTTTAGTATGCTGTCCGACAAATATTACGAGCGTCGAACAAAAGGCAATTCGTGAAGCAGCGGAAAAAGCAGGCGGGAAGAAAGTCTTTTTGGAAGAAGAGCCAAAAGTTGCTGCGATTGGTGCAGGGATGGATATTTTCCAGCCGAGCGGAAACATGGTCATTGACATTGGTGGCGGTACGACGGACGTTGCGGTTTTATCGATGGGTGATATCGTCACTTCTGAATCGATTAACGCTGCGGGAGATTCGTTTGACATTGAAATTATTCAATATATCAAACGGGAACATAAATTACTCATAGGAGAGCGTACAGCTGAACTGATCAAATTTGAAGTAAGTACAGTTTTCCCAGGCTCTCGTAATGAAGAATTGGATATTCGAGGACGTGATATGGTATCAGGTCTTCCACGTACTATTACAGTGAAGTCAGCTGAGATTGAGTCGGCACTGCAAGAATCGGCGAGTTTAATTGTCCAAGCTGCTAAAAATGTCCTTGAGAAAACACCACCTGAATTATCAGCTGATATTATTGACCGAGGAATTTTTTTAACAGGTGGGGGCGCTTTATTACACGGGATCGACCAACTGCTTGCAGAAGAATTAAAAGTACCTGTATTTGTTTCGGAAAACCCGCTAAACTGTGTAGCGATTGGAACAGGGTTATTACTAGAAAATATAGGGAAATCAGCGAAGAAAATATGAAGATGAGGGGTTGAGAAAATGTATCGCGGGTTTTATACAGTTGCATCGGGGATGATTGCACAGCAACGACGAACGGAAATGTTAACGAATAACATGTCTAACGTGAATACGCCAGGTTTTAAAGCCGAACAATCTTCCATTCGTTCATTTCCAGAAATGTTTATGTCAAGCGTTCAAGGAACTCACATCCCGACTGAAAAAGGGTTGAATTTGAAAGGGATTATGCCACATGGACCGATTTCAACAGGTGTTTATATGCAAGAGACATTGCCGTCATTTGCACAAGGCCAATTACGTGAAACGGAACTAACAACAGATATTGCACTTGTCGATGGTACACTCCCAGTCGATGAAGAGTCAGGTGTACAAGGTGCGTTATTCTTTGTCTTAGATGACGGAGATGGCGGCGAATATTATACGCGTAATGGAAATTTTGCAGTAGATGGTGCAGGCTATTTAACATCTCCGGATGGTTATTACGTGCTTGATACGAATGGTGAACGGATTTTATTGGATGGCGATGATTTTACTGTGACGGAATCAGGGATTATTCTAGAAAATGACAATGAAGTTGCGACAATCGGTGTCTCATTTTCCCAAAGACCAGATATGCTTTTAAAACAAGGGGAAGGTCTATTTATTACGGAAGATGGAGATAATTTAGATACGGCCAATACTGTAGCGGACACAACTTATCTCATTCGACAAGGGTATCTTGAAGGGTCTACAGTAGATGCTGGGCGTACAATGACAGATATGCTGGCAGCTTACCGAGCTTTTGAGGCTAATCAGAAAGTCCTTCAAGCGTATGATCGAAGTATGGAAAAAGCAGTAAGTGAAGTTGGGCGAGTCACATGATTGTTGAATTAGAAATAAGGAGACGATACTTATGATACGTACGATGGTTACTGCGACAAATACAATGAGTGAGCTTCAAAAGAATTTGGATATTATTGGAAATAACTTAGCGAACTCCAATACACATGGTTACAAAGCAAAGCAAGCAAGTTTTAAAGAATTGCTTTATGACGAGTATCGAAATGATAAAGCTGACCGTGCACCGAGACAATCACCGCTCGGCATTCGCTACGGAACAGGTGCTAAAATTGCACAAACGCAAATGAACTGGAAAATGGGTTCACTCCAAACAACGGACCGCCAATTAGACTTTGCATTAACAACACCAAAACAACATTTCAATATTATTATGCCGACAGAAGATGGTGAGAAAGTTGTTTACTCACGTCAAGGTTCATTTTATGTGACGCCTTTAGAAAACGGCCAAATGATGCTTGTAAACGGTGACGGCAATCCAATTGCAGATGAAAATGGTAATCCGATTACATTTGATGAGCGTGTTGAAAATTACGCAGTTCGTGAAGGCGGCGTCTTAGAAATAAAAAACCAAGATGGTTCAATAAACAGTGTTAACTTAGGTGTAACAATGATTGACCGCCCAAATTTAATGGCAAATATTTCAGGCACTTACCTCGATTTGCCACAAAACATGGCTGACTTGGGTATCACAGAAGAAGATATTTTGACAAATTTACAAGGTGCTGATAGAAATAGTATAAGCTTACAAAATGGCGTACTCGAAACTTCTAACGTAAAACATGAAAAAGAAATGACAGATTTGATTAATGTTCAACGAAATTATCAATTTAATGCGCGCGCTGTCACATTAGCTGATCAAATGCTCGGGTTGATTAACGGTATTCGATAAGCCTTCATAGGGAGTTTAAGCAATGGATGAAAAGCAAAAAAAAATAATAAAAGAACCGGCTGAAAATGGAAAAATGAAGAATCTGTTAGAGAAGTTCCGTAATTTTTTCAAACGAAAGCAGACGGAAGAACAAGATGAAACAGCGGAAGTTCAAAAAGGATGGGTACAAATTCGTCTTTTTCCGATTTGGTTACGCATCATTCTCGTTCTTGTGTTACTTGTGATTACTGCTCTCCTAGGTGCGATCATTGGCTATAGTGTAATAGGAGACGGGGCAACCATCGAACTATTTAAAAAAGAAACATGGACACATATTACAGATATTATTCGTGGTGTTGAATGAACGCCTGAACTAGGAGGGGAAACGATTGCTTACAGCAGAACAAATTCAAGCTATTTTACCACATCGCTATCCATTTCTAATGATCGATAAAATTCTTGAAGTAGAAGAAGGAAAAAAAGCGGTTGGTCTTAAAAATGTTACAATTAATGAAGAATTTTTTAATGGTCACTTCCCAGGCTATCCAGTAATGCCTGGTGTACTCATTGTTGAAGCACTTGCACAAGTAGGGGCTGTCGCTTTACTGAAAAAAGAAGAAAATAAAGGACGTCTCGCTTTTTTCACAGGAATTGATAAATGTCGTTTTAAAAAGCAAGTAACACCTGGAGATACACTTCGTTTAGAAGTGGAAATCACGCGTTTACGTGGACCAATGGGGAAAGGCAAAGCCATTGCAACTGTGGATGGAGAACTTGTTTGCGAAGCGGAAATTTTATTCGCACTCGGTCCAGTTAGTCCAGCATCTGAATAAGATCCTGTAAAATAGAACAAGTCGAAAGAGCAAATGTTTAGTTTGCTTTATCATTAGGAGGTTACTGAAAGAAATGTACAAGAATCTTTCTCCCAACTTAAAAAGTAGTATTACAAGGTCAATCACTCAAACATTTGAGCAATATATGGAAAGTATTGGGTGGAGCGAATCAAAATTCAACATTGAAGATTATATGTCAAGTTGGAGAGAGTACATTACGACGAGAGCCTTATGGTACTCTGAAATTGAAGACTCAGTTAAAGCAAGTCCAGTATTTCATGAGGAGCTTGCAACAAGAATTAACGAAGTGATTCATCGTGTTTTAGGAGAACCGCCAACTGAAGACCAAGTCGCGTCCATTCAAATGATGCAAGAAAAATATAACACACATTACACATATGACTGTAAAGCTGAAGCAGCTTATGTAGAACGTTTATTGAAAAGACGTTTTGAAGAAAGTAAAGACTAATTCGGCAATAGACAAATATTCCCAAGAATGTATAAAAATAAAATTAAACAAATAACGGATAGTTCCCAACTTTTCGTTCAACCTATAAACATCATGCTAATTTGTATGATAGTTGAACATTAGAAGGAGGGAACTTTTTATGTTGAAAAAAGGGTTACCTATTGTTTTTATGTCGGCACTTCTACTCGGCGCTTGTACGACGACAAATAATGGAGCGCTTCCGAGGAATGACGAAACACCGATGGAAGATTTCAATGATCGCGAACGAAAGTGGACACCAGATATGCAAGATGAACGACGTGGCGGTGCTGATTTAGACGGCATTGATACGGACGAGCGTGGAGATGATGATTTGCTGAACAATGACGACCCGTTCGACAATGAAGAAGCACCAAGAAACAATGAAGATGACAGGCAAAGACCAAATAATCGTTAATGAACATAAACCTGTGGAGAATGAAATACGTCTCTTCACAGGTTTTTGTTTTTCTAAAGTTATCCACAAACAATATACAAATAAGACTAAATTGTCAGAACTATGAGGGGATTTGGTTGAATGTGGATAACTTCTTATGATTTGTGGGTAATGAAGCCGTGAATGTGGAAAACAATCAACAGATTGTGAATAGAATATTAACTTTGTGGATAACCAAAGGAATATTGTTCATAACAATGAAAAGCCATTGAATAAAGTAGAAAGTCAATGGCTTGATGAGTTTGTTTATTTTTCTTCAGCTTTCTTTTTAATTTTATCCTTTTTTAAACGTGGACGAGCGCGCATGTCTGCTTCAAATTTTTCTAGTAGGGCTTTTCCTTCATAACCTTCAGTTATTAACTCTTCTAACAATCCTTCCGCATATTGAGAACGTGCACGTTTTAAACGTCCTTTCATAAGAACTGAAATATGATCGCCAATTAGCTTCACTTTATTCACCGCGACTCTAAAAGCTGCGGGCTCATTTTCCGGATAAGAAATGACTACTTTTGTTTCGATTAATTCCTCTTCACAAATTTTAGATTCGAAAAACTCTTTATGCTGTCCGTCAATAAACATTTCAAGAATCCACATGCGGTGGCTATTTTCTTGGTTAATAATGATGCCATCAATGAGTGGAAAGTCAATATATTTTCCTTCATCAAAAACGCTTATAGAAATCATTTTAAATGTTTTCAATCAGTCCATCTCCTTTATTGTTAACCTTTTGGGGTGAGTAAGAAAAGGGTTATTCGAGCTGTATTACAGGAATCATAAGACAAATAATCGGCTGTTTCTTTAAAGTATAGCACACCTTTTGTTTGAAAAGCAGAGGCGTAGTGATAGCGGATTTACGCATTTTATGAAAAAAATAAAAAAACTGTCAAATTCCCATTATCTTTTTTGCGCTTATTCGCTAGGAAGCGCGAAGGGACAATTGTTACAAAGAAAAACATAATTTCGATTGAAATAGAAAACTCGGAATTCATCGCGAAAACGCTATGAAAATCCGTTTTTGGACATTTGTCAAAATATTGCGTCACGGTGTATGCTAAATTTACATTTTCAGAAAGGAGGTAAGCAGTTGAATCAAGTTGCACTGGTAGGACGAATTACAAAAGATCCATTTTTACGGGAAGTTGCAAGAGGACGGGTTCAATCTACTTTTGTTCTTGCAGTGAGCCGCAGCTTTAAAAATGCACAAGGTGAAGTCGAAGCTGATTTTATCTTATGTACATTATGGGGAAGATTAGCGGAGAATACTGCGAAACATTGTGGAAAAGGCTCGCTTGTTGGTGTATCTGGAAGAATCCAGTCAAGATCTTTTGAACGTGAAGACAAAAGTCGTGTCTATGTAACTGAAGTCATCGCAGATAAAGTTCAGTTTCTTGCAACGAAAAATCGAACAACGAATGAGTTATATGTCCAACCACAAGGATTCCGACAAGTAGAACAGAAGGATCCTGAAGAAGCATCACATTTCCAGTTGCCAACAAGAGAAAGTAATGAATTACCGATTACATAATCGGATTAAAAGGAGGGGTTCTAGCGGTTTCCAAGCCGTCGCAAGACCAAAACAATATACTGTTAGGAAATGAATGTGAGTAGTAAAAGGAATTTTGAAAACAAGCATACGAAAGTGAAAAGGAATTGCTATGAGGTGGGAAATAGTCAGTTGGGGACTGCTTATTTGCCAATTACTAAAGAAGAAATCCGTGTTTGATGCTTAAAAGTGGAGACTGCTTCCATTTTTAAGTGTCAATTGCGGAATAAAGGAGACGGAGAAGATGGATAAATTAAATCGTGAAGTGTTAAGAATGGAATTGCAAATTAGCGAGTTGATTCGAATTGTAGCCAGTTTAAACGAACGACTAAAACAGTTAGAAGATGTTGGGGCGGAAGAGATGTATTTTACTGCGCATCATTATCCAGAAAAAATCTAAAAAAAATCCCAAAGAAGAAAACCTTCTTTGAGATTTTTGAAATAGCTTGTTATCCGAATGATAATAAATCATCAAGTTCGTCATCTGAAAGCTCAGTTAACCATTGATTTGACAGAATGAGATCTGCGGAAAGAGCAGCTTTTTCTTCTAACATCTTATCAATTTTTTCTTCAATCGTGCCAATCGTAACAAACTTATGCACATGAACAAATTTTGTTTGACCAATTCGATAAGCGCGGTCTGTTGCTTGGTTTTCAACAGCCGGATTCCACCATCGATCGGCATGAAGTACATGGTTTGCTGCTGTTAAGTTTAAGCCAGTTCCACCTGCACGTAGAGATAAAATGAAAACAGGGAATTCACCGTTTTGAAAGTCTTCAACAAGTTGATCTCGTTGTACTTTTGGCATACTGCCTGTTAAAAACGGGGCATCGATTTGATGCAGTTCTGACAGACAATGCTGAAGAAGTCTTCCCATCCCAATGTACTGCGTGAAAATAATACATTGTTCTCCGTTGGACGAAATGTTTTCTGCCATGGAAACAATACTTTTCAACTTTTCCGATCGATTGACCATTTCATTAGCGGGAAGATTAGGCTCTTTTAAAAACAATGCTGGGTGATTACACAGTTGTTTTAAACGGTTCAGCATCGTTAATACAAGTCCTTTCTTCTCAAATCCGGACAGGGTTTGGAGTTTGAATTTAGTTTCATCCAAAAAGCTTTCGTAAAGAGCAGCTTGCTCTGCTGTTAGTGGACAATATTCGTTTTGTTCAATTTTCTTCGGTAAATTCAATAGTAAATCAGAATCACTTTTTGTTCGACGTAATAAGAACGGACGAATTTTTGCACGTAATCGCTTTTTATCTCGCTCTGAATCATCTCGTTCAATCGGTACAATATATTGATCGGTAAACGTACGGAAATTACCAAAGTATCCACGATGAATGAAATCGAAAATCGCCCATAGTTCAGAAAGTCGGTTTTCAATTGGTGTTCCTGTTAACGCAATATGATGTTGACCGTTTAGTTTTCGAATTGCACGTGATTGTTTCGTTTGCATATTTTTAATATTTTGTGCTTCATCGAGTGTAACGGATGTAAATGCCGTTTCAGCAAGCATCTCACCGTCTTGTGAAGCTGTCCCGTACGTCGTTAAAATGACGTCAGGCTTTTCTTGTTGAATAAACGCTTTAAACGCGTCGTCTTTTTCACGCGTCGGTCCATAATGTAAATGAACAGATAAAGAAGGTGCAAACCTTTCCAATTCTTTTTGCCAGTTGCCAAGTACACTTGTCGGACAAATGATTAAAGAAGGCTCGGTCATATTAGGTCGTTCATGCACATTTAACAAATACGTAATGAGTTGAATCGTCTTTCCAAGGCCCATATCATCTGCTAAACAAGCACCGAATTGGTTATCCCGCATAAAGATGAGCCAGTTATAGCCGTCTTCTTGATACGGTCGTAATGTTGCATCTAATGTTGATGGAATACCTGCTGCTGGAAGTCCTTTTTTCTCTGCCAATGTTTCCATATACGTTCGTAAAGACTTTTGCATAGAAAACGTTAATAACGGATCAGCATCAAATTCTTCATCTTCCATTTCATCTTTCAGTGGAACGATTTCTTCAGGAAGTTCTTGAAATAATAGATCTTTCACCGTCCACTCGCCGGCGTCTGCACGTTCCATTAAGTCGCGGATTTTTTTCAACCAAGCAGGATCGATATGGAACCATTCGTCACCTGCACGGATATATTCGCGGTTCTCATCTACAAGACGTTGGAATGTTTGTTGGTCAATTTCTTTTCCAGCCAATGAAAAGTTCCAATCGAAAGCAAGTACTTCGTCTAAGCCAGTGGCGGATTGATAAGATTGAACGCTTGCATTTGTGCTTACTTGCATTTTGGTTTCAGTAATTGACTTTAACCATGCTGGTAAAACAACAGCGTATCCGAAAGATTGAAGTAATGGTAAATCCTCTTGTAAGAAAATACGTACCTCTGCATCGCCCATAGTGTGCGCAAGGAAATGCGGTTGTTGGTCAAGTTGTAAAGATTGAAGAAACGAAAGCATTTCAGATTGTCGTTTTAAAATTTCATCCCCGTACGTTTCCCAACGCTTTGGCAAGGTTTCAGGAATCGGTAAATTCTTTTTGCGAATCGCAGGTGTCCAGTGACGTCCACGCTCATTGATGACGATAGTTTCAAGTAGCCAATCTGTTGTTTCTTCATCATCGTCAGGTTCGGTTAACCTTAACGCAACGCGAATCGGCATATCGATATGCGATTCCCCAGGCCATCCGTACTGTTGGAGATGGGGGAGAAGAATCCCTACTTGACTCGGTGAAATCATTGAGTTCGTCAGTTTACTGTAAACCGCTAATTGTAAAAGGTCAGCTGCTTTTGCCGAAACATTTAATTGATCCGACTGAAAATGAATGCCAGTTTCATCCGCTTTTGCCGTTTCCCAAAGCGTCGTTTTTCGCCATTCAGCGGCTGCTTCTCGAACCGCTTCTAATGGAACATTTCCTTCAGGGGCGAATTGTGTAAATTGCACATAAGGATGACTTTCTGGGAATGATTCAAGCAATTGATCGGCAGTAACGATTAACCGATCTTTACTTACTTCAGCAAGTAATCCGAAAAACAGCTGCTCATTATCAAAGAATAGGTAAGAAACAAGTTCATCCGGAGAAACCGAACGTCCACCTGTTTCATAAGCGCGAACGATGAAACGGTTTTGCTCAATTTGTTCGAATGATAACTGCAAAACTTTTTCCAATGTAAATTGTTCAGTCATAGTTTTAAATTCCCTTTCTCCATTTCTTCCATTAAGGCACGTAATCGACGGTTTTTCTCTTGAATTGTCTCGACATATTGATTCCAAAAATCATGTTTTCCAGACTTTTTAGCACCATTTTTCATTTTTCTAAAGACATTCACGGCCCTTCGATAACTTTGGCGATTCCGTTCTGCTATAAAGTTTAACGCATATAAATGAAGAAGCGGTAATACTGCTGCAGGGTCATCTCTTAACGCAAGTTTTAACCCACTCGCTTCAACAATTTCATAAGACACACGGTAACGATGCATAAGTGCAGCCCATTCTTTAAAACGTTCACGCTCAATTAGGAAATCCGCATACACGTAAACACCAGCGCTCCCGTAATAAGGAAACATATTTTCCCTTTCTTCCTCAGAGAAGTGAGCAGATTCGAATAATCCATCCAGACGTCTCACAAACACTTCACGTTTTGAACGTGCAACAGACTTTGTTAAGTGCTCACGAATAAAGGGTAAGAGTGCATGCATAATGATCGATAAGGATTCCGAGTCATCTTCGTATTCCGCGATATCGGTTAAGGAAAACCATTGAGAGAAACGATCGTCTGTAATATGTGTCGCCATTTGTTCCAATTCGGAATAATTCTTTTCAATAATATGAAAGAAAGCAAGTAATGGATAAGCTTCGGATGTATCTCGTTCACTTAAAATGGATTGTTCTGCTTCACGCATTGACTTGTGTTGAAACAAAGATAACCAACACGTACGATATAAACGAAAGCGTTCAGTAAAAAGTCCTTCTTTTTCTAGCGCAAATGAACGGATGAAATTTCTCAAATCATCATAAAAAGGATCTAGTTCAAACAACTGTGGTTTAGATGACAAAGATTCTGTTGCATCTTCAATTTTCTCAAATTGTTCGGTTAACCAATTTTTGACATACCACTTTCCATATGAAAAAGAATTTTCGCTATCACCCAAATGGTAATAAATATAAGGCCATGCTGCATCTAGCGCATGAAGCCGATAGTAAAGTTCAAAAATAGGTTTCCATTCCCACTCAAAAGGGGATAAGGAAAATGACTTTTGATTAATTAATGAAAATTTATGAATAAAAATTGCGGGATTTTCATTGAATCCAATAATACGAATCGGGTTCATTAATTGCGAAAGCGTCTCGTTCCAAGCTTCAGGGGTACGCTCGCTAATTTCCAGTTTTAATTGTTCCGTTTCCATACGCCTCCATTCACCAATCCAATCTGTTAACGAATGATATTGTAAATACAAATGAAAAATGACAATGACCTGATGAACGCACCAGCCAGGTTGCCCACAAGAGCAAATGATTTTTTTCTCCTCAAACACAAGGCGAATTGTGTACGTCTCATCATTTTGAATCGAAGCAATCGCTGTTCGTTCAGCCTCATTATATGTGTAAGCGTCAACAGGATTCCGTCTGATTGCTGATACGGCACCTTGGATAAACTGCGCATCTTCTTGACGATCAGGACGAAAAGTATGTTTAATTTCACCCATGAAGCCCATGAGCTCATCTTCATGTATATAAGAAACTCGCTCTACTGTCATATGCACCGGGGTCACGCTCCTTAAAATACTTTTTCTATAACTTGTTCGTAATCGATTCTCTGTTGAACGAAAAATATTCAATAGAAAACAACGAACACTCATCTGAATTTTGTTTGATATAAAACTTACTAACAATCTACTCTATCATGTTTTTGAGAGGAATGTGAGGAAAATAAATAAACGAAACAGTTCGTAGGAAGTCGATATTCAAATCTCGACAAGAAAATAAAAAAGGCAAACGAGTGAAAAGTTATAAAAAAGTAAACTAGGTTCAATTAGTTCAACTATTCACGTTTTATTGAATAATATGATATAATAGATGTAAGAACATAGAAATAGCATAAGGAGGGATTGCAATGATTACAGTTCGAAGAATGACGCCGTTTTTTACAAAGCTTGCGGATTTTCGTTTACGTCTTGTTTTTGCATATCAATACTTTTCAATTGAAAAAGGAGGAGAAACATTTCAGTTTGTTCCAACAGAAGGAAAAGAAATTGTCATTAATATGAAAAGTTTACAAGTCGAAAATCTTGGTGAAATATTTGTCTTTCAGCAAGGCGGTCGATACCTTCGATTACCACTTTATCAATTGTTGCTCGTTTCAGATTTGCATAAATACTTAAATGCAATTATAGAAGAAAACGTGAATCCAGATCAAGATACAGATGTACCAGTTGATGTAGCGTCAGAAGCTTATGAACTCATCACTTTATTGGAAAATGAAAATCGCACACGCATGATTGATTTTGCTTTGGAAACGGATAATCTCGTATTATTCCATAAACTAACGGAAGGGCTGCAAGAAATTTGAATACAGAAACTTTATAAACACCTGTCGTTCTTAACTTGTCGACAGGTGTTTTTGTATGTGAAAAATTAGGCGTTGCCGATTCCATTACATCAATTAAAGAGAGAACAATTATAAGATTGTAAACAATTGCAACAGGACGACGCAAATTGTAGAGCCAATCAGGCCGAAAATAACATCTTGCCAAGTTAATTTATATATTTTATCATTTTTCATACTAATTCACTCCTTTGGCGATGTCCGAGAAATTATAGTGCATTCATCATTTATTGAACTTGTCCTGTTATGTTTATTCCGCATTAACGACCAGGCCAACTAAAACGCCACGTCCCGATGTCTTGTCGACATTAATATTTCCTGTACGTCATAGGACCCCTACATAAAGATTTAAGCAAAAGAGATAAAGATAAGTGGGAGTTCAACTGCCCGTAAAAGCCCGATTGAGGCGAACGTGATGTTGATCACTTTATAAAATAAGTAAATTCATATAATCAATTTATCCAAATTTAAGTATTTTTAAACAGTTTTCAATAGAATTTTCAGGAAATCTGTGCTTAGACGTTACATTAGTGAGTTATTTTGGTAAAATAGAGAAACGTATGAATCGATTTATCTTCATTCAGCAGAAAACTCCCACCTCTATAGGTGGCAAGCTCGAAAAAATCCGGACACAATCACGCCGAGGCGTGATTGATAGATAATCAAGAAAGCTTATCAATTTTGGCATGAAGCGTTCGATTTTAAATACTAGATTGTTAGAAAGGGAATAGAATAATGTTCTTTAATTTTACAATTAGACATTTTTTGACAAACCCGCAACAATTGGCTTTTGAACTTGAAAAGTCAACAATGAGAGGGTATTGGCAAAGAGTTGTCGCTGTCTTTTTGGCGGCTTTATTATTATTTAGTTTACGTAGTTTTTGGGGAGTCAATACAGAAAACATGACGTCATTATTAACAATGTCGACGGCCGATTATACATTAACACGCTATGCGTCGCTTTTCGGCTCTATGATTTGGTCGGTTATTTATGTGGCCTTTCATTTGTTTGGCGTTGCGTATGCGATTAGTTTCCTGATCGGAATCCCTTTCAGAAAACTTTTACCGATGCAGTTGTTAATGACGGTTATTTTGCTAATTGAGAAACTATTAGTCTTTCTTGTTTTTTATATGACAGGTACGGCGACAAATGTTTCTTTTTTATCATTTGGTCCATTAGCTGCAACATTTTTGGAATTACCATTTTTTATCTTCTTTTTAAATCAATTAACCGTAACAACTGCGATTATTATCGGCTATCAATTTCACTTTATTCACGTGTACGGTGGTATTTCAAGAAAGTATCGCTTGTTGTTTACATTAATTGGCATACATTTATTTATGGCGATTTTTACCGCAAGTATTAGTCTCTTACCGATTGAAGATATATTCCATACGATTTTCGGAGGAGGGACAGGTCATGAATAAGTATTTAAATATCGCAATTGCAACGGTTGTGAGTGCGTTTTTAATGACGAATCTTTACTTGTTGTATAGTAAGGAGAGTGTCATTCCTAAATTACTGTATGTCCAAGATTATCAACGTATGACCGAACAAGATTATGAAAAAGACTTGTTTAAAGAATCACTCGTCGCACCTTTTGAAACACATACCGTTTATGTAGAGGATGAAGATACGGTTGAGTTTTGGTTTGCTGAAGAAGGCGATGAAGTGTATATCGGGCAAGAGTTGGCCGCTTTAAATACAAGTCGAATGGACCGTGAGCGTGAAGTATGGGAGAGCGAACATAGTGGGCTGATGGACCAACAAGCCAAATTAGAAAGTTTGCGAGATGATTTGGAAAACCTTCGCGATGATTCGAATTCTTCTACTTCATCAGATGTTGGTCGTGATCAGCATGTGACAGAAGTTGAAGAGAAAACGACAATCGAATTCGGGTTTAATATTGGTTTCACGTTAGATGTTACACAAGAAGGTTCATATACACAGGCGATTGCGGCGGTTGACCAGCAGTTAGCTGATGTTGAACGTCAATTAACAGTTCTCGACGCTCAGTTAGCTCAAGATGATTCAAATCCTGCGCTCCTCAGTCCAGTATCTGGTGTTGTTTCGAATATGACGCGACACGGTGCAAAATTATCGCTCGATATTTATGATGAAGAGCGAGTGATTGTCACGTATGTTGATGAAAAAGAGTGGCAACAACTTGAAGAAGGGCAACATGTGAAACTTCAAAGTGATGCGCTTGATCGTGTTGTAGAAGGAGATGTTTTATCAATCTCTCCAGTTCCCGTGAAGAAAAATGAGTTGTTCGAAGTTTATCAGAAGCTGGAAAACATGAATACAAAAGAACCAATTGCTTATTATGAAGTACGAATTTCTCCAGATGAATCTTTTGATGATATTCCGTACGCTTCAAACGTGAAATCAATTATTACAGTCGATGAAGCGTACGGGGCGACAGCGTTACCGAAAGAGTGGAGCCGTGTAGATGAAAAGGATAGTTTGCGTGTGACGAAGTTAACAGACGATGGACGTCCGGTATTCGTTCATGCAACAACACCTTTTACTTTGAATGAACAAGCGATTATTACAGATGGTTTAGAAGAAGGAGAAATTGCGCTTCATGAACCAGCGTTGTATCATTTTAATTATGCACCACAAATTTATTTATCATTCCCAACGTATCAGCCGACGAAAGAAGAGTGGAAAGAATTCGGTTGGCGAAGTTATTTAAAAGCAATGCTTGTAAAATAATCGTCTGATTCGGATTGTTTAAATATATTCATATAATAATATTCTATAAGAAATGCGAAGGGATTTATGAATTCCCTTCGCATTTTTTAAATAGAAAATAGTTGAAATGGTAGCGTCTTTCATAGATTTTTGAAGTGAATATAATTGTGAAGACTATGATGAGGTAAAACTGGGTATACGATAAGTGAATAGTTTTTGGAGGTGCGTTTGTTGTGATGACGGCAGAACAGTTATTAAATATGAATCAGCGGCGGATGCGTAGAGTACGAAATACAATACAAGGTGTGCGCAAATACGAGATTACGAAAGAGTTGCCTGACGATTATATTGTATTAGATTTGAATGCAACTGGCTTTAGGCCCGGGGCAGATCGTATTATACAAATTGGTATGGTGAAATATAAAAATGGCAAGCAGGTAGACACGTTTCAAACGTTAATCAATCCTCGTCGCTTTATCCCGATAGAAGTGACTCGGACCACGAAAATTACTAATTTTTTAGTGGAAGACGCACCGTTTATTGAAGATCAAATAGAAGACTTCCTTTCTTTTATCGATTATTTGCCGATTGTTACACACAATGCATCACTTCATATGAAGTTTTTATATGCGCTTGAACATATAGTAGAAATCGAGTTACCCGTGCTAACAGTTGTCGATACGGCAAGGTTAGCGAGAAAAGCATTGTCAACGATTTCTCAAGAAAATTTAGATGAGTTAACCATGTATTTACATCGCGCGCATGACCCGGAAGATATTATGAATCATTGCGCGACCGTTAATCATATTTATCATTTATGTGCACGAGTATTATAAAAAGTTGCCACAAAACAAGAGGATTTTGTGGCAACTTTTTTTGTAGATATCGATTGAAAATTTCGTGAAATATTCAGTTTCGTCCCCTAAACAGTGAAGTATTCTGTATAATGAATTTATTGTCTTGGAGGAGGTTGGATATGAAAAGAATAACAGCATCTGTCACTGTACTCGCAGGATTTCAATGGTTATTTTTTATGTTTGCGAATACGGTTGTCATTCCAATCTCAGTTGGTGGGGCGTTTCAATTAGAACAAATTGAAATCGTTTCTGCAATTCAACGCTCATTTATTTTTACTGGAATAGCCTGTTTACTCCAAGGCTTATGGGGGCATAAGTTAGCTTTAATGGAAGGGCAATCTGGTTTGTGGTGGGGGGTTATTTTGAGTCTTGCAGGAACGGCGAGCGCTATGGGAGTGGATTTAACGACAGTTGGCGGAAGTATCGCAGTAGGTGTCATCGTTTCGGGAATATTGGTGGCGGTACTTGGTTTACTCGGCATGGGCGATGTATTGATGAAGTGGTTTACGCCGATTGTCATGTTCGTCTTTTTACTATTACTAGCAAATCAACTCATTACAATTTTCTTAAAAGGAATGATCGGTTTAAACGAAGGCGATATGATTGACGGGAAACTGGCTTTATTTTCTTTTGTCCTCGCAGCTTTTACGATTTTAATTCACGTAAAAGGAAAAGGAATCATTAGCAGCTTAAATTTACTCATCGGGATGACAGTTGGATGGATTTTAGCTGTTCAATTATTCCCGCAAGAAGCGACAGAGACGATTAAAACGACACCCTTTTTAAATTGGTTTCCGTGGGGAGTACCGACATTAGAATGGGGCATTGTTTTAACGGTCATTGTGGCGGGCCTTTTAAATACGACGAATACGATTGCGACGTTAAAAGGTGCCGAGGATATTTACGGACAAAAGACGACGCGAAAACAGTATAAACAATCGTTTTTCATCACGGGTTCTTTATCAGCGGCGGCGGGAACAATTGGACTCGTTCCGTATGCACCGTACGCATCATCACTTGGATTTTTACAATCTACAGGGATTCGAGCGCGTACGCCATTTTTTATTGGCGCAACGCTTTTTGTTATACTCGGGCTCGTGCCAACGTTTAGCGCGTTCTTCTCAACGATTCCGCATAGTGTTGGGAATACGGTGTTATTTGTAGCGTATATCCAGTTATTTAGGTCAGCACTTCGTAATATTGAAGGGCTAACATTTGAGCCGAAAACAGTTTATCGTATTGCGCTTCCAGCATTACTCGGTTTATCGATCATGACATTACCGCCAGTAGCGTTTCAGACGTTACCAGCACTCGTTAGACCCATTTTATCGAATGGGATGCTCGTGGGCATTATCGCTGCGTTACTTATGGAACTCATTTATTACATAGGAAACTTACGCAAAAAGGAGATTTAAACGATGGATTATTTATACAACCCGTACAAAGCAAAACGGCATACAGCATTTGCAAAAAAGGGAATGGTTGCGACATCACAACCATTAGCTGCACAGGCAGGGATTGAAATTATGCAACAAGGAGGAAATGCGATTGACGCAGCCATCGCAACAGCGGCAGCTTTAACAGTTGTCGAACCCACTTCAAATGGGATTGGCGGAGATGCATTTGCACTCGTTTGGGTAAACAATGAACTTCATGGTTTGAACGCATCAGGACCAGCGCCAGCGCAATTAACGATTGACAATGTAAAAGCGGCAGGACATGAAAAAGTTCCGACTTATGGCGTTACCCCGATTACAGTTCCGGGTGTCCCCGCTGCATGGGCGGAGCTCTCAAAGAAATTCGGAAAACTTTCTTTATTGGACACATTAAAACCAGCAATCCGATATGCAGAAGAAGGGTATCCACTCACACCCATTTTGGGAAAGTACTGGAAAATTGCTTACGAAAAATTTAAAAAAGCAAGCACATCTGACGCGTTTGATGCGTGGTTTGAAACGTTCGCACCGGATGGACGCGCGCCAGAAATCGGTGAAATATGGAAATCACCAGGTCATGCGAAAACTTTACAACTAATCGGCGAATCGAATGGAGAAGCTTTTTATCACGGAGAACTTGCAGACCAAATCGACGCCTGTATGAAAGCGCATGGAGGCTATTTGAGAAAAGCTGATTTAGAAAAATATGAAGCCGAGTGGGTCACACCGATTTCAACGAATTACCGAGGATATGACGTGTGGGAAATTCCCCCAAATGGTCAAGGGATGATCACATTAATGGGGTTGAATATTTTAGCGGAATTACCACAGCCGACAATAGAAGACGTTGATTCTTTACATTACCAAATTGAAGCAATGAAATTGGCATTCGTTGACGGGAAGACGTTTATTACAGAAGAAGCGGATATGCCGATTGATTACCGCGATTTATTAACAAAAGAATATGCTGAAAAACGTGCAGCTGAAATCGGGGAAGAAGCAACAATTCCAGAACCTATTGACCTACCGAACGGCGGCACGATTTACTTAGCGACTGCGGATGAAGCGGGAAATATGGTGTCTTTCATTCAATCGAATTATATGGGCTTCGGTTCGGGAATTGTCGTCCCAGAAACGGGGATTGCCCTGCAAAACCGCGCTGTCGATTTCAAGTTAGATGAAAATCATCCGAATGCGTTAAAGCCAGGTAAGCGTTCGTATAACACAATTATCCCGGGATTTTTAACAAAAGACGGGGAAGCGATTGGCCCATTTGGTGTGATGGGTGGCTTCATGCAACCACAAGGACATTTACAAGTGGCGGTCCATACGATTGACTACCATTTAAACCCACAAGCCGCACTAGATGCACCGCGCTGGCAATGGATAGAAGGAAACCAAGTTCTCGTCGAACCTGACTTTCCGAACTATTTAGCACTCGCCCTTGCAAGACGTGGCCATGATATTCAAGCAACCATTGACGACGGTAGATTCGGCCGCGGGCAAATTATATGGCGGGACCCGAAAACAGGTGTATTAGCAGGCGGGACTGAATCGAGAACAGATGGAAGCATTGCGGTTTGGTAATGAAGTAAATCGAAGACGTGAAAAACGAGGTTGCTCCGTGCGACCTCGTTTTGTTATGGGGAAACAAGAATTGCCCATGAATATCGGTCGATGTACTCTAAAACTCGTGCAACTCTTTCTCATCCTTAAACTATAAAAGTAAGAACAACTAGATGTATTGGTGTTAAAATTATGGTATTCTTTTGAAGAATGTTAAGTAGTATTTTAATGAATTTCACGATAAAGGGGTATTGTGCGAAGTGAATAAAGAAACGACTGAAATGGATCCGCGCTTTAAAATTGCACATCGTGAAGCGTGGATGGGTGTCGGAATAGCGATTGTCAATTTCCTTTGGTGGTTTGGCTTTGCTTACGGGCTTGGCGCTCGGCCTGTGGAAGAGTATACTTATATTTTCGGTTTACCGGATTGGTTTTTCTACAGTTGTGTCGTCGGTTTTATTTTAATGTCGGCACTCGTCATAGTTGTGACGAAGTTTTTCTTAACGGAAGTGTCTTTTGAGGAGGAAGAAGAAGGATGACAAATATGGGTGTAATTATTCCATTACTCCTCTTGCTAATCGCGATTTTTGCGATTGGTTTAATCTCATCGAAGCGTATGAGTTCCGGTGGAAATTTTTTAAATGAATATTTTCTAGGCGGAAGAGAGCTTGGTGGTTTTGTCCTTGCGATGACGATGGTTGCGACGTACGGGAGTGCTTCCAGTTTTCTAGGAGGTCCTGGAACTGCGTATACAGTCGGATTTGGCTGGATTCTCCTTGCGATGGCACAAGTCGTCACAGGGTATTTTGTCTTATTAATTCTTGGGAAAAAATTTGCGATTTTAGCCCGCCGTTATAAAGCCGTAACGATGATTGACTTTTTAAAAGTACGTTATAACAGCCCAGCCGTCGCGATCTTATCAGCGATTGCGATTATCGTCTTTTTATTTTCAGCAATGACGGCGCAATGGGTAGGTGGGGGGCGGTTAATTGAATCGCTCACAGGTTTACAGTATACGACATCGCTTTTTATTTTTGCGATTTCTGTTCTCGTTTACGTTATCGTTGGCGGATTCCGCGCAGTTGCGGTAACCGATGCGGTACAAGGTGCAATTATGGTGATTGGAACTCTTGTTCTGTTAATTGGTGTTATTATTGCAGGTGGCGGAATTCCAGCGATTATGCAAGACTTGTTGAATGAAAACCCGCGTCTCGTTACGCCGTATGGTGCAGATGGCTCGTTAACAGCTGCGTATGTATCATCTTTCTGGATACTCGTCGGCGTCGGTGTTGTCGCGCTACCGCAAATGGCCGTTCGTGCAATGAGTTATAAAAATTCTCGTTCCATGCACCGCGCGCTAATCATCGGTACTGTTGTAACAGGGTTTATTATGCTCAATATGCATTTAGTCGGCATTTTCGCAAGACCGATTATGCCTGGCATTGACGTTGGCGATAAAGTGATTCCACTCGTCGCATTAGAAGTGTTACCAGCATGGCTCGCGGGAATCGTCCTTGCCGCTCCGATGGCAGCTATTATGTCAACGGTCGACTCACTTTTACTGCTCGTCAGTTCTGCGATTGTAAAAGACGTCTACATAAACTTTATCCGTCCGGAAGCCACGGAAAAAAGAATTAAACAAGTGAGTTTCAGTGTAACTGCATTACTAGGCGTGATCGTATTCTTACTTGCCTTGCAACCACCGGAACTATTAATTTTCTTAAACTTATTCTCTTTCGGCGGACTCGAAGCAGCCTTCATCTGGCCGGTTGTACTAGGTCTTTACTGGAAGTACGGCAATAAATACGGCGCAATTGCATCCATGATTGTTGGGATGCTGTCCTATATTGGCTTGCATTTTTATAACGAAGCAAACGGTGAGCTATTCGGCGTTCATACCGTCACATTCCCGATTATCTTGTCGCTTATCGCATACATTGTGTTTAGCTTAGCTGTAAAAAGAAAAGCCTACCAGTTTTGAATGAAGAAAGTCATCGTTGTTAAGGCGATGGCTTTTTTGTTTCTTTAAGTATATTGTAGAAAATGATGGAAAAGTTTGTGAAATTCGACACATCCTGAGTAAAGTTCACAGAAAGTTCACTTATCTGGTGTGATTATCGGTTTATTTCTCGTAAACTATCAATTATTTTGAAAATAGGTCGATAGAATTGTAGAAGTTTCAAAGAAAATATTGTATCCTTTGGAGTAATCATAGAAAATGGAGGAAAAAACTATTGCGGAAATTGTTAGTTGTATTATGCTTTTCGTTACTTGCAACGGTAATCTTGCCAACGGGACAAGCAGCGAAGGCAAATACTAATTTTACAGACGTCGGAACAACGCATCGTGCCCAGGAAGAAATTTACTTTCTCAATAATAAAGGGATTGTAAATGGTGTAACAAGCACTAGATTTGCACCAGACAATAATGTGACGCGCGCAGAAGCAGCAATTATGCTTGGACGTGCGATTGGTGTAAAAGCAAATAAGCAAGATACGAATTTTACAGATGTACCTAGAAGCAATGGGGCATCAGGTTATATCAAAGTCATGGCGGATAAAGGAATTATCAATGGTTATCCAGGCGGTGAATTTAGACCGTATGCAACATTAACACGCGGTGAAATGGCACTTCTCATTAACCGTGCGTTCGATTGGGAGAAAGGCTCTGTTTCAGCAGCTGCAAATAAGCTTGTCAATTTAGGAATTGCACAAGGAATGGCAGACGGTAGTTTTGGTACGCAAAATATAATTAAGCGTGCTGACTTTGCTGTATTCGTAGCAAGAAGTATTGAACCGAAATTCCGTATTTCATCAACTCCGAAGCCGGATCCAAAACCAGATCCAAAACCTGAAGAGTTTAAGACGGTTTTATATGTAAATGCAGGTTCGGATACATTGAATATGAGAAAAGGACCTGGAACAAACCACGGAGTAATCTCGAAGTTAAAAACGGGAACTAAAGTATTACGCGCACGTACAACAGGCAGCTGGTCTTACATTAAAGTAGGCAACGAAGTAGGTTATGTTCATAGTAGTTATTTAACAACAGACTCGAATGTAACAAAACCAGCAACACCAGGAAATAAAAAACTAAGTGATTTAGTTGTCATTATTGACCCAGGTCACGGTGGACATGATCCAGGTGCAAGTGCTCATGGATTCAAAGAGAGTAACATGGTTTTAAACATCTCTAAAAAAATGCATGCGTATTTCGAAAAAACACCAATTCAAGCAAAGTTAACGAGATCAACAGATACATTTATCCCATTACAAAATCGCGTTAGATTTGCACAGCAAAATAATGGAGATATTTTTGTTTCAGTTCATGCAAACTCTTGTTGTGGCGCTTCAGGACAAGAAACATTTTATTATTCAAGAACCGCTACTGCAGCAGTAAATCCGAATGTTCAGCAGTCAAAAGCACTTGCGTCTTACGTGCAAAATAGAATGCTTGAAGCATGGAACTTACCAAATAGAGGCGTGAAGAACGGAAACTTCCACGTTCTTCGTGAAAATACAATGCCATCTGTTCTTGCTGAAATTGGCTTTATCGACAATGCGAAAGACATTCAAGCGATGAGGACAGAAGCGGGTAGAGAGAAAATGGCACGTGCTCTATTCCTTGGAACATTAGATTACTACTATCATTACGAAAGTAGAAAAGACGTTTTACCGCTATATGATACAGTTGGGGCTAAACCGAGTGTAAAGCGCCATTAATTAACTCTTCCCTGTATAGTTTAAATAGCTATCAGGGGAGTTTTTTTATATCATATACATTACATAAGTAAGAGTATTCATCTTACACAATATGAGAAGAAATATTTTCGTAGGAATTGTCTAATTAGATTCCTTTCACGATGAAAAAGAATTTTATTGAAGGTTCATTTTACAATGGCACGGGGGGAATTGGTTATGAAAAGAATATTTTTCGCATTCATTTTGATTTGTATTACAGCGTTTCCAGTTACAACGCTTGCGGCAGAAAACGAGGAGTATTTGTTGCACGCAACGAAAGAAGAAATTCAAAAGATTCAAGATGAATACCCAAACCACACGGCATCATTTGACATCATTCCAATGCTTGAAATAAGTTTGAGTCAAGAAGATGTTCAACGATTAAAAAAGAAGTATGCAAGTGTTGAAGTTTATCCAGTACAACAATATGAAGTAGGCGCAATAGAAGAGATTGTTCCACCGCAATTTTCAACGATTCAAACGACACCTGAACAAACAACACCCTATACTGGAAAAGGTGTGAAAATAGGCGTAATCGACTCCGGAATTGACGTCAATCACTCAGAGTTAGATGTTAAAGGGGGCATGTGTGCACTTGATGCATTATGTCCAGAAGGAACGCCTTATCAAGATGATTTAGGACACGGAACACACGTAGCAGGCATTATTGCTGCAAAGAAAAACGGTGCGGGAATTATCGGAGTTGCACCTGATAGTGAACTGTACTCTATTAAAGTCATTAACAATCTAAATACGGGCACAACGACACAAATTGTTAAAGGTATTGAATGGGCAATTCATAATAAGATGGATATTTTAAATATGAGTATCACAACAAAAAGAAATGACCCTGCACTTGAACTTGCTTTAAATCAAGCTTATGAAGAAGGAATCATACTTGTAGGCGCTGCAGGAAACGAAGGGTTTGGGGAAATTACAAATTCTGTCACATACCCTGCAAAATATGATTCTGTCATTGCCGTTTCAGCAATTAACGATGATTTAACGAAACTCTATGAATCTTCAATGGGGCCAGAAGTAGAGCTTACTGCACCTGGGAGTAAAATTAGAAGTACATACCCGAGAGTGTTAGATACTTCTGATGGAAAACGAGACGGATATACGACTTTAAGCGGAACTTCTATGGCGGCTCCCCATGTCGCAGGAGTTGCTGCGCTTTTAAAAGAGCGTTATCCACTTATGAAAAACTATGAAATTCGATCGATTTTAACAAGTACAGCGAAAGATATTGGAGAGCCAGGAAAAGACGATGAGTTTGGCTACGGTTTACTACAATATGTAAATGCCGATTTCGAAAATATGCCCATGGTTGTACATATTGAAAATAACGGAAAAATTACAGTAGAATTAAAAAATATAGAACAAGTAGACAACTATAAATTGACATTTGCTGATGAAGAAATAAAAGAAATCTCACCAGGAAAATGGGAAATTTATAGATTAAATGGGGCATATGAAGCGAAAATGCGCTTTACTGTAAACAACCGGGAACAAACAGTGCCATTTACAGTTCGTGTAGAGGCTCCGTCATATCTTGATATGGGCGTAGAACGTTGGTATTTTAACCATGTTGCATATTTAGCGCATCATCAGTATATTCACGGCTACATGGACAACACATTCCGTGCGGATGAAAAAATCACACGAGCAGAAGCAGTCGCGCTTCTTGGAAGAGTGCATAAGTTAGATGGCGCGAAAAGAAAAACAGTTTTCCCAGATGTTGGATTTAACCATTTTGCTTCGGGATATATACAATCAGCCTTTGAAAAAGGAATTGTTACAGGATTTTCAAATGGCATATTCCGACCAAATACTTATGTAACGCGAGGGGAGATGGCAATTTTACTCCAACAAGCGTTTGATTTTGCAATCGACACTTCCAAACCTTTACAGTTCAAAGACATGTCTGAGACTCTAGCAAGCTACGGTGCGGTACGTGCTTTAACGCAACAAGGCATATTACAAGGCTATCCTGATGGCACATTTAGACCAAGTGAGCCGATGACGCGTGCAACGTACAGTGTTTTCCTAGCAGGAGCAGAAAGGCCAGACATTTTTCGAGTGAAAAAATAACCGTTTCTATCAGCTTAATGTTTGCGAATATTACAATTCGTAAGCATTAAGCTTTTTTAAATGGTTCTTTGTTACACATTTGTAATATTAATGTAAAGTAAAACTAATACATTATCTGGTAAGATAGTAATCGAGTTAAAAAACAGGTCAATAAATAAATGATTAATATAAAAAAACGTAGAGGTGGACAATGAGGAAAAAATCATTAGTTGTTGCTTTAGCAATGATGCTATTTTTCACGGGAGCATTTTTCGAGGCAACAGAAGCAAGCGCGGCAACACCAGATGAAGTCATCACACAATCTAAGAAGTATTTAGGAGTTAGGTATGTATACGGAGGTACAACACCATCTGGAGGATTTGATTGCTCAGGATTCACAAGCTATGTATTTAAAGATGTAGGCATTAACTTGAAACGTACAGCTAGCCAACAATACACGCAAGGTACTCCAGTGAGCAAAAGTAACTTGAAAAAAGGAGATCTTGTTTTCTTCGCAGGCCTTGGCGGTAAAGGTCGTGTGACGCATGTAGGAATTTACATTGACAATAATAATATGATTTCTGCAACAACAAGCGGCGGCGTTCGTATTGACAATATCAATACAAATCCATACTGGGCGCCACGTTATGTAGGTGCAAAGCGTTTAGATTCAGTTAAAGAAAAACAAATTGAATTACCACCAGTAACAGACGGTAATTTCGCTGACGTCCCAAGCACACACGCAGCACATGTAGCGATTAGAGACTTAAACGTTCAAGGAGTCGTTAGCGGATTTCCGAACCAACAGTTTAAACCAAACGAAACAGTTACAAGAGGACAAGCTTCAGCAATGATTAACCGTGTACTAGGGTTACAAGCAAGCACAGCTTCAAAGTATTCTGACGTTGGAACGACACATTCATTTGCAAAAGATATTGCAGCAATGACTGAAAACGGTATTCTGTATGGTTATTCAAACGGAAGATTCGGTGTGAACGATACACTTACAAAAGGACAACTCGCATTGATTCTTGATCGTGCGTTTGACGTTTCGGCAAAAGTAGATGACCAAGTACAGAGTGCAACAGTTTATAATAACATTACAACAGCTACACCAGCTGGAAAAGAAATCATTGCACTAAAAGCAATTGATAAAACAAAAGTATTCCAAACAAGTGAGTTTCATTTAAACAATGCAACAACAAGAGCAGAATTCTCTGCAGCATTATACAGTGCAATGTCAGTAAAATAATAAGGGATTAAGCGATAAGAAGGCCGTTCAAAATACGAATGCGCCTTCTTATTTTTTCCATTCCCTGTTATGATAGATTTAAACCTAGATTACTAGAATAAAAGAATGAGGTGCACAGGTTGAAACTTATACAAAAAACAATTGTTTTATTGCTCACATTGATCCTTGCTGTTACAACATTTGTTATGACTCCTCGTGTGGCTGCTGATGATCTCATCGGCCGAACACTAGAAGCAGACATGCGCGCGATGATTGACAGAGGAGTTTTAAGTGGGTATGAAGACGGTTCATACCGACCAGGAGAAAATGTTACCCGCGGACAATTTGCTGCATTTATCGCCAGAGCATTAGAACTAACAGAAACATCAGGACGATTTGCCGATGTCCCATCACATTTAAAATTGGCAAAAGATATTCATAAAGTTAAACATGCAGGATTGATGAATGGTTATGAGAATAATTTATTTAAACCAGATGAATATATTACGCGAGAACAAGTCGTATTAACCATTGAAAACGTTCTGAAGTATAGCGATATGGATTTAACAGCTAAACGAATTGAATTTACTGATGCCGATCAATTTCAATCGTCATCTTCCCTTACAGCTGTATTCTATGCAACGAATTATGGAATTATTAGTGGATATGAAAATAAAGATGGAACGCTTCGTTTTGAACCTAAAAAACGAGCATCTCGTGAACATGCAGCAGCTTTCATTTCTCGCTTTTTAGATGCTAAGGAGGGTCATATTCCTGAAAAGCCAGAAACGCCAAAGCCTGAAGAGCCGAAGCCGGAAGAACCAAAACCAGAAGAGCCAAAGCCACCTGCATCATTAAATGATTATCAACTCGCAAAAATACAAGGTCAAAAAATAGTGAAAGAAACAAAAAGCTATCGTAATTATTTAGATGCAGCGAAACTCTTTAATGATAAGCGTAGTGGGTACGATGTGATGTATCGTGGCAACGAAATTGTTCGTATCCAATCAGGTATTGCTTATGGAAATAACTATGTAACGTCGACTGCTGGTAAAAAAGTACCTGCTGTCACGACAATCTATGAATCTCACACAGGGCATGTATTTACAAACCAAGTTGCATATATCGAGCATGGACGTGAAATGCGTTATATCGATGCCAATGCAGATGCTGTAAAAGTACAAGTAGGTTCGACAATTGGTTGGGTAAAACATTCAGAGGTTGATTTTATTCCAGCAGCTTTGCTTAACAACCGTGAGTATTACATGAAAAACAATTATGGAACATTAACACATTACGTCTATAATTATAAATCCAAAACAGGTTCATCATATACGATTGGGCCAGCAGCTCCTCAGTTAAAAGTAGGAGAAAGATATTATAGTTACGACGGTGTTCATTTTACAAATAGTAAAGGACAATTAGTCGCAACTGATTATTCCTACTTCCAGTTTTTAAGTGCACGAGCGAAAACAAGCTATACTGCTAAAGAGCTCGATCAGCATATTGTAGATCGTTTGAAAAGTATCGAAAGTACAGGACACGCTAAATACAAAAATGCAACGAAGAAATCTAAATTGCGTGGTACTGGAAAATATATGATTGAAATGCAAAACAAGCATCATGTGAATGCCTTATTTATTCTTGCAGCAGCAATCCATGAAAGTGATTATGGTATGAGTGGAAACGCACAGCAGAAAAACAACTTATTTGGTATTCGCGTTTATGATAGTTCACCAGAGTCGGGTGTTAAATTTGCGAAACCAGAAGATAGTATTAAAAGCTTTGTGCTCGACTATATGAATAAAAACTATATTCCGCCGAAAGGCCCTCATGCGAATGGGGCGGCGCCAGGAAATAAAACATCTGGATTTAACGTGAAATACGCATCTGATCCAAACTGGGGCTCTAAAATTGCAGGGCATATGTACCGCATCGATATCGCCCTAGGAAATAAAGATATTCATAAAGAAAAGCTTATTATGACTTCACATGCAGGCAATATTAATATTCGTTCGACACCTGATACATCGAAGAACAATATTATTTATCAGTATGATCCACGTAACTTAGGTTATTTAGGAGACATGGGTAATCCACTTGTTGTTTTAGGTGAGAAAAAAGGGGCGGATGGATACTTATGGTATAAAATTGCATCCGACCATGTGAAATACAAAGAAGGTTGGGTACGTTCTGATTTAGTTCGTATCATTTCAGAGAAGAAGTAATATAAAAGGTTCTATGTCAAATGTTGGGGTGATGTGTTTTACACGTCACCCTATTTTTATAATTAACTCTTTGACAAGTTGATTTCCGCTCCAGGTGGACGCGTTCGGTGGGGCGCGCGGTGAGCCGCTTCCTTCGCTTCGCTCCGTCCAGGGTCTCACCTGTCGCGCTTCATCCCACCCGAGTCGCCACCTTGCGCTTCAATCAACAGATAACCTTCTTTTATACTGTTCTTTATCATTCTACTAAATGAGTGCTAATAGCTTTGTATTTGATATTCCATAAAATCTTTGCTCTCGCATGATCAAAACGTCTGAAACCATAAGCGTTCCTATCCTTCACCTTTTTCTCGACAATTAAAGTATAAAAGATTTAGGTGACTTCGTGCATTTTTTATATCAAATTGTATTTAAACCCGAGCATATATAATAGAACCATATAAAAAATGACGTTGGCCAAAAAGAATCTTTATCTCTTGAAAATTGGAGATAGAGACGAAATTACACTAACGTTTTAAATCCTATTGCACGCTGATTTCCGTTCTGAGTGGACGCTTTCTTACGTTTCGGTGGGGCACTTACAGTTATCGGAATTTCATAAACTATAAAAAGTGTATTTGGATTCATTTTAAGCTTAAGCCATTGGGACCTGAGATTAGACAAGGACAATCGAAATTTGAAGTAGCATAACCAATTTTGAGTAATTTGCCTTCAATCGATTTAGGGGACACTTTTAGTTTCTTGGAGTGGAAGATGGCGACTCCTGCGGGAAAAGCATGAGTCTGAAAGCCCCGCAGGAGCGTGATCTTTGCGACGAGGAGATTGAAGCCATGCCCGCGGAAAGCGTCCATCTGGAACGGAAAGAAACTGTGTTTAAAAACGATTATATAAAAAAGGCTGTTTAGAAAATCAGTTTTTCTGACATTCTAAACAGCCACATTATAAATCAATAATCATCGACTAAAATTCTTCACCAACGCCATTTGACAAAGAACCACAACCTTAATTCTTTAACGCATCATTTAAAGCATCTTCAAAAATCGGATAGAATGTTCTTGAGAGAGAGGCTGTAATATGGTTGTTATCAAAGTATGCAATCGTATTTCCGATAATCGGGTAACAATACTCCTCATCACAAAAATAATCCGTTGTATCGAACACATGCGTACCTTTCGGCAAGGCGTTCGTTTCCTCTAGTACATTGATGTTAGAAATGGCTTCAGATCTTGGTGTTAAACAACTTTCGATTAAATCTTCACCATCATCCACATGAGACAGACATCCTGGTACAGAACGACTTAGACGCGGCGTATCACGTACTAAAAACAATGGGATTTTTTCTTTCTCGAACATGCGCCAAGCATCTTCAAAACCATCCGGAATTTGACCCTCCCACTCAGCAGCAGAAATATCTCCAATCGTGAAAACTAAATCAGGCGGATCTTCCTTTAGCATATCAACTGTTGAATAGAACCAATCGACGCAATTCGGTGTGTCAGATGTATCTTCTGTTGAAAAACGGCAATTTGCTTTTAAGTAAGTCGTAATTCTCACATTGTTTTCTTTCCCGTATTCATCAAGCATCGGTTGCCAATGGGCTGAGTGCGAGCCTCCAACTAAAGCAATCGTATGTGTATAATCATCTGTCTCACCGTATTCACAAGTGAGTACATCACCACTTACATCTCTTTGAAAACATTTATCTTTATAAATTGGCGACAAATCAAATGGACTTTGCTCGATTTCAGGTTGCAGCGTTTCCAGGTCATAATAAAATGGCTGTTCTTTAATTTGATGCGCGGCGGCACCTAGATTTTCTCCATAAGCCGTAACTATTTTTTGAGCTGGAATGGTATTCTCGTAATAGACCCACAAGCTTCCAACGACAACAACAACGAGTGCGCCAAGTGCGATAGCTGTTTGTTTTGTTGTAGAGCGGATGTTACGTAACGGTGTTTCAACCACGTAAATTGTGAAATAAGCAAGTAGAACAGATAAGGCGATAATGGCGATTCCGGCTTTAATTGATACAGTTGAGCGCTGTCCATACTGTAAAAATAATGTGAGAACCGGCCAATGCCATAAGTAAAATGCATAAGAGACTTTACCGAAAGACACCAGTGGTTTGGAAGCAAGAATTTGATAAGCACTAAACCTTTTGCTTTGATTGCCCGCGAGTAATATTAAAATCGCCGCACCTGTAGGCCATAAGGCAACATATCCCGGGAAAACTGTAGATACTTGTAAAATAATCCCACATAGTAATAAGGCCAGAATACCGATCCAACCGGCAAACCAAGCGATTACTTTACTGAGTGAAATCCGGTGAATGACAATCGCTAACATGCCACCGAGAGAAAATTCCCATACACGTGTCAATGTATGATAATAAGCAACAGGTTGATTAACTGCTGTTAAATAAATGGAATAACCGAGGGAGACAACGAAAACAAAAGCAAACATCCCAAAAATTATTTTTTTATAGTCTACGTTCTTCGCAAATTTTTTAATGCCAATCGCAATCGTAAATAAAATTAACCAAATAATATAAAACTGGAATTGAATCGCAAGTGCCCAGTAATGTTGAAAAGGACTCGCTTCATTATTTTGAGCCAAGTAATCAACAGAGTCGATGGCTAAACGCCAATTTTCAAAATAAAACAGTGAAGCCATTAACTCAGAAAAGTATTGTGGCCTCGTATAAGCAGGGGCTAAAAAAAGACTAATTAAAAACGTCGACAAGGCGATAAACCATGCGGACGGGACTAACCTTTTTAATAAACGAATGATATATGTGAACGGCTTAATCGTCCCCTCGCGCCGGTACATAGAAAATAGAGACGTCGTGATTAAGAAACCAGAAATCGTAAAGAACACATCGACGCCGCCAGAAACACGATTTAACCAAATATGATAGACTGCAACTAAAAAAGCTGCGACTGCACGAACGCCTTCAATTTCAAGGCGAAAACGCTTTTTTTCTGTAGTCAAATTGTATGTAAACCTCCTTAAAGAATGGACGTGTAAAAACAATTTAAATCGTTTTTACACATCCATTTTACCTACGTAATAAACCAACAAAACGGTTAAATCCTTCACGGTAAAATAATCGAACCATCGCTGCGTAAACGACTACACCAATCGGAACGAGGACTGCGAGTTGCCATAACGCATACCACTGACTCGCACCGAGCACAACTTTTGCTCCCCATACAACAAGGCCCATCACAATGGAAGGAACAATGACGCGATAGCTCATTTGCCCGAAGCGTTTTAATTCTGCTTTTCCTAAATCACGGTAGACAACGATCATTGAAACCGCAAAATAATAAATGCTAACAACGGAAGCAGAAATCGCAAGGGCAGGGTAACCGTATTTGTCTACGAGTAACCAGTTGAGTAAAATATTCACACCAATCGTCGTCACACTAATGCGGAAGACGACGGCTGTTTTCCCGCGCGCATACATAGACCGCGACAAAATTAACTGCATCCCTTGGAACACGATAATGGGTAAGTAGAGCAGTAACGCTAAATGCGTGTTTGCAGTATCTGCCGGGGAGAATTTTCCGCGCTCATAAATAAACGCAATCGCCGCATCTCCAACAACGAGTAACCCGACAGCCACGGGAAGTAGCGTCACAAGAGAAATTTCCATCCCGCGAAACACCGTGTCACGGAATTTCGCAAGGTTTTCTGTCTGTTCACTCATTAACGTAAAAATAATCGCCGCAAGTGTTGTCGCGTAAATCGCATTCGGGATACTAATGATGAGCGACGAGTTATTTAAATACGTAACAGCCGCATCTCCAGTACCGGATGCAAAATAACGGTTGACGAATAAGTTAATTTGCCCGACGACTGAGTTTAAAAGAGAAGGGACAATGAGTGCTAAAAAGGCGAGTTTAAATTCACGTTCCATTCGAAACACAGGCTGCCATTTATAATCTGACCGAATGAGGAACACAAGTTGAATAAACGCCCCCAAAGCAGTCCCGAAAACAAATCCGTAAACGAGAGAGAAAATGCCCCAAATGTCACTGAAGAAAAGTGCGAAAAGAGCCGCCATTAACGTCGCAAGTAATTTAGCCACTTGTGAAGGAACGAAAATGCGCCTGGATTGTAAATAAGAGTCCAGTAACCCACTCAGTGCAATGACTGTCATAAACGCGAAGAAAATTTGCGTCATTTCAACGGCAAGTACTTCCGTTTCTGTGCTCATATTCCCGTAAATAAACGGTACAAAACGATCTGCAAAAGACCAACCAAGTGCACTAATCGCGATGAAAATCAGCATCGTCCAGTTGAGTAACGCATTTGCATTTTGATCCCCGGCATGTTCATCATTTGCACGATTTTTAATATACATCGGTAAAAACACATTATTAAAGCCTGTTGAAATCATCGCCACCACGAGCGTTATAAAACCAAATGCTAAAAAGTAAGCATCTGTTTCAGCAGAAGCCCCGAATTCCTTCGCAACGATCGACTCACGGATGAACCCAGATACTTTCAACAAAAGCGCCAGAGCTGTCGTCCATAACGCAGCTTTTTTTAATCGATTCATAAAAATCCTCCATTTAAAAGCAAGACCTGCAATCTTGCTCGAAATAAAGCTCCCGGCAATCGCAGGGAGCTTCACTTCGAATCTATCAAATTATCCCGCATGAACGGGCAGTGAACTTCTCACTAATCGAGAAGTCACTTTATTTCTTTAAGGCTTTTAAGTAAATTTCTTCATATTTTGTAGCAGCTGCAAAATGTGAATATTCACGGACAATTTTATCACGTGCAGTATCTGCTAAACGTTGACCTTCTTCTGGGTCATTTAATAGACGAATCATCGCCTCGGATAGTTGCGCTGGATTTTGCTCTTCAACGAGTAAACCATCTTCCCCGTCCACGATAATTTCTTTCAAGCCACCCACCGCACAAGCGATTAACGGAACACCAGAACCCATCGCTTCTAATGCGGAGATTGACGTTGCTTCTTCCACCCCAGCTGAATAAATAGAAGGGACGAGTGCAACGTTACTGAGCGCATAATACTCAATCATCTCTGAATGATCGACAGCACCGACCATCGTAACACGGTCTGAAATCCCAAGTTCAGCAGCTTTTGCTTTCATATCATCCATCATTTCACCTGTTCCCGCAAAAACAACACGTGCTTTTGGAAACTTCTCAAGAACAGCTGGTAATGAAAGAATCGGATAAATGACCCCATTTTTCTTCGTCAGACGACGCGGCACGAAAAAGATTAAATCGTCTTTTACAAAGCCATGTTTTTCACGAAACTCATCGCGACGCTCGATTTCAGGTTTAAACGATTCTACGTCGATAAAGTTTTTAATCATATTCCCGGTAACACCAGTCTCATCTTCGATATAATCTTTAATACGTGTATCCACTGTAATCACTTCACGCGTTTTTTTATAAGATTCACGTTCATCTGCCATTAACTGCGCAGCTTCAGAAGAACCTTCAATGACTGTTCCTTTTGAAATTCCTTCAAATGTTAAATACCCGTGTACCGTGCTGACAACCGGTATATCAGATTCAAGTGCCGCAAATGTCGTGTACACATCCTGTGCGTTAATGATGTCGTACGTACCATCTGCCACTTCAGCTTTAATAAGTTTCTCAAGTTCTTCTTTACGACGTTTCAATGTCCAAACGTATCCAGAACCTTTTTTTACTTTGTTTAATAAGAAAGCAGGACCACGGACAACCCCGTCTTTTTTCAAACGAGGGACATCTGAAAACGAAACGATGTTTACCTCATGTCCGCGTGATTCAAGTCCAGCTTTAAGCGTTGCTAAATGGACAGACAAGCCTCCCAAATGTGGATAATCATAAGCTGTCGCAAGTAAAATTTTCACTGATCATCGTGCTCCCTTCACAAACTGTTCTTTCAATAAGTCGAGATTTCGCTTTGCTTCTGTACGTAGTACGTCAACATTTGGTTCAATCATTTGTTTTACTTCATCTTGATTGTCTAATGTATATAAGGCATTTTCGAGTAGTTTTTCTTTCGTAAATTCACCCAGCGGGAAAGACTTGTCCCACATACCAGAACGTTTCAAGAAGCTTTCTACTTTCCGGTCATAACTTAAACCGACATGGGGCACATTAGATAATGCCGCGAAGATGAGCGCATGTAGACGAAGAGCAATCGTTAAATCTGTTTGAGCGATAAAATTATAAAACTCATTCGGATTAAAATGATCCCCTAATAATCGTGTTTGATCTGCATGTTTCATTTTTGCCATCACTTTTTTTGAGATGTTCGTATCATACGGCGGTTCCATCGGTACAAATACCGGAAGTACATCGCGCTGTTCGATGAGTTCATCTAATACCCAAGCGAGTTTTTCAATATATTCCTCTTCATGTTCAAACCAAGGACGCGGTGCCACGGCAACGAGTCGTTCATCTCCGTTTAGCTGTAATGAATCGTATGCTGCAGTATCTTCATCAGACTTAAATGCAAAAACGATATCGGCAGTCACAACTGTTTCAGGACGTTTAACGCCTAAGGAATGCAAATAGTCTTTAGAGTATTCGTCACGTACAGTTACGAAATCTGCCATATTCGCAAAAACTTTCATTAAAAACTTTCCCCAACGACTTGTCACAGGGCCAATACCTTGTGAAAAGAACATCACTTTCGTTCGACATAATTTTGCCAAAAAGACGATGAGTAAATAGTAGGGAAGTGGGCCAAATAAAAACTTTGTCGGATACGTGTCTTGTAAAAGCCCACCCCCACCGGAAATTAACAAATCAGCTTCTCGTAAAGCTTTGACTTTCTTTTTGTTTTCATGTCGCCATCCGCGGTAAACCGACTTCACGTTATAGTCTTTTGCAGTTTGTTCAGGAGACAATGAAAAAACAGTAATGTCGGGATTATCCAATTCTTCCCTTAAGTTATCGACGATTGCTTTTAAAATCGCCTCATCACCTGTATTGCCAAGGCCATAAAAGCCTGATAAAACAATTTTCAATCCAGTTTCCTCCTCAAAGAAAAAACCTCCACACTTAGGTGAAAGCATCTTAACTGAATAGATTTTATCACTCTTCATACAATCTATGCAACTCCGAACAAAATCTGATATACTATTGAAATTGAAAGCTGAAGAATTGAGGTTGTGAACATTGAAAGAATCATACCTTGGCGTTTATGTATCGCCACTTACATATGAAGGGATTATTACAGAGATTAAAAAGCGAATGCTAGATAAAAAGCAGTCGACAATTATCGCTGTGAACCCTGAAAAAGTAATGACCGCTCAAAAAGATCCAAAAGTAAAAGCGTTGATCAATGAATCGACATTTCAAATAGCGGACGGAGTTGGTATACTACTTGCGTCTAAACTAAAGAAAGGGAAAATCACATCGCGTGTCACGGGTGTAGATATGATGGCAAGATTGTTACAATTTGCGAAAGCAGAAAATCATCCCATCTATTTATACGGAGCGAAAAAAGAAGTTGTCGAATTAGCGGCAAAAAATATCGAACGTGACTATAAAGGCATCTCAATTGCGGGGATGACAGATGGTTATGAACAAGACGAAGCAGCGCTCATCGAAAGGATTAACGATAGCGGTGCGAAAATGGTTTTCGTTGCGTTAGGCAGTCCTAAGCAAGAATTATGGATTGAACGCAACATTACAAAGCTTCAAAACGTCCTAGTCTTTCAAGGTGTGGGCGGTAGTTTTGACGTGTTCTCCGGGACGGTCAAACGAGCACCAGCCTTATTTCGTAAATTGGGAATTGAATGGTTGTATAGACTACTCAGTGACCCAAGACGCATCAAACGTCAACTGAATTTACCGCGCTTTTTACTAAAAGTGTTAATAAAATAATGAGTTTTATAATTTAATCGATTTCATAATTACGATACTTCACTTTATAGACGAATGTTGTTATATAATTACCACTATAACGTTCGTAGTTATTTCTGTTGATTGGAGTGAAAGGCGGCGACTCCTGCGGGAATAGCGTGAGCTGAAAGCCCCGCAGGAACGCAGTGACGAGGAGATTGAAGCCATGCCCGTGGAAAAGATTAAAGCTGAAGAAGGCACGCTTAGATGCGGAGGACATAAGACGAATTGATGCAGTGGCGATCTTTGCCACGTAATCGAGTTGGCTTATGACCTAAGCATCTGCCTTCAGAAGCTAGAAAGCGTCCGCCTGTAACGGAAATCAACCTTGTCTGGATATTCAAGTATTAAAGGCAATTATGAAATTTACTCAAGATAGAAGAAACTAAGTACATTCCTTAAAGGAGAGTTTAAGCATGATGAAAAAATCAATTTGCGTCATTGGTCTCGGCTATATTGGCCTTCCGACTGCAGTGATGTTTGCCAATTATGGCCATAAAGTACACGGAGTAGACGTAAATGAAGAAGTTGTCGACCATATTCGACATAAACGCCTTCATATAGAAGAAGCAGGATTACAAGAGCGTTTAAGTAAAGCAATCGACTCAGAAGCGCTTACCGTTTCGACTGAACCAGTCAAAGCAGATGTCTATATGATTGCAGTCCCTTCACCGATTCGTCCAGACAAAACAGCGAACTTTGCTTATATTCAAAGTGCAGCACAAGCCATTACACCTTATCTTGAAGCAGGGAATTTAATCATTCTTGAGTCAACTGTTCCACCACGCACCGTGCAAGATATCATTTTACCGGAAGTGGAAAAGTCTGGTCTAGAAATTGGCACTGAATTATTTGTGTCACATTCACCAGAACGTGTCATCCCGGGACGCGTGTTTGAAGAGTTGATTTCAAATGATCGTATTATCGGTGGTGTTAACAAAGAATCGGCGCGTATGACAACAGACCTCTATCGTTCATTCGTGACAGGGGAAATGCATGAAACAGACGATACAACTGCAGAACTTGTCAAAGTCATGGAAAACACATATCGCGACGTGAACATTGCGCTGGCAAACGAGCTTGCAAAAATTTCACAAACGATCGGGGTAGATGTATGGGAAGCGATCCAACTGGCTAACTTCCATCCACGTGTGAATATCCATCAGCCAGGGCCTGGTGTAGGTGGGCATTGTATCGCGGTCGATCCGTGGTTTTTAGTTGAACTAAACCCAGACCTTGCACAAATCATTCATCTAGCACGTCAAACGAATGATGGTATGCCAAGTTATACAGCTAAAATGACTGGAGACATTTTGCGTGCAAAAGGCATTGAAAACGCAAAAGTAGCTGCATATGGGTTAGCGTTTAAAGGAAATATTGACGATGTAAGGGAAAGTCCTTCATTAGATGTTGTGACACAATTTACAAAAGAAGAACTGGTCGTTTCAGCATTCGATCCGCATGTAACAGAAAATAAAATTGAAGAACAAACACAAAACGAGGAAGAAGCACTCATGGGTGCATCAGCGCTCGTTATTTTAACGAATCATGACGAATTCAAAAGGATGGACCCGAATCGTATCGCTGAAAACATGTCACATCGTATTGTGATTGATACGAAAAACTGCATTGACCGCAGAAGATGGGAAGCGGCTGGATTTGACGTTTATATCCTTGGTGCATCAAAAAATTAACGGAGAATATAATATGAAAGAGGATACGTTTCCATGGAATTAAAACAACATCGCATCATGATTGCACTTGTTGCATTTATATTGATCCAACCGCTCGTAGACGTTTTAACAACGGCATCGATTTTATATACGAGTTTGCCACTGACAATTGGCGTTGTGATTCGTCTTGCTTATATGGCGATTATGGCAGGCTGGATTGTGCACGCAGCGACGAAAAGTAAGCGTGCTAAATATTATTTGTTTTATTTAGTTGGTTTTGCTGCCTTGGTCTTTGTAAATTTCGGTATGAACATGGTTATCAAAGAACCATTCTTAATCGTTGAAGAAATAACGTTTTACACGAAAGCTGTTTATTTTCACGTGTTGTTTTTCGGATTCCTTTTACTGCTCGAAAGTTTAAGAGAAAGTGGTTCTGATCATAAACAAATGCTCATTAACTATCTCCTTATTGTATCGGGTATGATTAGCGCCGTGTTTGTCATTGCGCAAATTACAGGAACGAGTTTAACAAACTATGCGCGTTCTAAAGAAGGATGGACAGGTTGGTTCTATGCAGGGAACGAAATTGGTGCAACGATGGCTATTTTACTACCGATTACAGCCATTTATGCGGTCTATAAATCGACAACTTTAAAGAAAGCAGTGGTTCACTGGATCCCGTTTATCTTTTTATCCATTTCGATGCTTGCACTTGGGACAAAGGTTGGGTATGCCGGCATTGCGATCGTGTTAGCAACGGTTTTCATCGGAAGTATTATCATGCTCTTTATGAAGGGTGGACAAGACGACCGACAAATCGTGAAAGCAAACGCATTATTTTCACCGATTTTACTTGCTGTGTTAATCGTTGTGACTCCGTTCACACCCGTTTTTGGGAATATGTTCGCGCATTTCGACATTTTAGGTATTTCATTTGACTCTACTTCTGTAGAATTGGATGAGTTTGGTGAAGAGATTCCACCTGAAGAAGATACAGGACCTCTTTTCACAGGAGAACAAATTGAAAACCTAGTATTTAGTAGTCGAGAACAATATAAGATGGATTACCAAAGTCAATTCGAGGCGGCACCGGTTATGCAAAAACTTTTTGGCATGGGTTACGCAGGAAATTATGAAATGCCAGAACGTCATAAACAACTTAAAATGATCGAAATGGATTTCCATGATTGGTTTTATGCTTTTGGTATTCTTGGTTTTCTTTATATGATGGCGCCGATCCTTTACTTTAGTGGTAAGTATGTTTGGCAGTTTATCAAAGATCTCCAAAACCGATTTAATTATTTTGGCATGCTAACAGGAATTGCATTTTTAATCGGCATCGGGATTGCGTATACAGCTGGACATGTATTAACAGCGCCAGGCGTTTCTATATACTTAGCATTTCTACTCGCTGTTTTAGTTGTTACTTCGAACGAAGAAAGTGATCCAAAGAGACATTTAAATAAGTAATCTCTTCCTTATTATATAGATAGACAAATGGTACGAAACATTTGTCTATCTATTTTTGTTTTTAAAAGATCGTGAGAAAAAGTCTTCTACAAGGATCGTTTTCCATCTAGGTACTTAGACGAAAGAATACGAATGTGTAAATAACTAAATGCCACTGAAAGGATTAAAAAGAGAAAAGACTATTTAACTTTGAATCTCTTTAAAAAGAGGGCATAAATTCCAAGGGAAATTATGGTACCGTTCTTCTAGATAAGCGCGTCAACACGGAAGATAGCAGCTGAATTTTAAATTAGCAATAAGCTTGTAAAAAAATAAAAGATATGTATAATAGATAGTGAGTTTGAATACTAGATTCGTTTCCTTTGAAACTTAGTATCTATTAAATATTTAGGTATTTAGTTGAAAAAGGCGATTAGTATTGTTAAACTAGTATTTGCGCTAAAAAATCAGCGAGATTAAGTTATACCTAAAACAGGGAGGAATACTACAAATGGTTCGTAAAAATTATAAAAAGTTCGTAGCAACAGCTGCGACAGCAACTCTAGTAGCATCAGCAATTGCTCCGGTAGCATCAGCAGATGTGAACACAGCAGCATTCACAGATGTACCAGATTCATACAAGGATGCAATTGACTTTTTAGTATCAAACAATATTGCATCAGGTAAAACTGAAACACAATTCGATATTCACGGGAATATTACACGTGGAGACTTCGCTGCAATTCTAGCAAGAGCAGCAGGTTTAATCGATGCAGATGCACCATCAACAGGATTCACGGATGTACCAGACAGCCGTGCGTTAATCGTAAACTCACTTAAAGATGCAGGCGTTATTAACGGTGTGTCAGCTACACAATTCGGTTATGCACAAAACATTAAGCGTGGAGACGCTGCGAAAATGATTACTAAAGCGTTTGACTTAGATTCAAGCGACGAAGCATCTAAATTCACAGACGTATCTGCAAGTTATGAAGAAGCAGTAAACGCACTAGTTCAAGCTGGAGTAACAAACGGTAAAACATCAACACAATTCGGTGTTCATGACAACATCAAACGTGGAGACTTTGCAAAATGGATCCATGCACTTAAAGACTATGTGAATATTGGCGACGGCGAGACACCAAGCTCGGGTATTACTTCAGTTGAATCTATTAACGATACGACTGTAGAAGTAAACTTTGCTCAAGCAGTTGACAAAGACTTCATCCGTGAAGCAGAGCGTAACGGTGAATACTTCCGTGTGTTCTTACAAGGTGACTCAGCTTCATCAGATAAAGCAATTAAATCTGAAACAATCACTTTCTCAAATGATGGGAAAACAGCTCGTTTTACATTAGGTGAAACAGTTGATGGCGATGAAACAGATAACTTTATCGAATCAGGTAAGAAATACACAGTTGCACTAACAAATGGTGACAACAAAACTGCAGATGTTCAATATAAATACGGTCCAACTGAATTAAAAGCTTCAGCAGCTAGACCAGACTTCACTGTAGACGCAGTAGCAGACAAAATCTTCGTTAAATTCGGAGAGAAAATGAAGTCTTCAGCACTTAACGTAGATAATTATGAAGTCTATGACGAAGGCGGTAAATTATTAGGGGACCTATCTGATTTCGTTAAAGAATCAGACGAAGGTACTTGGGTAGATGCTACTCGTAAAACAGAAGTAGAGTTCACATTAAACCCAGATGCAAATGAAAAGTTATTAGCAGGTAAATCATATAAACTATTCGTTGAAAAAGACGTTAAAACAGATAAAAACAAAACTTTATCTGAAAGAGATCGTACAATCACTGTGAAAACTCCTTCAGTTAACGAAGCGAAACCAAAAGCAGTAATGGCACGCGTTACTGGCGACAATGAAATTGTTGTTGTATTCGACAAAGATGTTGATGGTGAAATCACTGTAAACACAAACCAAGTAGAAGTGAAAACAACTACAGGTAAAACAGTTGCAATTAACGATGTTGTTAAAGGTGATAATTCTAACGAAATTAAAATCGAAACGAGCGACGATTTAAACAAAGACACGTCATATAACGTTGACTTACCAGCGAATGCTGTAACGAACGTTATTTTCCCGAACGCTTCAAGCGATTCAATTTCTAAGCTGAAAGCAGAAGCACAAGACGATGTCGAAATTAAATCTGTTAAAGCAGAGCTTAAGGCAAGTCCTAAGAACAAGAAACGTGCAGATTTACACTTAACATTCGATGAGCGTCCAAATCTTGACACAATCGATTGGAGTACAGTTGTTATTGAAGACGGTTCAGACGTTTACGAAGTAGATGGATCAGTAGAAGATAACGTAAAATACATTGGCAATAAAACAATTGCAATCGAAAACGTTTCAGACGTGTTTTCTATGGGAAGCACTGAATTCCGTCCAGAGAAAGGAACAACTTATACATTAGAAATTGGAGCTGAAGGAGTTGAAACTGACTCGTTCGGTAATAACGAAGGTAAGAAGAACCAAGCGAAACTTAAAACAACTTTCGGTGGTGTATCTGTTAACGAGCCAAGAGTTGACAAAATTACACTTGTTTCTGAGAAAGAAATTAAAATTGACTTCAAAGAAACAATTAGTAATGTATCAGCAGACGATGTTTACGTTGCAGGATTCGAACTATACAGCAATGGAAACTTCGATGACATTACATTAAATGGTTCTGACCATTTAACAACTTCAGTGAGTGGTTCAACACTTACTTTAAAAACAAAAGGTGATACGGCGTTCCGCACAGGTTTCGATAACACAAAAATCGAAATTAAAGCGAACTCATTCACTTCAAAAGATAACAAAGTTGAAAACGAAAAAGTTGAAATCGATGGCACGAACTTCGACGACTACAAAAACGTTGACAATGCTGGTCCAATTTTAATTGGTGCGAAAACAACTAGCTATGTTAACGAAGTAGAATTAACGTTCTCTGAGGCATTAGAAGAGCACGGTGATTCTGATAAGATTGCTACACTATTCAGCGTGAAAAATGCTGCGAACAATGCAGTTGGTAAAGCTATTGATGTAAATAACGATAAAGCAGTTGTTACATTCAATGATGTAGTAATTGACAACGATACAGTATTAAACCGTATCGAAGTTTCTTACAATAGCGGTGGTTCATTCTACCTAAACGATGAAAAAGGTAACAAAGCTGCCAAAGCTACTGTTAAAGGCGTTAAGGGTGAAAAGCCTGAAAATGGTGGAAACAGTGGCAGTGAACCTACTGATCCAGAAGAACCAGAAGCAGGTGATACTGTGAAAGCTACTGAAATCAGTTCAAATGCTGTAACAAATGTTGCTCCAGGTGTATTTAATTTTGTGTTCGAAATTGCTGAAGTTCAAGCGAAATTCGACAACATCACTGAAGAATCTATTGTTACATTAGAAATTGAAGGTAAAGATTCGATTGAACTAGGATTCCGTGAAGGCAAATTCTATAAATCAAATATTCAAAGTTATACGGAAACAGAACTTAAAAATGCGATTGTAACTGTAAAGTAATACAATTCAATTTAATAACCTCTTAAGAATATTTCTCTTGAGAGGTTATTTTTAAAAAAATGGAGGAATTTGAACTATGAAAAAAGGATATAATGTTATGTCGAAAACAGCTTTGGCTGCTTTGTTCGCATCATCAGCAGTTGTGGCACCAATAGCAGCATCAGCGGATACAAAAGCAGAGGCAGAATTAATTTTAGAATATGTTTATTTTGAAATTGATGAGTCTGTGTATAAAGTTTCTGCGGATGAATATTCAGATTATCTTATTTTTGGAAATGAAGAACTTGCAGAATTACTTGCCTCTAATCCTATTAAATCTTTAGAAGTTAACGGGAAGGTTGTTTCTTTAAATGATTACTCAGATGCTCTAATCTTTGGTGATGAATTTGAAGAACTCGAGGAAGTTACGTATTCATCGATAAAAGAAGTTGAAATTAATGAAAATGGAACAATTGATATAGAAGAAGACGAACAACCTGAAGACAGATTAAACGAAACGTTGATTTATAACTTTGCTGCATAAGTGAAGGAAATAATCGGGAGTAAATCTCCTAACTATTATCTCGATAAATTTGGTGGGAATCCAAATTCATATACATATTATATGAGCCTAATCTCCTGCATCCAGTGAACACCATCTAGTGTGAAGGGGTGAAGTCAGGTGAAGTCGTACTTGCACGTCTAGAAAGAAAGCAAGGCGGGGTTCTTTAAAAGGTTGCTATGGCTAGGATGACGAATCCATGCTGAAGCACTATAAGACTATACGTGCTGTGTATTGCTAGGTTGTCAGTAACGTATCCGGCTTTTTTAAATAAAAGGAGTTCAAGTAAAAGACTTGAAAGCTTATAGTGGAGAGTGGAAGCCTACGGTGATCAAAATAAGGGATAGAGATAATGGAACGTTTGAAGTCTTTTATGAAGAGGTGTAGATGCACTATTGAGACATAAAAGATGACAGCAGATTCATAGTAGTGTAGAGGACATGCTGAAGACGAGTATGGTGACATATTCAGAGGGGAAAACATGTCGGAGCGAAGGGATCTAGTCAGTTGAGAATACGATTATTCGTAAAGATACTCGTTTCTAGAAAATGAAGAATCGTTTACGAAAAAAATTTATGTTTTGTATAGTTATAAAGTATGTTTTTATACATTATGTCAAATGACGTATGAAAATCAATTGATGGCACGCCGTATGCGATGAAAGTCGCCTGTACGGTGTAGGCTCTAAACGAAAGCCATTGTATTAATGGTATAAGTGGAGAATAGCGAAGAGGTTGAAGTTGAATCGGTAAGTGCGATTAACGGTACAGTTAAAAAAGCTGCTGATCAACAACTAGGTTTCACTATTAACAACGGTAAAGAAGTTACTGTTGAAGAACTAGAAGAAGCTGGTTACAAAGTTGAATTCAAATATAACAAAACAGCTTTAACAGCAGCTACAGACGGTGAAATTGATGCTTCAGACTTAGCTTTCGATAAATTCGAATATCAAGTAGTTGTAACGCCTGAAGAAGGCGATGCTATTACATCTGACTGGAAAGAAGTAAAAGTAGTAGACGCTTCAGAAGCAGTTAAGGTAACAAAAGTTGCTTTAGTTGACGACGAGGGGAACGAATGGAAGCAATCTGTACTTGACGGAAAAGTGAAGTTTGACGCTGCGGAGTATGAAAACGTATTAGGCGAAAAGAATACTGATGAAGAAGAGCCGTTTACGGGAACTAAACCAGCTGTAGAATCGGCAGTATCAAGTGATATTGCAACAGCTTATTATGATGGTGATAAAATAGTTGTTCTTCAAGATGGCGAAGTGACATTCGACGTTAAATTTGCTGGTATTGAAGAAACTGTTAAAGTACCAGTGACAGTGAAAGCTGAACAAAAACCAGCATCAATCAAAACTGAAACAACAAAAGTAACTGCAGCAGTTGAATCAAATGTGAACTTCACAGTTCTTGATAAAGACGGTGAAGTATACCAAGGTGCTGAAAAGGTACACGTAACAACTAAGGCAGCTGGTGAGGAAGAATCAGTAGCAACTGAAACTACATTAACAAAAGGTATCGGTAAAGTTACACATACATTCGCTAAAGGCGAAACAGTTGTAACTGTATACGCTGATGCTGAAAAGAAAGAAAAATTAGGTTCATTCACAATCAATGCAATTGATACTGACAAGAACCCAGATAAGTACACATTAGCATTAGATGAAGATGAAAAAGCTGAGTTAGACTTAAATGTCGAAGCTGAGCAAGCTGAAGTTACATTAGATGCTAAAGCATTTGTTGAAGATGTTGCAGTAGCTCTTCCAACAGAAGAGGGTAACGCAGATTACTATATTGGTGTAGACTCATCTAATAAAAACATCGAAGCTAACCTAGAAAATGGTGAAGTTACTGTAAAAGTTAAAAATGGAGCTACAGTTAAAGCTGGCGACACGGCTGACATTCAATTAGTACTTATCGAAGGTGCTAAAGAAACTAAAGTTGGCGATGTTGTAACGATTACAGTGAAAAACTCAACAAAACAAGTTGAAAAAATGACGCTGAAGAAAGATACAAAAGTGAAGGTTGCTAAAGGTGATACTGATCTTAAAGACGCAGTAATTAACGCAATCGTCGAAGGCGAAGGCGAAAATGCAGTTACAGCTGCGATGATCGAAAAAGTTACTTATGTACCTTCAAACAAAGCAGTTATTGTAAAAGTTAACTCTATCCATGGTGGAAAAACAATCACATTAGCAGCTGAATATGTTGAAGATGCAACATTAGAAACTGCTGTATATGTTGAAGCAGTAGAAGGTACTCCTGCTGGAGAAGATACTGAAGCTGAAGCAGCAAAAGCAACAATCGGTGAAGTGGACTTTGAAGCTGTAACAGCAGGTGTTACAGGCAACGACATTAAAGTTGTAATCAAAAATACTGACTCAGATGCAACAGACGGTAATAATGTAGATTCTTCAGTAGAATTTGCTGACAACACTCTAACAGTAACAATTGGTGCTGAGTGGGATGAAAATGCTGGAGATAATGGTGAATCTGTAGCATCTACTTTAACAGTAGAAGATTTAAAGGCATTGATCGAAGCTGATAACGATGCTAAAGCAGCAATCAAAGTTACTGCTGAAAATGATGCAACAGAAGTTGCAGTTGCAAATGAAACATCATTAGAAGGTGGAGTAGACTTTGAAGAAGGAACTCCGGCAGTACCAGCAGAAGCAGCTACATTGACATTCACATTCTCTGAAGCTGTATCTCTTGATAGCGACTTCTCATTCACTATTGGTGAAGGCGAAGAAGCAGCAACTATTGCAGGTGAAAATATCGAAGATGTTGATGTTGACGGTAAAGAAGTAGTTGTCACATTATCAGCAGACATGGAAGTAGAAGCTGATGATACAATCACAGCAATCACAGGTTTAAAAACTGCTAAAGGCAGTGTAGTTGTACCTACAGGTGAAGATGCAGTTAAAGTATCTGCTGAATAAAATTAAACGAAACGTTACTTCCTAAGCTAGTTTAATCTATTAATATAGTGAAAGAAGTGGACAAGACACCTTATGTGATTACTTACAGAATTAACTTTTGTATTGCTAATTACATAGGGTGTTTTTTCTTACTGTTACTTTAATTTATTAGGTGAAATTCCTAATTATGAAAACAGCCTAAACTCATGTGCCTTATCCTTCCGCATCCAGTGACAGTCACTCACACAACTCCGACACTATTCTGACAATGTATTCAGATAGTGGAAAGAGTTAAATTCCAAAGCTTTCTTGATTGAGAAATCGGTCAGGAGAGCTTTTTTGCTGTTCAGTCTTATCATTGCATTGTCTATCTTTCTTCTTTTGAATCCTTAATTCTCATTTTACAAGATATCCTATGAGTTGTAACTAGTGGATGATTGGTTCCTGAGGAATGTTTTACTAGTATAGAATATCCAGTGCCAATCTCTCACGCAACTCAGACACTACTCTGACAACAGTGATTGATACCAAAGAAAATAGCCCTTCGATAGAGAAATCGGGCGGAGGGTTTTTCTGCTTTTGCGGTAATTGCAGTTATCCAGACAAGCGATTCATTCTATAAAAAAGATTCTTTTAATCTATTTGATTATGGTTCCCCCCCTGCACCATCCATTCATTAAAAATAAACACTCGGTGCCAGTCACTCACACAACTATTGTGCTTATTGTGAGAGAGAACAGGTGATGGATGAAGCTATGGGGATTTTGGAAGGTTTCGAGGACTAACAAGAGCATATTGAAAATCCTTTGACGGATGTTTTTCTAGTTGAAGGATTTTCTTGTAGTTGTGTAGGTGGCTGCAACTTAGTTGTGTAAGTGACTATCGATATTACACTACCTCCATCCTTCGGAAGCAGACCTTTTCAGTTTGAATTCAAGATGATAATATATGCTTGAAAAAGCAGTTTAAACAGAAAATCCCCTTGACCGATTGCTCGATCAAAGGACTTCTTCAAGTGATATTATCCTAGTCTATTGTCGGAATAGTGTCGGAGTTGTGTGAGTGACTGGCATCGATTACTTAAGAAAAAATGGACGCTCAGTCCTTTTTCTATTCTAAAACTCATAACTTTCCGGATCAGTCCCTAACTTTCTTAGCGCTTTGTCGGATTTAGTTGATGTACTACCCACAGTTGAAGAAGATAAGAACCCCTCAACATAGGTCTGAGAGTAGTTCGACCCTGTATCATCATTAATAATGCTGCCAGTGCTAATCCATCTTTTTAAATCTTCAGTGGTAAAAGGCTGTTGTATCTGCCCATTGTTCACTGCTTGTTTTAATTTTTCAAGCAACGTTGCCATTCATCTCACCACCTCTCTCCTGCAATCCTATTAAAACAAAAAAGAAAGAACCAACCCAAGGACCAATCCTATAATCAATTATTGCAAACGGTTAAATTCAATTTTACCGTTATCCAAGTGCTTTACATCCAGTACAATCGGAGAATAGTCATTCACAGTCGCCAACTGTTCCTGTTCTTCTGCCGCACTCTGTTTGGTATCCAATTGATGAATCAGCCGGTCCAATGAAGCTAACCCTTTCCACTGTCTAGTTTTAATTAAATGCTCTGCAACCATCTGTTTTCTCTCTGAAGACAGACGCGAGTAGTTGGACAGCGGCAGGGCCTCCAATTGAGCCTGCAATGTTTGCGCATCTTCTATTTCAGCAAGACCGGCAACTTGGTCTTCTAGCGTAGAGACTGCTTCTTGAATGGAAGCCACTGGCACATCCTCGCCAAATTTAATTAGTACATCTTTAACTACGCGCTCTCTTCCTGCCTTACCAAGATTGATAAAGCCATCTCCAGCCTGCTCAATCGCGAATTTCATTACTTGATCATGTGCGTTTAGTGAAGGTGGCTCATTTTCAACAGGAATCGACTCAGCTAACCGGTCCAATGCTGTGAGCAATTCAGATTTTAATGGACACGTCTGGACAGGGCTAAGCATCGTGCGTAGGCGCTCAGCTTCTTTAAATGTAGAAACAGATGGCAAAGCACCTTTCACGTCATAAAGACGTTCTAACCAATCAATACGAAGCTCCACTTCTTCGTGGGCTTCAATATTAATGATTAAATCAGCGGAGGCATACTCAATCGCTTGCAATTCATCTTCATGAATGTCTGTACTCGTCTCCAACTGTGTTAATCGTTGATTCAGTTCCTGATAGAATGGTGTCTCATCCTTGCCAGCTGTTACCGTATAATAAAATCCTTCCGACTCTGCTGGCTCAAATGTAGGTGCAGCAACACTGCCGGGAAGGGTAGAATAATCAAACATATCAGTTCCTCCTATGATCTTACTTTCTTTATTATAATTGATGGGAGCGGCAATAAAAAGAAAGAACTAACCCGAAGGCTAGTCCTTTCTCGCTATCCATTCTACTACTATACGAAAGTTTAGTAGATATGAATCCTTAAATTATTCAGCAGATGCAAAGTTGTTAGCAATCTGAGTGATTGATGTATAACCACTGTCAGGTTTAGCATTCAATACATTCTCAGCCGCTACAAGTTTTTCTGATGCTGACATAGCATCAAATGTCTCATTGCCAAGAGCAGACAATGCATCTCTAGTACTAGTGATCGAAGTAGCATCATTTACAACTGCAAGAAGTGCATAGTAACCAGACGCTGGTGTACCTTCAACTGCTGGCACTCCAACTAAATCAACTAGTGCTTCAGCTGCTGCTGCTGTATCAACATAACCGTTTACAGGAATTTCAGCCAAGAAGAGTTCAGCTACTTCATGACGTTGCGTAGAAGTAAGGTTATTGTACTCGTCTTGTGCTAATTTAACAAGCAATGGTTGCAATTCTGTTGCTGTTTTAGCCGATAAAATTTCAGCAACTTCTGCTTGATCTTCGAGAGTAACAAGCTGTTCTTCTAAAGCAACAAGCGTGTCACTACCCGCAATCTCGGCTTGAACATTTAAAGCGAGTGCATCTTTAACTAAATCACGTGCTGCTTCTACTGACTCTGTATCTTCAAGTGTCAACTCACCTACAGTTGGAAGTGTAGCAATAGCCTCTTCAGCTGCTTTTTGAGCTGCTTCTTGTTGTGTAGGAAGTGGATCAATTGAATTCTCTTCTACTAAATAGTATTGCGGTTGTTCGCCTTTTTCAATTTCATATAAATCATCTACGCCAATTACAGTATTAGTAACTTCGTCCTCCCATATTGTTGGCAAACCATACGCTTCTGTAGTATTAACTAAAGTTGCGTTAGTTACATCAAGAGTTGAGCTTGATTGTACATTGCTTCCTTTACCTGATTCAATACCGCCATATTCGTTATCAGATACATCAATTGTTCCTTCTAATACGACATTAGCCCCATTTACAAGTAAACCAGCATCTCCGCCCGTCAATTTAATATTGGAAATGTTTACTACGACTTCTTCTGTTTCATTATAAACTTGAAGAACATAGTTTCCTTGCCAACCTTCTTCATTCCCTGCGAAGATAATTGTGTTATCTCCGCCATCAATGTTTACAGAACGGAAGATATTGATTTTCTCAGTAGTTTCAAAGCTGTCAGCTAATTTCAACTCAACAATATTCTCATTGTCCAAGGCAGCTTTTAATCCTTTTTGATCTTTGATATTCAAAGCGTCGATAAATTCTTGTGCTGTTGCTACATCAGCAAGTAATCCTTGCTTATTTGTATCAACTGCTTTTTCGCCAGTCTCTTCATCCACATCACCTTGGTTTGGCAGAGCCTCAACAAGAGCTTTAGCTGCAGAAATTTCCTTTTGTCCTACACCTTCAGCTAGAGCTAGTAGCTCACTATCAGCATCCGTAATAGTTAAGTTAGAAACTGCTTGTTTAGCATTTTCGAAATCAACGACATATTGAATTTCCTCTAGTAAAGTAACTGCTCCCTCATCTTCAATAGACTTGATAGCATTAATATATTCTACAATATTAGAAGTCTTTACATTTTTAATTCCAGCTGCTTTTAGTGCTGAATTAAATTCAATTTGGTTATCAACGGCAGTGACAACAGGCTTAACTTTAGAAACAAAGTCAGTATTTAGTTGTATTTCCTCATCTAACTCTGCTTGTAATATGGCCACAAGTGTTTTCTCATCTTCTTCATTTTCTTTGTAATCAGCTGGTAGAGCATCAATAGCGGTTTTAGTTTCTGCTACTGCATCTTCAAACTCTTTCTGCTTATCAGCATCAGCTGTGTAAAAGTCAGGAAGTCCATTTACAGCATTATTAGCATCATTCACTTTTTTCTCAAGGCTTATATTTTCTGCTGCTGTATTAGCTGCATCGATAACACCTTGTACTTCAGTAATTGAAGTTGCTTTACCATTATCGAGGTCAGCAAGAGCGTCTTGATAGCCTTTAATGTTAGCTGATACAGTATCTTTAAATGGAGCTTGTTGCAAAGCATCAAATAATTCAACTTGGTTATTTGCATCGTTTACTGCTTTAACAATTGCCGCTCGCTCTGCTTCAAGTTCAATTAACCTTGCATTTTCTAGTGTTTTCGCATCAGAATTTTCAAGAGCATCTACTGCTTCTTTTGCTGCATCATAGTCTTCATCTAGAAGAGTTTCTTGTGCTGTTGCAACTAATCCTTTCGCTGCTAGAACTGCCTCAGCGTTTGCAATATTTGTTTCTGCAGTAGCTACTGCATTGTTAAGAGCTGTTACATCATATTCAGCGTCAAGAGCCGTTACTGCTGCAATTGCATCTTTAGCAGGTTGTACAAGTGCTTGAGCTGCTTCTACTTTTTCTTGTGAATCAACATTTGTTGCTGATGCAAGAGTTAAAGCATCTACTGCTTCTTGTGCTGTTGCTACTGCCGCATCTACTTCAGCTTGTGCTTGAAGTACTTCTATTTGGTCTTCTAGTGCTTCAAGAACTTCAAGATTTTCAACATCTGTATCTTCTCCGCCAAGATCAATTACTTGGTTGACAAGTTCACGAGCTGCTTCTACTGCTTCAGCATTTTCAAGAGTCAATTCTTCTACTGCTGGAAGTGCTTCAATCGCATCTTGAGCTGCAGTTACTGCCGCTGCTAATTCCTCAGCTGCTTCTTTTTCTGCTTCCAGTGTTTTGATCGCTTCTTCTGCTGTTGCAAGCTTGTCTAAGCCCTGAATGTCAGCATTCTCATCAAGTGCAAGCGCTGCATCAACTAATGTACGAGCATCTACAACATCTTGTTTGTCAGCAAGGCTGATTTCTTCTGTTGGAAGAGCTTCAATTGCTGCCTCTGCATCAGCGATTGCTTTTTCCAGTGCAACTACCTCAGCATCTTGGTAAGTGAACTCAGCGTTTTCAAACGTGAATCCTTCACCGGATACTGTGTATTCTGTACCGTGAACTAATAGACTATCTTCAGAAAGTGAGAAAGTAGCCTCTCCATCTTCGTTAAGGCTGTCAGCTTTATATGTAGCTGTCAGAGTATTTTCCCCAGCTGTTAAAGTGATTTCTTTTCCTTTTAGACCCTCTTCGTCGTAACCGGCATCACTGGAAAATGTTACTTTAACTTCTGTTTGGTTAATCGCACTTAACCTCACAAAATTCCTCGTAATGAAAGTATTTTTAATCATGCATGGCTTACTTATAATAAAAGACATCACTGGTGGAATGATCAGAGATTTTATCGAGCATTATTATGAAAACTTGAAAAGTCAATAGTTTAAAATGGACCAGAAAAAGCTACTCTTATAATGTAATAGATTTTTTGGAATAGGAGGAGTGGATGGTGATTGAGTTTACAGGGGCGATTAAAGAATTTAAAGAATGGTTACAAACGCGTGGATTGAGTGAAGAGACGGTTCGTGGTTATTGTATAGATGTCCGGCAATATTACGAATGGCGAGCAAGTAGTTGGAATGCGCCAGTAGATCCGTCGAAAATCGTGTTAAAGGATTTTGACGGCTATGTTGCTTATTTACTTCGTGAAAGGGCATGTCAACCAAGCTCTGTCAATCGAAAGTTAAATGGCTTATCTACATTTTTTGAATGTTTAATACAAAAAGAATACAGAATGACAAATCCTCTGTTACGTTTACATCGTCTAAAAGTAGTAGAGCAAGAACGTGTGTATTTATTGGCAGAAGAAGTCGAACGCATTTTGGATGCGGTAGAGCACCCAGTTATTCATTATTTTTTAAAGGTGATGGCATTTACAGGGATGCGTGTCAGTGAATGTCGTAACTTAAAAATGTGGCATATTAATTTTGAAGAATTAGCGATTACAGTTGTGAACGGAAAAGGCGGGAAGTCAAGACGTATTCCGTTGAATGAAGAACTGAGCAAGGAGTTATTGCATTATATAGAAAATGTACGTGATGCGAGAGAGTCGGATTACTTTTTTGCGTTGAAACGTACAGGGAAGGTAAGTCCTCAGTATGTGAATCGTATTTTACGCGAAGCAACTGAACGGGCGGGGGTTCTTAAGCATGTGACGAGTCATATTTTACGTCACTCCTTTGCGAGTTATTTAATTAAAAAAGGGACACATGTTGCTGTTATTCAAAAATTATTAGGCCATGCGAATTTGCGTACAACATCCACATATTTACACGTAGACGACACAGATCTTGTCGTGGCATTGGAGCGACTATATGATGAATAAAGCATCGATAATTGCGAAACAAATTGAAGAAGATGTAGGGCTTGGCGATATGCTTCGTACACATGATTTCGATACGCCGTTAGCATTAGGCAATTATATGTATCAACAAGGCTATCGTTTTATCGTTTCCGAGCATCGTTATGTATATGATGCAACGCTTATCAATCAGGAACTAGCGTTACCTTTACCAGTGACGGAAGTTAATGTACGAGAACGTTTATCTGAAACAAAGTTAATGAATGTATTGGAGAAACAGGTTGCTACAATGAAGGAATTATTAGCAGGGGCTTATCCTATAAAACTAACTAGGAGTACAAAGTGGGAACTCATCGATTATTGTGAACAGCATGATTTATCCGTGGATGATTTTGTGGAAGGAGCGATTTTGGAGAAGGTGGGGGATGGATAGTGGGGTGTGCCTGTGTATTATTGTATTGCCTGTGTGTTTAAAGCGTGCCTGTGCGTCACACAACTCCGGAACTATTCTGGCAATTACCTTAGATAGCCCAAGGAGTTAATGAGGTGTTTAACGACTGGATCTAATTAAAGGTTTTGAACAATGGTTAGTTGAAGATGGGACAAGCCCAAAGACAATTGAATCGTACTGTCATGATGTGAAACAGTTTCAATTGTATCTTGCAGAAGACGGGAGAGAAGAAGAGCCGCTTTCCCGCTTTACCTTTGTAATGTACAAGCAACATTTACTTGAAGAAGCATTTAAAGTGTCTACCAATACTCTTGTACACCGCAGTTCGTGTATCTGAATTGGTCACGATTAACTTGACAGATATTGATTTTGTTGAACATACATTACTCGTTAGGGGCAAAAGTGGCAAAGTACGGGAGATTGTCATTCGCCAAGATGTAATGGATCTTATGAAAGCGTACATCCAAGGCTAACGTCAAGCCTCATCTTTTCATGAAAGTCCGTACCTTCTCGTGTTCCAAAGAAGTGAGAAGATGCACAGAGACGCTGTCAGACGTTCGTTGACACAGTTGTCACAGGAAGTGGGCATGAAACTGCATCCCCATCTTTTTAGACGAACGTGTGCAACATTACTTCTACGAAGAGGTGTCTCCATCGTAACGGTTTCTAAAATCCTGGGGTATCATTACGTAGACATGACATCGAAGATGTACATTCAAACATAATTCTAGGCTGCCTGTGCATCACGCAATTTGAACGCTATTCTGACAACTGGTTCGGAATTTTGTCGTGTTGAATTGCAGAAGCTTTTTGATTAAAAATGCATTCAGGGAAATTTTTAGTAGTGGTATCGAGTGACAGTGGACAAGCCGCATGAAAATGGACACGGGAAAACTGGCTGAATTGTGCCACTAAGCACCCTTTAAATACGTAGTTAGAAAAGACGGCGGAGACAAATATCCAAGTCTTTTCTGGCTGCGTTTTTTCGAAAAAGACCGCGTATTTCATCCAGTGACAGTCACTCACACAACTCCGACACTATTCTGCCAATAGACTAGAATAATATCGAGTTGATTTGAAGAAGTCCTTTGATCGAGAAATCGGTCAAGAGGCTTTTTCTGTTTTAACTGCTTTACCAAGCTGATCTCCGAGTGACAGTCACTCAACTTTGCTCTAGTACAATAGAATTTCGCTGCTTATGCTACAATCAATATAACAAAGGAGCAAAAGGAGGTAGGATAATTTGAAGCAAAAGATCACGATATTATCTGCTTTACTAATCGCCTTATTATTTCCGTTATTATTAAATCCCTTTAGTGATCTGATTGACTGGTTATCTTTCGAAGTGTTAAATGAGACAGGACGAAAAGTTCTTCAGTATTTTGCAATCGATAAGTCAATATACTTAACGATACTTTCCATTGAAGCTACAGCCTTAGTTGCTTACGCGATTTATTGGATGCAAAGACGTGCGGAGAGAGAAAAGGAAATAGAGCAAAAAGAGCGGGCAAGGAATGCTTTGTTTTCTACATTAGTTGCATCACTAAAAGAAGTCCATGCGCTTTCCAGACTCGATTTATATGAAGAGCAAGACTATCGCTTCATTCGCATTTCAGAAAAACATTTTGAAGCAATTTCGGAAGTTAATGGGCTGACAGAGGCAGATATCAGCCTACTACATAATATATTAAAGGAACTGGAGTGTTTAGTCGAACATGAAAAGGAAGACGAGGTAGGCGACATACGATTACATACGTATAAATTGATATAGAATATAATGATTCCTTCTTATGTTCAATATAAATATGATGTAGCGGAGCCTAAGGATGCCTTTGAGATGATGAATGAACATTTGCTTTCTATTTTGCGTAAGTTTGATTACGCACAGGACAGCAAAGGAAAAACTCAATATTTCTCGCAAGAAGGAAACATTGTTATTGAATACGATGCAGAAGGCAAGGCAATTGTCTATAGTAAGGCTGGTGAGAAAGTTTGTCATGCTTTCATTGATAATAAAGGCATTTGTGAAGGATGGGCGAAGTTGTTTAGTGAAGGCACGCTTTTATATGAAGGAGCATGGAGAAATTATAAAAGACACGGACAGGGAATAGATTACCTTAATGATTATGGAGATTATCAGTATGTCTCTAAAGAAGGCACTTGGGAAGATGGAGAACTATGGAACGGTGTAATTCATGATGTTCTTGTGAATAGTGACGGTACATTGATTGATGATGATGAAGATATCATTCAAATAAACGAACAATTTCATCGCCATAAAGCTAACTTCATTGAAGACTTTGGAGCATATTCTATTGCAGACTTAATCGTCGAAGAAGGAGAATTTACAATAGATCCTGCTTCGCCTCTTCGAGAGGTTAAACCGACCTATGAGAGCAAATATGGAGAAGTGGAATGGTCAGATAGCTATTCATATGAAGAAGTTAACACACCTAATATTAATGTACTTATAAACGAGACAAATGAATTAAAACTGGCATTCAACCCTGCTATAGAAATCAATAGATTATCGTTGCCCGCGGAGATTATGCAAAGTGATATAACTTCCCATCTGAGCAAGTATGTTACTGAAGAAGAAGTTGAATCATACAATGCAAAAATTCCAGATACAATAAAGAAAATTGAAACTTACAATAAAGAGCTTGAAACATATAAATTTGCCGAAGCGTTTGGATTGGAACTCAATCTCTCTATTATTAATGAAGGCAGTCTTAAAGCGAATGACATTCACATTGAGTTGGACTTACCTGACGAGGTACTAATACTGGAAGGTTCTAAAAAAAGTTTGGAGGAGCCGGAAGCGCCTATTCTGCCCCACAGTCCAATTGATAAAGCTCTGTTTGAAATGGCAGGATTTGGTGCCATACAATCAGCAACGGGGTTGTTAGGTAGAATGGGTTTCGGAGCTTTTTCACATTCTAACATCTACAAGAACGACAAGCTTTTACGGAATTTCGTTACTGGTACAAATCCAAATTATTGGACCCACCTAGATGGAAATACGATTAGCGTACACTGTGCTGAGTTATTGCATACAAGGAAAAGGACATTTGACTCTGAATACTTACTCGTGCCGACAAAGGCCGGTGCATATGACATAAATGTTTCAGTTATATGTGAGGAATATGTAGAAGAAGATGCGTTCACTATACAGATGATTGTAGAGGATTTTGACGTTCGAATCGAGGAGGAATCTTATGACTAGGGATACCAAAATCAATGATGCTGTAAAAGGATTAGTTAACTCAAACACCCAAAAGTCTTTTGATTATGCAGTAACTCTTATCAGTGGTGTAATTCCCGGTATTGGTTTGATAAAAGATATTAATAATCATATTCAGCAGGATAGAATTGTTAAGGTGCTACAAATGTTAAACGATAAAAATGTTGATCCTGAAGAGTTGTTTAAAGAAATTCAACGCGATGAAAGAATTTTTGATCTCTTTACAAAACTAGTCGTAAAAAGTTTGGAAAGCGGCGATAAAACTAAAAGAGAAATAAATGTTTCTTTGTTTATTGACTTTTATAGTAGTGATGATTCAATGAAATCCGATTTCACTTTCTCGCTTATGGAATCAATCTCATTATTAACAGAAGAAGAAATACTACTATTGGTTAAAATGACAAAGGTCTTTGAAGAATATGCTAATAAAAAGGAGAGCGGTCAAGTCTTAGGAGCCTCTGTAAGCGAAGTTTATGCAGAACTGGATAGGGATCCAGCAAAGGAATGGAATTATGATATCGATACGATAAATTATATATTCACGAGATTATCATATGCTGGATTTTTGATCATTCCTTATGGAGCGATTTTAAGTGCGGATGTCTTTTCATATAGATTCAATGTTACCGTCATTCAAAAAGTTTTAGGATTAGTTAATAGCTCCACATTCGAGGCTTAGATGCTTAGTTAAAATGAGGAAATATATTTGTTTGAAGGAAAACGGAGACGGATATCTCCTCCCACCGTATCATGCCACTTGTTGTAAGTAACCGAGTTAGTCAGTCTAATATTTTCTCCTGTAATTCGGTTACATGAGTAGATAAAAGTGAAAGGAATGTGTTCTATACACAGTATACTTTCTAGTTTCGAAAAAGGAAGTCACTAGTTGCAATGGAAATTACTAAGCTACATGAGCAACAAATGAGTATATCTGAACTGAGCGAACATTTTGGGCTGCAGGAAAAGACTATAAGAGTAGTCATATCACAAGCGGAAGAAAATCTATCATCTTAACTAATCTATAGCGGCAATTAAATGTACTTATCTTGGGAAAATGCTCTTTAGTAAATTGAAGGTCCAAATAAATGCTTAAATTGGGATGGCATAGCCTCGTCTGGGACGATTAGGGACAATTAAATGTCCCTTTCTTATTCAAACAGTTCTTGAGGAAGTTGAAAATTCGAATATATATCTAATTATGGATGTCATGTTCTTGCCCCGAGACAATTAGGGACAATTAAATGTCCTTTTCTTGATTAAGCAGCTCTTTGGGAAGCTGAAAATCCGAATATATACCTAATTATGGATGTCATATTCTTGCCCCGGGACAATTAGGGACAATTAAATGTCCTTTTTCTTAATTAAGCAGCTCTTTAGAAGGCCGAAAATCGAAATATCCATCCGGTTAGTGGTGTAATATCCTTTTCCGGGACAATTAGGGACAATTAAATGTCCTTTTTCTTAATTAAGCAGCTCTTTAGAAGGTCGAAAATCGAAATATCCATCTGGTTAGTGGTGTAATATCCTTTTCCGGGACAATTAGGGACAATTAAATGTCCCTTCTCTAATCAACGTCATTTTTATCAGTATTCAATGTGTATCTAGTGCCACGACCTTTTCCTGCAATTGTAACTGCCCCAGAAGATTCAAGTTCCTTAATTATTTTATAAACTTTTTTACGATTCCATCCAGTCATTTGTCGTACATCCTGATTGGTAAGATTTTGTTCCTTTAAGACAGTTAATATTCTAATCTTAGCCGCTTCATCATCAAGTTCAACTTGTCGTTCATAACTCATTTCTCGTTTTAAGGCATCTGAAGTTGTTTTTGATAATATATAGTATCTGCCTTTACCCCGACCGACAGGGTCAATTAACCTATATTGATTAGCTAATTTACTTAACAGTTCTCGTGCATGATTTGATTTACGTTGAGCAATATGTGCGGCGGTAGGTGTATCTATTTGCTCGTGACGGATTAAGTACTGCAGAATAATTAGTTCATCTACATCAAGTTGAATATTTTGGCTCTGTAAATCTTTAATAAAGGCCTTAAAATTCGGATATAAAGGGGAGGAAATCAACGTCAATTCAATGCTATTTCCAACCTCTCGATATATAGGAGGCTCTTTCCCTTCAATCAATAACGCACGATAAATCCGTGGTACTCCTAAGTTGGAACGATTGACCAGTCTTAATCGGTCTAATAAATCCATTAAATGATTATTACGGGTTACAGAAGGGTGGTGAAGAATATTGCCTGAATTAATTCCTCCTATAAAAGTCCCTGGATTTGTTAATACAAGCTTTTCATTATATTGTTTTAACATAACAGAACCATAAATTCGATAATCACGATGTCCAAAGGCGTTAAGAAGTGCCTCTCTTATTGCTATGTTTGGATAAGTACTGTATTCATGATGAAATAGACCCGATTCTACCGTAACAATTCGATTATCTGTTGCTAAATATCGTTCTAGTTCATACAAGGCAATCGGAATAGGCTGATGCCCATCATCTCTTAATACATAATCAGTATCACTTTGCATTTTGCGATATGACCAACGGTATTGTGGAATAATCCGCTCGATAATTTCACTTTTTCCAAAGATTAATAAACCACCTTTGGTTAGATGATTATCTCTGAGCGCACCAATTGAGTGTAATAAGTCGAAATCATTTTGTTCTCTTAATTCCATAGGGACATTATTAGAATTCATTGTTTCTCTAACTTTTTCCATAGCAGTAGCTGAAATTACCGATTCCCAATCTTCTCTTACTAATTCTGCTGTTAAATCCGTATCTAAAGATGTACCTGCCATTTCCTTTCTCAGTGAACCAGTCAGCGGGAGACATTCTTTTCCTCTACGTATTGTGGCAGAACCATCAGTAGTAGTATAAGGCGCCATTTCTCCAGTTGCACTAACTACAAGAAGAGTCCCAGTTCCTTCCGGTACTTTAATAAACTGGAAAGTAGGTAATAAATGTGGATCAGTTTTCGTATATACTCGATTTTGTAATTTGTACAAATCTAAGTCATTTGGAACACCGCGTATGGCATTGTTACGTCCCTGAACTCTATCCGCAACACCGAAGACAATATGTCCTCCTCCACCATTAGCCATACATACAGACATTTCGATAATGCGCTTCACATTGTCATCAAAACTTCTACTTGTCCATTCCTTGAAATCTAGGTCATGTGCTTCCAAATCATCGGCAATTCGATGATCAAGCTCATCAAGTAATTTCTCAATTTCATTTATAGATCTCAATAATCTCACCTCCAGAATTGTAATACCAATTCGACCTATTCTTATACAGTCTACAACATTTATGGATATTAATAAACGAAACAAAGCACATCAAGGATTGTGGATTAAGAACTGGTAATGATGGACAATCAAATGTCCATTTCTTTAGCAGTGGTTGGAAAAGTAATTAAAGGAATTTCTAGAAAAGTAAAGGCTTTTAAGGGAGTTTAGAATGTACACAACTAAATACAACAATAAGTAGCTAAATTCAGTATGGGTGTAAAAGGTATGTAATAGGGCGTGCCTGTGCATCACACAACTCAGACACTATTCCGACAATGGTTTAGAATAGTATCGGATTGAATAGAAGAAGTCCTTTGATCGAGAAATCATTCAGAGGGCTTTTTCTAACTGTAAGGACTAGCCTTCGGGTTGGTTCTTTCTTTTTATATACGTTCAAGTACTGTATGAATACCGAGTGCCACTCACACAACTCGGGCGCTATTCCGACAACGGTGAATGATTGATGCCAAAGAATATTGTCTCTTAATAGTAGATTAATAACTTGCAGAAATAAAAAAACCTGGTGTAAATAGGGAAACGACGACTAAATCAATTATATTATACCTTGTATTTCTTCATTTTCCTGAAAATAGATTATGCCCGTTAAGTTAATTGCTTAATGGGCATAGTTTTTTATTGCAGACAATTCGGTTATTAAGTTGGTATATTCCAAATAATTCACTTTACGTTCCTTGTGTTATAATAGATTTGTTAGAAATTAAAATAAAATGAAAATTTAGTTCAATACCACGGGATGCCAGGTGCTGCCACAATTTGAAATACACAAATAGTGGCAGTACCAGTGACATCCTTTACACGTATGATACTAACTTATTAGTGGTAACAGCCAGATGACTGAGGGGAGTTTTTAAATATGAAGATTGATTCGGAACTAATAATAGATTTACTTGAGGCGTTACCAGAAGATAAACAAAAGTTGGCGATTGAATATATATATTCTCTTGTACGTGAATGGGATCCTGACTTTTCAAAATTAACGCCACGAGAAAAAAAGGAAATTGACGAAGCACGAGAAGAAATAAAAAAAGGTGAATTTGTCCGTTTCGAGGACATAGACTGGGATGCTGAATAAAATTTGTGCCAAGTTCCCATTAATTTACGCTTTAAATTCGGGTGCCAGTCACTCACTCAAATCAGACACTATTCTGATAATAGTCCGGAATAGTATCGGGTTGAACAGAAGAAGTCTTTTGATCGAGAAATCGGTTGAAGGGATTTTTCTGTCTGTATTGGAACGTCGAGTGACAGTGTTATCGCGCCTAAGCGTTCCCTCTTTCTGTTTGTATATTCGCCGACTTCACTGCTTTTAGGTGAGCAGGTACGTGCGCAGTTCGTTGAAACCCCGAACTGCATTTCATATCTGTCACCACCTTTTGTGCAATTTACATCATTGAGTGACTCACACAATCTCCAAAATATTTTTAGTCAAAGAACTTTTCTATTTACCAGAAGAAGTCATACAATTTGTTGACTTAGATACAATAAATCCGCAGAAAGACAGCTTTATAGATGATGAACTAAAAGAAAGCTTTTCAGATTTGTTATTTAAAGTAAATATACATGGCGATGAAGGATATTTATACTTCTTATTTGAACATAAAAGCTCACCAGAAAAAGGTATTGTTTTACAGTTGTTAAAATATCTTGTAAGTATCTGGGAGACGAAAACGAAGAAACAAAATGAATGGGAGTTACCCGTAATTATTCCTTTGGTTATCTACCAAGGAAAAGAAGGTTGGAATGTTCCACGACGTTTAAGTGAGATGATTACAGGGTATACTAATCTTCCTGATAAGCTAAAAGTATACATTCCAGATTTTACGTATCAGTTTTACGATATGTCTTATCGTTCGGATGTTGATATTAAAGGACGAGCGGTTTTAAAGATTTATCAGACGCTGATTAAAGAGGTATCTAATCCAAATAATGAAGATATACTAAGTTCTATTTTAAAAGCATTAACATACTTGAATGAAATAGAAAGCAAAGAACGTTGTATTGAGTATTTTGAAATCGTTATGCGTTATCTATTCGGAACAGGTAAAGATTTAACTGAGAAAGAAGTTCAGAAAATTATTGATCAAGTCGCTACAACTTATCCTGAAGGGAGTGAGATTGTCATGACTTTAGCGGAGCATTATATGGAAAAAGGTATGGAAAAAGGTATGGAAAAAGGTATGGAAGAAACAGTACTTGGATTTAGTCATACAACAATCAGATTGCTAACAAAGAAGTTTGGAAATCTTCCAGAGGAATTAAAAGAAGAAATTATTAATTTAGATATGAAGACTTTAGAAACAATAATCGAAAATGCTTTTGAATATGATCGAATTGAAGATGTTAAGAAGTATATTCAATAAGGTGTCCGCTTCAAAAAGTCTATCCGAGAATATTTTCAGAAATAGAATAGGGCGTGCCTGTGCATCACACAACTCCGACACTATTCTGACAACTCGTTTGGATAGTCCAAGGAGTTAATTTCCAAAGCTTTCTTGATCGAGAAATCGGTCAAGGGGGCTTTTTTGCTGTTTGGTCTTGTCGTATTTTATTTATCTTGTTTCCTTTGTGTAACCAGTGCTTGACGCATTTTCTTATTATCTATGACGTATTTTATGGTGATTGGATACCTTAATCCTTCTTAAGAGCCAAATAGTAGGGTGTGCCTGTGCGTCACACAACTCCGACATGCTTTAGAGGTAAATGGCGAAGACGACAAATACCGTTTTATTGCGCCAACAAAAAATAGTAGCGATACGCTAAGTTTATTTGATTAATTGGTTGGGTGTCCACTTCAAAAAGTCCATCCGAGGAGATTTTACTCAAACTTCCTCAGATGGGCTTCTTTTTTATGAAATTTTAATGAACTAAAAGAAGGTTGTTTAAAAAAGGCATGACAAAAAAACCTTTTTCTTATTAAGTCGTCCCAGTCATCCACATAATTCAGACACTACTCTGAAACAACACAAAGAGCAGTCAACTATCTTTTGAGATGGTTGGCTGTTTTTAATATCAAGTCACTTACACAACTTATCAAAAGGAGGATGGGAAATAAGAACAAAAATCCTTACGGATGTTTACTTTGTAGTAATATTCACATTAATGGATTCAATAGATACGCAATAGAGTCACGATACGCAATAACTGACTCTATTGCGTATCTATTCGAGTTGCCATTAGAGTCTTTAATGAATTCAATAGATACACATTAGAGTCACGATAGGCAATAACTGACTCTAAAGGTTCTATTCAGGTTGCCATTAAAGCTTTTAATGGATTCAATAGATACACATTAGAGTCAAGACAAGCAATAACTGACTCTAATGGATCTATTCAAGCTACCATTAGAGCTTTTAATGGATTCAATAGATACACATTAGAGTCAATATATTTATTCTTCTTCACCTAAAGCATAGTAAGCAGCTTTTCCACGACCTACACTTTTTACAATACCTTCACTTCTCAATTTCTGCATAAAACGGTACACTTTTGGACCTGACCAGCCTGTCATTTGTATAATACTTGCCCGTGTCATTCTTCCTCTTTTCTCCATATAAGAAAGAATTTGAAGTTTGACACGTTCTTCATCTAACTCATGATTTCTCACGTAGGCCAAATCATTTTTTACTGCTTCTGAAACACGTTGAGACAAAATGTAGGCTTGACCTGAGTCAATTGTCTCAAGGATTTTTTTATCTATTAAAATACTTAATTGATCTTTAGCTGTATCTTTTGATCGTTGTGTAGTTTTGGCTAAATCCGTGAGATTTGCGCGTGAGTGTTTTAACAAATATTGAATTACCAAGAGGTCATCAACCTTTAAAGGGTTACCTAATTCTTGTTCTTCCTCAACAAACGTCGCAAAAGCAGGTGTAATTTCTGATGAAAACAAAGTCAATTTTATTTGTGCACCGCTATCTTCATAAACAGGTGGTTCTTTCCCTTCTTGTAATAACGCCTGAAAAATACGCGGAACACCTAAATTGGTACGATTCACTAGGCGAACTTTATCCAAGAGATCCATTAGGTGAATATTACGAGGAGTTGAGGCATGGTGTAAAATGTTATCTGGATGAATTCCGCTAATGAAACTACCAGGATTACTAACCTCTAAACGTTCTGGATATTGTTTTACCATCACAGCACCCGGTAATTCATAATCCCGGTGTACTAGTGCGTTTATTAATGCCTCTCTTATTGCTATTGCCGGATAAGTGTAATATTCTTGATGAAACAAATCCACCTCTCTTGTTACAATTTTATCACCACGATTAATATTGTTTCCTAATTCCTTTGCCGCAAGGGCGATTGAATCATAGCCTTCTTCCCGATACGTATATTCTGTATCAGACTTCATACTGCGATAAGCCCATTGATGCGTGGGAATGTGTTGATGAATTGACTCCGCATTACCAAATAATAAGAGTCCACCTCTTGTCAGCTTTCCATCTCGAATTGCATTGATTCTTTGTAGCAGTTCATAGTCGGAAAGATCGGTTAAGTCAATTGGACTATGCTGTTCTTTCATGTTTTTTCGAATATATTCAAGAGCTGATGCTGAAATTAATTCTTTCCAATCCTTGTCAATCAGTTCATTTGAATAATCAAAGTGGTGTTGACGTTGCATCATATGTCTTCGAATTGTACCTGTTAGGGGAATACAGTCGCTACCCTGTCGAATTTTTGCACTGCCATCTGCTTGTGTGTAAGGTGGACTTTCTCCTGTAGTAGAAATAATCATTATTATACCCGTGCCATATTCAACATTAATTAAATTTACCTGTGCTTGGATACGTGGTTCAGTATTTTGATAAATATAACTTATAATCTTATTAGATTCCACCTCTAAAGGTATACCGATAAAAGAGTTTTCTTTTCTCATTTTATTATCAGCAATTCCATAAACTACATGACCTCCACCGCCGTTGGCCATACATACTGCCATTTCTAATATTTTTGAACGATTATCTCTCCACTGGTTTTTTTCACTTTCAGAGCGATAGGACCATTCTTTGAAATCCAAATCCTGTCCTTCAATTTGATCCGCAATAACATGATTCAACGTGTCAGAGTGAATCAATGCAATAATATCTTCAATTGGACGCATAACTACACCCCATTCCTTTAATTATACTTGGTTCATCTAGTGTAGCATAAACTGATTAAAGTAAAATAAAACTCCTTGTGTCTAAACTTATGGATATTTCCCAAATTACAATATTAAGCCGGCATATCATATACAACTCAGATATTGCGCTGGGAATGTAAAGAACTTTAAGCAGCCAACAATTTTTCCAGATTGTTGGCTGCTATTATTTTAAAACTCTTCAAATATATATGATAATCATAAGGTGTTTCATTCTAGGAAAGTCTGCAGAAGTCAATCTGACTATTTTTTTCTACTAACTTAATTTCCTTGTGTAGATAAACGATTACTTTATTCTACGTATTAAACAACGATGAAACAGGAAGAATTGAACTAAGCACAACAGGGGTGAAGCTTTATGAACGTGTAGCTGCACTTTCATAAGGTTTACAAGTCCTTGTTTATCAAAATGGGATGATTCTTTATTGTCATTCAAAAGTTGTGGCCGGGTATTCTACTTTATCTACAGTATCTACAAAGATTGTAGAAATTATACTCAATCACTCGATTTAATAGGGCGTGCCTGTGCATCACACTACTCCAACACTATTCGGACAATTTGTTTGGATAGTCCAAGGAGTTAATTTCCAAAGTTTTCTTAATCGAGAAATCGGTCAAGGGGCTTTTTTGCTGTTTGGTCTTGTCGTATCGTAGGGTGTGCCTGTGCGTCACACAACTCCGACACTATTCTGACAACTCGCGGGGAGTTTATTATCGAGTGACAGTCCCTTACACAACTCCAACGCTATTCCGACAATGATCCGGAATAGGGTCGAGTTTAACAGGAGAAGCCCTTTAGTCGAGCAATCAGTTAAGGGGCTTTTCTGTTTTAAATGCCTTATCCAGCATATATTAGTGTCGAGTAAAAGATTTTTCTGAATTCGTTTAATGGGAAATATGATATACTAGAAAGACTAATATGAGGTGATGAATCATGAATAAAAAGCTTTTAAAGCGGATTGAAATTCATGAATTAATGGACTTAAAAATAGATTACGCGTTTAAACAGTTATTTGGCAGTGAGAAAAACAAAGAAATTACCGTTGTGTTTTTAAATGCGATTTTGCAGCGTACAGGACGAGATACGATAAAAGAAATTATGTTCGTGAATCAAGAGTACGGTGGACAGTATGAAGACGACAAACAATCGCGTTTGGATATCGTTGTACGAACACAATCAGATCATCTGATTAATGTTGAAATGCAGTTATCTAACCAAAATGACATGATGAAGCGAACGGTCTATTACTGGTCATTGCTATTTACCAGTCAGCTACAGCGAAGCCAAGGTTATCATCGATTACTGCCAACGATTACGATTAATATTTGTGATTTCACACTGTTTGAAACGCCCCATTATCACAGTACGTATCATCTATATGAAGATACGACAATGGAACGATTGTCATACGATGATGATGTGCTTGAGATTCACTTTATCCCGCATGTAACGGTCAGTACGCTCGTTACGCGCGCTACTGTCCGTAAATGCCCGATTGGTTCAACTAACACTCAGCAAAAAACGCTGAGTGAAGTTTCACTTTATTGAAATGAGAAAGTTTATCCGCCAATGGCGTGAAAATCAATTAGATCCTTTCGATGATATTCTGGTACGTTGGTTACTGCTTTTGGGTATGATAGATGTAAGAAATAAAAGAGTCTACGATGATATTTACAAAGAATTGGAGGCGCTTGCGATGTCAGACGAACGTTTACTAAATGCTTTCGATGCATGGGAGGAACTCAGCCAAACACCAGATTCAATTATTGCTTACCAGTCTCGTTTAAAGACCATCATTGATGAAGAGGCGAAGATTGACTATGCGGAATATAAAGGTATAGAAAAAGGGAGAGAAGAAGGAAGAGAAAAAGGAAGAGTAGAAGGAAGAGTAGAAGGAAGAGTAGAAGGAAGAGTAGAAGGGATAGTGGAAGGAAGAGAAGAAGGAAAAATAGAAGTAGTATTGTCAGGTGCTAAGAAAGGTTTAGACGTACCTACTTTAGCGAGTATCACAGGCTATTCAGAAGAAAGAGTACGAGAAATTCTGGAAACATAGGGCGTGCCTGTGTATTACGAAATTCATACACTATTCCGATAATTCGTGCGGATTTTGTTGTGATGAATTGCAGAAGTCTTGTGATTAAAAATGCATCCAGGGAAACTTATAGTAGTGGTATCAAGTGACAGTCGTTAAGACCAATGAAAATGAACACGAAAAAACTGGCCGAAGAGTAGGAGTCGATATGAAGGGTTTAATGATACGTAACAATGGGATTGACCTTTCCGTTCCGATTCCAGGGACGGATTTTGGACAAGGTTTTTATCTTACGAACAATCGAAAGCAGGTTGAAGAATGAGCACGAAAAAAAGCATTGGATGCGAATGAGAAGAACAACTGGATGAATGCAAAACCTGTTGTATTTATGCCGAGTGACAGTCACTCACTCAACAAGAAAATCCTTCAACTAGAAAAACATCCGTCAAAGGATTTTCAATATGCTCTTGCTAGTCCTCGAAACCTTCCAAAATCCCGATAGCTTCATCCATCACAAGTTCTTCCTCACAATAAGCACAATAGCCTTCAGCGGTTTTTTCATAGCTTGTGGGCAATAAAGATGGCAATAAATCTAAATCCAAAAATAAGATATGATGATTCCGTATCTGTGTAATAAAATGGATATGAACTATGCCGATAGCGTTCTAGTCTTTCAACAATCGGTACTTTTGTTTCAATCGGGTTTCGGTGAATATACCGGCTGACAGCTAATAATGCAGCTGGGCTTGTGACCATTTTTGCGAAATAACGACTGTCGTATAAAAATCCTGAATAACGATATTTTTTCTTAAAATAATCCGTGTATCGTCGATTCACAATCGCCATAATTTTCCTGGGCGGTACGTTAGGTGAACGTAGTAGAAAATGATAGTGATTCGTCATAATGCAATAAGCAATGATTGTAAATGGATGTTTTTCGTAAGCGTAATGTAGAATTTTGAAAAACGCTTTAATATCAGCGTCATTATTGAATATATTTTACCTGTTGTTTCCGCGCATAATTATATGATCGAACATGCGCGGATCCCACTCACGTCTTTTTCTTGCCATATTATTTCCTCACCATCGCTTGTGTCTGATGAAATGACGCTGTTTTTTTCCAGTTACAAGCTTCTTCTAGTGCACTATCCAACAGTTTTTCAGAGTGTACTAAGTCTGAAATCGTACGCGCAATGCGAATTAACTTTACTTGCGTTCGATTGCTCCATTTTTCTTTAAAGCAAATTTCCTTCAAATATTCTGCTTGCTGTTCTGTCATGCCACAAGTTGCGAGCAATTGTTGGACAGGAACATTACCATTTAATTGACTAGTACTGTATCGTTGCCTTTGTAGTAGACGTGCATTTTCTGTTCGCTTTTGAATATCTGCCGAACTTTCTACTTGTTCATTCTCCGTAATGCCTACACTTTTTAAAGATAGAATAAAGTCAATACGGTCGATTAAAGGACCTGATGCTTTTAATTGGTAAGCACGTACTTGATTGGGCGTACATGTACAATATCTTTCATTTGAACCAAAATAACCGCATGGACAAGGATTAGTCGCTGAAATCAGAATAAAAGATGCAGGGTAAGTAACAGATTGCTTCACGCGGCTAATGGTAATTTCACCTGTTTCTAGCGGTTGCCTTAACATATCCAAAGCTTTTCTCGAAAACTCACCTAATTCATCAAGAAATAAAACACCGTGGTGTGCAAGGGAGATTTCACCAGGTTTTGGATACGTCCCACCACCTATTAATGAAATTGCCGAAGCGGAGTGATGGGGAAAACGATACGGGGGACGCGTGGAAAAACCTCTGTTTTCTTTTGCTAAATGATAAATGCTGAAAATCTCTAACATTTCATCGTTAGACATGTTCGGCAAAATGGTGTGAAATGCATCTGCCAACATACTTTTCCCACATCCTGGAGGCCCGTTGAACAACACATGATGACCACCTGCAGCTGCAATCTCAAGTACTCTTTTGGCATCCGCATGCCCACGTATACTAGAAAAGTCAGTTGTTTGGACAGCTGTGTCTTCGTTCATTGATTGTGAGAAAATTAGTTGGCGCTCACTTGGAAGTTCTAGTGAAAGTTGTCCTTTTAAATAGCCAATGAGCTGAGTAATATCATCAATCGTGACCAATTCAATATCTGGACGTTTTTCAAGAAATGATAAATCAACAGCAGGTAAAATAATTCGTTTAAACCCAAGGTGAATGGCTTGCTGAATGGAAGGAATTAAGCCGTGAAAAGGAACGAGTTTCCCGTCTAGCGATAGTGAAGCAAGCACACAAGTTGTATCGTCAATGGGAGGCGGATCTTTTAGAATATCACAAAGCACCGCCAACAACATTGCACAATCATAACCTGTACCTGTTTTTCTCTTATCAGATGGTGAGAGATGGATTGTAATTTTCTTCATCGTAATATCCAGCCCTAATGTGTGAATACAACTTAAAATTCGTTCCTTCGATTCTTTAATCGATGCATCTGGCAGCCCAACGATTACAAACTGGTCTTTTTCCACTCGAACATTCGACTCGACTAACACTTTATGACCTTTCATCCCTTCTAAGCCAACGCTCATCACTGTTGTCCCGATATGACATCCCTGCTTTCTTTTACTTAAACATACCCGTTTTTCAAAGAAGTGTAAACGCGACGAAAAAGAAGGGAATTAGAAAACTGAATTATCATCGCTGATTTCGTATGAAAATTGAATTTTTATAGCGAAAAGGAGGGCGAAAATTTATTTTGAAAGTATGTATATCAATGACAATAAATTGCCGGAAATCGAAAAGCTCCCTTGACCGATTTTTCGATCAAGAGAGTTTTAGAATTTAACTCTTTGGACTATCCGGACGAATTGTCGGAATAGTGTCGGAGTTGTGTGATGCACAGGCACGCCCTAAAATGCTTTCGATTCATGGGAGAAACTCGGCCAAACACCCGATTCGATTATTGCTTACCAGTTTCGTTTAAAGACAATCATTGATGAAGAAGCGAAGATTGACTATGCAGAATATAAAGGGATAGAAAAAGGAAAAATAGAGGTAGTGTTGTCAGGTGCTAAGAATGGGCTAGATGTATCTACTTTAGCGAGTATCACAGGCTATTCGGAAGAGAGAGAACGGGAAATACTAGAAGAAAATGAATGAAGAAATATGACCTCAAAGGGTAATCATAGGGCGTTCCTGTGCATCACACAACTATTCATGTAGTTCCGCCTGAAGAAGATAAGCGTGTACAATTGATTTTAACTGAATTAACAAAAGGAAAGACGCGTGATGAATTGGCAGAGGAATTAGAGTATTCTACGTACAAATCTTTAGGTGTTTACATGAGAAGAAAAGGATACCGATTTAATTCACAAATCTAAAACTATGTTCCACAAGTTAAACAGGCAGTTGTTGAGACAAGCACTTCTAAGGCAGAAAGAATCGTTCAACAATTAGCTAGCCGTCCAAATGACATTATGTTGGCTTGCCAAAAGTTTGGGTTTCAGGACTTTCAGGAACTTGAACAATACATGAAGAGTAAGCATTATAAATGGAACATTGCTTTAAATAATTATGAGAAGGACATGCGCATATGTAAAGTACCATTAAAAGAAAATCAACAAATCGACTCGTCAGATGCAGTAGAATTTCAACCGCCAAGTCAGCAGTCTGAAGAAGATGATCTTTTGATGCAGTACCTACCACTTTTAAAGATGTTACAGCATAATGAAGAAAGGTTAGCCGAGTTATTTACGCCTAATGGTAAAGGAAAGAGCATTCCGCGTTACACGATTGAAAGAATCGCTAAAACAAAGACAGTTCAGATGATCCACACACTTTCCAATATGGTTACTGAATTTGCGGAAGAGCAGAACATTAGTCAACGGGATATATTTGAAGTAGCGCTTATAGACTTCTTCCGTAAGTACGGATATGAAACAGAAGTTGCTCAAATGTTTAAAACTGATTAAAGAGATAGCATTTGCTACTTCTCTTTTTATAGTTGTTTGAATCCCTTAAAACCCTTTTTGTACCCCCAAAAAAAACATAAAACTCCTGAATTAAAATCACATAACCCCATGCAGGACAAGACTTTGTAGCGGAAACCCCGAAATCCTCCTTGTTTTTTGTAGAGACACATTACTTCTCTACTCCAGCGAAAAAATAAACTAGGAGTATATACTGTTATCCTTACAAATGTTACGGGGAAATAAACGAGGATATCGATTGGTCCATATATTTCTTTTTTTATTAGAAAATTTTAATCTTAAAATGTATGAATCTAAATGTTTTGATTCAGTTTCATCAACAGTATTTGTGATTTATCCTGAAATGATTTTCTTTTGTAATCAAAAAAAAAGCCTCTTACTGATTTGAATGTTAGTAAGAGAACTCAAAGGGTATTGTATGGGATTGGATCCATTCTTCAATATAATCTAATGTTGGTCTTGTTTCATGATTAGCAATTTTTAAACAAAAATCATAAAGTTCATCAGTTGTAGCTGAAAATTGGTAACCGTTATATCTTAGGAATAAATCTGTACATAGGAATGCCGCTCTTTTATTTCCATCATTAAAGCAATGAGAAATCGTAATGCGATACATATATACTGCTGCCTTTTTAAATAACCCAGGATATTGTTCGGTTCCCCAGTAGGCAGTTTGTGGTTCAATGACACGTTTTTCAACGCATGAATCATCAAATCCGTAAATTGTTCCACCAAATTGCTCAAATCCTGAATGATGTGCTAATAAAATATCTTCCTTATCTAAATAGATGATCTCTTGCATGGTCATGTTATTTATGTTTTAGAAAGGCGGCGGAGTAACTCAGCATTTTCTTCAATAGACTTTTGGATCAATATCTTTCGCAATTTATCTTTTTTTATTTTTTGTTGAGCTTTTTTCACTGCATCTAGCTCTTGATGATTTACAGCCATGTGATCTCCTCCGATTTCCTTATTATTTTTATTCTCAGGCAGTTTTTCATTATCAGGGTTCATAATCTCACCTCATTTTAGATGATATGCTAAGAATTGGTAAGTAGACCATGATATATACATTAATTATAACATATTTTAGTCTGTATTTATAGTAGGGTGTCCCTGTGCATCACACAATTCAGGCACTCTTCTGATAATTATCAGAAGAGTTTACTATCGAGTGACAGCGTATAGTGTAAAATAAGTCGAGTGCTAAGATTTATGAGTTTTAGCCGCATGAAACCAAAGCTTTCAAAGGATTTTTTTGAATAATTAGGGTGCGTCTGTGCATCACACAAATCTGGCACTATTCCGACAATTCATTCTGATAGTCCAAAGAGTTAAGTGTCGGCCAAAGTCACTCATTCAACTAAATCGCAAGTATACTTGGTCATACTGATTTACGCTCGACAATGCGTTATCAGCACCTATCCGTAGACCATTTGCGAAATTCTTTAGATACGCTTTGGTAGAGTCAGGGGAAATTTGAAAGGTGCCTGTGCATCACACAACTCCTGCACTATTCTGACAATTAGCAATGAAGTTGATAAATGCAATGTACTCCTGGAGAAATGCGGTCCTATTTTATCAATGAATTGCATATAATTGGATGGACTCAGTGATAAAATAGGGGGAGTTAATTGGAAAAACCAAAAGAAAATACAGATTTAATATCAACGACACTAGGACTTATTATCATATTTATCGTTATGTTAGTCGTAAACAAATTATTGGAACCCCTTAAAAGTAAGCAAGAATATGAGTTGTCTGGAGAAAAGCTCAGTGGTCTTTTTCAAAGTGTAAAAAATACCATTCTCGTTGCATTTGGAACACCTACCATCCCAGTAGAAAGCTCTTATAATCTATATCTGAATCTTCTTTTTCCATTTATACTCGTATGCCTTGCCTGTGCAATTGCAGTTTTTGTGATTTTCCATCTTGTAAAGTCATTTATATATGATGAAGATATTATCTTTAATAAAGTTCTGACAATCATTTTTATTTTAATTCTAATCAGCGTATTATGCTTCCTACTTACCGTTGCTTGGCATCTTTTGTTTTTAAAATTAAAAGCGATATTCACTTTGGCCTTGGTTATAGCTATTATTTTTGGTGCCGTATTTCATAAGAAGAATAAGCGAAGTGATGAATCTTAATAGTTTCCCAAAGAGCCATTTGTCTCTCGTTTACCTTGCACATTCCACTTCACCGATAGAAAATCTTTTCCACCGGTATATCATAATCCATAAAAGCATCACTAAATAAAGCCTGATCTATCAGCTCACCTAAAATGCCTGAGTAGTAGCCTGGTAGATTTTTTATGTCCTTTTTCTTCGTCGCTTGTGTTGCAATTTGAAGTGCTTGCATGGCGAGTTGTTCGAATAATTCCCCTTTATGTTCGTGAATGCTAAATTTTAGCATCGGTAATACACGTTGACGGTACACGCCAAAAAAGCGGCGCGTCTGTGTAGCGTCACCAATTGTTGAAGAAAGTAGTGCTTTCATACGTTCAAACAGCGTTACAGGTACCGATTGTTCTGTGTTTTCAGTTGTATTTGATTCTTGTTTGGGAGCTTTTTTTTGCTCAGCTTTTTCAGGTGTTCGCGTTGTTGTTGGCTCTTCGAAAGGCCTAATCGCATAAATATTTGCGCCGAGTCCGTTCATAACAGGGCGGACATAATGAACTTTGTCGATAATATTAAGCTTTACGAGTTTACGAATCGCACGGCGAGCTGTTACGTTTGATTTGCCAATTGCGTCTGCGATTGTGTCGTGCTTTAAATGAGCAGCACCAAACTTTACAGAATAGCGACGAATCACATCTAATACGGCGCGGTCAGTTTTATTCATTGCTTGCCAATGTTCATTTTTATATGCAGTTGCAGCCTTGTCCAAGTCGAATTTGTTTGTGAAGTATGCGAATTTTGTTAAGTAGTTTGTCATGATAAATCCCCCTTTACCTAGTACATAGAGAGATGTTCTTAAAAAGTGGACAGGGTGATGAAATTAATTTAAAAAAAGAAGAAAAACTTTTAAATATCCCGTAAGATTTGTCCGTAGGAGACGTTCTTTATAGATCTTTAAAGAATGCTTAGTAAAAAGAAAGGTTCATTTTAGAAAAAGTATGGTTTAGTCCTTGGGCGAGTAGGGTTGTTGACGAAAGGCGGGGTGTTCATTCTTGGGTGGTCAAATAGAGGGGGAAGGTGTGTAAATTGCATAGTTATCCAATGGGATTACATGCCTTAACGGAGTGTGATCATTAACTACACAACTTCTATAATCCTTTAGAACAAAAATAAAATCACATTTGTTAGGCCTACAGGGAAATGGGATCGGTATTTCAAAAAACAAGGGAGTATACTTCTCACAAAAAGGTATACGAGAGTAAATAGAAGTTCACGAAAGTATTCTATGTTTTTTATACAATGGTTATTATACATAAATCACTTCGATATTTTAAATACAAATACCAATTCTCCAGGATTCATGGTTCCATACTTTTCGTAAATAACACATGAATCTTGTACAATAAAAAGAAAAGCTGGAGATGATTCAATGAAAGCCTATATTATAAAAATGTCATTTGAAGGGATTACACCGCAAATATGGAGACGGATTATATTACCAGCGGGAGGAACTTTTTATCGCTTACACCAAACAATTCAATGCGCCACAAACTTCGATAGTTTATTCCAAGAATATCATTCATTTAGCTTCGAAATAGAGGATGATTTTATTACAGATAATCGCGTGCTAATTGAGGAGGCTAAAGGGAAAAAAGATAATAAGCGAACAGTTAAGTCGGCAAAACATGTGAAATTCGACGTATATCTTGAGAAATACGGCGTGCTCACTTATACGTATGATTTCGGAGACGACTGGAAAATTCGAATTGTGCTTGAAGAAATTGTAGAGGATTATTATTTTGGTCATCCAACTATCCTTGACGGAGGGGGAACTGCACCGCCTGAAGACGTAGGTGGAGTGCCGGGATATGAGGAGTTTTTAAGTGTTTATCATAATCCAACACATCCAGAATACTTATTTACTTACGCATGGGCAGAACAGCAGGGGTATGTGGCATTTGATATAGATGCGTTAAATGATCGATTAAAGTACGTAAAATATAAAAAAACAGAATGGACTTCTATCAAGCATAAGAATTACGATGTGCTATCTGACAAATACCGTAAATCAGATATCGTAAATCTTGAGGAAGTGCCAAATAAGGATGTGATTTTATATGTGTGAAAGTAGGGAGGAGAAGGATATGGCTGTTGAAGCGGATAAAATTCAGGAAAGACTCGCTGAATTAAGAAAGAAAGCCCAGAAAATGAATGAAAATATCCCTGTGTTAAAAGACGGTAAAAATGGCGCTGTTGAGCTTGACTCTAATAATCCTTCACATAAAGAATGGTTTGAAGGTAGGTAATTTAGTTGCCCCAATTTGGTGAGTTATATACCGCAATTGTATATTTTCAAGGAAATGCTGATAATGCTAAATCAAGACCTGTCTTAGTTGTTGATGACACTGAAGAGAAACTAATTACAATTGCAGAAGTTACATCTAAAGAGCCAAAATATCCACCTAAATACTTTGATAATTTTAAAGTTGAAATTTCAGATTGGGAAATTGCAGGGCTAAAATATCCATCGTGGGTGAAATGTTATAAAGGAAATGTTCACCGGATATCGCGAGACAGAGCACTTAAATATATTGGTACGGTAGATTCTAGGCTGCCTGTGCATCACACAATTCAGGCACAATTCTTACAGTTAGGTTTTAATACTAGTAAAAGCGTTGGCATTCTATTTAATAGGTGCTAGCGCTTTTTCTTTTGAGTAAACTGAGCTTGATGCATTCGGTGCTGATCAAGTTCTTCTAGTAAGTTGGGGAGGATTTAATGGTGCGGTATTAGCTGAATCTCGACGAAACTTTTTCAAGGTAAGATTGTGGGATTCTGGGGATTTGATTGGTGCTTTGTTAAAAAACTATAATCGCTTACCAGGTTTTATAAAGGCAGAACTACCATTGAAACAAATATGGGCGCTTGTTTTGGAAGATGAATAATATCGAGTTCCATAAGTATCAGGAAGGACAAAATATGTTTTGGTTCGGGTGTAAAGATTACCTAGTAATAGTACTTCAAGACAATAATCCCTGCTTTTAAAAAGGGATTGAAGTTTATAAAAAATAAATAACAACAATAATCGCAAGAAGAACGCTTGAGTTGAGGGCGTTCTTTTTTAATTTCAAAAAGTAAGAAAAGAGTTGAAAGAAGAAGGTTGGAGTAGAGGAAGAATATAAATTGAAAACATCTCTAAAACTATTAACCTAATTGGAAGCTATCCCATTCAATTGCACGAGGTGATTTTCTAGCACGAAAGAACAGGATCTTCCAATAGGTTAGTACACGAGTCGTTAATAAGTTAGCTAGAACGAAAGAAGACAATGACATCATTAACAAGAAGTGAGTAAAAGAATAAAGATAAGAGAGTAATAAAACAAACATAGTTTAGTAAATGAGGGAGTGGAAAAAAGCTAATGAGGTAAAAGAGGGATTTATAGATTTTCCTTTAGTGAAGGGAAAAAAGCAAAAGAAAGATAGAGATCTAAGAAGTTTAGGTGAAATTTATTTGTTGAAAAACTATTAACTATACAATGTAAATCTAGTATTGTAAAGGCTCAAGTAAAAACGTGAAACACGAATTTAAATAACTAAGTTTAAGTGGAGAATAATTCAAAAAGATTAGACTTATTGGAGTAAATAGGTATAATGAATGAGACGAGGAGGGACATGACAATGTCAAACACTGACTTTTTAGCTACTATACAAGGAACAACCTATAATCAGTTTGGAAAAGAGATTTTGACAACACAAATCCGTTTCGCGACATTAGAGTCTATGTTTGAAGTTGATTACGAAGTTCAAAGGCATTTAGATCCAAGACGTCGCGCTGAAATAAGAGATTTCATCTTAAATTCATTGGAAAATGATAAGCATTTTTATTTTTCATCATTTATTTTTTCAAGCAGGAAAGGAATAATTGAAGGGCCTAATGGATTTGAACTTGAACCTGGAAGTAAGATGTACATCCTCGACGGCCAGCACAGGTGTTCGGCTATTTCGTCGGCCATTAGTCATTTGAAATCAGAAAAAGAAAGATACGAGGAATCAAATAAATTTAATGCTGCATTGAAGAAGCAATCTTACATAGATTATCTCTCTGATTATCCCGTCGCGATGCAAATTTACTTGGATTTGGGACAGGAAGAAGAGCGGCAACTTTTCACGGATTACAATACAGAGAGAAGAGAAGCGCATAAGGGGCTAGTGATGCAATACGACCAACGTGATGAATATATTGAATTAACAAGAAGTGTCGCTGAAACAATGCGGAGTTCTTTAGAAATTGAATTTGCTGCTTCAAGATTAACGACTCAAAACCCAGCTGTTACCTCCTTATCCACAATGAGAAGATGTCTGATTGCGATGTATGAGGGAAAGTTAACCGCCAAAACGGGAAACCCGTATTATAGGGGATGTAATGAAAAAGAAGTTCCACGAATCTCAAAACACTTTTTTTTAGTCTGGCCTAGCTTGTTTCCACAGAAGATGGCAAACAGAAAAAAATATGTTACAGGATTAACTGGAATTCAGATTGCACTCGCCTATACAGTATTTTTACTTACAAGGTCTTATTCAATTAAGCATATTGAAGCGATAAATTTATTGAAAAGTCTTAAAAATAAATGTTCGTGGGAACATAATGATCCACTGTTTAAGCATATGTACAACCCAGAAATTCAACAAATTAGAAATCATTCAACGACCACTGCTATTAAGAAGACAGCAATTGAATTTTTGAAAGTAATTGAAAATACGAGGAGGTAATCCATTGATTGTAAGAGATGTGTTTACAAAAAGACAAGCAATGATTAGTTATACAATTGGGGAACTTACTCAGATGATTACCAATCAACAAATCACCCTAAGAGAGGTGAATAAATTACAAGTTCGGATGATTCGACGCTATATATTAAGTAATGCGGTAACAGAACAAGTCTATTTACCGCCTATTGTTGCGCGAGTAGAGGAGGGTAAATTGCTAGATGAAGGTAAACCAACTCGTTTAGTGATTGTAGATGGTACACAACGCATGAAAGCATTAACAGAACTACAAGCCTATGTAGAAAAAGCAATTGGCAGTGACAATGATCAGGCACGGCTAGACGGGTTAAAACTTATTGGCGCATTGGATAAAGTTGAAGTAGCATTTCAAGTATTTGAAGGGTTGGACGAGCAAGAAGCCAATCAATTGTATGTAGATTTAAATACAAAAAGTAAAAAGGTAGCGCTTTCGAAGAGGATTTCTTTTGATTCTAGAAATGAAATCAATCAAACAACGAATAAAGTGTTAAATAGTAACAGCCTATTAAAAGAGGCTGGGGTTGAGCTAGAGAAGCGTGCAGTGATGCGCCCCAAAAATAAAAAGTTAATTTCACTATCACAACTTCGCCAAATTGTTGCCTATTTTATCACAGGGAAACAAATATCTAGCAGCTTAGCCTATGAAGCCGAGATGAATACAATTAACGATGAGCATATCGAAATCATTAATGCTTGGTTTGACGAACTATTTAAATTACATTCAGTAAAAACGATTGGGAATTACGAAGTTTCTATGCTGGCAAGCTTTCCATTGTTGTATGCGATAGCTGTTTATGCAGCGGAAGGTATAAGAGATATGAAAAAGGAAGAGCGAAAGGAAGTGGTCATCTCACGAATGAGTAAATTGGAAAAGGTAGATTGGTCACGGACAAACTCAGTTTGGAGAAAGTTTAATGGTTCTGAAAGAGGTAGAGAAAAGTACTATTATCTGAATAATGACAAAAAGACGATTGATGCATTAGTATTTTGGCTGCAGCGCCAAGGAGGTGAGTAGGATGTGATAATACAAATTGAAGACCTCGGGTGAAATTGTCTTGGCCGACACACCCGAGGAAGTCAGTTGGAGTATACCAACTTAATCTTAGTATACTCCTTTTGATAAAATAAGTTAAGGATACATTATAAAAGGGGGAAACGAGATGCAAGTCTTCAGTAAATTTATTTTGAATTATGAAACGCTGTTATTTTATCCACACTATGATGACTTTGGAAAGTTAATGACAGCCGTTGTTGGAAATCAGGAGCCATTTTTGGTAGATATGGAACCTGCAGCGTTAATTGATTTTAATTTGAATTATTATGGTTCGAGTCTGGTAGGGGCTAATGCCGGAGCGAAGGCAGTTCTGGGGAGAGTTCACATGAACCCAATTGTTGTTAACGAAATGCTCGGCATCTATTGGTTCCCAACTAAGTCGCCAGGTAGTAAAGATTGTGCATGGATTGCTTTACATCAGGTTAAAGAATACTCGAGCTTTGAAAAAGGTAAGACGACAGTGGTATTTATCAATGGGTACTCGATGGTTTTCGACATTAGTATTTATTCTTTCAATAAAAAAATGCAGCGAGCATACGAGTTAAAAGGGAAAGTGGAAAGCAGAACGAAATTATTAGCAAATTTTGTTGCGGGGCGTGTCGAGGGTCGTGCTGCTGTGCCTGCCTGTGCACCACACAATTCGGACACTATTTTGACAAATTCAATTTAAATTGACCAGTCACTTTCACTTTTAACTATCTGAAAGGTCGTCGTTCTTCATTGTGAGAAAGATTAAGGAACCTAATAAGTAGGTAGTCAATCTTGTTTCATCCGGAATACGGTTCCAATCTTTGTTCATCCACATCCCAAACCATTCTCCAGCAATGGCTTGGAAACCAAGAAACCAAACTGAAAGACCAGCAGTTAATCCGATTTCTAGGCTACCTGTGCACCACACAATTCAGGCACAATTCCGATAAATGATGGTGTGAGAAGTGACTATTCATTTTCAAGGCGGTGATTGTGTATATCTATTCAGGAAATCGGTCGCTAATTTCGGTGAAAAAACGAATTGTCTATTATTATGGTCCCTCTCGAAAATAGCTTAGCCATTTATAAATAAAAACTGCTCTAGATTAAAGAAATAATAATCTAGAGCAGTTTTTAG
>JAPFCR010000051.1 GCA_026169375.1 Sporosarcina sp. | reverse complement strand
GGGCATCATTCTTGTAATCACTTGTTCTTTAAATTCTTTATTGTATCTCGTACCATTTTTCTTATTCACGTCGTATTCCCTCCGTTTATTTTCTAATTATAACAGGAGAGTTCTATACGACAACTAGCCTAACATAGGGGGTAACACAGGAAAGGTTAACCCATTTGCCTCTACAAACTCTTCAACCTTTTCTTTATTTCTTTCACTATTAGTCATATTAACTGCAACAATCTCTACATTTTCTCCACTTCCATACTTTTTATAATAACTTTCCATATATGGCATTTCAGTCTTACAAGGACCACACCATGATGCCCAAAAATTAAGAAATACTTTTTCACCTCTGTAATCAGACAGCTTTATTACTTCACCAGACAAACTTTGTAATTCAAAATTAGGAGCAAAATTATTTATTTCAAGCCCCAACTTGGATTCTGAATTATTCTTCGTTAATTCCTCAATCTGATCTTCTATTAAACCGCTAGGATATTCATCTACCGCAATGTTAGTTCTAATCATCATCGTTATCATATAAGTAATAATTAACCCCGAAATAATCATGCCTATAACCTTTTTATTTTTCATTAATTTACCTCCAGGTGAACACAAAAACAGACATCTTTATTCAAATCAATTCAGCAATATGGCTCGTTTAAAGCATAAAGAAATTAAACGTATGGTATGTCTGATAGACCATTCCTGCAATACAAATAACTAAACCTAATGTTGTTAACTCTATACCACGCACACTCATATCAGTTTTCACAATTTCTTTTTTTGCTATTCTAGAGGTAAATATTCCAGCGATGGCAAGTATGATTCCAATCAGCGGTGTTATAAATGCAAGACCCCCTAAGACAACTGAAACGATTGCTTTTCCATTTATCCCTGTTTTTTTCTCCACTATTACGCCCCCAATAAGGAATACTAAATTCAGAAAATGGCCCGTCTGTTGAATGAGATAAACATTATTTTCTGAATTTATTATAACATAAATTTTTTAGCCTAAAACTATTCAGCTGCATAAATACAGTTAAATCTCCTAAACACAGTGCTATGATATTTAATTTCTCTATTATTTGTTGATTTTCTAAAATAAATTAAAATCTCTCTTAAAATATAAAAAAACCAGCAGTATAATGTTTCAGAATTAGCTGATCAGCAATCAATGCAGTTCTACTTTATACGCTGATAATTACTTTTGAGGGGAGATTTTACTATAAATGACTACAGAAAATAAATACACTACGTGGGAGTCCTTACCAGATATTTTAACTGCTAAACATCTAGCCCAATATTTGAGTGTCTCAAGACGGAGAATTTATGAATTATTTCAAGTTTCCACTGAATATGGTGGTATTCCTAATTTTGAAATTGGTGCATCTAAAAGAGTAAAAAAATCTGATTTTGAAAAATGGCTATCGCTAAGGAAGCAAGCAAAAGAAAAACAGTTAAAAGTAAATTAAGAAAGAAATTATAAAATAACATTTTCACAAGAGAGCAGAATCATCACATTCACCGCTCTCTTTACGGCACAAGCTTTACAGTATCATTCAGTTACAAAATGGAAATAATAAAAGTGTAAAAATATCATGGAAAAGGAGCAGATATAAAATGAAAGGTTCTTTTTACAGAAGAAATTGTACTTGCGACAGGAGGAGGTGTACTTGCGGTGCTAAATGGGCTTTTACAATTGATATAGGTCGAGACCCAAAAACAGGGAAAAGGAGGCAGAGACAGCGAAGTGGATTCAGAACAAGGAATGAAGCAGTAAAAGCTGAAACAGAACTATTATATGAAATCAATCAAGGAACATATATAGAAGAAAAGAAGACATTATTTAAAGACTTTGCACCTAAGTGGTTAAAGCTATACAGTAACAGCGCGAACTTAAAACCTGGAACAATTCGAGTTAGACGACATGAAATTGATAAACTGATGCCTTACTTTTCCTATATTCCAGTGAAGGACATCACAACTAACATGTATCAAGATGCTTTAGACAACTTAATCGAGAAGTATGCCTATAATACCGTTAAAGGCATTAACCGAACTGGGAGAATGATTTTTAAAAAAGCAATTGAATTAGAAGTGATAAGAAGAGATCCAACAGAATTTACTACAATCAAAAAGCAGCAAGAGACAATTGAAGAGTTGGAAGAAAATCAAATCCCCAAGTATATGGAAAAAGAAGAGTTATATTTGTTTTTAGAAACCGCCAAAAAGCATGGTTTAGAAATGGATTATCTTATATTTTTAATCCTCTCATATACAGGTATGCGTATCGGTGAGTTAGTTTGTCTAAAATGGAATGATATAAATTTTGATGAAAATACCATCAGAATCATCAAGACTTACTACAACGAAAAGAATAATACTGTTAAATACCAATTAGTACTTCCAAAAACCAAAGGATCTATTCGGACCATTGTTGTAGAAGACATGGTGATAGAAGAACTCAAAAAACACCAAGCAACTCAGAAGGACATGATTAAACAATTAGGTGATGTTTATTATGATGAGGGTTTTATATTCCGGAAAACAGAAAGACAACCCGGATATCCCATGCTTATTAAAACAGTAGCAAATCGTATGAAACGTTTACTAAAAATCGCGGGATTAAATCAAGAATTAACTCCCCATTCTTTAAGACACACGCACACTTCACTACTTGCTGAAGCAAAAGTTGGATTAGAAGAAATCATGGATAGATTGGGTCACACGGAAGATGAAACAACAAGGATTATTTATCTACACGTAACCAATGAATTAAAAAAAGAGGCTTCTCAAAAGTTCGGAAAACTTATGAGAAGCCTAAAATAATCTTTCCAGTGTTAGCATTTTGCTAACTGTCTACATAAAACCCTTACGTATCAAGGGTTTTGGAAACTTATTACATCATTCCCGGCATTCCGCCGCCCATGCCACCCATATCTGGCATTCCGCCGCCCATTGGGTTTTCTTCTGCTGTATTTGCAACAACCGCTTCAGTCGTTAAGAACATTGCAGCAACAGATGCCGCGTTTTGAAGTGCAGAACGTGTAACTTTTGTTGGGTCAACAATTCCTGCATCCATCATGTTTACCCACTCGCCTTCCGCTGCATCGAAACCAGTACCGATTTCTTCGCGCTTTAGACGGTCAACAACGATTGAACCTTCAAGTCCAGCATTCGTTGCGATTTGACGAACTGGCTCTTCAAGTGCACGTAAAACGATATTAACACCTGTTGCTACGTCGCCTATTACTGTTTCAGTTAATGCTTCAACTTTGTTATAAACATTAATTAGCGCTGTTCCGCCACCTGAAACAATTCCTTCTTCCACAGCTGCACGCGTTGAGTTTAACGCGTCTTCAATACGAAGTTTACGTTCTTTCAGTTCAGTTTCAGTCGCTGCGCCTACTTTAACAACAGCTACCCCGCCTGCTAGTTTTGCAAGACGCTCTTGAAGTTTTTCTTTATCGAACTCTGATGTTGTCTCTTCAAGCTGTGTACGAATCTGGTTCACACGGCTTTCAATTTGACCTGCATCTCCAGAACCTTCAACGATTGTTGTGCTATCTTTTGTAACAACAACTTTTGCTGCTGTACCCAGTTGTGTAATTTGCGTTTCTTTTAGATCTAAACCTAAGTCTTCAGTGATGACCTCGCCACCTGTTAAAATCGCGATGTCTTCTAACATTGCTTTACGACGATCACCAAATCCAGGTGCTTTTACTGCAACTGCGTTGAATGTGCCGCGAAGCTTGTTCACAACAAGTGTTGCAAGTGCTTCACCTTCAACATCTTCAGCGATTAAAAGAATTGGTCTACCTTGTTGAACAACTTGCTCAAGAACTGGTAGGATTTCCTGGATGTTCGTAATCTTTTTATCTGTGATTAAAATGTAAGGATTTTCTAATACTGCTTCCATTTTGTCAGTATCTGTTGCCATGTACGCTGACGCATAACCACGGTCAAACTCCATACCTTCAACCACTTCTAATTCAGTTTCAAATCCTTTAGATTCTTCAATCGTAATCACGCCGTCGTTTCCAACGCGCTCCATTGCATCTGCGATTAGCTGACCGACTTCTTCATCACCTGAAGAAATTGACGCTACTTGCGCGATTGATTCTTTTTCTTCAATAGGTTGTGAGATGACTGTTAACTCTTCAACCGCTTCTTTCACTGCTTGTTCGATTCCTTTACGGATTCCAACTGGATTTGCACCTGCAGTTACGTTCTTTAGCCCTTCACTAATCATCGCCTGTGCTAGAACTGTAGCTGTTGTTGTTCCGTCACCTGCAATTTCATTTGTTTTAGATGCAACTTCAGAAACAAGCTTCGCACCCATATCTTCAAACTTATCTTCAAGTTCGATTTCACGAGCAATCGTAACACCATCATTTGTAATTAACGGTGAACCAAAAGCCTTTTCAAGGACAACGTTACGTCCTTTTGGTCCAAGTGTCACTTTTACTGTATTTGCTAATGTATCCACACCACGTTGCATTGCAGCGCGTGCATCTTCGTTAAACTTAATTTCTTTAGCCATTACAAAAATTCCCTCCTGAGTTTTACGTGTTTATTTGAATTAAACTCCAAATGATTGAAGTTACGTGTACAGTTAGTATTCAATTAACCAATAACTGCTAAAACGTCACTCTCACGTAGAATTAAATATTCGTTTCCTTCATATTTTACTTCAGTGCCGGAATACTTTGAGAAGATAATCCGATCGCCTTCTTTTACTTCTAAGTCGATACGCTGGCCATTTTCTAGGACGCGTCCTGTACCTGCAGCGATCACATTACCTTCCTGCGGTTTCTCTTTAGCAGAATCTGGCAATACAATTCCGCTTGACGTTTTTTCTTCAGCTTCAACTAATTCAATTACGATACGGTCACCTAATGGTTTCAACAAGTGAAACAACCTCCTCAAAAATGATCTTCTTATTTTTAGCACTCAATCCACGTGAGTGCTAACACACAATTATTATCATAATAAAGATTCTCCATTTTTGCAAGGAAAGAGGTTAAAAGAATATTAGGTATATTTAAATTAACATTCATTTCTAAAAAATAAAGAAAGGTTTTCTCTTTGCTTATCCGCTTTAAAACCGATAAAATGACAAGTGTGAAAATAGAAAGGATGCTTACATTTGAAAAACTGGAAAATTTACATCGCTTTAATTATTACTTATATAATCATGCATATCTCAAGCATATTTGCGACAATTCCATTGCTAAGTTATTTTTCGAAAGACTTCTCTTTAACAGAACAAGAAATTGGCTTTCATGCAGCCGCTTGGTCTTTATTTCTCACGAATTTAGCAGCGGCAATTGTTTTTTTCTTGTTCATTCGACGGAAAAAAGGCTTCTTCAAAGTATTCAGCGGAAAACCCTCTTCTTTTGGTGCAACTATTTTATGGGGAATCCTCGCATTTTTCTTAGCACTGTTCGGACAAATGTTTGCTGGATTACTAGAAATGGCATTGTTCGGAATAGAGGCTGGATCAGATAACACTGCAATTCTTTCCGAAATCGCAAAAATTTCACCAATCATTATTATTTCTATGGTCATCTTTGCACCACTCTTAGAAGAAATTATTTTCAGACGTGTTTTATTTGGTGGACTTTATAACAAAACGAACTTTTGGATTGCTGCAATTGTAAGTGCGCTCGTATTTGCAGTCGTTCACAATGAACTTGAACACACACTAGTTTATATGGCACCTGCACTCGCATTTTCCTTTGTTTATTATAAAACGAAGCGATTACTCGCACCCATGATTGGTCATTTTTTAATGAATGGATTCGTTGTTGTGATCCAATTAAATTACGATAAAATTATGGAATTACAAGAACTTCAACAATCTCTCATTGCTTTTTTCCAATGAAATACAAAAAACTTCCTTCTTAAAAATAAGAAGGAAGTTTTTTTATTCATTTAACTCTTCAATTTGACGTTGCTGTTCAGCTTTTAAAAACTTCCGATACCCAAACCTAGAAATAATAATACTCACTTCATAGAGTAAAAATAAAGGAACCGTTACAAATAAATGCGAAAACAAATCAGGTGGTGTAATAATCGCTGCAATGACAAATAAAACAAAAAATGCATACTTTCTTACCCTCACAAGAAGTGCTGGTTCAATCATACCTAGTCTTGTCAAAAACAATGTTAAAATTGGCATTTGGAAAATAAGACCAAATGGAATAGTAATTTGAATTAAGAAATTAAAATATTCATTAATTCCTAGTGTTTGTGTAATCTCAAGTTCTTGAGATAATGCCATTGTAAACTTCATAACATACGGAAAAAGAACGAAGTATGAAAACGATAAGCCACCAAGGAAAAGTAAAAAACCAAATGGAATATAGCTTAACGTCACTCGCCTTTCTGTTTCATGTAATCCAGGACTTACAAAAGACCAGAGCTGATACGCTAACAGCGGAGAAATCAATATTCCTGCTACGATAATGATTACTTTTAAATAAATCACAATTGGGTCCGTTACGTTAAAAGCGTTCAGTGTCAGGCTCTTTGCTTCTTCTGTATACTGCAAATAATGGATAAGCGGTTTTGCAATAAAGAAGCTACCGATTACTGCAATAACAAAGAAAACGACGATTACCATCAGCCGTTTTCTAAGCTCATCTATATGTTCAATGATTGTTAACTGTTTATCATTTGTCATCGGACTAACATCCTTACTTACTTCTCATCATCTTTTTTACTCTTTGGTTCTTCGTCATCGGTAAGTCCTTTTGTTGCGTTTTTAAATTCACGTAAAGATGAACCAAATGCTTTTCCGATCTCTGGTAATTTTTTCGGTCCAAAAATTAAGAGTGCAACAACTCCGATAAGGATTAAACTTGGCATTCCTATCATGGATGACACCTCCTAGTTTGAAAAACATCTCCAAAACTATACTGTATTCCCTATTTTACATGAAAACATGATAAATAGCTATGTACAAGTTATTCTATTTGTGAATTTTTCAAGTCATTCTTAATAAAGTAAATTAATGCTTGTAATTCTACTGATAAGTCAATTGTATGGATTCGGACAGATTCAGGTGCTGTTAATCGAACAGGTGTGAAATTCAAAATTCCTTTTATCCCCATTTCCACCAATTCATCTGTTATTTTTTGTGCTTCTGAAGCCGGTACTGTCAATATTGCTACTTCGATTCCTTCTTCTTCCATCTTTTGTGTAATTTGACTTGGATGATAAATAGGAATTCCACTTTTCTCAACCCCTTCAATCGTTGCTGCAGGGTCAAACGCCATAACAATTCGAGTATTATGATTCTTATGAAAATTATATTTCACAAAGGCACTACCTAAACTCCCTACACCAATCAGCGCCACATCCGTTTCTTTGTCTTGGTCTAATGCTTCTCGGAAAAACCTGAGTAAGTACTGGACATCATATCCATAGCCTTTTCGACCAAGTGCACCAAAATGAGAGAAATCTCGTCGTATCGTTGCGGCGTCGATTTTCATTGCTTCACTTAATTCACCAGAAGAAATTCGCTTTTTATTTGCACTGGCGAAGTTCTGCAAAAATCTATAATAAAGAGGTAATCTTTTCGAAGTAGCTTGTGGTATCTTCGATGTTTCTTCAATCATTTTTATCCTCCTAAACGTACTTCTTCCTCTATTATATCGTACAAGAAAGCCTTATCATTGTAAAGTTGTACATTGCACGCCACCCATCATTCAATTAGACTAGTAATGAATAGAGGTGCAAAACAATGATTATTTTACAAGTGAATGGTTTAACAAAATCCTTCTCGGGGATTCATATACTCGAAAATATTCAATTAGAAGTTCAACATCGAGACCGGATTGCACTCGTCGGTAGAAACGGTGCAGGGAAATCCACATTATTAAAAATGATAGCAGGTGAGATGAGTGTCGACCAAGGAGATATTATCATTCCAAGGGACACTCGTATAGGTTACCTTGAACAGCATACAGGAATCGATTCTTCATTAACAATTTGGGAAGAAATGATGACTGTGTTTGAACCGTTAAAAAAGTTAGAAAAACGAATACGCGCGCTCGAAAATGCGATGGCAGATCCTGCAGTGTATAATGATGAAAATGAATTTATCCGCGTCACAAAAGAATACGATACGCTTCAAACAGAATTTAAAAATGCTGATGGCTATCAATATGAATCTGATACGCGTTCGGTGTTACACGGTATGCGCTTTTACGAAGAAGATTTTGATAGAGAAGTCAACACATTATCAGGTGGTCAAAAAACACGATTAGCACTCGCTAAAATGTTACTTAGTAAACCTGACTTACTAATATTAGACGAGCCTACAAACCATCTAGATATCGAAACATTAAGTTGGCTCGAGAAATACTTAGTCAGCTATGAAGGTGCTTTACTCATCGTTTCTCACGACCGATACTTCCTTGATGAAATTGTAACAATTGTTTATGAAATTTCCAGAACAAAAGTTCAAAAATATCATGGGAATTACAGTGCTTACTTAACTGAAAAAGCACATAATTATGAACGTGACTTAAAAGCATATGAAAGAGAAGCGAGTGAACGTGCTCGAATGGAAGACTTTATCCAGCGTAATATAGCACGCGCTTCTACTTCTAAAATGGCACAAAGCAGACGTAAAATGTTAGAACGCACTGAATGGATGGAAACTCCGGATGGGAATGAAAAATCTGCAAGCTTTACATTTCCTATTGGCCGCCAAAGTGGGAATGATGTACTCGCCATTGATGGTCTTTCGATTGGATATGGCGATAAACCCGTTGCTCAAAACTTAAATTTACGCGCTTATCGAGGCGAGCGCATTGCAATTATCGGCCCCAATGGTGTTGGTAAATCAACTTTATTAAAAACGATTGTTCAAAAGCAAAATCCACTCGCTGGTGAAATTCGATACGGCACGAATGTGGAGTTCGGTTATTACGACCAAGAACAAGCTTCCCTCACTAGCAATAGTACAGTTCTAGAAGAATTATGGCGTGACTGGCCGATGATGAACGAAAAAGATATTCGTGGAATTCTTGGTCGTTTTCTTTTTTCAGGTGATGATGTGAATAAACATGTTTCTTCATTATCTGGTGGTGAAAAAGCAAGGCTTGCACTAGCTAAATTAATGCTAAAACAATCCAATACACTCGTACTAGATGAACCAACAAACCATCTTGACCTAGACAGCAAAGAAATACTTGAAAATGCGCTTGATGACTTTCCAGGTACAATTCTTTTCGTTTCTCATGACCGATACTTCATTAACCGGATTGCAACAAAAGTAATTGATATTAATCAAACTGGAGCGATGGAATACTTAGGGGACTACGACTATTTTGTTGAAAAGAAACAAGAACTTGCCGAGATTCAAGCTGAAAAAGAACAGCAACTTGAACGGCAATCTCCCAAACCCGAAAGAGCGAAAGAAACTCTAGATCGAGAAGATAGAATCCAATTAAGAAGAATCACGCGTGCAATTGATGCAGCCGAAAAAACAATCACTACTCTCGACGAACAAATTGCTGAATTAGAAACAGAGCTTTCAAATCCAGATTATGCAGATGACCATGTGAAGTTAATGGAAATTCAAGCTGGAATTGACGAGTTACAAACCGAACATGATACGATAGCTGAAAATTGGTTAGAACTTCAAGAACAACTTGAGGAATACGAATAACCGATTCATTTCATACTTTGATAAACATTATAAAAATGACTAAAAGGCTGTGAAAAAAGAGTTTACACTTTCTTCACAGCTTTTTTAAAGAATAATTCAGTATTCATATCAACATATACTTTAAAGTAAGATTTTTAAGTTTCCATGTCTAGTTATGTCGAATGACACCTTTTCTCCTCTTTTTTTGTTATTAAAGTACCCACAATCTTATCCACACAACAAACATTGTATTTATCGTTAATCAACAAAGTTATCCACGTTATCCACATTTTTTGCATTAGTTATACACAAAGTTATCCATTCACCCCTGTTAGTATATCAATATTCTAACTATTCATCCACATACTATCCACAAACTGTGCATAAGTACGAATGTTCTTCTTGACAAATGAGTTGTAAGAAAAATTAAAAGCGCGAAAGTTGTCTAAGCTACAACCTTCGCACTTTCTTATTTATTCCAGGATTTAAGTTCCATTCCGGGTCTTCCATTCATATCTAAAGAACCTCGAACTCCATAAGTAAACATTGAAGATCCTGCTGCCGCAATCATAGCAGCATTATCTGTGCAAAGTGCTATTGGCGGTACGTAAAACGGAATATTTAACTCATTAAACGAAGCTGTTAACGAATTACGCAACTGTTTGTTAGCTGCAACCCCGCCCGCTGCAATCACTTGCTTCACGTCAAATTCCTTCGCAGCTTTTCTTGTTTTTGTTGTTAACACATCAACAACACTCTCTTGAAAGCTAGCTGCAACTTCACCAGCATCAATATATTCATTCTTTTGCTCACGATTATGTTTATAATTGATAACGGCCGATTTCAATCCACTAAAACTGAAATCATACGAGTCAGCTTCAAGCCACGCTCTTGGAAAGTCAATTGTCGCCTCACTTTCAGCTGCTAAACGGTCAATCTCGGGTCCTCCTGGATAAGGAAGATTCAAGACTCTTGCTACTTTATCATAAGCTTCCCCTGCTGCATCGTCCCGCGTTTCTCCAATCAATTCAAAACTACCATGTTCTTTCATTAATACGAGCTCTGTATGACCACCTGAGACAATTAACGCTAAAAGGGGAAACTCCATCTGCTGCATAAGTTGATTTGCATATATATGCCCAGCGATATGATGTACACCTACGAGCGGTAATTGATGAGCAAAGGCAAATGCTTTCGCTGCATTGATACCAATTAGAAGTGCTCCTACCAAACCAGGGCCTTCCGTAACTGCTACTGCATCTAAATCATTTGGTTGTAACTCTGCTTGCTTTAAAGCCTCTTCAATCACAATTGTAATTTGTTCGACATGATGCCTTGAAGCAATTTCAGGAACGACACCGCCAAATCTTTTTTGACTTTCAATTTGCGATGCAACAACGTTTGACACAATTTCTGTTCCATTTTTCACGACAGAAGCTGCTGTTTCATCACAACTTGTTTCAATACCTAATATATATTGATCTTTTTTCATGATAACTCCACCCACATAACAAGCGCATTTTCGCGATTGTCAGTATAATAATTTTTACGAATCCCACCATCTTGGAAACCAAATTTACGATACATATTTTGTGCAACTTCATTACTTACACGTACTTCCAATGTCATTAAATTTACATCTAGTTCACGACATAGTCGGACAGCCTCACTTAAAAGATTTTCTCCAATTCCATAACCTCTATAAGATTTTAAAACAGCAATGTTCGTAATATGGCACTCATCCAATACAATCCACATACCACAATGACCAATCACTTGGTTTCCATCTGTAGCAACAATATAATGTGCATAATTATTTCCTGCCATTTCATGTTCAAATACTTCCGTCGTCCAAGGTGTAGCAAACGCTTCGGCTTCAATCTTCACAACATCTGGAATATCTTTTACAGTCATCAAACGGTAAGCTATATTTTTATCCATATCGTTACCCTTTCTTATTTGCTTTTAACCAGTTTGCTTCAGCCTCCGCAATACGGCGGTATTCCGGGACAAAATGATGAACGCTTTCCGTTTTATTCATTTGTTTTGCTGCATTGATTAAGGATGAAGCTTTTGGAAGATTAAACTGAAAAGGCGCGATTACGGCTTGGGCGCCTAATGCCTCCTCTAGTTCCTCTTGATATAGTTCAACATCTTGGCCAATAAACAAAATCGGCTCAGTAAAAGCACTTAATTCATGTATTAATGCTTCAAATGATATATGTTTATCTTCTACTTTTTGGTTAAGTTCACCATTTTTCGATTGATAAACACCAGCATAAACATGCTTCCTTCGTGCATCAATAATCGGACAAATAAGCCCGTCAAAAAACAAGCCATTTGTCGCAAGCGATTGTAAACTTGATACACCAATGAGTGGCTTCTTCAGCGTCCATGCAAGTGTCTTTGCGATTGTAACACCAATTCTAACGCCTGTATATGAACCTGGTCCTTCGGCTACTACAATCTGATCTATCTCACTAGGTTCTAACTTTGAACGTTTAAATGCATCCTCTATAGCCGACATTGCACGCAATGAATGATTAATTGGCGTTGATGTATTCTCTTCTGTAATAATTTTCCCATTTTCTACAATCGCTATCGAAAGCGGAGTATTTGCTGTATCAATTCCTAACCAAATCATATTTGTAACTCCCTACACATTTTTTCATACCGTTCACCTTTCGGTAAAAGCGTAATTGTTCTTTCACTTTCTCCATCTCTTGTAATTCGGATTTCTAAATACTCAGCTGGCAAATCTTCTTCTATGAAGTGTGCCCATTCTATAACAGAAATTGCATCTCCATAAAAAACCTCATCCCAACCTAGATCCTCATCACTTCCACCAAGACGATAAACATCAAGATGATTCAATGGATATTGACCTTCATATTGTTTCATAATTGTAAATGTTGGACTACTAACTGTTCGCTTAACCCCTAATGCTCTTGCAAGCGCTTGAGTAAACGTTGTTTTACCAGCTCCTAAATCTCCTTCAAGTGTTATTACATCTGGAGGCGCTAAAAAGCCTGTTAATTGTTCAGCAAACTTCTTTGTTTCAGCAAGGCTGTAAACTTTAAATTCTTTTTTCATAACAATCCCTCCATTTCTCTATAGTGTAGCGAATATCGAATCATTTCTAAAAGTATTAGCTTTTGAAAATTTATCATTTGATTTTACATAACTAAAAAACCGATTTCGGGAAATCCCGAAATCGGTTATAAATTTTAAATTAATGGCGGTCCCGACGGGAATCGAACCCGCGATCTCCTGCGTGACAGGCAGGCATGTTAACCGCTACACCACGGGACCTAATTAAAAATAAAAAACATAGATTGGCAACGTCCTACTCTTGCAGGGGCTCACCCCAACTACCATCGGCGCTGAAGAGCTTAACTTCCGTGTTCGGTATGGGAACGGGTGTGACCTCTTCGCTATCGCCACCAAACTATTTTTCTGAAGAACAATTATTTTTAAAATCACTATTCTTTCAAAACTGGATAAACAAGACATTGTGCTTCACAAAATTAGTATATTTAGCTTCAGTATTTCAAATATTAAGGATAAGTCCTCAATCGATTAGTATCCGTCAGCTACGCATGTCGCCATGCTTACACCTCGGACCTATCAACCTCATCTTCTCTGAGGGATTTTACT
>JAPFCR010000024.1 GCA_026169375.1 Sporosarcina sp. | reverse complement strand
GTCAGTTCGGGATTTTGCGTCCGACTTCCTTCAGCCACTACCTCACGATAGCCACCTTGTCTTTCGCTAACAGTTCCTACTGCCAAGCCTGTAGCGGACTTTCACCGCCGAGTATTTACCCATGCAGGGCACACCTAAAAAGGGTTACATTCACTGTAACCCTTTTATATTAAAGATTAATTTTTCACTTTTTCTTCTTCAAACAACATTGTGCCATTTTCTTTCAAGCTTGTATGGAAAGAGAAAGCTTTGTCAAGCATATGTGGTGTATGGCCACCTACTTTTTCTTTTGCTTCTTCTAAGTACGCACGTAATTGTGATCTGTACGTAGGATGTGCAATTTCGATTAACTTTTCAGCTCTTTGAACTGGAGCAAGTCCACGAAGATCTGCAAAACCTTGTTCAGTTACAATTACATCAACATCATGTTCTGTATGGTCAACATGTGAAACGAACGGAACAATCGTTGAAATGTCTCCATTTTTCGCAAGTGATGCAGTTACAAAGATTGTAATTCTAGCATTACGCGCAAAGTCTCCTGACCCACCAATTCCATTCATCACTCTCGTACCGCTAACATGAGTTGAGTTGATATTTCCGTAAATATCTACTTCTAATGCCGTATTGAATGAAATGATGCCTAAACGTCTAATGACTTCAGGATGATTCGAAATTTCTTGTGGTCTGAATAATACTTTCCCTTTGTATTTCTCTAAGTCTTCAGCAAGTGTTGCGACACGTTTTTCAGATAAAGAGAATGCCGTACCACTTGCAAACTTAACAACGCCAGCATCGATTAAATCAAAGATACCGTCTTGGAGTACTTCTGAGTGTACTTCAAGATCTCTAAACTGAGAATCTTTCATACCGTTTAAAACAGCGTTTGCTACTGAGCCAACACCTGATTGCAGTGGTGCAAGTGATTTAGTTAGGCGACCTTCATCTACTTCTTTTCCTAAGAAATCTAACAAATTATCTGCAATCTGTTGTGTTTCTTTGTTAGGCTCAAATAAAGGTGAAGGAATATCTGGCTGTTCAGAAATAACGATTCCTCTTACTTTATCTAGGTCAACTTTAATTCCTGGTTCACCAATACGATCTCCAACAGAGTAAATAGGAATCTCTCCGCGCTCGCCTTGCTCTTCTAATACGAAAATATCATGAATTCCTTCATATGCAGTCGGTGCTTTTGTATTTAATTCGATAATAACATTTTCAGCTTTTTCCACAAAAATTGGTGAGTTTCCTACAGAACCTGTTGGAATAATCGTACCATCTTCTGTAATTGCAGCTGCTTCAATAATTGCATAGTCAATATTACCTAAAGAACCTTTTCGAACTTCTTCTGCTACATGTGATAAATGCTGGTCAATATAATACATTTCACCTGAGTTTATTTTCCCACGCATAACAGGATTCGCTTGATAAGGAACACGTAAATTAACAATATCAGCCTCTGCCATTGATTGGTCTGCTGTTGGTCCCAATGAAGCACCCGTATATACGTTCACTTTAAAGTTTTCATTTTCTCCGCGTTTAGAAAGTGCAAGTGGAAATTCTTTTGGCTCCCCGAAAAGTGTAAAACCACTCATCCCAAGATTCATACCATCTTCAATCCATGAAGCTGCTTCTTCAGCTGACACAACTTTGCCTAAAAAATCTTTATTTCTAATAAATTTACTATAATCTTTTCCCACTAACAATCACCTCTTAAAATGATATATATCTAATTAAATCTAATCATGATGGAGCTAAATAAACTAATAAAACTATTTTAGTAGATAGTCTGTTACAACCTGAATTCTGATTGCGAAATGCTCCAACAATTTCTATAAATATTATAACATTAAAAATTATTTTTGAAAGGGTTTTCATATAAAAATTTAAAATTCTGTGCTTTAAAAACTAATTTTTCTTTAAAATCAGACACGACATTACCTTGAAGAATTGAATATTTTCATTACAAAATAATTTTCACATCTTTTAAATTGAAATAATAAAAAGAGACTGTCACAGAAAATCATTTTTGACTTTCTGGACAGCCTTTTTACCTACTACTATACTCTCTAAAAATCTCTCGTAAATATCATAATATGCTTTACTTGACTATCATCCAATTGACTTATATTAACAATCGATAAGGATCTTGTAAGTAAGTTGCAATTTTAGCTAAAAATTCTGCTGCAGGCGCACCGTCAATAATTTGGTGATCGTATGTTAAACTAAGCGGAAGTTTTAACTTTTGTACGATTTCTCCATCGTCATCTAATTCAAGTTCTTTTTGTAATGCGCCGACTCCTAAAATACCTACTTCAGGCGTATTAATAATTGGTGTAAAGTATTCAATTTCATACCCGCCTAAGTTCGTAATTGAGAATGTAGAACCCGAATACAAACTACCGTCTAACGTTCCTTGTCTTGCCTCAGTTGCGACTTTTCGAATTGCTGGGCCGAGCTGAGATAAGGACATTTGATGAGCGTCTTTTATCACAGGTACAACTAATCCTTGATCAAGCGCAGTCGCCATTCCGATATGAATCTCATCTACTTGTACGTAGTCTCCGTCATAGTACCATGCATTCATCTCAGGCATATCTTTTAATGCTAAAATAACAGCTTTTGTCAGTAACGTATTAATACTCAATTCTCCATTTGTAAGCGGTTCGTTTACTTTTTCTTGAATTTCTTTTCTGAACGTCATCAGTTGTGTCACATCAACTTTACGCTGATTTGTTACTTGAGCAGTTGATTGTACACTTCGCATCATACGCTCAGCGATTGTTTTACGCATTCCTTCAAGTCCTGCTCCGTATTCAGGTGTATGAACAACAGCGGCTTGTGTATCGGTAGTTTTGGAAGGTACATACCTCTGAATGTCTAAACGAGTTATCCTTCCATTTCCACCTGTTCCATTCACATCGCGTATGTCGATTCCTTTTTCTTCAGCCATTTTTCGAGCAACTGGTGTTATAAAAATGCGTTCACCATCTTTTGCTGCTGGTTGACTTGGACGAGTGTCTTCTACTGCTTTGTCAGCTTTTTTCTCAGTATCTGCCGATTCTTCTTCAGGCTGTTCTTCTGCTTGAGCATTTTCCTTAATGGTTTCTCCTTCTTCACCAATGTAGGCTATCGCTCCTCTACTTGGAATCACATCGCCTTCTTGTGCAACAATTTTAATAACATAACCAGATTCTGGTGCTTCTACTTCGTTTGATAATTTCTCTGAACTGATTTCAACAAGTGGATCGCCTTGCTCTACTTTGTCTCCTTCGTTCACAATCCATCTTTCGACTGTGCCTTCGGTCATAGTTAAGCCTAATTTAGGCATTACAACTTCTGTCGCCATCATTTATCCTCCTCTCTTAAGCTTTCAAATCATCTATAATTTCAGCGGCTTCTTTTAATACTTTGTCTGCATCTGGTATATAAAGCTGTTCCAGATTTATCGCAAAAGGAACTGGTGTATTTGGTGCACAGATACATTTAATAGGGCCATCTAAGTAATCAAATGCTTTATCTGAAATGACTGAAGCAATATCTGTTGCTGTGTTATTATGTGGATTGGCCTCGTCGATTACGATTAATCTTCCTGTTTTCTTTACTGACTCAATCACTGTTTTTTGATCCCATGGCGCTACCGTTCTTAAGTCAATTACTTCAACAGATACATTGTCTTTTTCTAAGATTTCAGCTACTTCTAAACCGACAAATAACATTTTTCCAATTGTCACAATCGTTAAATCTTCGCCTTCACGTTTAACATCTGCTTCTCCAATGGGGATCGTATAGTATTCTTCAGGGACTTCTCCTTTTGTACCATACAACGTTTTATCTTCAGAAAATATCACAAGGTTATCATCTTCGATCGATGATAAAAGAAGCCCCTTAGCGTCATAAGGCGTAGCAGGAACGACTACTTTTACGCCTGGTATAGAACCTAGCATCCCGTAGTAAGAACCTGAGTGTTGTGCTGCAGCACTTGCACCAGCACCGTGCATTGTACGAACAGTCATTGGCACTTTAGCTTTTCCGCCGAACATATAACGCATTTTAGACCCTTGTCCAAGAATCGAGTCAAATGCAAAACCAATAAAGTCATTAAACATTAATTCTGGTACTGGACGTAATCCTGTTACTGCCATTCCAACAGCTGCGCCCATATAACCCATTTCGGAAATTGGCGTATCAATAACACGTTCGCGACCATATTTAGGCATAAGACCCCTTGTGACACCCATTACACCGCCCCATGCATCTTCATTATTTTCTTCTAGATGCGGAACACCTGCACCACCTGCGATATCTTCTCCGAGTAAAAGAACATTTTCATCTTTTTCCATTGCTTGATCAAGCGCTTCATTAATTGCGTTCATAAATAATTCCTGTCTAGCCATGCAGTTTTACCCCTTTCAAATAAATAATATTAGTCTGCAAAAACGTCTTCATAGAGTGCTTCAGCTTCTGGCATTGGACTTTCTTTCGCGAATGTGACAGCATCTTCTACATCCTTCTTCGATTCTTCTCTCAATTGATTTAACTCTTCTTCTGTTAAAAGTCCATTTTCAATCGCGTATTCACGGAATACATTTAATGGATCAACCGATGCCCACTCTTTTTCCTCACCAGTAGTTGCTTTATATAATTGTTCATCTCCTTCAAAGTGACCGTGTTGTCTATAAGTCACACACTCAATTAAAGTTGGTCCTTCTCCTTTACGAGCGCGTTCAATTGCTTCTCCAGCTATGTCATAAACTGCGACAAGGTCTTTACCATTCACACGAACACCCGGCATATTATAAGCAGCTGCTCTCTCGGCAATCGTATTCGAACCGGATGAATACCATTGTGGTGTTGCTTCGGCATAGAGGTTATTTTCATTGACAAATACAACTGGTAAACTCCAAATAGACGCCATATTTAAACATTCGTGAAACAGTCCTTCGTTTGCTGCACCGTCACCAAAGAAACAGACGACAACTCGATCATTTTTCTTGTATTTGTTACGCATGGCAGCGCCTGTTGCAATTCCAAATCCACCGCCGACCATTCCATTTGCACCAAGAATTCCTTTATCAATATCCGCAATGTGCATGGATCCGCCTTTTCCTTTACCAACTCCTGTAGATTTCCCAAATATTTCAGCCATCATTTCTTTTAAATCCCCACCTTTTGCAACACAATGTCCGTGACCGCGGTGGGTACTTGTAATATAATCATCATTCGAAAGGTGGGAACAAACACCTGTTGCAATCGCTTCTTCACCAGAATATAAATGAACAAAACCTGGAATTTCTCCGGCAGCAAAGAAACGCTTTACATTCTCTTCAAAATTCCGAATATCTTCCATATTCTTGTAAATGTCTTTTGCTTTATCTTTCGTTAAATCTTTCACATCTGTATCTGCTGATGTACGAACCTCTAAATCAACTAGTTCCTTAAATCTACTTTCAACATTTGTGACTGACTTCGGCATTCCTTTTGCTTTTTTCGCCATTTTGATTCCTCCTAAATTATTTTTTCATTATATTTTTAGCAGTATCTTGAATTAGCTCTGAAATGGTAGGATGAGAGAACACAGTATTTGCTAATTCATTCACTGTTCCTTCAGATTCATAGAGCGTCATAATTTGGTGCAATAAATCTGCCGCCTGTGCACCGACAATAACACCACCTAAAATTTGATGATATTTGGATTCAGTAATAATCTTTACAAATCCATCCGTTTCGGTTGAAGCAATTGCTCGACCATTAAATGAAAACGGCATTTGCTCGACAATGACATCATATCCAGCATTTCGCGCCTCTTCCTCACTCATTCCAAACTCTGCAACTTCAGGATCTATAAATAACGGCCTAGGAATACTATTAGGGTTCACAGGCATTTCCTTATGATCACTCATCGCCCGAACCGCTTTAATCCCTTCAGCACTTGCAGCATGCGCTAATGTATACCCACCAATTAAATCACCAATCGCGTAGACATCTTTTTCACTCGTTTTATAATAATCATCCACGGTAACAAATTGGTTCATTACATCTAATTTCAATCCCATCGCATTTGGAATGTCCAAGTTTTGGCGTCTTCCAGCAGCAACGAGGAGTTCGTCAAATTGAAATGTCTCATTTTCAGAAAGAACAACTTGCTGCTCCGTCACTTCTTGAATCGTGGCATTCGTAACAATATGAATCCCGATTTCTTTCAACTTGCCTTTCACAATTTTTCTCGCTTCCTCATCAATTGTTAATAAAATATCTGGTGCAACTTCAATAATACTTACATCTACACCGAACATTTTAAGTGCGTACGCCAACTCAACAGCAATCACTCCGCCGCCGATTGTAACAAGTTTGTCCGGTAATTCTTCTAGGTCAAAAAAGGTGTCTGTTGTCAAATAATTCAATTTATTTAAACCTGAAATATTCGGAATGAATGGACGTCCTCCTGTTGCAAGTAAAATCTTCTTCCCGTAATACTGCTTCCCGTTCACGTCAAAAGTATTTTTACGTACATATTTCGCTTCGCCTTCAATAAATTGAATGCCATTACTTTTAAATGTCGCATGAATCCCGCCTTGCAATGTCGAAACAACTTGGTCCTTTCTTTTCACAATAGATGGAAAATCAATTTCATCCACTGTGATGGACAAACCACTTTTGTTAGCCGATTCCACGGATGACAACCAGTTGCTGTATTGCAAGTAAGCTTTTGATGGAATACAACCAACATTTAAACAACATCCACCAATCGCATTTCTTTCAATAACGGCAACTGAATGACCTAATTTAGCCGCTTCTTCGGCCGCAACATACCCACCTGGTCCGGCTCCGATAACAATAATATCGAAATTCTCCAAATAATCACTCCCCTACTTTTCATAATTTCATAGTCTAAGAGGTCGGATTGTAAACGCTTTCTCTTTGTACAGATTAATCGTAGCAAACTTTTCTCTAGATAACAATTCCCAATACTCAATCTAACTAAGTTTTCTAAAATAACAAAATATTTTATTGGATTAATTATAAAATGGGCTAATTCGTACCAAAAATATATTGTAGTAGAATTATAAACCTCTTATTCATTCAACATTCCCTCGAAAACATAGGAAATGAGCGTGTTAAAAAGAATAAAAATTCGAACCCGATACACCTATTACAATGCGGGTTCGAATTTTCTTGAATACTTGTCCATCAATTATTATTTTTTATACGTAAAAATAAGCTGATCATTTTCCAGTACGATATGGACATTAACATTTCCTTGAATCTTATTTGAAATAATATCTCGAGCTAAAGGCGTCTCTATCTTTTGTGTAATAAATCGCTGTAAAGGCCTTGCACCGTAGATTGGATTATACCCATTTTTTGCAATCCATTTAATAAGGTTCGGTTCTACCTTAATATAAATCTTCTTGTCTTCTAAACGATCATTTAACTCGTTCAACATTAACTCGACAATTTTAATCATTTGCTTGTCGGTCAATGGATTAAATAGAAGCACTTCATCAATTCTGTTTATAAATTCAGGCTGAAAATGACTGCGTAATTCATGTGTCACTTTATTTTCTACATCGGGCGTAATTTTTCCTTTCTGTTCAATTGACTCTAATAATAATGCGGATCCAATATTACTTGTCATAATTAAAATCGTATTTTTAAAGTCAATTGTTCTCCCCTGCGAATCTGTCAGTCTCCCTTCATCTAATACTTGTAAAAGCATATTAAATACATCAGGATGTGCTTTTTCAATTTCATCTAGCACAACAATAGAATGGAGTCGATGCCGAACTGCTTCCGTTAATTGCCCTCCTTCATCATAACCGATGTAACCTGGTGGAGGACCAATAAGCCTTGCGACTGCATGCTTTTCCATATATTCGGACATATCAAGCCTTACCATTCCTAACTCAGAGCCAAACAAGACGGTCGCTAAACTTTTAGCTAACTGCGTTTTCCCTACACCTGTTGGACCTAAAAATAAAAATGACCCCGTCGGCTTGTTCGGATTTCTAATTCCAGCTCTAGATCGTAAAACAGCTTCAGACACTTTGGAAATCGCTTCATCCTGACCAATAATATGTTCTTGTAATTCCTCTTCTAAATGTAAAAGTTTCTCTCGTTCATTTTCCATGATGCCACTAATTTTAATTCCAGTAAGTCTTTCTACAACGTTCGCAATATCTTCTTCCACTACAACCTGGTTCATAAAAGCATCATTTTCACTTGTGATGGAAAATCTTTTTTCATTTAAAGATTGAATTTTATTTTTTATTTCCGGAATCGTTATCTCGGACAATTGGACAATTTTTTCTATATCATTTTTCTTTTGTGCTGTGTCATATGAATTTTCTAATATGGTTAACATTTCTTGCTTATCTTGAATTTGTGCTAGTAAATCTAGCTCTTCCCGCCACTGTTGTTCCGTCATCTCTTTTTCATTTTCTAATTCCCTAATATATTTTGTCGTATCTTTATTTAACTCGCCTTTCATTTCAAGCTTATAAGATTGAATTTTCAAGTCTAATAACTCTTCTTTAATATTTCGTATATTTTTTGGGACTTCGGTCAATTTTATATGTTTTACAGCACTTGCCTCGTCCATTAAATCGATTGCCTTATCTGGTAAAAATCTATCCGTTATGTAGCGATTTGATAATTTAACAGCGGCTTCAATCGCTTCCTCAGTAATTGTCGTTTCATGGAACACCTCATAGTCTTGTTTTATACCTTGAAGCATTTCCACTGTATCTTCAATCGTTGGTTCGTTTACAATAACGCGTTGAAACCTTCTTTCTAAAGCCTTATCTTTCTCGATATTTTCACGGTATTCATCTGGTGTAGTTGCCCCAATACAGCGAAGTGCACCACGCGCAAGCATTGGTTTTAAAATATTTCCGGCATCCATAGATCCTTCTGTTCTTCCTGCTCCTACAATTGTATGAATTTCATCAATAAATAAAATGACTTGATTATTAGAATCTTCTACTTCATCCAATACCGCTTTTAATTTCTCTTCAAATTCTCCCCTATATTTCGCCCCGGCCACTAAAGAACTCATATCTAAATTGTAAACGATTTTATTTTCAAGCCCTCTTGGCACATCATGATTCACAATTTTTTGAACGAGCCCTTCAACGATTGCAGTTTTCCCAACACCTGAATTACCGATAAGAATGGCATTGTTTTTACCTTTACGCGTTAAAATACGAATAATATCATTAATTTCATGTTCTCTTCCAACGACATGGTCCATCCTGCCTTCCTTATATCGTTCATTTAAATTCACTGCATATTTATTTAAAGAATCATAAATAACTTCTTGATTTTGGGAGTTTGCTTTTTTTCCTTTTCGTGCTTTATTCATTTTTTGATAAACAGTATCTTTATCAATTTCATATTCATGTAAAAAAGTCGTAATAGGATTATATTTCTGTTCAAAAAGCGCTAGTATCAAGTGTTCAATTGTCACGTAATGATCACGTAAGCGTTCTGATTCTTCAGCAGCCTCATCCATCAACTTGAGTAAACGTTGACTCCTTTTTTCACCATAAGCGACGTCTGTACCAGATAGCGTTGAGATTTTTTCAACTTCCTGGTTAACAAGTTGAAGATATGCATTCATATCAATGTGTAATTCGTCATAAAAACGATACGCGAAGTGATCCAATTGCAATAAAGCTGACCATAAATGAGGTATATCTAGTTGGTAATTCCGATGTTTTTCCGCAATTTTTTTCGCAGCTGTTAAAGCTTCTTTCACCATAACTGTTTGGTCATTTGTCATATTAATCATCCTTTTCTGAAAATATACTTTGTGCATTCAGTATAACAAATCGCATGCTATATGAAAAAGACTGCCAATGAAAATCAGTAACCTCTGATTTTCATCGGCAGTCTCCGAAAATATTATACTCCTGAATCATCAATTGTTAATAACACTTTCATTTCCGTCTGATCTTCAAATACGACGGGTAGTTGAAAAGCTTGTTTAAAACCGGTAATTTTCGCCGTACCCACCATAACTGTTGGCGGCGAAATATCTAATTGTAAGCCTTCTTTTTCTAATGTCGTGCATAAATTTCCTGCAATCATATTGCCCATTTCCCCGCAAAAAGACTCAATCATTTCACCTTCAATCGGCATGCCAAACATTAATTCACCAATTTCACTCACTTTATTTAATGAAGTATCAATAATAATTCTACTTTTTAAATCGCCAACTAATCCAATTAATACAGAAATTTCTTTTTGATTAAAAGAATTTTCAATCATAGAAGGTGCTGAAATTTCTGTTTCAAGTGGCAATACGGTTGAAATCGATTGTACAGTACCATTTAATACTTGTTGAACATATTTAGATAATGTCATGACGCTACTCCTTACGAACTATTTTAATAAAATCAGTATAACACATTAAACCTAAAGTATTGAATATTACTGCTTGTTGACTGAGTCAAGTTTTTGTGGGTGATTATTTAAGCTGGGTAAAACTCTTCTAAATATAATTAAATTTGCTTTTTTTATAATCAATCATAAACGTTGTTGATTTCCGTTCCGAGCGGACGCGTTCTGAGGGGCGCGCGGT
>JAPFCR010000026.1 GCA_026169375.1 Sporosarcina sp. | reverse complement strand
GTTGTAAGCATGAATCAGTCGCACTCTTTATGGGTGCGTGGATTGAAATCCCGTTAATCACTTCTTTTATTTATGAGGATAAAGTCGCACTCTTTATGGGTGCGTGGATTGAAATATGACCGCACATCGGACATTTACTTTCTGTTGGTGTCGCACTCTTTATGGGTGCGTGGATTGAAATCGTGTCACTTGTCATTGCAGACAACTCTAATGCGTCGCACTCTTTATGGGTGCGTGGATTGAAATCACGATTTCGACTTCTCCATCGTTGTATTCTTTCGTCGCACTCTTTATGGGTGCGTGGATTGAAATGGCTAACTGTCTAAGCGCGTCCGAAAATGTTGCTGTCGCACTCTTTATGGGTGCGTGGATTGAAATTTCTGCGGGTGCGATATGTGGTCTACCCGCAACCCGTCGCACTCTTTATGGGTGCGTGGATTGAAATAGATTCACCCACTTCTTCAAGTGCTTTTCTTAAAGGTCGCACTCTTTATGGGTGCGTGGATTGAAATAATGAAGTCTACTGCATATTCGGCTCTCCTTCTCGGTCGCACTCTTTATGGGTGCGTGGATTGAAATTCTTAAACCCGTACACGCTTCACGAATCATTTCTGTCGCACTCTTTATGGGTGCGTGGATTGAAATCTTGTTCTTTCAATTTTGTAACCTCCCACAGTTACTGTCGCACTCTTTATGGGTGCGTGGATTGAAATGCCATGCATGACCATAACCCCTACTGGATGCACTGGTCGCACTCTTTATGGGTGCGTGGATTGAAATATTGACTTTTGTCCAATTCTCTCGCAATGCCGATAGTCGCACTCTTTATGGGTGCGTGGATTGAAATCTTAAAAGAGTGTCCATAAACATTTAAAATCATGTCGCACTCTTTATGGGTGCGTGGATTGAAATGTACTAGTAGATTCGTTTTGACATATTTTACAGTAAAGATTAATTATTTTACAAATCCACGTTTTTAAACTTTCGACTAAATTTACAGAAATTTCAGTATTTATTATGGTGGACTGAACAATAAAGCATGGAGGTGTTGAGGTAGATGGTTGCGTTTGTGAGAGAAGGTAAAAAAGTCTATACGGAGAAACAAGTAGATCAGGACGGGCTTTGGAAGAAAATTATTGGAGAGTTATTTGAAGATTTTTTGCAGTTTTTTATTCCTGAGTTGTACGAGGAAGTGGATTTTACGCATGATGTAGAATTTTTGGATAAGGAGCTATTTCAGGAAGTGGTAGATGAGAAAAAAGGGCGACGCTACGTGGATCGTTTGGCGAAAGTGCAGTTGAAAAGCGGCGAAAAACAGTGGATTTTAATTCATGTGGAAGTACAAAGTTCAAGGGAAACAGAATTTTCGAAGCGGATGTTTCAATATTTTTATCCCGCATTAACGGGCAGTAAGACTCCCACTTCAAGTTTTAAGTGAAACAGATAAAACTAAGTGGGAGATCAACTGCCCGTAAAAGCCCGATTGGTTCAACTAACAATCAGTGGGAAGAAACCCCCCCACTGAATGAAGTTTCACTTTACCGCATTTATGATCGCTATGAGGAGAAAATTATTGCGATGGCGGTCCATACTTCTCTTGAGAATATTGAGAAAATGAAGCGTTTTGAATACGACTTTTTTGGCACGGCGCTAAATTATTCGTATAATAATTATAGAACAGAAGATTATTCAGACGTGGAATTAGAGCAATCTGAAAATATTTTTAGCAAGGTTGTACTTGCCGCAAAAGCTGTTCATAAAACGAAAGACGAAGTGAAAAAGCGGTATCGTTTTAAACGAAAATTAATGCGGGAACTAATGGCCAATAAAAAATATACCCAAACAGCCGTCGCTGCTACAATTTATTTTATTGACTATTTATTACAATTGCCAAAAGAAGAAACCGAAAAACTTGGCCATGAACTTGGACCAGAAATCAGAAGGGAGCGAGGCCTCATGGAGTTATACAATGAAGAAAATTCATCACCAACCGTCTTACATTCATTTGCGGAGCAGTTAGATCGTGGGTTTGCGAAGGGGATAGAACAAGGTTTAGAACAAGGAAAAAAGGATGTCATCTATTCGGGAATGAAACAAGGATTGGATATTTCTACACTGGCGATGCTGACAGGTTATTCAGAGGAACGTGTACGTGGGATTATGGAAGAAGTACAAGATTAGCAAAGTGGCGATGTGGAGTTCGTGGCTTTTATGCGATTTTCTGTTTGGGGTGCGATTCGTAAATATCTCCGCTTTCTGTTTGTTCGTGCGTGGATTTGATAACTTTCAAGTGAGCAGGTACGTGTGCAATTGGTGCAAGATCTAATTGCACACGTACCTGCTCACCGTTTTTTGTTTGCATCAGAAAAAAGCCACGAACACAAAAATAGGAGGAAATCACGCCGGTGACAGTACACTGACACCATTCGCGAAAGGAAGCCATCCTAAGTGCGTCACGTCCTGTAACAATGGATGCATATTGAGACCGTGACTGTTACTGAGCAACGAAGTCTCTTAAGAAGCCTTTATGGCGGTATTACAGATGGATGAAGATTAATAAACGAGTGAATCCTTTATGCAGTTAAGTGCATGAAGGATTTTTTATGAACAAAATTTATAAGGAAAAAAAGCGCCTCAGTTATTTAACTAGTAGAAAATTGACAAATATTCAGAAAAATAGTATATTAAATGCATATTATGGACGAAGGGGGATTTTACGATGTTTAGTAAGCGCAAAAATTATTTCTTATTACTCATGCTTCTCGCAGTATCACTTGTTTTAGCAGCGTGCGCTGGCGGTGGAGATGATGAAAAAGAGAATGAGGGTACTCAGTCTGATACCGAAAGTGCTGAAAAAGGGGAGACATCAGAAGCGAGTGCATTGGATTTTGTCATTGCCACAATCTCAGATGCGGCAAGACTTGATCCGCACTTAACGACAGATGTGCCGTCATATAACATAATCACAAACCTTTTTGAAACGCTTGTAAAAAAAGATGAAAACGATGAAATTATCGAAGGATTAGCAACAAGCTGGGATAACCCAGATGAGGTTACGTGGGTATTTGAACTTCGGGAGGATGTCACATTCCATGATGGAGAACCATTTAATGCAGAAGTTGTGAAGCAAAACTTTGAGCGTATTTTAGACGAAGAAATTGCTGCGCCACGTGCATTTATTTTTGAAGTGATTTCAGACATTGAAGCATTAGATGAGCATACAGTTCAAATTACAACTGAATATCCGTTCGCACCATTACTTGCGCACTTAACACATCCAGTTGGTTCGATGATTAGTCCGAAATCGATTGAAGAAGATTATGCGGCGATAGAAGACGGGGAAGAAGCTGGGAGTATCATTAACGACAATCCAGTCGGAACCGGTTATTTTAAATTTGACAATTGGAATCACGGAACAGAAGTTAAAATTGTGAAAAACGATGACTACTGGGGCGATAAAGTACAGTTAAATTCTGTTACTTTTAAAGCGATTCCAGAAGGCGGAACGAGACTTGCAGAGTTAGAAACTGGTTTTGCTCACTTAATTGAGCCTGTTCAACCGAGTGAAGTCGCGCAAGTCGAAGCTTCCGACAATGCCTATATGGATGAGAAGCTATCTTCTTCACTTAACTATGTAGGATTTAACTTAGAAAAAGAACCTTTTAACGATAAAAAAGTCCGTCAAGCAATTACGATGCTCATTAACCAGGATGAAATGTTGGAAGGAATTTATGAAGGGTTTGGATTGGCAGCGACAGGTCCATTACCACCAGGCGTTTTTGGTCATGATGAAAACTTAGAACCGCTTCCATACGATCCTGAAAAAGCGTTAGAATTATTAGAAGAAGCTGGTTATGCAGATGGCTTTAAAACAACAATTTGGACAAACGATAACCAACAGCGTATGGATATGGCTGTTTTAATTCAAGATTCACTCAAAGAAGCGAATATCGAAGTGGAAGTAGAAATTGTTGAGTGGGGTGCTTATTTAGACAAGACGGCAAATGGTGAGCATGATATGTTTATTCTAGGATTAACAAACCCGGTTGGAGATGCTGATTATTTCTTATCACAAATGTTCCACTCAGAAAATAAAGGCGCTTCAGGAAATCGTTCTTTCTATGAAAATCCAGAAGTGGACAAGTTATTGGAGGAAGCACGTGCAGAAATTGACGAAGAAAAACGTCTCGCATTGTATTCTGAAATTCAAGAAATCCTTGTAGACGATGCACCAATCATGAACTTACAGCACCAAGCATACTTGTCAGGTGTGAGTAATAAAGTTGAAAATTACTGGATTGACCCATCAGGCTATTACAAATTACAAGGAATTACAATTAAAGAATAAGGATTCAGTTTCAAGCATTGCTGAATGGATAGGCTCCTCGTTATGTAGACGAATCATTCGTTTACAAACGGGGAGTTTTTTTGTTTTTAAAAACAAGCAATCACAGTTGTAAACGTTTGTACGTTATTCGTGAATGTTGTACAATATAATTAGTTTATTTCATAGGAAAAGAGAAGATATGACGAACGAGGGAGGCAGTTTTTAGCCTCCTTTTTCTTATGATGAAGGGAGCATTACGAATGAAAGGGATGTATATCCACATACCATTCTGTCATCAAATTTGTCACTACTGTGATTATAATAAAGTGTTTTTTGCTAATCAGCCAGTAGATGAATATATAGAATCAATTGGTCAAGAATTACAATTAATGAAAGAAGAACAGATAAGCTTCGATCAACTCGAAACAATTTTTATCGGAGGCGGTACACCAACTTCACTTTCTGAACAGCAACTAGGTCGTCTATTAGAAGTCATTGGTCAATATGTAGACATTGATGCATTAAAAGAGTTTACAACAGAGGCCAACCCAGATGAAGTAACGAAAGGAAAGCTTGCGGCATTAAAAGAAGGTGGCGTCAATCGACTGAGTATCGGTGTCCAATCATTCGATGAAGGCTTGTTGAAAGATATTGGACGTACGCATAACGCAGATGACCCGATACGTGTGATTCAAGAAGCGCGAGAAGTAGGATTTGACAATATTAGCATTGATTTAATGTACGGATTGCCAAACCAAACAATTGAACAATGGCAACAGACGTTAGATCAGGCAACCGAATTAAATTTAGAGCATTACTCAGGGTATTCATTAATTGTCGAATCTAAAACAGCCTTCCATCGTTTAATGAAGAAAGGGAAATTGCCATTACCTGGTGAATATGCAACAGGTGAAATGTTTACGATGTTAATTGAACATATGGAAAAGCATGGCTGGGCGCAATATGAGATTAGTAACTTTTCGAAAAAAGGATTAGAATCCGTTCATAATAGCCTTTATTGGCAAAATGAAACGTATGCGGGTGTTGGTGCAGGCGCACATGGTTATATAAATGGGATTCGATATTCAAATGTTGGACCAATCAACCAGTACATGAAAAAACTTGCAGAAGGTAAGCGTCCAATTTTACAAACTCATCAAGTAACGGAAATCGAATCGATAGAAGAGGAAATGTTTTTAGGTTTACAAATGAACGAAGGCGTTTCAGCAAAGCGTTTTGAAGAAAAGTTTGGTCAAACGTTACAAGAAGTTTATGGAGATACTTTAGAAGCCTTGATTCAACAAGGTTGGCTCGAATTTGTCAGTGGAAAATACAGACTGACAGAAACAGGTTTATATAGAGGCGATGATGTGTTTCAAGAATTTCTTAAATAAACAAAGTCTATTTATTGACAGTGCCGTGTTCATTTGTTAAATTATGAATAGAATTAGCACTCGACATTAATGAGTGCTAACAGGAGTGATAGTTATGTTGACAAACAGACAATTGCTCATTTTACAATTAACAGTCGACGATTATATCCAATCAGCAAAGCCTGTCGGATCTCGACAACTGTCCAAAAAAACAGAGGCGCCGTATAGTCCTGCGACCATTCGCAATGACATGGCTGACCTCGAGGAGATGGGCTTTTTAGAGAAGACACATAGCTCTTCAGGTAGAGTTCCTTCTGAGAAAGGATACCGATTTTACGTCGATCATTTATTGACTGAGCGTAAGTTAGGCCGTGAAGATAACCGACAACTGAATTCCATCTTCGGGCAACAAGTTATGGAAACGGAAGAACTGATTCGGAAATCAGCGACAATTTTATCAGATTTAACGAATTACACGTCCATTTTATTAGGACCTGATTCTTCGATGCAAACAGTGAAACGATTTTCCATTGTGCCACTCGATCATGAAACAGCTGTTGCGATTATCGTGATGGATAGTGGACAAGTTGAGAACCGGGTATTCCAAGTGCCGCAAGGATTTACAGCGTCAGATATTGAAAAGATGGTAAACATTTTAAATGAACGTCTTGTTGGAACACCGTTAATTCATCTTCAAAAGAAGCTTTTAGAAGAAACGAAAGTTATTTTAGAACATCATATTGACCAGGCGGGAGAATTGTACACATCTTTTAAAGATGCAATTGCCATTACGCCGGAAGAACGTTTGTATTTCGGTGGAAAATTAAATATGATGAACCAACCTGAATTTAATGATGTAGAAAAAATGAAAACGTTTTTTGATTTAATCGAAAAAGGCATTTCGACAACAACAATATTTGAAGATATGAACCCTGGTGTTGCCGTGAAAATTGGTTCGGAAAACAATCACAATGCGATGGGTGATTATAGCGTCATTACCGCAACTTATGCGGTCGATGAAGTAACGAATGGTTCAATCGCTATTATTGGTCCGAAAAGAATGGATTATGGTAGAGTAATTACTTTGCTTAATTTGCTGAGCAGCGATTTATCGCGTGAGTTAGCAAGATTAACGATTAACGAGCCCAGCAGCAAGGAGGAAAAGTAAAGATGGAAAAAAATGAAGAAATGTCAGTCGTGGACGAGGAAACAACTGAACTAGTTGAAGAAGTCGATGAACTAGTTGAAGATGGTGAAGAAACTGTTGAAGAGGTACAAGATGAGGAAACAGTTCTTCGTACTGAAATTGAAACATTAAAAGAACAACTTAAAGAAGAAGAGAACAAATACTTTAGGATACTCGCTGATTATGATAATTTCAAACGTCGTTCAGTATTAGATAAAGAAGCACTGGAAAAATATAAGTCTCAAAGCGTTTTAACAAATGTGATTCCAGTACTTGATAACTTTGAACGAGCATTATCCGTTCAAGCTGAAACAGAGGAAGCAAAGTCAATGATGGAAGGAATGGATATGATTTACCGTTCACTCGTTGATGCGCTAAAATCTGAAGGACTTACGGAAATTGAAGCACAGGATCAAGAATTTGACCCGAATTTTCATCAAGCGGTAATGACAGATCACGATGCAGACAAAGCGTCAGGAATTGTGCTTGAAGAAATGCAAAAAGGGTATAGTTTAAAAGATCGTGTCCTACGACCGTCTATGGTTAAAGTAAATGAGTAAAAAATGAGCATTTAATTTAGTTCATTTATGGGCTAATTTAAATAAATGATCGTTCAATGAAATACATCCTTATAGAAGGAATACGAATTGAACAATGAATTTAATTTAGGAGGAATTTATTAATGAGTAAGATTATCGGAATTGACCTTGGAACAACAAACTCTGTTGTAGCAGTATACGAAGGCGGCGAGCCAAAAGTAATCGCAAACCCAGAAGGTAACCGTACGTCACCATCTGTTGTTGCATTCAAAAATGGTGAGCGTCAAGTTGGTGAAGTTGCGAAACGTCAAGCAATTACAAATCCAAACACAATTATGTCTGTAAAACGTCATATGGGTTCTGATTATAAAGTAGAAGCTGAAGGTACTGAATATACACCTCAAGAAGTTTCTGCAATGATCCTTCAATATATGAAAGGTTATGCTGAAGAGTATTTAGGCGAAGAAGTAACAAAAGCAGTTGTTACAGTTCCTGCTTACTTCAGTGATGCACAGCGTCAAGCAACAGCAGATGCTGGTAAAATTGCAGGACTTGAAGTTGAGCGTATTATTAACGAGCCGACTGCAGCAGCACTTGCATATGGCTTAGATAAAACAGATGAAGATCAAACAATTCTCGTCTATGACCTTGGTGGAGGAACATTTGACGTTTCAATCCTTGAGTTAGGAGACGGTGTTTTCCAAGTTCTTGCAACAGCAGGAGATAACGAGCTAGGCGGAGACGACTTTGATGATGTGATCATTAATCACTTAGTTGACGAGTTCCGTAAAGAAAATGGCATTGACTTATCTCAAGATAAAATGGCAATGCAACGCTTGAAAGATGGTGCTGAAAAAGCGAAGAAAGACTTATCGGGTGTTACTTCAGCTCAAATTTCATTACCATTCATCACAGCGGGCGAAGCAGGTCCATTACACTTAGAAATGACATTAACACGTGCGAAATTCGATGAGTTAACACGTGATTTAGTTGAACGTTCAATGGTTCCAACACGTCAAGCAATTCAAGATGCTGATCTTTCTTCATCAGAAATTGACCGTGTAATCCTCGTAGGTGGTTCAACACGTATTCCAGCTGTTCAAGAAGCAGTTGAAAAAGAAACAGGGAAAGAAGCATATAAAGGCGTAAACCCTGACGAAGTTGTTGCAATGGGTGCAGCAGTCCAAGGGTCAATCTTAAGCGGAGACGTAAAAGACGTTGTACTTCTTGACGTAACACCACTTTCACTAGGGATTGAAACAATGGGGAACGTATTTACGAAACTCATCGAACGTAACACAACAATTCCAACGAGTAAGTCAGAAGTATTCTCAACAGCTGCAGATAATCAACCAGCAGTAGATATTCACGTACTACAAGGTGAGCGTCCTATGGCTGCAGACAACAAAACGCTCGGTCGTTTCCAATTAACGGATATTCCACCAGCACCACGTGGAACACCACAAATCGAAGTTACATTTGACATCGATAAAAACGGTATCGTAAACGTTAAAGCGAAAGATCTTGGTACACAAAAAGAGCAAAACATTACTATCCAAGCGAGTTCTTCATTATCAGATGATGATATCGACCGCATGGTAAAAGAAGCAGAAGAACATGCAGAAGACGATAAGAAGCGTAAAGAACAAGCTGATTTACGTAACGAAGCTGATCAACTCGTGTTCCAAGCTGAAAAAACAGTAACAGATCTTGGCGAACAAGTAACTGAAGATGAGAAGAAAAAAGTTGAAGATGCAACAGCTGAACTGAAAACAGCACTTGAATCTGAAGACTTTGAAGAGATTAAAACGAAGAAAGACGCACTAGAATCTATTGTTCAAGAGTTAACAACAAAACTTTATGAACAAGCAGCTCAAGCGGCACAAGCAGCACAAGGTGAAGAAGGCGCTGAAGGTGCAAGTGACGATGTTGTCGACGCAGAATTTGAAGAAGTAGAAAACGAAGATAAGAAATAATTGACCAACTTGTTGGCGGAAAAGTCAAAGTCCGATGTTCCGGCTTTGACTTTTTCTGTTGGAAAATGTATTTAAATCGCGTTGTGTTCAATGACATGCAAAATAAGGGTTTATGATACAATGTAGAGTAGGTAAATGTTTTGGGAGAGTGAAAAATTAATGAGTAAACGAGATTATTATGAGGTTCTTGGGTTAGATAAATCTGCAACGAAGGACGAGATTCGAAGAGCCTACCGTAAACTATCAAAAAAATATCATCCAGACTTAAACAAAGCAGCAGATGCAGAGGAAAAGTTTAAAGAAGCAACAGAAGCTTATGAAGTGTTAAGTGATGAGTCGAAAAAAGCAAATTACGACCAATTCGGTCATGCGGGTCCGAACCAAGGATTTGGCGGCGGCGGATTTGGTGGTGGAGATGGCTTTGGATTTGAAGATATTTTCAGTAGTTTCTTCGGTGGTGGAGCACGTAGGCAAGATCCGAATGCACCGAGAAAAGGGAATGATTTACAATATACAATGGCCATAGATTTTATGGAAGCAGTTTTTGGTAAAGAAACAGAAATTGAAATTCCTAAAGAAGAAAACTGTGGAACTTGTGATGGTTCAGGCGCTAAAAAAGGTACGTCACCAGAAACATGTACACATTGTGGTGGTTCAGGAGAAATTAACATTACACAAGATACACCACTTGGTAGAATGGTGAACCGAAGAGCTTGTCATCACTGTAGTGGGACAGGACAAATTATTCCTGAAAAATGTGAGACATGTCGCGGTGCAGGAACTGTCGAGAAAAAAGTGAAAATCAAAGTGACAATTCCTGAAGGTGTCGATGATGGTCAACAATTACGCGTTTCAGGACAAGGTGAGCCAGGTAGAAATGGTGGTCCAACAGGCGACTTATTCATCGTATTCCGTGTTCGTCCGCATGACAGATTTATTCGTGAAGGCGATGACATCTATTTAGAACTAAGTCTTACTTTCCCACAAGCAGCCCTTGGTGATGAAATTAAAGTACCAACTGTTCAAGGTGATGTGAATTTGAAAGTACCAGCAGGCACACAAACAGGTACGCGTTTTCGTTTAAGAGGAAAAGGTGTGAAAAACGTTCATGGTCGAGGTGTAGGAGATCAACATGTGATTGTAAAAGTTGTGACGCCAGAAAAGATGACAGAAAAGCAGAAAGAGCTTATGCGTCAATTTGCTTCGATTAGTGGAGATAGCCCGGAAGAATATTCAAGTTCTCTATTCGATAAAATAAAACGCACCATTAAAGGTGACTGAAAGGGATGAACCAGTTTGAAATGGTCAGAAATCGCGATTCATACAACACATGAAGCGACTGAAGCCGTTGCGAATATATTTCATGAAGCAGGCGCAAGCGGTGTGATTATAGAGGATTCTAGAGAACCCGATATCGAACGTGAAAATGTTTTTGGAGAAATTGTTGAATTGGATAGAAAAGACTATCCATCGGAGGGTGTTATCGTTAAGGCGTATTTACCAGTGAATAGCTTTTTAATCGAGACGATCAAAGACATCGAGCAATCGATTGCAGAACTACCGAAATACGGATTAGACGTCGGATTAAATAAAATGCAAACGTCTGAAGTAGATGAAGAAGACTGGGCGACAGCGTGGAAACAATATTATCATCCGGTAAAAATTTCAGGTCGTTTTACAATTGTGCCGTCGTGGGAAGAATATACACCTGTTGAATCAGATGAACTCATCGTTGAATTAGATCCAGGGATGGCTTTCGGAACGGGAACGCATCCGACGACAGTGATGTGTATGCAAGCACTGGAAAAATACGTGAAAAAAGATGATGTTGTTGTTGACGTCGGTACTGGTTCAGGTGTCCTTTCAATCGGTGCTGCTATGCTTGGTGCGAAACAAGTTCATGCGCTAGATTTAGACGAAGTGGCAGTTACAGCAGCAAAGGAAAATATCGTTGTCAATAAAGTGGAAGATGTAGTCGACGTGACAAAAGGAAATTTACTAGATTCGATTCATGTAAAACCCGATGTCATCGTCGCTAATATTTTGGCAGACGTTATTATGTCATTTTCTCAAGATGCAGCAAGCCTTTTACCAAAAGACGGTCTATTTATCGTTTCAGGGATTATTGAAGAAAAACGAGACGAAGTGAAAGATGACTTAATCGCAAAAGGTTTTGACATCGTTGAAAGTGTCCTTATGGAAGATTGGGTCGCATTAATCGGAAAGAAAACAGGAGACGCTTAATATGCAACGTTATTTTATAAACGAACCTTTTACAGAGCACGATGAAGCTGTTTTACAAGGTGAAAATTATAAACATATTATTCGCGTGATGCGGATGACTGAGGGCGGTCAAATCATCGTCGTGAATAATGAAGGTGCATTCATCACTACAATTCAGGAGATTACTGATGACCAAATTCATGTGAAAAAAGAAGGAGAAGCACTGCCAAGCAACGAGTTACCCGTTCATATAACAATCGCGAATGGTTTAGCAAAAGGCGATAAGCATGACTTAATTGTCCAAAAAGGAACGGAACTTGGTATGTCAAAAGTGATTCTTTTTAAAGCAGAACGTTCAATTGTGAAATGGGACGATAAAAAAGGCAAAAAAAGAATCGAACGTCTTCAAAAAATTGCCCATCAAGCAGCAGAACAATGTCATCGTACGGTGATTCCTACAATTGAAAACCCATTGACGGTGAAGCAATTAATTATGGAAAGCGAGAAATATGACGTTTGTCTATTCGCTGACGAAGAGGCGGCAAAACAAGACAACCGCCCGCGTTTAGCAGACCGAGTTCGCGAATTAAAACCAAATGACAATGTACTAATCGTATTCGGTCCAGAAGGTGGCCTATCGCGAGACGAAGCAACTAGTTTACAAGCAGCAAACTTTTTACCTGTTGCACTCGGCCCGCGTATTTTACGAACAGAAACAGCGCCGTTATACTTTTTGTCGGCAGTTTCTTATGCATTTGAATAATGATTTTGTAAAAGACATTCCTTACTAGTCATCTAGATGAGGAATGTCTTTTTAAGAATTCTAGTATACATAACTCCGAAAATCCGATCAACCTCAGGTGAGTGAAAGCTAGTCCAGTATCATTACATCTCATGTGGGAGAAGAAATTCAACTTCTACATCATAATCGAGGAAGGCATCAGAAAAGAGTTCCCGATTTACTAACTCCCGATAAACCCCGTCGTAATAACCAAGTAAATTATAAACTTGTTTTCTTTTAGTCGTTTGAAATAATATCGCGACAGCTTCTAATGCAAGTTTTTCAAAAATTGGTCCTTTGTCTTCGTGGATCGAGAATTTCATAAGACTTGATGCTTGCTTACTAAAAATATTGTACAGGCTATTCACAGTTCCTTCCGATTTGTTTCCGATATAAGAAGATACAAGTTGTGCAAAACGCGTATAATGCGTGATTGGTTCTGGTTCGATATGCAGTTCTAAAACAGCTGATTGTTCAGTTGTTTTGTCTTCAGCCATTTTCGTTTTAAGTGTCTGGTCAAAAGGAAGAAAAATATAAAGATTGGCCCCTTGTCCACCTGCTTTGACGCGTAATAAAGGTTGTCTCTTTAAAATATGGAATTGTGCTAATTTATTAATGCTACGACGAATGGTACGGGCATTTTTTGGAATTTGTTTGCTGATGGTAGCGATTTTTAAATGGGCAACTCCGGGATACTTTACCGCGTATCTACTAAGGAACGTTAAAATATTCCGATCCGTTTCATTTAGTTCATGATTATGATAATTAATATGTAAAGCAATTGCTGCATTTAATTCCTGCTTTGTTGTGAATGATTGATATTGTGTTAAATAATTCATTTTACCTCGACCCCTTTTTATTTTTATCTACTGAACAGCCTGTTATTAGCTATATAGAGTCTTTTTTAAAAAAGGGATACATGTATTGAAAAGAATTTAAAAAGATTTTTTGAAGGGTACAGAATAACTCTTAAGATTTTAAGTTTAAAGAAAGAATAGGTTCGGTTTTGAAAAAAGTGCGTCAAAGCCTAGAGCGCGTAGGAGAAACAAGAAGTGGGCGGGTGGACATGTCCGGGGGGACAAAAGACTTGGAAATGGGTTTTTAATTTGATCCCGCATTAACGGGCAGTAAGACTCCCACTTCAAGATTTAAGTGAAAACGGTAAAGATAAGTGGGAGATCAACTGCCCGTAAAAGCCCGATTGAGGCCAACATGATGTTGGTCACGCAAGCGTTGTCACAGGACGTGACGCACTTAGCTTGTGTTCCTTTTCACTTTATGTTTAAAATTGGTTGTTTTTAGGTGACCAAAGAGGAAATTATACATAAAAAAACACGACTCCGAAAAGCCGTGTGATTTATTTTTTTTTTTTTTTTTATTTTCTAATCGATTAGATCCAGTGCCAAACTCTCTTTTTAAATTAAAGATGGCTTCTTCATTTTGGAAAGCTTTGTATGAATTGAAAGCGAGTTTATCTTCTAAATTAGTGATCTTTCCGTATGCTTTGTGTACGTCGATACTTAATGCTTCAAGTTTAGCGTCTGTTTCTTCTTGTCGATCATAGATTGCTTTTGTTAATTGTGTATTTTCATTTAGTTGAGATTTAACACTGCCTAGATCAGATTTAACATCACTCAATTCTGTTTTGACTTCACCTAGATCAGATTTAACATCACTTAATTCCGTTTTGACTTCACCTAGATCAGATTTAACATCTTTTAATTCCAGTAAAATTTGCTGTAATATTTTTTCGTTCATATTTATCACCCTTTCTTATCTTTTATGTGATTATAAACGCTAGTACTTACAACTTTTACATGTTCAAAATATCTATAAAACTAATGATCTCATTATACCTTGTATTTTATTTAAAAACAATTGAAACCAATGCTGAATTTGAAAAGTTTACTTCGAATCATGTCGAAATACTATGCTGAAAGGAGTGTTTTATGCTATTATAAATTGATAAGTAAGAACTCTGTTTGAGCGTATGAAAGGATGAAATATAAATGAGTAATGAGCTTACTAAAACTGTGAGCTTCCATACATTAGGTTGTAAAGTAAACCATTATGAAACTGAAGCGATTTGGCAATTGTTTAAAGACGACGGATATGACCGTGTTGATTTTAATACGAATGCGGATGTATTTGTTATTAATACATGTACAGTAACGAATACAGGTGACCGAAAAAGCCGTCAAGTCATTCGTCGTGCAATTCGTCGAAACCCAGATGCGGTTATTTGTGTAACAGGCTGTTATGCGCAAACGTCATCTGCTGAAATTATGGAAATTCCAGGTGTTGATGTTGTCGTTGGAACACAAGATCGTACGAAATTACTCGGTCTGATTGATGAGTATCGTGCAGAGCGCGAGCCGATTAATGCGGTTCGTAATATTATGAAAAACCGTGTTTATGAAGAGTTAGATGTACCAGCGTTTACAGACCGTACGCGTGCATCGCTTAAAATTCAAGAAGGCTGTAATAACTTCTGTACATTCTGTATCATTCCGTGGGCACGAGGGTTAATGCGTTCACGTGATCCGAAAGAAGTTATTCGTCAAGCCCAGCAACTTGTTGATGCGGGTTATCTTGAAATTGTGCTCACAGGAATCCATACAGGTGGATACGGTGAAGACTTAAAAGATTATAATTTAGCGGCGTTACTCCGTGACTTAGAAACAGAGGTCAAAGGATTAAAACGTTTACGTATTAGTTCAATCGAGGCGAGTCAATTAACAGATGAAGTGATTCAAGTGTTAAACGACTCAAAAGTGATCGTTCGTCATTTACACATTCCAATTCAATCAGGGTCAAATACGGTGCTAAAACGTATGCGTAGAAAGTATACGATGGAATTCTTTGCAGAGCGTCTTGACCGTTTACGTGAAGCGTTGCCAGATTTAGCAATCACGTCAGATGTTATTGTTGGGTTCCCAGGTGAGACTGAAGAAGAATTTATGGAAACATATAATTTCGTTCGCGATCAACGTTTTGCCGAACTTCATGTATTCCCGTATTCAATGCGTACAGGAACACCAGCAGCACGTATGACGGACCAGATTGATGAAGAAGTGAAAAATGAACGTGTTCACAGGCTCATTGAACTAAACGATCAGCTCGCAAAAGAGTATGCTTCGCGATTTGAAGACGAAGTATTAGAAGTAATTCCCGAGGTAGAATATAAAGAAGATCCAGAAAGTGGATTATATGAAGGGTATACAGATAACTACTTAAAAGTTGTCTTTGAAGCAGACGAGTCAATGGTAGGAAAAGTCGTTCGTGTAAAATTAACAAAAGCGGGATATCCTTATAATGAAGCAACATATGTACGCGTGATGGAAGATGACACGATTCACGCGTAAAAAATAGATAGAAATACTTTAGGAGGTATTCTTTTGAATACAAATTTTGCAAAATATATCGATCATACATTATTAAAAGCGGACGCAACAGAAGAAGCGATTACAGAAATCTGTGAAGAAGCGAAAACTTACTCATTTGCATCCGTTTGTGTCAATCCGACTTGGGTTAAAAAGGCAGCAGGACAATTAACAGGTACAGATGTAAAAGTCTGTACAGTCATTGGATTTCCTTTAGGCGCTTCAACAAGTGCGACAAAAGCATTTGAAACGAAAAATGCCATTGAAAACGGCGCGACCGAAATTGATATGGTCATTAATATCGGTGCGCTACGTGATGGTCAACATGAAGTTGTTCAAAAAGATATCGAGGCTGTTGTCGAAGCAGCTGGTGAAAGCGCAATTGTAAAAGTCATTATCGAAACTGCTTTATTAACAGATGAAGAGAAAAGAACAGCTTCTGAATTATCCGTTAAAGCAGGTGCAGATTTTGTGAAAACATCGACTGGATTTTCAACAGGTGGTGCTACTGTCGAAGATGTGAAATTAATGAGAGCAGTTGTCGGCCCAGAAATCGGTGTGAAAGCTTCTGGCGGTGTCCGTAGTTTTGAAGATATGCAAGCGATGATCAAAGCTGGCGCAACAAGAATCGGTGCGAGTTCGGGCGTACAAATTATGCAAGGGCTAACTTCCAAGGAAGACTATTAATTATATTTTTCTTGACCTATTTTTCTTAATCAGGTATAATACTAAGGTACACAGTACTAGACTGTGTAACTGCCAAGGGTGTTCGGAGGGAGGGACAAGAGGTATGTCGAAAACTACCGTTCGTAAAAACGAGTCACTTGAAGACGCTCTTCGACGCTTCAAGCGTGATGTTTCCAAAAGCGGAAAAATCCGTGAGGCAAGAAAGCGTGAGTACTATGAGAAGCCGAGTGTAAGACGCAAATTGAAGTCTGAGGCTGCAAGGAAACGTAGATAATTTCATAGATTATCCTCGTCTATAACTTTGTATATGCTAATTAGATCAAATTTCAATTGAGAACCGGGAAGCCATTAAATTGGTTTTCCGGTTTTATTTGTGTTTAAAAAGAAAAATTAAATATTATAGCCATGAAAGATGTCAAAATGTTATTTTGTTTAATTTCCCTAAATTGTAATATTAAGTTAGCCACTCAGACAAAATCACGTGTGTTTATGAACGTCTGTGTTTTTCATCAACCTTAGAAAGCTGGTTTTGACTTTGATCTGTTTGTGTAATATTAAGCTAATTTAGCTAGTTCTTGTTCAAAAAGGACTGCTGGTTGTTGGTAGTCTAGAATCTTTCTTGGTAAATTGTTGAGAATCTAATAAATGCGTTTGATTGTTTGCCTAGAATAATCTTAAATTGCTTGACCTTTTGGAATATAATGTCTAAGAAAAACATTGTGTCACTTGTTAGAACCTCTTTCATAACGTGCGTTAGGGTGTGTGAAATAGAGTTCCGGGACGCCTTTTAAACGCACCGCTAGATTAGAGTGTTTACTGCCATTATCAGAGGTAATTGTCTTGAATTACGGTTTTGTACGGTATTTTCTGTGTGTGCCAT
>JAPFCR010000031.1 GCA_026169375.1 Sporosarcina sp. | reverse complement strand
ATCACGCCTCGGCGTGATTGCGTCGGGATTTTGAACTGAGCTTGCCCAGTTAATTTCCTTACAAAATCCCTGACATCCGCCGGAGGCTTAACTTGAATCAGCAGGGAGTTTGAACTCCCTCTGATTGAAAGTACCTTTTCGACATTCATCCCGCCACTTATAGAAGTGAGGGAATTCTGCTGAATCAAGTTAAATTGCATTTACATTTTACTAGCTTATCTCTACTTTACCAATACAAAAAGACTAGGTCTAGAACCTTTTGAAAATGTTCTAGCCTAGCATAAGTTGTCATGTTTTTTCCATATCGCCTTACTAGACAGTTTGAACTCCCCCCCACTTATTCATTGGGCTATGCCCTACGCATTCCTTGAAGTGGGAGTCCTCTGTCGGAAATAAGATAAAAATGACTTTTTAATTAACCTGTAATTGTAACACGCGCTTTTTCTTTCGCTTCAATACGACGTCTGTGTAAAATTGGCTCTGTATATCCATTTGGTTGATGAATTCCTTCAAACACAAGTTCACAAGCTGCTTGAAACGCAACTGAATCATCAAAATTAGATGCCATTGGTTGATAAAGTGCATCCCCTTCATTTTGCTGATCAACCACTTTAGCCATACGTTTCATCGTTTCAAGTACTTGTTCTTTTGTACAAATACCATGGTGTAACCAGTTTACAATATGTTGACTCGAAATTCGTAATGTTGCACGGTCTTCCATTAGGCCAACATCATTAATATCTGGAACTTTCGAACAACCAACGCCTTGGTCAATCCAACGAACAACATACCCAAGAATTCCTTGCGCATTATTATCTAACTCTTCTTGAATTTCTTCTTTTGACCAATTCGGTTGATCAGCAGTGGGAATTTGTAAAATCTTATCTTGAATATCTTCGGAACTTGTAATGCCTTTTTGTACTTCTCCGACATTCACCTCATGATAGTGAAGTGCATGTAAAATTGCAGCTGTTGGTGAAGGCACCCATGCAGTATTTGCTCCCGCTTTAGGGTGTCCGATTTTTTCTTCAATCATCTGTGCCATTTTATCTGGCATTGCCCACATCCCTTTTCCGATTTGAGCATGTCCAGGAAGTCCACAGTCAATCCCAACTTCAACGTTTGACTTCTCATATGCTTTTAACCAAGTCGTTTGCTTCATATCATTTTTTCGAATCATAACGCCCGCTTCCATCGATGTATGGATTTCATCACCAGTACGATCTAAGAAACCAGTGTTAATAAATGCGATTCTTTCTTTCACTTCTTGAATACATGCTTTTAGATTTAATGAAGTTCGACGCTCTTCATCCATTAAACCAATTTTTAACGTATGACGGTCTAAGTTCAATATATCTTCTATGTCATTGAATAAGCGATTTGCATAAGCCGCTTCTTTTGAGCCATGCATTTTAGGTTTTACAATGTATACAGAACCATGCTTAGAGTTTTGGAAAGTTTTTTCTCCATTTAAATTATGAATCGCAAGTAAGGCCGTCACGATTCCATCTAAAATACCTTCATAAACTTCCTCATGATGCTCATCTAAAATCGCTGGGTTTGTCATTAAATGTCCAACATTTCGAATGAATGTGAGTGATCTACCCGGTACAGTAAATGCATCCCCTTGTGGACTTATATATTGTCGGTCCGGGTTTAAAACGCGTTTCATCATTTCACCATTTTTTTCGAAAGTGACTGATAAATCACCTTTCATTAAACCGAGTAAATTACGATATACTTCTACTTTATCTTCTGCATCTACTGCTGCAACAGAGTCTTCACAGTCCATAATCGTTGAAAGAGCAGCTTCCATATAAACATCTTTCACGCCTGCAGAATCTGTTTTTCCAATCGCATGACTACGATCGATTTGAATTTCAATATGAAGATTGTTGTTTTCTAATAAAATAGATGTTGGATCTACGGCTGAACCTGTGTATCCTTTAAATTGAGCAGAATTTTTTAGTTTAGTTTGCTTTCCACCTTCTACTTGAATCGATAATTTTGCATTTTCGATTTTATAATTTATTACTTGATGATGCGATCCGCTCTCTAATGGAGCCACTTCATCTAAAAAGGTTTTCGCATATTTAATGACTGCATTCCCTCGGACTGGGTTGTACCGACTACTTGCTTCTTTCCCACTATCCACAGAAATCACATCCGTGCCATAAAGTGCATCATAAAGACTGCCCCACCTTGCGTTCGCTGCGTTTAATGCATATCTAGCATTATTTACTGGAACAACAAGTTGTGGACCTGCTAGACGCGCAACCTCATCATCTACATTTTCTGTCGATACTTTAAATGATTCTACTTTAGGCTCTAAATAACCAATTTCCTTCAGGAATTCTTTATATTTCTTCTCATCAATTTCCCCTTCATTTTCTTTATGCCAGCTGCTAATTTCACGTTGCATTGTGTCACGTTCAGTTAATAAAGCTTTATTTTCAGGCGTAAACTTCTGAATTAACTGCTCTAATTCTTTCCAAAAAGAAGATTGGTCAATCCCACTATTCGGTAAAGCCTCTTCATTGATGAAGTTATATAAAACCTCTGAAACTTGCAATTTGTTTACGTTTACGTAATTTGTCATTCCATATGCCCCCATTCTTCATATGAAAACGTCTCTATTTCTTCTAGAAGAATATAGAGACGTTTGTTCTTAATATAAGTACGATCAGTCATTTCGATTGATTTGACTTTTCACTTATCAATCATTCAATTTATTCTTCATGTCTACCGATGCAGCGTTCACACTCATAAATAACAGATTCAATTTTTTCAATATACTTTTCGCCACATTCTGGACATTGTTTTTCAGTTAACATTCGGACAATCTCTTTTCTTCTCATAAAAATCTCCTCCATTCTTTATGTTTTCTATATTAATGATGCCAAAGAACATTTAAAATCAGAGTTAATTTGCGAATCAATCACGCCTCGGCGTGATTGCGTCGGGATTTTGAACTGAGCTTGCCCAGTTAATTTCCTTACAAAATCCCTGACATCCGCCGGAGGCTTAACTTGAATCAGCAGGGAGTTTGAACTCCCTCTGATTGAAAGTACCT
>JAPFCR010000046.1 GCA_026169375.1 Sporosarcina sp. | reverse complement strand
TCTGTTGATTGGAGTGCAGAGCGGCGACTCTGGAGGGAGTAGCGCGACAGGTGAGACCCCACAGGAGCACGGTTTTTGCGACGAGGAGGCTCACCGCGCGCCCCTCAGAACGCGTCCGCTCGGAACGGAAATCAACAACGTTTATGATTGATTATAAAAAAAGCAAATTTAATTATATTTAGAAGAGTTTTACCCAGCTTAAATAATCACCCACAAAAACTTGACTCAGTCTATCTCTAGCAATCATTGTACAGTATTTTATGATTCAGTATACTGAGAGAAAGTGTACATAATGCCTTTACTTTTACCAGTCTGGAGTTGAACACAATGAAACCATTTACAAAAGATGTCATTAAACTGATTCAATCCATCCCATTTGGTCACGTTGCAACATACGGACAAATTGCAAAAGCGGCAGGTCATCCCCGAGGTGCAAGACAAGTATCGTGGGTTCTTCATTCTATGAGCGCAAAATATGAACTACCTTGGCATCGTGTCATTAACGCAAAAGGGGAAATTACACATAAAGCGAGTGAACAACGAGAGATGCTTGAAATGGAAGGCGTGGAGTTTACATTGCACCAAAAAGTAAACTTACAAAAATATCAGTGGAAATTTATTGAAGAGCAATGAGTTTGGTGATTCGTTTCACTCCTTAGCCATTCGGAATGATGTGTAATTAATTGTGACGAAACGCTTGCTTCTTATCAATCGCTTGTTAAAATATTTAGTGTCTAATTTTTTCGATATAGTTATTGACAGATATGGAGTGAGTCATCATGTGGCAAGACTTTAAAGATTTTGCTTTTCAAGGAAATGTCGTTGATTTAGCAGTTGCTGTTGTGATCGGTGCTGCTTTTGGAAATATCGTGTCTTCTCTCGTCGAGAACATCATTACACCAATCGTTGGTATTTTATCAGGCGGGATCGATTTAACAGGATTTTCTCATACAGTTGGCGATGCAGAAATTACATACGGTGTGTTCTTACAATCGATTTTCGACTTTTTTATTATCGCTTTCTTTATCTTCTTAGCAATTCGCTTGCTTTCTAAACTGAAAAAGAAAGAAGACGTGGAAGAGGAAACCGAAGAAGAAGTGGATGCACAAGAAGCATTATTAACTGAAATTCGTGATTTGCTGAAAGAACAAAACGAAGGAAAATAATGATAAGCAAATGAAAATAGGCTTTTCGTAATTGAGGAGTCTGTTTTTTACTTTCTATCTTCTCATTGTCGTAATCTTACGCTATCTAACATTGCCCGAACTTTCTTAAAGTGGTATAATGGGAAGCAAAGTGAATGAACGATAAAAGGAGTGAAAGCCTCATGTGGTTCTTATACATTATGTTTACATTATTTGCATTCGTTGGTATCGGTACAATCGCTGGTCTTATTCGTACATTTAGTAGCGATAATCAGTAATTCTAAGCTTACTCATGTAACCCCAAGTAAAGAAATGTTTAACACATTTCTTTACTTGGGATTTTTAAATTGAAGCTTCTCTTACTATACAAAAAAGCGTTACTTTTACCATAAAAAAGTAACGCTTTTCACTGATTATTCGAGGTGTTCCTCTACTTTCTTTTGAACACTTTCTTCTATTTTCTTCACGCGTTCTTCATCTAACTTACGTCTAGGTTTTGGATGGAACCACTCGAGCTCACCGTCTTGAAACGTCCCTTTAAATTCTTCACCTTGAATTTTCAGCTTAAACATGAGCAGATTTCGCGCTTTATTCTTCACCATTGGTTCAATTTCAAGGTTTTCCGTTTCATCCCTGACACCGTGCTCATTCAGGAGTTCTAATACTTCATCTTCAATCGCTTTTACTTTACGTTCTCCAACGTCTTGCTTTGGGTGTGGATGTAACCAATCGATTTGACCATCCTTGTAGTAACCTTTGTACTGGCGCCCATCGACAATGAATTTAAACTCTGTACGTTCATGCTTTCTATCTTCAAATACTTGACCTACTTCAAAATTATTTACCAATCAAAACACCTCCTAGAAATTGAAAAACCGTTTTACTATACTATTCTGTACAATATTAAACGTTTTATGATGCGTTTGTTGCATGTTTACTTAAAGACTTCACTTTGATATTCCCTTTACACATGATATTGAAACAAATCACACCGATTATTTTACATATTAACAAAAAAATACAGTTCATCTTATATAGTAAACGAATAAAGAAAAGACTCGAAAATCCCATTGAATTTTCGAGCACTCTTTTAATATTTTCGTAAAAAACTTGGCTTCTTTTGATACCACTCTTCACTAATCACATGATGACAAGCTGTAATGATACGCTCAATTACCTGTGTATAATTAGCCATAATGCGGATCGTAAATCCTGAAATCGCAAGCTTAGAAATCCCAAATGCAAAGTCTCCCGACTGCTTTTGAATTGTTTCATATAATTGGTCTAATAACTTATCATTCGTTTTTTCACCAATCACGATAAATGAACCTAAGTGCGTATACCCTTCCATAAAACCAAGTTCAGTCATTTGTTGCGATTCTGGTTGTAGCTTAATATGGTCGAATGCCACCAATTGTTCATTCATGTATATTTCAGTTTTTAATCGTAACATATCATAACTAAACTGTTCGCCTTCCGGTGACCATCCCGGCGTGAGGATATCAGAATAGAGCAACGTCGCTCCTTCTTCCATATAGACGATATTTTTTTGATAATACTTCGCATCTTTGTATGCGATGAGTGCATCTGGTAAGTATTCTAAGTAACTATCCTTTTTCATATTAAAAATGGTTTCTTGATACACTTCTTTTGTCGGCGTTTTATAAACTTTAGTTGATGATTGGGTCGTCAATGTAAGTTCTGCTTTTTCATCTAATGAAACTTCCATATGATATTTATCGCCGTCTAAATAGCCACCACCAGGGTTAAGCAAATAATAACATGGATGGTTGTAATTATTTAAATAGACAGGGCGCATCACTTTAAATGCGCCTTGGAAGTATACATTCTTCGCCACGGATCGCCCTCCGCGATTTTCCATGTCGAGTTTAAGAACGCCTGTCCACTTAGACATCTTGCCCTAAGCCTTTTAACAATGCATGTTTTTTAATCCAGTCGACAACCTCAGCTAATCCTTCGTCTTCTTTTAAATTTGTGAAGAAGAAAGGTTTCTCTCCACGAAAGACTTTCGTATCAGATTCCATTACTTCTAAACTTGCGCCAACATAAGGTGCTAAATCCGTTTTATTAATGATAAATAAGTCAGATTTAATCATTCCTTGGCCACCTTTTCTAGGAATCTTCTCCCCTTGGGCAACGTCAATAATATAAATTGAAAAGTCCACAAGCTCAGGGCTAAATGTAGCGGCTAGGTTGTCTCCGCCACTCTCTACAAAGAGAAGCTCAACATCAGGATGCTTTTCTTTTAGTTCGTTTATCGCTGCAAAGTTCATAGAGGCATCTTCTCGAATCGCTGTATGTGGACACCCACCTGTCTCTACTCCTACAATTCGATCTTCAGGTAAAATTCCATTAGCAACTAAAAACTTCGCATCTTCTACTGTATAAATGTCATTTGTAATGACGGCCATACTTACTTCGTCTGCTAAAGCGCGCGTAATCTTTTCGATTAACATCGTCTTCCCTGCACCTACTGGACCGCCAACTCCTATTTTCACTGGTTCCATTCTAAAACACATCCTTTAGTCAATTGTTAAACAAATTACGATAAGTCGGTTAAGAACTAAAGATTCGTATGCCGACGCGTTCATGCTGCATTTGTGAAAGTTCAAGACCTGGTGATACAACACCAAATTCGTCTCGATCTAACTGCATAATTTTATCCGTCGCTTGCCTTAATTCCTTTTGGAACGTATAAATGATCTTTTGTCCTGTCGTTTGTCCAAGTGGAATCGCCCGAACTGCGTTTTGAACAAGACTTGTCACTGTCGAATATAAATAATACAAAATCGTCGTATCTTTTTCTGCTTGAAGTGCATATCCAACGATTGTAAATACGATGGCAGGATGACCGAACGCTTCTTTTTCACGGATTTTCTCTTTGTAAGTCGCAAGTAGAGGTAGTTCATAAATCGCTTCAGAAATTTCCAGCATACTCTCTCCCATACGTTGCGTGCCGGCTCGTGATTCCCGCGCAAGATTTTGGACCGTTAACTTACGGTCCAACTCCCAAAGCGTGTCATAATCTTCCTCTTCAAGCGCATCGTAAGCAATTCTAGCTGCTAATCCATCTGCGTAAGCGAGCTGTTCGTGAATATAGACTTTCAACCAATCAGAAAATGATTCTGCATCTGTAACAATGTCTCTTTGTATATACGTTTCAAGTCCAAAAGATTGGCTAAAAGAACCATTCGGAAACGTCGAATCACAGAGTTGGAATAAAGATAATGCATGATTAGTCATGGCTATGTCCGATGTGACGAAATGCTTGTTTCACTTTGCGTTCTTCTCGTACGTACGGAATCTCAAGTTCTTCCAATAACTCTTCAACAAGATAATCATATTGGACAAGCATCTCATCATTTTCAAATTGCGCCGGTAAATGACGGTTTCCAAGCTGATGCGCAATCGTTCCCATCTCGTGCATATCACGCGGACGAATGACTAATAGATCATCAGAAAGCACGTCGATATAAATCACATTTTTATCATCCATGAAAAGAATATCTCCAGCTTCTAAATCACGTGGATTTTTCAAACGAATGCCTATTTCACGGCCGTGATCTGTTTCAACTCTTTGAATTCGCTTCATTAAATGTGCACTTTCTAAATAAACCTTTTCTTTATGCAGCTTCTCTAACTCAGTTGGTTCTAAATCTTTTATATTTTTTACAACTGCTTCAATAATCAAGTCCATCACCTCAGAATAAGAAATAGCGTTGCCCAATTGGAACAGTGTCAACAGGCTCGCACGTAATCACTTCTCCGTTTATTTTCACTTCATACGTTTGTGGATCAACATCGATATCAGGCGTTGCTGTATTTAACTTCATATCTTTCTTCGTCAGGTTACGAATATTCGATACAGGCAGTACCGTCTTTTCAAGACCTAACTCTTCTTTAATATTATTGTCATAAGCAACTTTTGAAACGAAAGTGATGGAACTTTGTGCTAATGCTTTTCCGTAAGCTGCGTACATCGGACGGTAAATCATTGGCTGTGGTGTTGGAATTGTCGCGTTTGGATCTCCCATTAAGCTATAGACAGCCATTCCGTTTTTCAAAATCATTTCCGGTTTTGCTCCAAAGAATTGTGGTTCCCATAGAACGAGGTCTGCCATTTTGCCGACTTCAATCGAACCAATATAATCACCAATTCCATGCGCAATTGCAGGGTTAATCGTATATTTAGCAACATAACGTTTGACGCGGTTGTTGTCTGAATACTCACTGTCACCTTCTAAAGCGCCTCGTTGTTGCTTCATTTTATGTGCAACTTGCCAAGTTCTCAGTGCAACTTCACCAACACGCCCCATTGCTTGAGAGTCTGAACTCGTCATACTGAAGACACCGATATCTTGTAAAATATCTTCCGCTGCAATGGTTTCATTGCGAATACGTGAGTCTGCAAATGCAATGTCTTCTGGTACTGATGGGTTTAAGTTATGGGCAACCATGACCATATCTAAATGTTCGTCAATTGTATTGACCGTGTACGGTAATGTTGGGTTTGTTGAAGCTGGTAATACGTTCATCATTCCAGCAGATTTAATCAAGTCTGGTGCGTGTCCACCACCCGCGCCTTCTGTGTGATACATATGAATATTACGGCCGTCGATTGCTTTCATCGTATCCTCGAAAAAGCCACCTTCGTTTAATGTATCTGCGTGAAGGGCAATTTGCACGTCATATTTATCCGCAACTGATAAAGCATGATCTAAAACAGATGGTGTTGCGCCCCAGTCTTCGTGAACTTTTAAGCCAATTGCTCCCGCAAGAATTTGCTCTGCTAAAGGACCTTCTGCTGCCGCATGACCTTTTCCAGTTAATCCCACGTTAATAGGCAGTCCTTCTACTGCTTTAAGCATTGCATGCATATGCCAAGCGCCTGGCGTTGCAGTTGTTGCTCTTGAACCAGCACCAGGCCCTGCGCCGCCTCCGATGAGCGTCGTCGTTCCAGCTGTAAGTGCTACTTCTACTTGTTCAGGGTTAATGAAGTGTACGTGCGTATCGATTGCACCAGCTGTGACAATCCTACCTTCACCTGAAATCACTTCTGTACCCGCACCAATAATAATATCGACTTGGTCTTGTACAAGTGGGTTCCCTGCTTTTCCAATGCCAGAGATTTTCCCATCTCTAATCGCAATATCTGCTTTGTAAATGCCTGTATAGTCTAGAATAACTGCGTTTGTAATAACCGTATCTGGCACACGCTCATCTTCTTCACGTGTAATTAATGGGTGTTGTCCCATTCCATCACGAATTACTTTTCCGCCACCAAATACGACCTCTTCACCGTATTTCGTGTAATCTTTTTCAATTTGTATAAATAAATCCGTATCCGCTAGACGAATTGAATCCCCTGTTGTCGGGCCATACATCTGCGCATACTGTTCTCTATCCATTTTAAAACTCATTTAGAACCCCCGCTTTCTAGTGGGCCGTCCACTTTGTTATGAAATCCATATACTTCTCTTGCACCAGCGTAGTCGATCAACTGCACTTCTTTTTCATCACCTGGTTCAAAGCGCACAGCTGCACCTGCTGGAATATTTAAACGTTTTCCGTACGTAACATCTCTTTCAAATTTCAACGCATCATTTGCTTCATAAAAATGATAATGTGAACCTACTTGGATTGGTCGATCGCCCGTGTTTACAACAAACACATCGATACTTTCAGCACCTTTGTTACAAATAATTTCTTCATCTTTTAAAATGTATTCGCCTGGAATCATATGATTGTAGCTCCTTTCGTCGTTCGTGCCTGTTTAAATTTTTTATCGAATCGGATTGTGTACTGTTACTAATTTCGTGCCATCTGGAAATGTAGCTTCTACTTGAATGTCACTAATCATTTCCGGGATCCCGTCCATTACATCATCGCGTGATAAAATCGTTGCACCGTATTCCATTAATTCTGCAACTGTTTTCCCGTCGCGCGCGCCTTCTAGTACTTCATACGTAATGAGTGCTATTGCTTCCGGATGATTTAACTTAAGCCCTCGTTCTCTTCGTCTGCGTGCAACATCAGCAGCAACAACAATCATCAACTTATCAATTTCTCTTGGTAGTAATTGCATGTTTACCCTCCTAAATATAAAATTCCTATTATATTACATATCTTCACTGTACTTCCCTAAAATTGAATGTTTCAATCATTTATATTCAAGGGACAAATCTGTAGAGCGAAATAATTGTGTGTTCTTTAATTATAAGCATCTAAGGAGCTGAAAATCAATGAATACAAAGTGTGATGAGCAATCTAATCATAGCTTGGTATAATTAGATTTGAATTGGGGATTGAAGAAAAGGAGTGTGTATTATTGAACATATATAGATTGAGGTCTATAGAAAAGAATTATACATTTGTTACTGCAAGAAAGAGTCTCATTGGAGTCATTACCAAAATCCTTTTATTCAGTAGGCGTTTTAGCCACCTACTGAATAAAAAGTAAAGCGATTTTCTTACTTATCCATCGTATTCTTTAAGCTGTTACATCTCTTTTGGTAAAAGATAAAAAGCTAAGTGCTAAAAAGAGAACACCGTATGCAATAATAACGCCTACTGAAAAAGGCATTGTTAAACCAGGCAATGATAAATAACCTGTCTCATGATCTGTTAAATTCGTATGTGCAAAAAGAACATATTTAGCAAATGAGTACTCAGCTAAGAACGAGACAATTAATCCACCTGTAAAATAAAGAAACATTGAAACGCCAATTGCCATTGACGTAGAACGAAAGATCGTTCCAATCATAAAGGCCAATGTTGCGATGATACTTACATTGATCAATGATAAAAACATCAGATATAACGACTTACTCCACAGCGCCGATACCGGAACTTCCTCTTCATAAAATATAAACGTACTACCTGTCTCGCTTGGGAAGAAAATATAAGCACCCAATACACTCGATACATATGTTACAATCGTCGCAAGTGAAGCGAATAAAAGGACCGTCAAATACTTCGACATTAATATTTTCCAACGATTAACCGGTCGGGATAATAACATTTTAATTGTTCCTTGAGAAAACTCTGTAGAAACAATTCCTGAAGCGACAATGATTGTTAGTAGTGTCACCAGTGCCATAATCCCAAACGTCTCTGTAATCACATTCTCTCGTGTTTGTGGTTGATTGCTTTCAATATTCATCTCAAGCATTTCTTGAAGATTTTCTTGTTCCATCTCCAATTCAACTTTTTCTCGTTCATCTAAATCAGACTCAACTAACTGTTGATCGATTTCTTCAATTTGTGTTTCTAATGATGCAATCCACTCTGTATCGTCAAAAAGCGTTTCTGTCAGCTTTGCAAGGCCTGTAAAACCAAAGATAATCGCAGCTAACAGGATCACCATCGTCCAAGTTCCTTTTTTACTCCATAATTTCATCCATTCATTTTTTATGAGATTCAGCAATTTGGCCACCTCCTGTTAATTCTAAAAACTGATCTTCCAGTGTTTTTAAGTGAGGTTGAACCGTGTAAAGCTGAATATCTTCTTCAACGAGTTTCTGGATAAGCATTGGAACTTCTTCTTTCTCCAATTGAGCAAGAATTCCTTCTTCCAATGATTCAACTGATTTACCTTCTGCTCGTATCATTTGTTCTACTTTTTGAATTGGGTGCGCTTCAATATAATAATGCGGTTTTGTTGACCTTGCTGTTTCTTCTACATTTAATAATTTTCCATTTTGAATGACCGCAATTCGATCACACATCAATTCGATTTCTGAAAGCATATGACTCGATACAAAAATCGATACGTTTTCTTCTTCCGCTATTTTTCTTAAATACAATCGAAACTCTCGAATTCCAGCAGGATCTAATCCATTCGTTGGCTCATCTAAAATAAGAAACTTCGGTTGATGAAGAAGTGCTTGTGCAAGGCCAAGACGTTGGCGCATACCAAGAGAGTAAGATGAGACTTTCTCATGAATTCGATTTTGCATCCCTACTTGTTCGACAATCGCAGCAATCCGTTCTTTCGTAATTCCTTTATGCATGCGTGCAAAATGAACTAAATTTTTATAACCGGTCATATATGGATATAGTTCGGGATTTTCAACGATTACACCTACTTTCGAAAGTGCTTCTTCGAAATTTTCACGTAACGTAACTCCTTCAACTAAAACATCTCCACTTGTTGGTTTCATTAAACCTACCATCATCCGAATTGTCGTTGTTTTCCCCGCACCATTCGGACCTAAAAACCCTGTAATTTGTCCTGGATATAAAGATAGATTTAAGTTGTCGATGATTTTTTTACTGCCAATTACTTTTGATAGTTTTCGTAATTCTACTACTGGTTTGATATCCATAGAATTTCCCCTTATATTTTATCTTTCTTTACTATGTAATTTCTATCATACCTCCCCTCTATTTCGTATTCATAAACTTATCAACAAAAATCATCTTGTCAGCGAGTGGAAAAGATTGTTTCTTACTTATCAACATGTGGATATTTACCTTTCTTTAAATCATCCACAACTTGATTTGCATCAAGTAATATTAACTATCCACAAGCTAAAATAGAGAAGAGGTGATTTTTATGAAACGTATCTTGGTTATTTTTATACTGTCCATCCTAAGTGCTTGTGAGCAAAGGTCAAGTATGACGACGTTACCAGATCCAGTTCCTGACCAATCTAGAACATCATCCGTAGAAAATGTCTCTCTATACTTACCTCAAACGACTTTTAACGAATCACCTGCTGAAATTGAAGCAATTGTCTATAATGATAGTCCCCGTGAATTTACAATTGGAGACTTTTATCATATTGAAATTAAAAAAGAAGGAGTATGGTATATTCTTTCTTATTCAGATAAAGTATTTTTTGAGAATCGCCGCTTTAAAGATTACGGACGAACTTTATATCCTAATCGTGAAATCCACCAAACTTTCTCAGTCGAAGCACTCGGTATTACACTCACTCCTGGTGAATATCGTTTAGTAAAAAGCTTCTCGCCAAAGGAAGGAACATTTTATAAAATTTCTGTAGCAGTTCCTTTTTCGGTGGAATAAAAAAGTCTGCCATATCATATGCAGACTTTTTTTATAATCATTCAAATCACTCAACGCCAGGTAAAATCGTCAATGTTTTCGCGTCCGCATCTAACTTTGCTTCTACCCCAAGCGGTACTGCGAAATGTGGTTCACAATGACCAATTTTAAATCCTTTAACAACAGGTACATTTAATGCGCTGAAATAATCATCAAAGACCTCATCTAATGTTAATGTCCATTTCTTTTTCGTTTCAGTATTCGCAAAGTCTCCAACAACGATTCCCGCGACATTATTAAACTTTCCTGCCATGCGTAATTGGTTTAATAAACTATCCACACGCGCAGCTTCTTCGCCAATATCTTCAATGAGTAAAATTTTCCCTGCTGTATCGATTTCAAACTTCGTGCCAATTGTTCGCGTAAGTAAAGATAAATTACCACCGATTAACTCCCCGCGTGCAACACCTGAAGTGATTGCTTCAAGTGGAGAAATGTCTTCAGTATAGTGAAGCTCCATCGGTTCGAATAATTGTTGGAACATCTTCTTTGATAATGGTTCGAATGTATCTTTTCCAATATTTGGTCCTAACATCGGTCCATGGAAAGTCACAAGATTCGCATATGCCCCCATTGCAGTATGCAAAAAGGTAATGTCGCTAAACCCCCAGAAGACTTTTGGATTTTCTTTTACGATTTCCATATCGAGACGTTCTGTAATTCGACCTGCACCATATCCACCACTTGAACAAATAATGCCTTTCACTTCTGGATCGAGGAACATTTCTTCCAAGTCTGCCAGACGTTCATCATCAGTTCCCGCAAGATACCCATGAATATTTTTAGCGTTTTTTGCAAACTTCCAATTTAGTCCTAATTCTTCTAGAAATAAAAGGGATTTCTCTAATTCGTCGCGCCCCGGTGGACTTGACGGGGAAACAATTCCTACTGTGTCGCCTTTTTGTAAACGTTTTGGACGGATTCTCATTATTTCTTCACATCTCTTTCTTTCATTCTCTTTATTCAATCTATCATAGATGGCCTATTTACATGAAGAAAAACCGCTATCCGACTTTACCGGATAACGGCTTTTTTTCATTTGATTAGTCAGCGCTCGCTTTATCTTCTGTGACGCCCCACTTCCAAATTTTTGCATTGTCGGTACCTGGCTCGATTGATAAGTTCGATACGCGATCGTTTACAACTGTTATTTCATAACGGTAAACAGTTGGTGCGAACGGAACATCTTCAACCATTAACTCTTGCCATTGGTTATAAATATCAGTTCTGTAATCTAAGTCAAATGCTTCTTCAGAAGTCCCTTTTGTTAAAAGCTCATCATTTTCCTCACTTGCATAACGCGTCGTGTTAAACGATGAATTTCTGCCATAGAGTCCTGATGGATCTGGGTCAGAACCTACACCGAAAGCGCCTTGGAAAATATCAATGTCAGGGTCGTCTCCTCTCACTCTGTCATAGAATGAGTTCATTTCATGTAAACGACCATCTAATAACTCTACTTTAATGCCTACATCTTCCCAGTTTTGCATATACCATTCAGCGATTGGTTCAGCTGCTTCTCCACCGGACATCGATGCAAATGTTAAGACAAATTCGTTGCCATCTGGATCTAAACGGAAGCCATCTGCATCGCGCTCTGTATAACCAGCTTCATCAAGTAATTCATTTGCTTTGTCTGGATCATACATACGGCCTGGGTTGCTTTCATCATGGAAACTTTCAAATACGGGTACGATTAAAGTTGTTGCCGGGAAACGGAGACCATGATACATTTCTTTACCAATGACGTCGTTATCCATTGCATGCCACATTGCTTGACGTACGCGCTTATCCGCAAGTTTTGCATCTGGGTCTGGTACGTTTTCGCCTAATTTCTCATCCCATTCACCCAGCTTAAATCCGATATATGTTAAAGCTAAGTCAACTTTTCCAAGTAATTCAGTATTCGATAAATCTTTTACATTTAAATATTGGTCTGCAGGAATATCTGCAACATCGACTTCACCAGACTTCACTGCTTTCACAATTGACGTCGGATTATACACTTTTAAAACAATCGATTCTAATGCAGGTGTCCCTCTGTGATAATCTTCATAACGCTCATATTGAACAGATTCACCTGGAATTACTTTTGTTACTTTGTACGGACCAAAACCAATCGGCTCTGTACGGATTTTTTCGGATGACTCTACCTCTTCAATCGTTAACTCCCCGGCTGCTACGTCTCCAACGTGGTGACGTGGTACTGGATACGTCCAAATACCCGAAAGAATAGAAGGTGATGCCGTTTTATAATTTAAAGTGATTGTTTTATCATCTTCAGAAATTTCAATTCCTGAAATTTCATCCGCCTCACCTTTATGGTATTCGTCCATACCTTCTATGTTCGAAATTGTGAAAGTATAACGCGTCCCAGTATAGTCTGGATGGCCAAGTAACTCATAAGCGTATAATAAGTCAGATGCTTTTACAGGCTCCCCGTCATGCCAGTTTACATCATCACCAATTGTGATTGTAATCGACTTATTATCCTCGCTCAGTTCATACGTAGCCGCTCCGTCTCCATCATTTGTAATCATATAGTCGCCATCAGTTGCGAGTAAGCCCTCATCAAAGAAATCCATAATTTCACCGTCCGGTGCGTTTGTATAGAACACTCTACTTAACGTTCCTTCGAAAGGTGTATCAGACACTTGCGCATAATTTAGCTCTCCGTTTTTTATCCCTTCGTCTGTATTACTTACTTCTAAAGGAAATTCAAGTTCTCCACCTGATTCTTCTTCCTCCGTTTTATCACCTGAAGAATCTGTGTTTCCTTCTTCACTTGCATTGTCTTTTCCTGAACACGCAGCTAAAAAGACACTTAGTGCAAGCATCAAACTAGCTAATAATAGCCAACTCTTTTTACTCATTTTGTTACCTCCCCTTTTTTCTAGTGATCATTATGTCAACCTTTGTCTTGCATCGGATGCACGTTTAATTGCTTGTCCGATATAATTTATACACAACATCACGACTAAAATCGTCAATGATGCAGGTAACCATACCCACCACTTATTTTCCATAACATCCGGGTGCTGCGCATAACTAATAAGCGTTCCAAGTGACGGTGTACTTTCAGGTAAACCGAAACCAAGGAAAGTTAGCCCCGTTTCAATACCGATGTTACCGGCTAAGTTAAGCGTCATATTGACAATGACGAGAGAACTGATATTTGGAAAAACTTCAAACAACATAATTTTCCAGTTTGGCGTTCCCAACGTCTTAGAAGCATTGACATAGTCAAGCTCTCTTTCAGCAAGCGTTCGTGATCGAATGAGCCTTGCTTTACCAAACCAAAGTAAAATACTCATAATCCCTATAAAAGACCACACATTAAACTTCGGAACAATGACGACAAATACAATAATGAGCATAAGCGTCGGGAGAACCATGAGAAAATCGATTACACGCATAATCACAAAATCAACTTTCCCTCCATAGTACCCCGAGATTAAACCAATCCCTAAACCGAGCACACCTGAAATGAGTGTAATCACTACACCGATTGTAAATGAGTTTCTAGCCCCAATCATAAGTTGTGTAAAGATATCCCTCCCACCCCGGTCTGTACCTAGCCAAAACTCCGCAGATGGTGGTTTATATATTTGAGAGAAATTCACTCGCCCTGATTCTGTTTGATCGAGAAAAAGAGGAGAGATATATGCTATTAACATAATAACCGTTAATATGAAAAGCGCTATAAACGCAACTTTATCGTTTTTTATTTCATGCCAGATTGTCTGTGCAAAACTTTTATTCTCAGCTTTCACTTTTTTTAAAGCTTCTTGCTGATCGACCGTTAGTTCTGTCTTCATTGGAAACCCTCCATTCTTTCATTTTCTATCAATCAATTCGGATACGCGGATCGACAATGCTTAAAATAATGTCTGACAACATCGTTCCAACAATAACAGCTGCCCCTGAAATCATGACAAGCGCTGAAACGACCGTGAAGTCACGCGTACTAATTGATTCGATGAAGAGTTTTCCGAGACCAGGATAACTATAAATAGATTCGATAAAAACGGAACCTGTGATCAATAACGTAATTTCATACCCTAAGAAAGCAGCAATTGGAAGAATCGAGTTACGTAAAATGTGACGCGTATACACCCTACCTTCCGGAACACCTTTTGCACGAGCTGTCTTAACAAAATCCTTTAACTTTGTATCAATAATGTCATTACGTAAATATTGAATTGTCCCGACGGTTCCGATGATTGCTCCGGACAATGTTGGTAAAACCAAGTGTTTTGCTTTACTTATATAATATTCCCAGCTTCCGTTTTCTGCCCGTATATCGACACTTCCCGTAATTGGGAACCAACCTAAAGAGAAACCGAAAATGAAAAGCATAATGAGTGCAAAAACAAATACAGGTGTTGCCAATGCGACGTAATTATACGTGACAACCAGCTTATCCGCCCACGAATTATGCCAACGTCCTGCAATAATTCCAAGTGGAATCGATATTAAATAAATTGTGATCATCGTCGCAATTGAAAGGAGAAGTGTGTTGCCTAATCGTCCTGCCAACAAAGAACTCACTTTTTGTTTATGCACATAAGACATACCCATATCCCCTTGCACAAAATTACCAAGCCACCTGCCATATTGTTGATACCATGGATCATTTAACCCCATTTTTTCTTTTATTTCTTCTAGATGATTCGCATCAGCATCTGGATTCCCTTGAAACGCACCTGTAATAGCATCCCCGGGCATTGCTTTTGCCAATAAAAAGATAATAATACTGAGCAGTAAAAGTTGTGGGATCATGACCAATATTCTTCTTATAATAAATGTTATCATCGTTTCATAATCCCCCCTTTAAGGCGTTGAGACTGAATGGGAATCTGATATTTTTTTAAGATCAAATAAGCGCCCATTCTCATCGAAACTTTGTTCATATCCTGCATAGTATTCTTCATCAATTGCTTGACGTAAATGTGTTTTTTCGAGACGTTTAGCAGGATCCATTTCTGGAATTGCAGAAATCAGACGCTTTGTATAAATATGTTGCGGATTCTCATAAATATCTTCCGCTAATCCCTCTTCAACTAGTCTACCGCGGTACATAATGCCGATGCGATCACATAAGTGTTGTACAACGCCTAAATCATGACTAATAAACAAATAAGAAAGATTGAATTCTTTTTGAATATCTTGCATAAAATTAAGAACTTGTGCTTGTACGGATACATCGAGTGCAGAAACAGGCTCATCTGCAATAATTAACTTCGGATTCAATGTTAACGCCCGCGCTATCCCAATTCTTTGCCTTTGTCCGCCGGAAAATTGATGCGGATAACGATAAACTGCTTCAGGATTAAGACCTACACGCTCCACTAATGCCTGAACTCTACTTAACTCTTCATCAGGTGACAGTCGTTCAAAGTTCCTAAGCGGTTCTGCAACAATATCTAACACCCGTTTTCGACTATTTAAAGATGAATAAGGGTCTTGGAAAATCATTTGAATGTCTCTGGTATGCAATCTTTTTTCTTTTCCCCGTAACTTTGCAATGTCCTTTCCTTCAAATAAGATTTCACCAGATGTAACATGATTTAATCCAATTACTGCACGGCCTGTCGTTGTTTTCCCGCAGCCAGACTCCCCAACAAGTCCATATGTTTCACCAGGTTCAATTTCAAAACTAATGCCATCCGTCGCGCGAACGTAGTCTACTACTCTTTTGAAAAATCCTCCGCGAATTGGAAAGTGTACTTTCAAATCATTCACTTTAAGTAAGGACATGGTCATCTTCTCCTAACTCTCCCTCTTCAAAGTGGAAGTTTTTATAGCACGTACATCTTACAAAATGATTTGGTTTCACCTCATGTATGATTGGATTTTCCTCATGTTCACTCGCTGGAATCCAAGGAATTCTCGGAGCAAATCGACAACCTGTTCGCTCCAACTTTTGCAATGTTGGCACTATTCCTTGTATCACATGTAATTTATCTTTGTTTGGCATGTTTGATGGAATCGAATTTAACAAAGAGCGTGTGTAAGGATGCATTGGATGATTGAAAAGCTCATTCACTTCGGCTAACTCTACAATTTGTCCAGCATACATCACCGCAACTTTGTCGGCCATCTCAGCAACAACGCCCAAATCATGTGTAATTAAAATAATCCCGGTCTTCATTTGCGCTTGTAATTCTTTCATCAAATCCATTATTTGTGCTTGAATCGTTACGTCTAATGCGGTTGTGGGCTCATCTGCTAATAGCAATACAGGATCACACGCTAAAGCAATCGCAATGACAACCCTTTGCCTCATTCCGCCCGATAACTCATGTGGATATTGACTATAAATCCGGTTTTCATTTTTAATCCCAACTCTACGAAGCAGCTCTAATGTTCTTTTCTTCATATCTGCTGCGGATAATTTCAAATGATATTTCATCGGTTCTTCTATTTGTGCACCGATTGCTGCGAGAGGATTTAAAGCAGTCATCGGGTCTTGGAAAATCATCCCCATCTCTTTTCCTCTGATCTTATTGAGACGTTTACGTGATAGTTTCAAAAGGTTTTGACCTTTGAAATTCACCTGTCCTTCAAGCCTCGTCGTTCTTTGTTCATGAAGCCCGATGATTGATAAAGCCAATGCACTTTTTCCACATCCGGATTCACCGACGATTGCAAGGACTTCATTTTCATGTACTTTCAAGGAAACGTCATCTACTGCCGGATAGTATTTTTCACCGATACTAAACGAAGTACGTAGATTTTCAATTTCTAAAACTGTGTTCCCCACAAAAAACCCCCTCCTTACTACAAAATAACTTTTTATGTGGCTTTTAATTTTCTGGTAATTTTCTGATTACAAGCACTATACTATAAACTTAAAAAATTGGCAATATGATTTCTTACTTGATTTCTTATTTTAGTAAATTATTAAAATGACATAATCCACCAAAAAGATATCGATTGTAACATTCCCTCCTTGATTTCACTCATGTTTTTTGTAGTAAATAATTAAAGGTTTCCTAATATAGTTTTCTGAAAAATCAATTATTTATCCGTAATAAAAAAGCAGCGAGTTTTCAAATCTCGCTACTTTTTTATGGGGCAATATTTTTTATATCTTTACGTTCAGTTATTAGCAGAGTAAAGTAAATCATGCTTATATATAGAAGAAACTTTTTTCAAATACAAAAATATTCCATTTCGAGCAAAAAACCTTATTTTCACCCAATCGCCTATGAATGTAAAACACTAGAATTAAGCGATGCCTGAACGAATGAACGAATTTCGTCGTATTTTCCTTCGTACAAGTCTTGTACAATTGCGCTCCCAACGATGACACCATCTACCGATGCACTTAACTCTTCCACTTGCTCAGCTGTAGAAATACCGAAGCCTGCAAGAACAGGTACGGGACTCGCTGCTTTTAACTTCTGTAAATGTTCACCTAATGTTTTTTCAAATTTATTTCGTACACCTGTTGTACCATTCACCGTCACCGCATAAATAAATCCTTCACCTGCTGACACAATTCGCTCAATTCGATCCTTTGGACTTGTTAAAGAAACGAGTGGAATCAGTGCAATTTGCTCTTTTTGAAGCGCTGGCTTTAAAAGACCATCCTCTTCTAATGGCAAATCTGGAATGATAAGCCCACTAATTTCAGCTTTCGCACAATCACTCACAAATTCGGAAATTCCATATCGAATAATTGGATTTAAATACGTCATAATGACGAGTGGAATCGTCACTTCTTCTTTGAATGAATTGACCGCTTCAAGAACTTTTCTTAGTGTGACTCCATGAGTAAGTGCTCGTTCTCCAGCTGCCTGAATGACTGGTCCATCTGCAACAGGATCTGAAAAAGGAATGCCTAACTCAATTGCAGTCACACCAATTTCTTGGAGGAATAGAATATCTTTTTTCAACTTCTCAATGCCGCCGTCTCCCGCCATGATATAAGGTACAAAAGCTCGTTCTCCATTTTGTCCACGTTCTACAATTGCGTCTGTTAGTCTGTTCTTTGTCATTGATGTCCGCCTCCTAATGCATCTTTCACTGTTTGAACGTCTTTATCCCCGCGACCTGAAAGACAAATAACAAGGACTTCATCATGACGCATTTCTTTCGCCAACTTTACCGCGTAATGCACAGCATGCGCACTTTCTAAAGCAGGTAAAATCCCTTCAGTTTTCGACAATAACTGCAAAGCTTTAAGTGCTTCTTCATCCGTTGCCGATGTATACGTTACTCTTCCAATCTCATGTAAATGACTATGCTCTGGGCCAATCGCTGGATAATCAAGTCCCGCAGAGATTGAGTGTGCTTCCTGAATGAACCCATCATCATCTTGAAGAACATACATATAAGCACCGTGCAGTACACCTTCTTTTTCATCCGCAATCGCAGAAGAATGTAAGCCTGTTGCAAGCCCACTTCCTGCTGCTTCTACACCGTATAATGCAACTTCTTCATCTTCTACAAACGGATGAAACATACCAATCGCATTACTTCCACCGCCGACACAAGCTACGACCGCATCTGGTAAACGATTTTCTTTTGCTAGAACTTGCTTTTTCGTCTCAACACCAATTACTCTTTGGAAATCACGTACAATCTTTGGAAATGGATGCGGACCTAAGGCAGAACCGAGTATGTAATGCGTGTCGCCTACATGCGTCACCCAGTAACGAAGTGCTTCATTGACCGCATCTTTTAACGTACCTGCACCTTGATCAACTGAAACGACTTTTGCTCCGAGTAATTCCATTCGGAAAACGTTCAATTCTTGACGACGAATATCTTCTTTCCCCATAAAAATTGTACATTCCAAATCAAATAACGCACAAACGGTTGCAGTCGCTACACCGTGTTGCCCTGCACCTGTTTCCGCCACGATCTTCTTTTTTCCCATTCTGACTGCGAGTAATGCCTGACCGATCGTATTATTAATTTTGTGTGCACCTGTATGGTTCAAATCTTCACGCTTCAAATAAATCTTCGCGCCACCCGCTAATTTTGTTAAACGTTCTGCAAAGTAAAGCGGTGTCTCTCTTCCAACAAAGTCTGTTAAATAGTGATCTACTTCCGTTCTAAATTCTGGATCAGCCATCGCTTCATCATAAGCTGTTTCTAATTCCTGTAAAGCCGTCATTAACGTTTCTGGAACAAATTGCCCGCCAAATTTTCCGTATCTACCTGTTTGTTTTGCTTTTTCTTCACTCATCTTCGTCATTCTCATCTCTCCTCATCTCGAACTTTCTCTATAAACTTCCGAATTAGTTGTTCATCTTTTCGTTTGTTTATCTCTACACCACTCGACACATCAACCATCATTGGTTTCACTCGTTGAATAGCTTCTCGTACATTTTCTTGATTTAAACCGCCCGCAAGTATTAACTTAGACTGTGGAATTCCACTATCCTTCAATAAATTCCAATCAAAAGGGATGCCACTCCCCCCTTGGTAAAGAACACCTGGCGCGTCGAATAAATAATAATCTACTTCATATTCACTCGCTTTTGCAACATCTGCTTTTTCCTTTATCGAAAATGCTTTAATCGTTGGTAGATTAACGGATTGAATAAACGCAGACGATTCTTCTCCGTGCAACTGAATATAATCAAGACCCACCTCTTCATAAATCTGATGTAATTTTTCTTTCGTTTCATTTACAAAAACACCAATTTTTAAAACCTCTTCTGGAATGAACACAGTTAAAGCTTTTGCTTCTTCCATCGAGACGCTTCTACTACTCGGTGCAAAAACAAAGCCAATCGCATCTACACCAGCTTCAACCGCCGCTTTTACATGCTTCTTTTCAGTTAACCCACATATCTTTACTTCGGTCATCGGACTCGCCTCTTCAAAGGAACTTGCATGGACTGAAGCGCTTCTTCTACTGAATCACTGCGCATTAATGATTCCCCGACCAACACTGCACGCGCGCCCGCTTCACTCACTCGTTCTGCGTCTATGCTTCCTAAAATGCCGCTTTCGCTAATAAGAATACGATTTTCATCAAAAGAAAAAGCTTCCGCCACCTCTTCAGTTCTCTGTAAATCAACTGTAAATGTTTTCAAATCACGATTATTAACACCAATAAGTTTTGCATCTATTTGTATGGCTCTTGAAAGCTCTTCCACGTCATGCACTTCAACAAGTACTTCCAGCCCTAAAGACAAAGCATACGTATGAAGTCTTCCAAGTGTCTGATCCTCCAAAGCCGCGACAATGAGTAAAATTACAGAAGCTCCTGCCGCTTTAGCGCGGTCAATTTGAACTTCATCAACGATAAAATCCTTACATAATAAAGGGATTTTCACCGCATTTGCTACAGCCTGCAAATCGGCGAATGAACCTTTAAAGAAAGGTGTATCTGTTAAAACAGATATACAAGCTGCTCCTGCTTGCTCATATTGAAGCGCTTGTTTTACTGGATTCGCCCCTTCGCGAATCATTCCCTTAGACGGAGATGCACGCTTCATCTCAGCAATCACTTGTAAGTGCTCCGTTTGAATGAGTTTCTCAAAAAGAGATGGACGTTCGATAGAATAATGTATGTCTAATGGCGTTTCTTTCAGTCGTTCTACTTCTTTGTATTTTTCTTTTAATATTTTATTTAAAATTGTCATCCAACCATTCCCTCGCTTTTCATTTCATTGCTAAATGATATGACCGCTTCTAGTTTTCGTAAGGCACGACCCGATAAAATACTATCGACCGCCATTTTCACACCTTCTTGAATTGTTTCAACGCGTCCATCTACAAATAAGCCAATTCCTGCATTGAAAACAACTGTATCGAACGCTGGACCGCGAACCCCGTTTAAAATCGAACGAATTAAATCGGCATTTTCCTGCGCATTTCCACCACGAATCGCTGAAAGGGGCGCCGATTGTAAACCAACATCATCTGGTGTTAACGTAAACGGGATTAAATCTCCTCTATCTAGTAGAACAAATGAATTTTGTCCAGCCAGTGATGCTTCGTCCATTCCACCTGCCCCTGACACAACAATCGCCCGTTTTCTACCTAAAAGAGACAATACTGTCGCATACTCCATCGCAAAATCCGCCTTGCTAATCCCTGTAAATTGCGCAGTTAATTCATAAGGATTTGTTAAAGGACCTACCAAGTTAAAAATAGTTGGTTGACCTATTTCTTGACGAATGGCACCGATTCGCTTCATTTTAGGATGAACTTGTGGGGCAAATAAAAATGCCAGACCTTCTTTTTCTAGTAAGTAGGTTAACTCTTCTACAGTAAAATCTAATCGAATGCCAAGTGCTTCAAGAACATCTGAACTACCCGAAGAACTTGAAACTTTACGATTTCCATGTTTGGCAAGTTGTACACCTGCACCTGCTAAGACAAATGCTGTTGTAGTGCTTATATTAAATGTATTCACACCGTCTCCACCTGTTCCGCAGTTATCCATAAAATCTCCATTTGGCGTTTCCATTGGGATTGCAAAAGACTTCATCACCGTCGCAAGTGCTGCAATCTCCTGTGCACATTCTCCTTTTTTCGATAAGGCAATTAAAAAATCTTTAATCTCATAATTAGACGTCTGTTCATCAAATAACGCATATGACGCTTCCTTCATCTCTTCAAATGATAAATGAAATCCACTTCTAATCTTTCTCGTATACTTTCTCATCTCAATCTCTCCTCTTCTCAACTAGGCTAAGCTCTACTCCATAATGTCTAATAATGACTTTGCTTTATGTTCCGTCTCTTGAAATTCTGCAGTTGGATCAGATCCTTCAACAATTCCTGCTCCCGCCTGTACGTAAGCTTTCCCTTTATGAATTAACATCGTTCGAATTGTTAAGGCGAAGTCAATACTTCCATTAAATCCGATATAACCAATTGCTCCCCCATAAATTCCTCGGTTCATATCTTCTAATTCATCGATAATTTCCATCGCTCTTTTTTTCGGCGAACCTGATACTGTACCAGCCGGCAAACAACTTAAAAGTGCGTCAAGCGAATGAACACCGGAAGCTAAGTCACCCTCTACTTCAGAAACAAGATGCATCACATGTTCATAATGAACAACTTCTTGGTACTTCGTCACACGAACTGTCCCTGGTTCACAAACCTTCTTAGCATCCGCCTGCCCTAACTCAACAAGCATATCGTGTTCCATTAACTCTTTCGGATCCCTTTTTAATGCTTCTTCTAATCGTTCATTTTCCGCTTTGTCTTGCGTCCGTCTTCTCGTTCCGGCAATCGGATTTGTCATCATGACGCCGTTTGTGACCTTCACTAAACTTTCAGGCGAAGCACCTACAATCACTGATTCGCCGATTTCCATATAATACATATACGGGGAAGGATTTTTACGACGTAAATTCCGGTATAAGGAAAAAGGATTTCCTTGAAAGTCCGCCGTTAATCTTCTGGACAAAACAATTTGTTCTAGTTCTCCTTTATGAATAAATTGTTGTGCTTTTTTTACAAGCTGCTCATACTGTGCTTGTGATATTGAACTCTTAAATGCACCTAATGAGAAAGATATATCCTTCTCTTCCTTTCCATTTAATAGTTGATCTATTAATTCGTCGAAACAAGCTTCTGTTTCTACAATATCGATTTCTGTTCGGACGATTGTTACTTCATTTAATTTGTGATCAAAAACGATTATCGTTTCATATAAATTCATATAGACTTCGGGAAGTCGTATAGAATCCTTTCGTTCCTTCATCCCATCTCTACCTGCACCGTATCCAACGTAGCCGACTGCCCCGCCGGCAAAAGGAAATTCGACATCGCTCATAACACGTGGCATTAAACGTTTAAGAATCGAAAAAACATCCCCTTCATGAATATACGTCTTCTTTGTTTCAAAAGAAAATTCTTCCAAACGACCTTTACTTCCTTTAAATGACTTGATTGGATCCATACCGATAAACGAATAACGTCCACTATCCTCATATTTTTCATGACTTTCTAGTAAAAATTTTTGCTTACCTTGTAGTCTTCTGAAAATCAAAATAGGTGTTAAGGAATCTCCATTTATTGTCTTCATCGTCGTTCGTAAACTGACTGTATCTATACTCATCTCAACTCGCCTCATCTCTATATAAATAAAAAAGTCCCCTGCAAATGGACAGGTTTGCCCAATTGCAGAGGACGGAATAACCGCGTTGCCACCTCTAGTTGAAGTACTCTCCACTTCCACTTTATGTGTTTTCACATGAAAAACACTTCCCGTAACGTAGGATCGACGTTCTTTTTGAATGCACGATTCAAAAAAGACTCTCATAAGTCCATTCACAAAGGCCGTGTATCAGTTCTCACCACCCACTGACTCTCTAAAACACATATCCTAAGCTACTCTTCTTATTCAATAATTTCTCAACTATTCTCTTCTCAGCTAATTCGTAGGCGATATCGCTCTCGATACCTTCTGCCTGTCTTTTCTATGAATGTTCTTTACATCATAAACAATCCTTTTTACGTTGTCAATACTTTCTGTATATTTTGATTAGACGTGTACTTTTCTTCGTTACTGTGGCTCGCACTGGAATTAATGTTCAGCTAAACTTATAATAACTATAAGAAATTGTATGCAAAGTAACGATTAGTAAGAACAATGACTTTTTAAAAAATAGATAGGATGACATGAATGAGAATTAATAAATTTTTAAGTTCAGCTGGAATCGTTTCAAGACGTGGTGCAGATAAATGGATTGAAGATGGGCGCATTACCATTAACGGCGAACTCGCGGAGCTTGGGAGTCGGGTGAACGAAGACGACGAAGTCCGAGCTGACGGAAAACTTGTTTCACGTGAAACAGAACTCGTTTACATTGCGCTGAATAAACCAGTCGGTATTACAAGTACGACTGAGCGTCATATTAAAGGAAATGTCGTCGATTTTATCAATCATCCATTAAGAATTTTTCATATTGGAAGACTCGATAAAGATTCAAATGGCTTGCTCTTAATGACAAATGACGGTGATATTGTGAATGAAATCTTACGTGAAGAACATGGACATGAAAAAGAATATATCGTCACAGTCGATAAACCCATTACAAAAGAGTTTATCCGAAAAATGGAGTCGGGTGTCGACATTCTTGACACAACAACAAAGCCTTGTAAAGTACGTCAACTTGGGCCACGTAAGTTTAATATTACGCTCACACAAGGACTCAACAGACAAATTCGCCGGATGTGTTCAGCACTCGGTTTCCATGTGAGAACTTTACAACGTACACGCATTTTAAATATTTACCTCGATGATTTACCAATTGGTCAGTGGCGTGACTTAACGACAGACGAACGCAACGAGTTGTTTAAGCTGCTTGCGTATAAGCCAAGAAATTAAAAACAGTCGTTCCGAATCATTTATAAACTCCGACTGAAGCACTCACTTCGGTCGGAGTTATTTTAATCCGATTCATCACTCGCAAGCATAATGACGAAGTGGTCAACGAGTTCATAAACAGGTTCGTCTAAATGGTTGTTAACGATCATCGAGAAAATCAAATCTTCTCCGTTCTCTTTTTCCACATACCCTGCCAATGACGTAACCCCGTTCAACGTGCCGGTTTTCGCGCGTACTTTTTCCGCAGCGACCGTATTGGTCATGCGATAACGCAGTGTACCGCCTACAAATCGCTCATCATTCCCTGCGACGGGCAGCGCATGTTGAAAAGTCGGGTACCAACTTTTCGATTGGGCGACGTAAAGGAGTTGAGTTACTTCATTCGCTGTAACAAGTGCTTTATGAGACATTCCCGAACCATCACGAAATAGTAAAGTGTCTGTATTGAGTCCAAAATCAGCCATTGTTTGCGCCATCACATCAAGTCCTTGCTTCCAACTTCCTTCGTTCTTCTTAACTTGTCCCATTTCTTTTACGAGTACTTCTCCGTGCCCGTTATTACTTAGTTTCATAAATGGAGTGAGTAAATCCGCTAAAGACATTGAACTTTTTTCTGCTAATAATGTAGCTTCTTTCGGTAATTTTTGACGTCTCAATTCACGCTCAGTTGAGATGACAATTTCTTGTTTCTTTAATGCTCGTTCAAATAAGTGAAGTGTATATTCAGTCGGTTCCCAAACAGATGCCCACACCTTCGATTTTTGATTGCCAACGGGAATGGTTCCCTTCACAACAATCGTATTAGCACCATGTAGTCGTTCTGCTTCAATGAACTTGTCCCCTTTTTTCTGAACCGTTGTCGTTTCATTCACAAGTTGAACATAGTCGTTTTTAGGGACCATACGAAGTCGCCCTTCTTCCCCTTCTTTAGCGCCTGGATATACCTCCACAATGACTGTTCCGGCATCGTAATCGTCATTTGGTGAAAAGTTTAACGCAGATACTTGCGCCCCTGTATAATAAGGTTCATCAGACCAATTTAAATCCTGCGACAGTCGCACATCATCATATCGGAAATCATCACCGTAAATATTGCCCTGAATGGTATGGATGCCTCTTTCTTTTACTGCCAGCGCCAGTGACTTAAGCTCTTCTTCCCCTAACGTCGGATCACCGCCACCTTGCACATAAAGGTTGCCTTCTAAGATACCATCTTTAATTTTCCCATCTGTGTAAACTTTGGTTTCAAATGTGTGAGAAGCACCTAAGTTTTCTAAAGCGGTGGCCGCAGTGAATAGTTTCATCACAGAAGCTGGTCTCACCCGCGTATCGCCTTCATGCGCATATAACACTTCACCGTCTGAAGCACGACGAATACTGATTGCTGTCGTCGTACCAGCGAGTCTTGAGTCTTTTAATAGATCTTCAATGCCCTCAAACTGTTCATTCTGGTGTAATTCAATCTGCTCGGTTGGTTGCTTTGATTCTAAGAAAACAGCTTCTTTTGAAGAAGATATCTTTGGTTCCTCGTCACTAGAACACTTTGTTATCATGAAGCCGAACCCAATCATAAGAAACACAGCAAGTAAGAGAAGCCTTTTCTTCCGTAATTGCTTCCTTTTCAATAAAACTTACCTCCTAGACACGAAAACGTAAGATATATTGATAATCTATTCCATAATGTAAGGTTACGCTGAAATAAGCAAAATCATTCCTGTGAATAAAAGAATAAGATACATAAACAGTTGAAATCCTTTTTGTGGAATCCAATCAAATAAGCGTTGTCCTAGAAATAAACCAATCAAGATAAGCGGTAATGCCAAGCCACTCGATGTCCAGACAACTTTTGAAGTGCCTGCAAAAATGACTTGAATGAGTAAACTAATTGAATAGACATAAAGGTAAAATAGTAAAGTCGTTGCACGGAGCTTTTCTTTTTCAGTATCCGTTCCCGCAAAATAAAGCAGTAGCGGAGGACCCGGCATCCCAATCCCTGTCGTCAATGCCCCTGAAAGTCCACCGACAATAAAGTCACGTCTTTCTGACTTTTGTAAGCGAATATTACAGATCAATAAAAATGTCAACACAAGAATAGCAAGACCGATTCCTGTTTTTAACATCTTTTCACTTACAATTAAAAAAATAGCAATCCCAATTCCTAATCCCGGTATACTGCCGACAATAAACCGCTTCAATACACCGAAATCGGCGTCTTTTTGAAGCTTTTTCATAAGTGCTGCGGAAATGACTAGAGAAAGGATTAAGTTAATCTGGATTGCCTCTCTCGCTTCAAAAAGAAGCAGTAAAAAAGGCGTCGCCATAATTGAAAAACCAAAGCCTGTACTCGTTTGTAAAATCGCAGCTAGTAATACAATGACGATAAAAGAGACAACCGTCATACACCCATCACATCCTCTTTTTCTAGTGTACATGATTCATAGACGATAAAAAGAACAAGCAAAAAAGGCTGTCTCAGAAAGTCAAGTAAAACTGATTTTCTAAGACAGCTCATTTTTGGCTGCCTCGAACTCCGACAAACCTACCTCTTTCGGCTTCACATCAGGCAACACTTTAACCGACTTGGCTATGCCTTGTCCTGGATAACTTTCGGCTATGTCGCCCGTATGTTCAACGATAAACCGCTGACCGACAACCACTTCTTGATCAGCATTCGGATATTCGTAGTCAGTAGCACTCGGGAGTTTCATTTCTTCCCCATTGATTACTACCCAACCTCCGCCTGAGACCATAAAGCTTTTTTCTCCAACCAATACTACATAAGAACCGCGGGACTCACCATCCGGCTCTGGCTCTTGTTCTTTTTCTCCTTCACTCGTTTCTGATGAACATCCTCACAAAAAGACTGCAAGCATGGTGAAACCAAGAACAAAGAATATATTATTTTTCATTTTGCATCACTCCTCATTTACTCTTTTCCGTTTTTGATAGCTATCTAGTTTTGAATGGTATTATTTAAGATTGGTCGATTTAGAAATGAAGCGAATGGAAAGAAAATTCTTACTTGATAATTAATCTAACTAGTAAGCCCTTTCATTCACGAATCTATCATGCTATACTAACCTTGTAAACAACTTCATACTAATTTGACCATTAGGGGAATCCTTTTGAAGGACTGAGAGACGAGTTTAACTCCGATACCCTTATTACCTGAACAGGTTTGTACCTGCGGAGGGATGTGGCGTGTCTTCGTACAAGTGTATAAACTTGCTTATGACAGACCACTTTCCCTACCCGGAAAGTGGTCTTTTTGTATTCAAAGGAGGAGCTGCATGAAACTGCTTGCCGTAACAAATGATCGAATGTCAGTTTACGAATTAGTGGAGACGATACTAGCGATTGAACCGTATATCGACGCGGTTATCTTACGTGAGAAAACCAAAACTGATAGCGAAATGTTTGAATTAGTTAGAAATCTAAAACTAGCTAACTTTGACCAAGCAAAAATAATCGTACACGGGCGTGCGGATCTTGCTTCTCTCACAAACATTTACAGGTTACAGCTGCCAGGACATGGATTGCCGTTACCACTTTTAAAGAGTCACTTCCCCGCGCTTGCATTTGGTAAGTCGGTCCATTCACACGAAGAAGCTGAAACAGCCAGGAGTGAAGGTGCTGACTGGATTTTATACGGTCATTTATATGAAACAGACTCGAAAACTCGCTTACCACCACGCGGAACGAGGGAACTAAGTAAAATGATTGCATCTTTAACAGTTCCTGTTTACACAATTGGTGGCATTAAACCGGGTCATATTGATAATTTAAAAAAATTAGGTGTAGCGGGTGTCGCTGTGATGTCTTCGATTTTCGGTAGCGGCAGTGCAATTTCTAATGCAAAAGCCTATTACGATGCAATTAATTATAAAAAAGGGGGGAATTTTTTATGAACATTACACTTGATATGAATGGCAATTCTCATGAAATACCGTCGGATGTTAGCAACGTTCAACAGTTACTCGAACACCTTAATCTCGCAGACCGAATTCTTATCGTTGAATTAAATAAAGAGATTGTCTCAAAAGATGCTTATGACAAGCCTATCAAAGATCGTGATCAAATCGAAATTATTCACTTTGTTGGAGGAGGATGACCATGCTAAAAATCGCAGATAAAACATTTTCATCTAGACTATTATTAGGCACTGGAAAATACCCATCATTTGAAACGCAGAAAGAAGCAGTTCGGGTTTCAGAAGCGGAAATTTTAACGTTTGCGGTGAGGCGGATGAATATTTTCGAACCGTCACAACCAAATTTTCTAGAACAACTCGACTTATCGAAATATACATTGCTACCTAACACGGCCGGGGCAAAAACAGCGGAAGAAGCTGTACGCATTGCAAAGTTGGCGAAAGCTTCTGGGCTCTGTGACATGGTGAAAGTCGAAATTATTGGGTGTGGCCGCTCGTTGTTGCCTGATCCAGTCGAGACATTACGTGCGACTGAGATGTTGTTGGAAGAAGGATTTATCGTGCTTCCATATACGTCGGATGATGTCGTACTTGCCCGCCGATTATGCGAAATGGGTGTCCATGCTATTATGCCAGGCGCCTCTCCTATTGGATCGGGACGCGGGATTTTAAACCCGCTTAACTTATCTTTCATAATTGACCAATCGACTGTGCCAGTTATTATCGATGCTGGAATCGGTTCTCCGAAAGACGCGGCGTATGCGATGGAACTTGGTGCAGACGCTGTGTTGTTAAATACAGCCGTATCGGAAGCGAGGGATCCCGTCAAAATGGCACTGGCGATGAAACTAGCCATTGAAGCTGGGCAACTCGGATATGAAGCAGGTCGCATGCCTAAACGCGATTATGCGATTGCCAGTAGCCCGATGGAAGGGTTGTTACCAAATTGAACGAACGATATTCACGACAAGAACTATTCATCCCGATTGGTGAAGAAGGGCAGGCGTTAATTCGCGGAGCAAGTGTATTCATCCTTGGTGCTGGTGCACTTGGCTCTTCTGCTGGCGAGATGCTTGTCCGCGCTGGTGTTGGACGGGTTACCATTGTCGACCGTGATATTATTGACTGGACCAATCTGCACCGTCAACAACTGTACACCGAACAAGACGTCATCCATCATTTACCGAAAGCCGTGGCTGCAGAAAAGCGATTGGCCGCTATTAATAGTGATGTTGATGTATCGGGAATTGTCGTTGATGTGACGCCCGATAATGTTCTAGATTTGATTCGGGGACATGATCTTATTGTAGACGGTACGGACAATATTGAAATCAGACTTCTTGCTAACGACGCGGCGTTAAAGCTCGGGGGCATTCCCTTTTTCATGGGGGCCTGCGTTGGCAGTTACGGGCTGACATTCCCAATTGGCATTAAAGAGGAACAACCTTGTCTCCACTGTTTGCTTGAAACTTTACCCGCACAAACAATGACGTGTGACACAGTTGGCGTCATAAGCCCAATCGTTGTTACAACGGCTGCCCGCCAAGTTGCAGACGTATTAAAATACTTAACCGGTACTCGGTTTTCACCGAAACTTGAGTCCACTGATTTGTGGACGGGTGAACGAGCGTCAATTAATGTCAGCAGGTTGAAGAAGGATGATTGTCCGAGTTGTTCCGTGAATCCCGTCTATCCATTTCTTTCAGCCCGAGAATCAATGAGGACAGCCGTGCTATGTGGACGTGATACTGTCCAGCTATCTTGGTATGATAGTCGTCAATTCGAACTCAATTCATTCGCGGAGTCCATTCGTGGAACTGTATCAAAACTCACTCATAATCCACATCTGCTCGCTTGTGAATACAACGGACATCGACTCGTTCTATTTCGCGACGGGCGCATGCTCGTACACGGAACGAAGGATATTGTTGCGGCGAAGAAAATTGCCGCCAGCTTGCTGGGATAAACTAATTAAAACCCTGTTGTACTCGGGAGCATCGCATAACAATTTCATCCATTGTCAAATTTTTTCAGTTACCTATTAATTGATTGGATATTCACTTACCTGGTGTTAACCAAAATTTAATAAAGACAACGTAGAACTAAAGGCTTGTTGTATTTGATCATACAACTTGCATTTAAGTATCAATCAACAAATCGAGTAGAGTGAACGAATCAGAATTTTGATTCGTTCAACCCTCTCACACCACCGTACGTACGGACCCGTATACGGCGGTTCAATAATTTGAGTGTACAAACTGGTACTTCTTAGATATGTCCATATATCCGAGTTG
>JAPFCR010000029.1 GCA_026169375.1 Sporosarcina sp. | reverse complement strand
GGTACTTTCAATCAGAGGGAGTTCAAACTCCCTGCTGATTCAAGTTAAGCCTCCGGCGGATGTCAGGGATTTTGTAAGGAAATTAACTGGGCAAGCTCAGTTCAAAATCCCGACGCAATCACGCCGAGGCGTGATTGATTGCTTTTCAGAGGTAGCTTGAGTTTGCTTATTAGGTATGCGCTTAGCAAGAATTATACAAAACGATTGTCAGAAAAACCTTCTATATGTATAATAAAGATAGAAGCAGAGTAGAATTAAAAAAGGTCGTCCGATGTTAGTGCATCGAACGACCAAATATAATAGCTGATTCCCAACGAAGGGTCGGCGTTTAAGAGACAGACTAACCCATCCTTAGTGAGCCGTTAACTCAAGGATGGGTTATTTTTTAATATTTGCTGAAAGTATCGCTACAATTAACGCCCCAAAAGTTAACATAAGCATTAATGACTCGAATACTGACATTGGCATCACCTCCAAACGAAAAGAGATGTGCCGTCCCTCCTTGAGCAATCTATTCTATTATTTTTCTATTATACCATACATACGTTTGTATGAATATGTAGTTTTACATTCTTCTATGGAAAATCTACTGTCCGTAAAAGTTCGATTGGCTTATGTTTTCTTTCAATCAATATGAGTTACTCCTACTGATTGAAATTTTACTTTTCTAGATTTTCTCCAATCAAAAATTCAAATTCTTTACTGTTTTGATTATACTGACTTCCTTCTTCTACAAAAATCAATTTTACATCCGTTAATTTTTCAGGTAAAGGCGGTGAAATTACGTATTGAAAAGAGACATGACCACTGAAACCACTACCGCCCCGATTTTGGCAAGTGTATTTCGTTCCAGCCCCATCTTCTACTTTTAATGCTAGCGTTGGATTGAAAATATCATCTTCTAAAGCGTTCTCAAAAAACTCATGATCCATCGTCAAATTCACAACACTCGCATTTTCATATTGGCGAATAAATGTCACTGTATAAAACAGCTCATCTTTTGTATAAGACTTTAAAACAGGGATATTCTTCACGAATCCTTTTGGCTCAACAGCAGGTGCGTAATGCTCCTCTGCCAGCAAGTGCCCGAATAATCCATTCAAGAAATTCTCATAAAAATCATATTTCTTTGCCCATGTCGTAATGAGTTCATCCGTTGGAAATCCTGGATTATCAAAAGCTGCTTTTCGTTGTTCAATTAACTTACAAATTTCCTCATCAATCTCTTTTAGTCGTTCATCATAATGTGCTGCTAGTCTTTCAAATCCGTCATAAATCATTTTACATGTCTCCTCGATTATCATTATACAGTATACTTTTGGAAATATCGTCCAAACTGAGTATAAAAACTTGAGGTGTTATAAGTGAAAAAAGAAATCATTAAAGAATTGAATACATTTTTAGAAGGAAATTTTATGGCCATCCGTGCTTACGAAAATTTTATTCAACATATTGAAAGCGATGAAATTAAGCATGTTCTTCAAATTATCCAACAAAACCATAAAAAACACGCGATGGTCATAGCGAGGAGAATTCAAGACCTTGACGGTGTTCCTGTTAAAGAGATCGGCATGATGGCGGAATTAGCAAATAAAGTGAAAGGTGCAACAAAAGGAGATGCTGCAATTGTAAAAGATGCGTTAGCCGGCGAACAAAGAGGAATTAAAACATCAAAAGAGTTGCTTGAAGGAGATTTGGATGAGGAAAGTTTAGAAATGGTCAACCATATTTTAAATGCCGATGAAAAACATATCGATTTACTCACAAAGTTTGTGAATTAGTTGAGGGTAAGATGAATTATAATATAAAGTGAACCTCAATCAGTCGGGGGGTTCTTCCTCCCCACTGATTGAGGAGGTGCACATGCCAAGTACGCAATGCTTGCGTGACCAGCATCATGTTGTCCTCAATTGGTCTTTTACGAACAGCTAATCTCCCACCTGTCTTTAACCTATGAAAATCCCAAGAGAGTCAACTTGCATTAGCTAGAAATTAGTGTACAATAAAATAACTAAAATGTTTTCTAGGGTTCCGCAATAATATTATTGGTCTGGACCGAGAGTAAACACACAGATTTACTGTGTCACGGAAGGATAAAAGCCTGGGAGATAACTGTTTAACAGTTGCTCTCGGGCTTTTTTGTATTGATTTTAAGAAAAAAGAAAAGATGGGGTGATCATTCGATGGATAAAAACTGGGTGAAATTATTTTTTGCAGCTTTTTTAGAAGTTTTTTGGGTAATTGGCTTGACGTATTCTTATAATTTGTGGACGTGGACCGTGACGATTATTCTTGTTATTGTCAGTAATTATTTAATGATTACAACAGCACAAGTTCTCCCAGCCGGGACAGTTTATGCTGTTTTTGTTGGGTTAGGTACATGTGGAATCGTTTTTGCAGACATTCTTTTCTTTGGAGAGTCATTTGAATGGGCTAAAGTATTTTTAGTTGCCGTCCTATTGATTGGCGTTATTGGGTTGAAGTTAGTTACTGAGGAAAAAAGAGAGAAAGGAGTGGAAGCTTAATGGCATGGGTTATTTTAATTTTTGCGGGTTTACTGGAGACTTTTGGAATTGCAATGATTAGTCAACTATCGGTAAAACGAAACGCACAAACAATTGTTTTACTTATTTTAAGTTTTGGCTCGAGTCTCACACTACTTAGTTATTCATTACGAATTGTTCCAATGGGAATTGGCTATGCAATTTGGACAGGGATTGGTGTTGTAGGCGGCGCCTTAATAGGCATGTTGTTTTTTGATGAATCAAAAGACTGGAGAAGAATGGTCTTTATCGCGATGGTTTTAAGTGCCGCAGTTGGTTTAAAGCTCGTTTCATAATTAATGAAAAAAGCCTAGTTTACACGTATATATAATCATAAATAGGCTTTTTTCAATCATCCAGCTCATGAGTAGATACCGTTTTCCTTGTTCCACTTCTTCTTGTTGTGGAATACGATATTTTCAAAGTCCTTGCTTGTGAGAAAAAATGTAAAAAAAAGCTAGTCTCTATTAAATAGGGACTAGCTTTTTTATTCATTATACAAAAAGACTTAGTAATAACACAAACACAAGCCCGAAAACCGAAATAAGTGTTTCGAGAACTGTCCATGTACCAAATGTTTCTTTCATCGTTAAACCGAATGATTCTTTTACAATCCAGAAACCTGTATCGTTAACATGTGAAGCGATAATACTACCTGCACCTGTTGCAAGTACCATTAACTCAACGTTGACGTCCGTTCCTGCCATCATCGGAAGAACAAGTCCTGCTGTTGCAAGTGCTGCAACTGTTGCGGAACCTTGTGCAATTCTCATAAGTGCTGCAATGAGCCACGCTAAAATTAGTGGTGAAATTGTACTACCCGCAAACATATCTGCAACTGTATCTGCAACACCACCATCGATTAATACTTGCTTTAAAGAACCACCACCACCGAGGATGAGGAGCATCATACCGATAGCTGCAATTGAGCTTTCAGCAGATTTCATTAAATCTTTCATCGGAATCTTTCTTGCAATTCCCATTGTGTAAAGTGCTAATAATACAGAAAGTAACATAACTGTTGTCGGTGCACCGATCAATTCAATAAAATCAAAGAAAGCATTACTTTCTAGTCCTCTTGTATCTCTAAGCAAAACGATAACTGTTGATAAAGCCATTAAAAGTACTGGGAAAAGCGCTGTCAAGGCACTGACACCAAATCCTGGCGTATCTTCCAACTTAAACTGTTTTGCATCACCAATTGAAGCCATACTACCTTCTGGTTCTTTTTCAAATGCAGATGGCACGAATTTTCTAGCAAATACTGTAAATAATGGCCCTGCTAAAATCACTGTTGGAATCGCAATAATGAATCCATAAAGAAGAACTAAACCAATATTCGCACCGTATTGTTGTGCAATCACTGTCGGTCCTGGATGCGGTGGTAAAAACGCATGCGTTACCGAAAGTGCTGTTGTCATCGGCAATCCTAACCATAAGAAAGAAACTCTTAACTGTTTAGAAATTTGATAGACAATCGGAATGAGTAAAACAAGTCCAACTTCGAAAAACAATGCAATTCCGAGAATGAACCCAGCTGCTACAACTGCCCACTGAATTCGCTTTTCTCCAAATCTGTCAATTAACGTAATCGCGATACGCTGGGCACCACCCGCGTCTGCAATTAATTTACCTAAAATTGCACCAAGTCCAAAGACGAGCGCGATTCCACCTAATGTATCCCCTAATCCTGATTGAATCGTTCCTACAATTTCATTTAATGGCATGCCCAGTGCAAATGCAATTAAAAATGAAACAACAATTAAAGAAATAAATGTATTAACTTCTAATTTCATAATGAGCACCAGTAATAAAATAATCCCAAGTGCAACAATGAGTAACGGCATCTTTCAATTCTCCTTACGTACTTAATATATTCAATATTTAGAGTGATTCCCGCTTTCGTTCATCTTAATCGAATGTAATGACTGCTTTTCGAACGATTGATGGGTTTTCTTCCACAAACTTAAACGCTTCCTTCACTTCACTTAAAGGAAACTTATGTGTAATTAATCCATTATGCGTTAACTTTTTTTCATTAATTAATTCGACTACTTTTCCAAACTGATTGGTTTGCAGCCTAGAACCTGTAATCGTCAATTCTTTTTTGGTAATAAGCATTTGCGCGATTGCTGAAGGTGTTGCGTTAAAACCTAGTAACACGACATTTCCAGCAGCTGATGCTACTTCAATACCAAGTTCAAATGTTTGCGTTGACCCAACCGCATCGATCACAACATTGGCACCTTCATCATTTGTGATTTCATTAATTGTGGTAACTGTATCGACTTCTGATGGATTGATTGTGTAGTCAGCACCATTTTCTTTTGCAAATGCTAAACGTTCGTTTGTAATGTCTGAAATAATAACAGTTGCACCGCGAAGTTTCGCCATTTTTAAAACTGTGATGCCAATAGGACCAGCACCTTGGATGAAAACAGTTTGTCCTTCTTCAACATTTCCTCTCCAAGTCGCCTGCGCACCAATCGTATAAGGTTCAGCCATGACTGCCTCGTCCCAGTTGATCTCGGCATTTACTTTATGTACTTGCTCTTCTGGTAAAACGACGCTTTCTCTCATTCCCCCGTCTTCATGGACGCCGAATACGGACACTTCATTACAAACATTCGGTCTACCGCGGTTACATGCATAACAATCTCCACAATATGTAATCGGTTCAATCACAACACGATCACCAGGTGTAACATTTTTTACATTTTCTCCGATGCTGACTACTTCACCTGCCACTTCATGTCCAACAATTCTTGGATACGTGGCGAGTGGGTTTGTACCGTGATAAATATGCATATCCGATCCACATATTCCAACACGTCTAATCTTCACTTTCACTTCATTTGCTTGTGTAATTTCTGGTTCTGGCAAATCGATAATTTCTATTTCATTTGCTTCAGGAATTCTTACTGCTTTCATTTGAATACACTCCTTTTTATTAATAAAACGCTTTCATATTGGATAAAAGGTAAAAGTTCATTCACTTTTACCGAAGTAGGTGTAAACTTGATTTCCCTGTATATTTTGATTACACTATCAATCAGCACCTATGTAACCCTTTTCATTTTGTGAAATGTTACATGTTACACTTTACATCTTTTTTATGAAGAGGTCAATCATTTAAATTTAAATCGTTTTTAAATCAAGAAAGGAAGTTTATTCATATGTCAAAAATTGATACGTCTCCTTTAGCGAAGCAAGTATATGATGTGATTCGTAAAAAAATTATTAGTCGTGAATATGTACCTGGCGATAAATTGGACATTCAAACATTGGCGGATACGTTTGGTGTAAGCCGCTCTCCAGTCAAAGATGCCATTAACGATCTTGTTCATGATGGATTAATTGAAGTAATTCCAAGAAAAGGAACTTATGTAACTGAGCTTGATTTCAACTCATTTCTAGATGTTTTAGATGCACGTTTAATGATTGAAAAATGGGCAGGTAAACAAATCATAGAAACGATTACAGTTGAGCAGATAAAAAAGCTTAAAAGTATTGTTACAGAAATGGACAAGTTGTTAGCATTTAGTCCGTTTCCTTTCGATGATTATAGTCAGTTAGACATGAAATTTCATAAATTACTAATTGAATGGACTAAAAATCAACGTGTGAAGGAAATCTATTTCTCTTTAAATACGCATGTATCTCTTTCTCGAATTGTATACTCCACGTCTTTAGAAAGTACAATTAATCGTCATAAAGATCATTTACATCTTGTAGAGGCAATTGAAAGCCGAGATTTAAACGCTTTTAATCAAACGATTGAAAGACATATTAATAGTTTGAAAATCGAGGCGGAAGAAAGATGGGAATATTAAGTTGATATTTAAAAGGATAAAAGAAAAACACTCAAGAATTAAATTCTGAGTGTTTTTTCTAATTTGGTTAATTGGAGGATTGCTTTTTCTAATGTTGCTACATCTTGAACAAGAGCTACACGAACATAGCCCTTTCCTTCTGTTCCAAATGCACTGCCTGGAACCATGACAACGCCTGTTTGTTCGATTGCTTTTAAAACAAAATCTACGTCATTCATTTCAAATGGGTAGTTAGCCCAAACGAACATGCCACCGGTTGATGGTGTCACGTTCCACCCAAGAGATTGAAGCCCTTTCGTTAATAGGTGATGACGTTTTTTAAATTCGTCGCGTAATTTATCTGTAATGGCTTCTGCATTGTCTAAAGCAGTGGCAGCAGCTTCTTGAATCGGCTCAAAAGTACCATAGTCTAAATTGGACTTTAATTGTTTCATAATATGAATGACTTCTTTATTTCCAACCATATAGGCAATACGAGCACCCGCTAAACTAAAGCTTTTGGACAGTGAATTAACTTCAATGCCGACTTCCTTAGCACCAGATATCGAAAGAAAGCTAAATGGACGATCACCACTGAAGTAAAACTCAGAATAAGCGGCATCATGTATAACAATAATATTGTGTTTTTTAGCAAAAGCAATAACTTTTTCAAAGAATTCAACTGTAGGCATAGCTGGTACTGGATTTCCCGGTAAATTTAAAATAAGCAACTTTGCTTTTTTAGCAACATCTTCAGGAATTGCATCTAAATCTGGTAAGAAGTTATTTTCTGCACGTAGAGGCATTTCATAAGGAATTGCGTCCGCCATTTTAATCCCGACATCATAAGCAACATAAGCGGGATTTGTCGTTAAAACAATGTCTCCTGCGTCACAAAATGCAAAAGGTAAATGAACAAGACCTTCCTGCGATCCCATCGTTTTCAATACTTCTGTATGCGGGTTTAGTGTAACATTCGAACGTCTCTTATAATAATTCACAACGGCTTGATGAAAGCGCTCTGTTCCACCTAACGTATAACCGTATACGTCTTCAGAGGTGCTTTTTTCGGAAAGAACATTTCGAATGATTTTGGCAGGTGGTAAATCTGGGCTTCCAATACTCAAATCAATGATCTCCATCCCTTGTTCTTTTTGTTTCACTGCTACTTCTTTCAATCTTCCGAAAATTGATGGTTCAAAGATTGACATTCTCTTCGAAGATGTCATATTCATAATCAAACTTCCTTTCTATCAAAGTAATGATTGTATGTATAGAAAAATCGTTCGATATTCATCTATCAAACGACTTTCCTTTTAGTTTACTATATTTTTATGATTATTTGTTCGTTTCCATCGTTTTTAATCGCCGTTCTCGTATTTTGTAAATGGCGAGTAAAAAGAAAAACCAAACTGGAGTAAAGAATAATGCAATCCGTGTGTCTTCCGCAAGCCCAAGCACAACCGCAACAAATAATAAAAATGCCAGAATAACATAGTTTGCGATTGGAAAGAGCGGTAATTTAAATCTACTCTTCTTCGCAAGTTCTGGCCTTGTTCTACGATACTTTATATGGCTTAAGATAATAATCCCCCATATAAATAAGAAACACACTGTTGAAATACTTGTAATTAAAGTGAAAACGTTTTCAGGCATAATATAATTCAAAATAACTGCAATTAAAATAACTGCTGTCGAAAAAAACAATGCATTTGACGGGACTTTGCTTTTCGTTAATTTTGCCATACTTGGAGGTGCATTTTTAGTCTTTCCAAGACCATACATCATACGACTTGTACTGAAAACTGCACTATTACATGCTGAAGCGGCTGATGTTAAGACGACAAAGTTTATCACGCCTGCTGCAGCTACAATTCCGACCGCTGCAAATACCCGAACGAATGGACTTTCAGTTGGACTTACCTCATTCCATGGATAAATACTCATAATGACAGCAAGTGCCCCGACGTAGAATATTAAAATTCGAATTGGAATATTATTAATGGCCATTGGGATTACTTTCTCTGGATTTTCTGTTTCCCCAGCTGTTAAACCGACAAGTTCGATTCCTGCAAAAGCAAAAACAACCATTTGAAAGGATAATATAAAACCAAAAGCTCCGTTCGGAAACATTCCCCCGTGTACCCAAAGATTTGAAAAGCTAGCTGTGCCAACGCTGCTCGTAAATCCAGTGAAGATCATATATAACCCAACAACGATTAATGCTAAAATGGCTATCACTTTAATAAGTGCAAACCAAAATTCCATCTCACCGAAAAGTTTAACTGTTGCTAAGTTCATAAATAGTAATACAACAAGTGCAATTAATGCCGGCATCCATTGTGGTACAGTTGGAAACCAAAACTGAATATAAATTCCAACTGCTGTTAAGTCAGCCATGGCAATCGAAATCCAACAAAACCAATAGGTCCATCCAGTTACAAAAGCTGCTTGATTGCCGAAATAATCTTGTACAATATCAACAAATGAATGATAGTTTAAATTCGATAATAGTAATTCCCCGAGCGCTCTCATAATGAGGAATCCAACAACACCCATAATGATATACGCAAATAAAATTGAAGGACCAGTTAAGTGAATAGACTTTCCAGCACCTAAAAACAAACCCGTTCCAATTGCTCCACCAATCGCAATGAGCTGTACATGTCTATTTTTTAAACCACGATCTAACTGTTGTTCTTGCAAGTAAATTCCCCTTCCTCTACGATGACCAGGAAGATCTTCGTACATAAAATAACACTTTTAAGTTTTCAAACAATTGCCTTAATCAAACTTTAGCATATACATCTTTAAAAATCGCTTTTATTTTCAAAGAAATTTTATTTAGATTATTGGGAATTATAATATATTTTTCAAAAAAACAATTTTCATGCGCTAAACAACAAGTAATTGTTTTAATCAAGCTCATGACCTTTATCTTCAAGTTCAATCCGATGCTTATACCCTCTTTTTTTGGTGTTTTCAATTGAAATGAACTGGACGCTGTATTCAATTACATCATTAACAAAAATGTTATTTCGACTTGCAAATGCACGAACTTCTTCTAATAGTTCACGGTCATAAGTCGTTTTGTATTGAACTCGATCTTTTGGGCGCTTCTTTTTATCAAATGAAATTTTACCAAGTGTCATTGTTTCCTTTAATCCGGTTTCAAGTAAATAATTGACATGTGTATTATTTTCTTCAGCAATTTTTCTTAACTTCTTTAAAATTTTTTTACTAATGTTTGTTCTAAATTTTATACGATCTTGATCTGTTACATGTACTAGTTTGCCATTAATTTTTTGCCACATTAAAATAATCCCTTTCTTTTGCCCTTCCTTGAATGAAGGTAAGATTTATTATTGTTATTGTGTATACAATGGTGTTGAAGTGTTTTTAATATTAACATCGAGCGCCCCGAACGTAATACTATTATAAGTATACACTAAAAAAAGGATACACGCACTTTTTAAAATGTCTCAATCAGATTTTTCTCAACATTTTTCCTTAGCTTTGCCTTTTTATTTTCAATCTCTTCTCTATCACCCTAATAATTTCAGTTCACAGGGCTGTTATTTCCTCTCCCTTACCTTTAGCACTCATTTTTAGAAAATATGAAATTAAGGTTTAAAGTACTTTTATACGGGTAATACAAATACTATTGTTAGGGGGAAAAGTTTTTATGGATAATGTAGATTCAAATGAACAAAGGAGAAAATTATCAAAATCATTGAAACCTTCTTGGGTTTTTGCGATTGCACTTGGCTCTTCTGTTGGTTGGGGTGCTTTTATCTTACCAGGAGATTGGATTGGACAATCCGGACCGATTGGCGCAATGATTGGTTTATTAATTGGCGCTATTGTAATGATGATTATTGCGTCAAGTTATGGCGTAATGATTAAAAAATTCCCTGTTTCTGGAGGCGGATTTACATATGCATTTATTTCTGCTGGGAAAAAATGGGCTTACTTATGTGGATGGTTCTTGTCCCTTGGTTATATTTCAATTGTTGCTTTAAATGCTTCTGCTTTTTCATTATTATTAAAGTTTTTAGCACCTGGCTTTATGAAACGAGTTTACTTGTATTCTGTTGCCGGTTGGGATGTTTATTTACCAGAAGTAATCATCTCTTCGTTGCTAATCATATTATTTGCCGTGTTAAATTCAGTTGGAACTAGCATTTCAGGGCGTTTACAATTCTATTTCGTTGTCTTACTCATTGCCGGGGTCGCTATTTTAGGGGTACTGACATTTGGTATGGCTGATCAACCACTTGAAAATATGAAACCGATTTTTAAAGAGAAACAATCAATCGTTACATCAATTCTTATGATTCTTGCGATTGCACCTTGGGCTTATGTTGGATTTGATAACGTGCCACAAGCTGCAGAAGAATTTGAGTTTTCACCTCGTAAAGCTACGCTACTCATTGTTTTTTCATTACTCACTTCTTTCTTGATTTACGCCGTAATGATTGGCCTTACTGCTTGGACATTTCCTAGTTTATCTGCCATTGGCGGTGAGTTATGGCCAACAGGTGATATTATTTTCAACGTACTTGGAACTGTTGGACTGATTGTCATGGCTGTTGCAATAATGATGGGAATTTTCACTGGGCTTAATGGATTTTATATGTCTGCAAGTCGGTTATTATTTTCAATGGCGAGAGCCCGTGCATTGCCTAATATGTTTAGAACGATGACCAAAAATCAAATTCCTGTTTGGGGCATTTGGTTCGTTACACTCATAACTTTACCAACGCCTTGGCTGGGGCGTGAAGCGTTAAACTGGATTGTTGATATGTCTTCTACTGGCGTTTCTGTTGCTTACTTCTTTACTTGTTTAGCCGCTTATAAAGTACTTGCTTGGAGTGTCGAAGAAAAAGGACGTGAAATTGCACCAGTCAAAAAAGGATTAGCCTTAGTCGGGATTATTTCAAGCTTAGCCTTTTTAGCGTTACTACTTATACCAACCTCACCTGCCGCATTAACATTACCTTCTTATATTTTATTATTTGGTTGGGCTGCTGTCGGTGGTGTATTTTACTTAGTGATTAAGAAGCGTTATAATAGTTTAACAGAAGAAGAAACCGAATATTACGTGTTGGGGAAAACGATTGAATCGGAAGTTAGGCAGACAAAACCGAAAGAAAAAAGCACCAATAAAAAAGTGGCAAAAAAACAAACACCACTTGTTACAATGAAAAATTCAAATTGACGATAAACGCGGGTAAAGGAAGCATTCAATTCCTTTCCCCGCGTTTTTTCATTTTTAAAATATCAACCATAAACTAAGAAAAATAAGAAAGGTAATTCCTACGAGTGACAAAATATAATAAAGATGCGGTCCCAAATAATCCAGTAAACTCTCCATTTCAGGTTTCATTCGTAAAAATATATAATTTTACCTTCTGCGAGTAAATTGATTATATATACAGTGATTGCAATCCCTTTATATATATGGTTTAAATGAAAAAATTCAATCCATACTAACATTGATATAAAATTTACTGAACGAAAGGGGTATTCATTTTGACTCAAGCAAATGAACAACAATTTGAAACAGAGAAAAAACAAGCGTTACAAGCGATGAATCAAGCAGTGCAAACCATTCAACAAATGATTTCAATGTCAGATACACAAGCTTTAAAACAAGCATCCAATCAGTTACAACAAGTTACACAGCTGATCAATCAAATGCAAGGAATTGCCATTACACAATCTCCAACAACGACCCAGCAACAATTAGAAGAAGTTCGTCAACAAATCGAACAAGCTGCTCAAACTTTACAACTTATCCAATCATTAAATAGCGGAAACAACAGCTTTAAAAAAGGATAAGTCATATTTTCCCTATAAAGAGACGTCGGAACACTACATGCACCAACCGCACTATCAAGCCTATGGTTGGTGTTTTTTGTATGGATAAAAGATATATCCCTTATTTTATTGATTCTCAAACACTATCGACATCCTCCTCCTAGCGAATTTTAATCATATTGAACTGTCAATGTACTTGCAACTGTATTTTGGTTAAAAGAATCATTTGGTTTTTACCAACGGATCGGTGCGGCTTACATCGTAGGACTCATTTTAATCCTTGCACTAAGTAAAAAACCAACAGAGCATCACGAAAATTAAATAAAATGAAACTACAATCAATGAAGACATCCGCCTAGCCTTATCGTTTTCACTTAAGACTTGAGATAGGCTTCTTTGATGTACAGAAAATGCTAATTAAGGACTTGGCGATTTTAGTCGGCCTACCCTATAACGCGAGATAAAATTCATCTTAAAACTTTAATGATTATTAGTACAGCTATCTTTGTTTCCGTGATACAATTAGACTATATGAAATGAAAGGGTTGGGGTGCATGCAAGATCATAAAGGTATTTTACTAGAAAGTGGAACGAACGAACTTGAAATTGTGGAATTTGAAGTTGGCGTCAATACTTTTGGCATAAACGTAATGAAAGTTAGGGAAATTATTCAACCAATCCCGATTACTTTTATTCCAAATGCACATCCTCATGTCGAGGGAATTATACAATTACGCGGAGAAGTTCTTCCTGTAATTGACATGCTGAAAGTACTTGGTGTATCGGCTGATCATCGTAATCCTGAAGAAAAGTATATTGTAACTGAATTTAACAAACAAAAAGTCGTATTTAGGGTCGATAGTGTCTCTCAGATTCACCGGATTTCATGGGAACAAATTGAGAAGCCTTCAGATATGTATCAAAATGAATACTCCAATATTATTGGTGTTATTAAACGTCAAGACAGTATGATTTTACTTCTTGATTTTGAAAAAATTGTCTTAGAAATTAATCCTGAAACTGGATTTTCTGTGGAGACAATAAAGAAATTAGGAGAGCGAGAGCGTTCTAATAAGAAGATTGTCATTGCCGAAGATTCACCTATGCTTCGTCAACTATTACTCGATACGCTAACGGAAGCTGGCTATAGTAATCTTCATTTTTTTGAAAATGGAAAACTTGCCTATGATTATTTAGAAAAAATTGCCGAAGATAAGGGTTCTATCAAAGAACATGTTCAGTTTGTCATTACTGATATTGAAATGCCACAAATGGACGGACATCATTTCACAAAGAAAATTAAAGATCATTCAGTTTTACAAGTTTTACCAGTCGTTATTTTTTCAAGTCTCATTACAAATGATTTACGTCATAAAGGTGAACAAGTTGGCGCAATTGACCAAATTAGTAAGCCTGAAATCGAAGAGCTCATTTTAAAAATCGATAAACATATTTTATAATAAACTTTTAATTTTATATGTTTTTCAACAAGCATTGTAAGTTTTTATCGAAAAAAATAGTTCCCCGGGAAATATCAAATTGTAAAGGAAATAAACAGTATTTCCTTTAAAAATCAATTATGTTACACCATTTATAGAGTTTACTCAGTAAAAAAGAACGTTCCTCTTAGATGAGTGAACGTTCTTTTTTTATCCAACTTCTTTTTTTTTGAAAGAAATGAATTAAAATTCTTCTCAAATCCTTTCGTTTTAGTGATTCCTGTCGAATAAAAAAGTTGCCCGGGAAATGAAAAAATATTTCTATCGAAGAACGAGTTCCCTGTCATTCAGAACTCGTCTTTAATACACTTTTCACCGCCATTTTTATTTCCTCGTAACCTGTACAGCGGCAAATATTAGATTGTAACCATTCTTCAATTATGTTGTCATCTGCATTCGGATGATTTGTCACTAAAGCATGACTATTTACGATAAAGCCTGGCGTACAATAGCCACACTGAATCGCCCAGTTGTTGACGAAAGCTTCTTGCATAGGTGAATTTGACAGCCCTTCAATTGTTGTAATGGACTGATTGACAGTTTCAATCGCGAGCGATAAACAAGCATGGGATGGCTGATTATTGATTAATACGGTACAAGCACCACAATCCCCGTTTTGACAAGCTTGTTTAGCACCGGTTAGCCCAAGCTGTTCTCTTAGAATGGGTAAAAGTGTATCCGCCGAGCGAACGATGACATCATGGATTTCACCATTAATTAGAAGAGGGGCAACCATTTTCCCTTTTCCATTTGATAGTTTCATTTCCCCACCTCCAATCCTCTATACATATCCTCCATTACTTGTGTCAATAAAAACTGCCGATAAGCGGACGATCCGTTTACATCTTCAACAATCTTTCCCGGAATTTCTCTTAACGCTTTTTCAATACGCTGATCAATTTGTAAATCAGATGCGTTTAATATTTTCTCAATAGCAGCAGAACGAAATGGCGAAGCGCAAACACCACTAAAAGCAATTCGAAATTGTTCTTCTTTTATAATTGCAGCAGCAGAAACAACTGGATAACCGACTTTTGACATTTTTGTTCGTTTTATAAAAGTAGAAGGCAATTGTAAATTTTCAGTAGCAACTTGAATGGTAACGAGCAGTTCACCTTGTTTTAATGTCCGCTTCTTGTTAAAAACTTCTTGAACCGGAACATAACGAATGCCTTCTTCACCGAAAATTTCCAACTTGGCATCTGCGAGTAATAAGGGTAAAATCGCTTCCTTATACATGAGTTGACTATTTAAATTTCCACCTATTGTAATTTTATTCCGAGATGTATGATCAGCAATTCGCTTTACAACGTCCTCTAATAATGGATAAAAACCAGCGTTTACAATCGCGTTTAATGTAACGGATGCACCAATGAGGAGTGTCCCATCTCTGACTTCCAATAAATTACAGTCGGGAATATTTTTAATATTAATCACAACCTCTGCATAGGCTTTTCCTTTTCTAGCAAATGTGATAAATTCTGTTCCGCCATTGTAATACATTACTTTCTTATCCATTGCTTGCGCTTTTTCATACAACTCTTTTGCTTCTTTCAAAGTCGTTGCTTCATAATACTCAAAGTCAAATGCAATCATTGCCTACGCTCCTTTTTCATTTTCCACAAGTATTCAGGGACCAATGGCAATTCATTTAACTCGACTTGAAGCGCGTTTGATAGACTATTTGCCAAGGCTGCGGGTGCACCAATAACCCCGTACTCTCCAATGCCTCTCGCGCCGTATGGACCATCCGCAGCAGGAGTTTCAATAAAATCTACAGTATACTGTTCAGGTTGCTCACCGTAACGTAAAGTGCCGTATTGACGTAAATCATTATTCTCAACTTCTTCATTGTGATCAAAAACAAACTTCTCTATCGCAGCATACGAAAGCCCCATATACATGCCGCCTCGCATTTGTTGAGTGGCGGTCATCGGATTAATAATTGTACCACCATCTAATACAGTCACTGCTTTAAGGATTTTATACGTGAAATCTCGTTCATCTATTTCAACTTCTACTGCTTGAACACCTACAGACCACCACGGTCCCGGTTTTCCAAAACCAGTATTTTTATCCATTGGTGTTAGATGCCTTTGAATATGTTTACCAACCCCTACAATTTGACCACCAATCGAATGACCATTTGGAAATTTATAACCAAGCGCAAGTTCTTTAATCTCAACCCCAAAGGTCGGATCAGGTTTTAAATAAACACGCCCCCCGCCAACTTCTAAATCTTCTTCAGCACATTGTAAGACCGTTGAAGCGGTTTTCTTCAACTGGCCAATCGCATTTTCGGCCGCCGCATAGACCGCTCTCCCGGCTAAAAATGTTGTACTACTCGCGACAGTACGCCACTGATGAGGATCAGATTGTGTGTTTACTTCCATCGTTACGTGAATATCTTCCAACTTCATTTTTAATTTCTCTGCAACGATTTGACCCAGTACCGTCTTCGTCCCCTGTCCTAGCTCAATCGCAGCACAGTTTAAATTAACTTTTCCATCTGCTTCGAAAGTAAGAATCGCTCCGGCTTGAGCATTTGTTGCGGTTGTTGACGTTTTCCAAAATAAACTAAGCCCTTTCGCACGCACTTTGCCATTTTCACCAACGAGACGCTCTCCTTCTTCCCATGCAATTCTTTCTTTTGCCAATGCAATACATTTTTGAGCGTCCCCTATATTATTTTTTGTAATAACCGCCTGTGTCGGTGACGTATGTCCGGGTAAAATCGTATTTATTTCTCTTAATTCAATTGGACACATGTTCAGATTTTTGGCTAATTTATCCATTGTTCGTTCTACTGCAAATGTTAATTCTGGATGACCGTAACCTCTAAAAGACGTTGCAAACGGATGATTTGTATACATACAATAAGAATCACACCAAACATTTGGAATATGATAAGGACCGGTACAATCAAGGGCTGCGGCGCGCGTAATTCCTGCCGCTTGATCTGAATAAGCACCAGAGTCAATTAAAAACGTATATTGTCCTGCCAATAATTTTCCATTGTGATCGACCCCAAGCTTTATAGTCGCATCAAACCCAATCCGACACGGGGCGGTTGTCATATCTTCCTCACGGCTCAACGTTAACTTAACAAGCCTTCCCCCAACAGCCTTTGAAGCTAAATAAGCAAGGGGTTCTAATTGAACAGTTCCCTTTCCTCCAAAGGCTCCGCCAACCATTGGAATATGGACGATGACACTTCCTACATCGAGATTAAAAAATTGGTTAAATACTTTTTTTATTGTAAAAGGCGATTGCGTACACGCATGAACAATTACTTTTCCAGCAGGATTAATTTCAACTCTTGCACTTCTTGTCTCCAGGGCAACGTGATCTGATAAATTAAAAGAATATGTTTCAGATATCGTTTCAGTACAATTCTTCCAAGCTGTACCGAAATCCCCTTTCCTAATTTTAATACGACTCGCAATATTTGTTCCAGCGACGGGATACACATTACCGATGATTTTCGTATATTCCCCTAAATCGTTATGAATAACGGGTGCACTAGCTTCAAATGCTTGTTGAACATTATGAACAATCGGTAGCTTTTTATAGGTCACGACAACTTTACTTGCCGCTTGTTTTGCTTGATAGTCAGAATCTGCGACAATGATCGCAACTGGCTCACCAATATACCGCACTTTTTCATAAGCAAGCGGTGGCCTGTCTGCTAAAATAGGGCCAATATGAAAAGGAAACGTTTCACCTGTAATAATCGCCCGTACACCTGGAACTTTCCATGCTGCTGCCGTTTCAACCGATTGTAAGTAAGCGTGGGCTTCCGTGCTTGTTACGAGCTTGGCATGTAGCATTCCTGGCGCTTGATAATCATCAGTAAATTTTACTTTTCCAGCTGCTTTTTCAACTGCATCAATTCTTTGTTCTGGTTGACCAACACTCGTCCTTTCTGTTTGCTCCAAGTTACTTCCTCCTTATCATTAATGTGCTACGAGTATAAGTGTAGAGGCATTCACTTCATGTGTCGCCGCGTCCATAATTTTCTCCAGAGTTAGTGCTGTTTGTTGTAACTCTTTATGATCATCCACAATAAAAACAGGTGCACCTCCGCCTTGTAAAAGTTCCCGTTTTGTTGTGACAATGGCTACGATCATTGCGTGTTGTGCACTCATATTATTTCACTCCCTCACTTATTTTCCTTTATCTGCTTTTCTTGGCATACGTACAGCATTATCTAAAATCGGCACATGCTCTATAACGGTTTGTATCTGTTCAAAATCTTTTTCCCTTGGCATAATAAATAAAGCAATTCGCCCATCTTCTAAATCCCTTTTAGCGAGCGGAACAAAAGCAGGTTCCCCAGAATCTAAATATGCTCCTAATACTGTTGCTACTTGATGTAATATTGCTTGGCGTTGCCCAAGATGCGACAATGTCACAATACTATTTTCATTATTAGGTGTAACAATTACCCCTACTGCCTTCTCCATAATTACTTTGCGTGATTCTTCCAAACCAACGTTTTTAATTACGATTGTATCGACATACAATGTAGGCCCATCAAAATGAATTTTCCCTTCTGAAATCTGAGCAATCGTTAAAAGAACATTGCTGGCCATATTTTTTCTTACAATAAAAAGCATCACGATTCCACTAACAATCCCAAGCCATATTGAATAGACAGAGAATAATGAAGTAACAAGCCCTGTGAACATGACTAAATAATTACGACTTTCAAAAGCTTGTGCCATCCCTTCGATGAATGGAGTACCACGTTTAACAAGTTCATCTTCATCGATTTTCTCTAATGTCTCACGTTCCATTTTCCGTACATCACGAAATTGCGTCGCTGCTAAGCCTAAAAAAGTCACTGCAGTCCAGTCCGATTCCAACACAGCAGGAATTGCAACTGCCCCAATAAAAGCCGCGATAAATCCAAATGAAAGATGAATGATTCTTCCTTGTGGATACGTCGGATACTGCCTGAAGTCAGTACGCAATAACGTAAGTCGAGAGATAAAACCAAATAAGACACCCATGATGACTGGCAGTAAATATTGCATCGTTGTCCCCCTTTCAAATTAATCATAGGTTGTCCAAAGACATAACAATTTATAAGACATTGCATAAAAAATTAAAGTGACGGATAGAATAGAGGAAAACCTCATACAAGGAAACAATTAGATCCAGAATGAAACCGAATTTTAAAGAAGTTTCTTTATTGAATACAGAGTAAAATCGGAAGGCAGGAATAAAATGACACAAATAGAAACACTTATTAAAAACATGACGAATACAAATAAAGCAACTGTCTTGGCGATGATTGTGAATGTTGAAGGGTCTGCCTATCGTAAAGAAGGTGCTTGGATGCTTTTTACGGAAGGAGAATCTCCAGTAGGTATAATAAGCGGGGGATGTCTGGAAAATGATTTACATAAAAGAGCCAAGAAGCTATTTCATACAGGAAAAACCGAACTTATTTCGTACGATATGAGTAGTGAAGATGATCTTGGCTGGGGACGTGGTGCGGGTTGTAATGGAGTCGTCTATGTACTGCTTCGGGACGTAGATCAGTCATTTCGTACTGCCCTTTCCCGAGTCCGACAAGCTTTACAGAATAAAGAACCTGTTTTATATATTCAATCCACAGACGATTTGACTCATTATACATTTACAAACAAAAACACAGATTCTAATGGGTTTTGGGATGAGGACGTTGATTGGGAATGGATTGGTATACAACCTTTTCAAGAAGTCGTCGGGGAAAGAAAGTTTGGGACTAGTCGCTATTTTATTCAACTTATATGGCCGAAAACGGATTTATATATTTTGGGTGCAGGAGTTGACGCCAGACCTCTAGCAAAATTTGCACATGAAGTTGGATTCGACGTCCATTTACTTGATTGGCGAGAGAACTTTTGTCAAGAAAAATATTTTCCTGAAGCATTATCTGTTCGCCACCAAAACTTTACAACGCTATTGGATGATATGACTTTCTCCCCTTTAGATGCTGTTGTCATTATGACGCACGACTTTCAATATGACTTAAAACTTCTTAGTACACTAAAAGATAAGCAATTGCTGTACTTAGGCGTATTAGGCTCTCAAAAGAGAACTGAACGTTTATTAGGAGAAAAAATTCCAAACAAGATTCGAACCCCAGTAGGATTTTCAATTGGTGCAGATGGTCCAGAGGAAATCGCAATCAGCATTGTGGCAGAATTAATTGCAGTAAAAAGAAGGAAAATTATATGAAAATCGCTGCGATTTATCTTGCAGGTGGAAACAGTACACGTATGGGGGGCAGTTCATCAAAATTAGCCCTGCCTGTTGGGACGAAAACTTTAGGGAGTATCGCACTATCCACCATTTTACAATCTTCACTCGAAACAGTATTTGTGATCGTCCAACAATCGGACGATGTACAGTGGCTTTCAAAGGAAATAAAAACAAATCCTAAATGTACGATCGTTCATTGTCCTACTGCACACAAAGGACAATCCGAAACAATTCGGTGTGGCCTTAAAAAAGCAATAGAAAAGAAAATGGATGCCGTGATGATTTTTCTCGCAGACCAACCTTTCATCACCATTCAAATGATTGAAGAAATCATTGCTTGTATCCGCGATTCCCCGGACAGTCGATTTGTGGCGACAACCTATGATGACGTCATCTCTCCTCCGATTCTTTTTACAAATAAAATGTTCTCCTCGATTCTCCAAATCAACGGAGATCGCGGTGCAAGAGCTTTTTTAAAGGGTGAGTTTTTAAAGCTTGGAAAATGTCTCCCGTGTAAAGATCGACGTTTTCTATTCGATGTGGATACGCAAGAAGACTTCCAACAATTTTTAACGGAACAAGCTGATGATTATTCATAAGTCCAACTTTCCTGTTACGAAACACTATTGATCTACCCAGATTCCTTCTAAAAAAACTGCTCATCTATACAGAATGAGCAGTTTTTTTATTATGGACTAATTTGTGATGTACGTTTACTAAAGTTAACGTCCGGATAATAGGCATCTTTCACTAATAAGTTTGGTCCTAAACAATTTACCGCTGGACAATGACAGTCGATTGTTCTTGCTAGCGGGCGTTCTAACCAACGATCTAACATGATGGGTAGCGACTCTCTTTGAATATTCCCCATTGGTGGTGTATCACCGAAATCTGTTACGATCACATCTCCCGTGAAAATATTTACATTTAAACGAGAACGTCCATCCGGATCATTACGAACTGAAACATTCTTACTGTCATAAATTCTTTTCAGCAGTGCCAAGTCTTCTTCATGATCACTACACGGATAAAATGGCAATGTCCCGAATAACATCCATACATCTTCATCTCGAATGTCTAGTAAATGGTGAAGCGCTTCTCTCGTTTCATCAAGTGACAGAACTTCTAAATTCGATGCGAAGTTCACTGGATACATCGGATGAATTTCATGACGCGCACATTTCATTTCTTCAATAACTTGTTTATGAATACTTTCTAAATGTGGAAACGTTCGTTTATTTAGCATCGTTTCTGCCGATACCATAACACCTGCTTCTGCAAGCGCACGACTGTTTTCAATCATTCTTTCAAACTGTGCTGCGCGACGTTCACGAGCTGGCTTTCTTTCCATATTCGCAAATCCACCGTCTACAAAATCATCAATCGTTCCCCAGTTATGAGAAATATGTAAGACATCTAAATACGGAGCTATTTCCATATACCGGTCTAACGGCATCGTTAAGTTCGAATTTAACTGTGAGCGAATGCCACGTTTATGTGTATATTGTAACAATGGTAACACATATTCTTCAATTGATTTTTTTGAGAACATCGGCTCGCCGCCTGTAATACTAAACGTACGTAAATTTGGAATTTCATCCAATCGTTGAATCAGTAGTTCAAGCGGCAGTCCATCCGGATCTTTCATTGCAAGCATATCCCCTACCGCACAATGCTCGCAGCGCATATTACATAAATAAGTAGTTGTAAATTCAATACTAGACAACGCATATTTTCCATGTTCTTCAATATCCAAATAAGCTTCCCACGGATCATACGTAGGGGTCATGTTTGGAAGTGTTAATTCTTTACTAATCATCTGTACAAAAACTCCTTGATTTTTACTCTATCCCGCAATAACGGGCAGTGAGATTCACGCCTCAAGACTTAAATGGTCACAATAAGTGGAAGCTAACTGTCCGTAAAAGCCCGATTGAAGCCAACATGGTGTTGGTCACGCAAGCGGTATCACAGGACGTGACGCTCTTAGCTTGCGTTCCTCTTCATAAGTGGCAGATTATCACTGATTGCAGTTTCACTTTATTACTCTAGATCAATCACGCCTCGGCGTGATTGCGTCGGGATTTTGAATTGAGCTTGCTCAGTTAATTTCCTTACAAAATCCCTGACATCCGCCGGAGGCTTAACTTGAATCAGCAGGGAGTTTGAACTCCCTCTGATTGAAAGTACCTTTTTGGCATTCCTCCCGCCACTTATGGAAGTGGGGGGAATTCTGCTGGATCAAGTTAAAATAAAACAACATCTACTAGTATGTACTTCTAGCAGGCTTAAATCAAGATGAGTATTACATCTTATTACTACTCTTCGTATTTATAGGCTGGATGTTTTACGTATTTATTATAACGACGTTTATACAAATCGAACATATGTCTTACAATTACTTTCATTACCGCAAAAGCTGGGATTCCTAAAATAATTCCCGCAACGCCAAATAAAGAACCTGCAGTTAAGAGAACAAAAATAATTGTAATTGGATGAATTTGAAGAGATTTCCCCATAATTTGTGGAGAAATAAACTTACCATCAATCAATTGTACAATCGTCCAAACGATTGCCAATTTCACAAGCATAAACGGTGAAGTAACGATTGCGACAATCACTGCCGGTGTAATCGCAATTAAAGGACCTAAATACGGGACAATACTCGTAAACATTGCAAGGACACCTAAAAGTAGCGCATAGTCCATACCGATAATAAAAAATCCGATCGAAACCATAACCCCAATACAAATTGCAACAAGTATTTGACCTTGAATATAAGAACTAATTTGATTGTCTGCTTCTTTAACAATTTTTCTCGCTTCATTTCTCATTCTAGGTGGCAATACTTTAATAAACACTTCAGGCAATTTTTCTCCATCTTTTAATAAGTAAAATAAAATAAATGGAACCGTGACGATCGAGAGAACAAATCCAGTCAACGCACTTACAAAAGAAGTAACACCCGTAGCGATTCCACCAGCTGCATCTGTCAATGTTTTCCCAAGATCGCTTGGTAAATTATCTACTAACTTTGCAATATTAATATCTAAGGTTTCATAAAAGGAAGCGAAGATTGATGTTCGTAAAAACTCATCAATTTGAACTGTTAGCTGCTTGAAATATTTCGGAAAATTATCCACTAAATTATGAAATTCATTTTTTAAAACAGGAAACACAAGAAAAACTAACAATGTTAATAACCCTGCAGCAACGAGAATTAAAATTAAAATACCCCAAGCTCTAGGAATTCTGACTTTCTCCAATAAACGTAAAATCGGGCGTAATAAATAATACCCAATAATCGCTAGTATAACTGGTAAAACAACTGTAGAAAATAAAACAGAAAGCGGATGAAATATAAAAGGGATTTGCTTATAAACGAATATAATTAAGCCAATGAGCAAAATAGAAACTAATACAAAAAATGTGTTTTTCCCACCTAAAAAACCAATAATGTTTTTATCTGGATTTCGTTCTTTTTGATTACGCGTTTCTCTATTCCCTTCCATAAACAACACTCCTTTCAGGTCTCGATTTGCATGGACTATATCTTAACGATTAGATAAACTTAAAAACTCGGCAATTGCTTCCCTGTTTCTCTCTACATTAATTTCAATGACAGAACCCGCATGACGGTATGAATTAAATGAATAACTGCCTTCTACCGGAATCGTCATGGTCTCAATCTCTACACCGCCACTTAATAGCATAGGCATAATTCGCATAATACCATCTTTTTCTGTTAAATCCGTTTCAATATAATTGGAAATTGAACCTAATACTTTAGGAATCTTCATTATGGCAGCTGGTTGCATCGCTTCTTTCTTCAATGCTGTAATCACTTTTTGTTGTCTCGCTACACGGCCAAAATCCCCTTCAGCATCTGCTCTAAACCTTGCATAGCCAAGCAACTCTTGTCCATTTAATCGTTTCACTCCTGGTGTTAGCGTGACACCTATTTGCTGAGACATTTCTTTTTGAACATCGATTTCTACCCCTTTCGGAAAAGCAAGGTCGACAACCGATTCAAAATTTTCAAAGTCCACAATCGCATAATGATGAATTGGAATTCCGAACATACTAGAAACTGTATCTTTTGCCGTTTGAACGCCTCCTAAATAATAAGCGGTATTTAATTTGTAGGATTTATAACCAGGAATCTCTGCATAAATATCGCGCATTAAAGATAAAACACGCATCTTTCCTTCACTTTTATCCCATGATAAAACCATCATCGTATCGGTTCTAGACTTTCCACTTCCATCATTATCAATCCCTAACAGTAAATAATTTTCGATGGAAGGCTGATTTGGATCAATCCCGTCTCCTTCAAAAGGACCAGGGTTTATCAAACTTCCCTTCGCAGTAGACTTGCCTATTTGATATTGCACAAGCGCATAACTTCCTAGCACTATACTGAAAAGAATTAGAAATGAAAAAACGACTCGTCCAATACGAATTTTTTTCTTTCTTTTTCTTCTTAAAATCGGTTCTTCATAATGTTCTTCCACTGTAATTCCTCCAAATGATTATCTCTAACATAGAACGAATTAAATATAGAATTAGTTGCGTTCTCTTTTATAAAGCACAAGAACTCCTTGAGGCATTGACAACTACTTTTTTGTACGATGCGACTTTTAGTTGACTTTATTATATCACGAATATTTAATTTCATTGTTTCGTAAGCTTCTCTTTGAATAAATTGAGTGTAATTCTCACAAAATCTAAAGTTAATTCGCAGATAAAAATCGTACCGTGACATTCCCCCATTCACTATTTTATGTCTATGCATATATTACTAATAGCTATCTTAGAAAGGTGGTGGCCTCAATGGGCAACGTACACGGTGGCGGAGTTGGTTCTTCTTTTGCTTTGTTAGTCGTATTATTCATTTTGTTAATTATCATTGGAGCAAGTTACATTTACTAATCAAATGAAAATTGTTATTTGATTGAGTCTTTTATGATGCGATCACAAAGAATGTAAAATGAATACGACTTTTCATTAAATGCGAAGGAAAATATTAAATTTCCTTCGCATTTTTTACAAGTGATATATCCTGAAAATCATCATGAAAGTATCTGAATCTTGTAATCATTAGTCTTAGATATGCTATACTTAGGAGAAAATAAAAAGGTGGAGTTTATATTGACACAAAAACCTGAAGAAAAAGCAGCATTCGCAGGGGGTTGCTTTTGGTGTATGGTAAAACCATTTAAAGAATGGGATGGTATTATTGATGTTGTTTCTGGCTATATGGGTGGACATATCAAAAACCCGACTTATGAAGATGTGAAAAAAGGAGATTCTGGACATTTAGAAGTCGTTGAAATCACGTTTGACCCAACAATTTTCCCTTATGAACAATTACTTGAGATTTATTGGCAGCAAATCGACCCAACAGACGCAGATGGACAGTTTCATGACCGTGGTCATTCCTATTCAACAGCAATTTTTTATTACACAGATGAGCAACGTGAAATGGCTGAACATTCTAAAGAGGTACTTGGAAATAGCAAAATTTTTAATAAACCAATCGTCACACCCATTCGCCTAGCTGAACCATTTTATAAGGCGGAGGATTATCACCAAAACTATTACATAAAAGAAAAAGAACATTACGAAGAAGATCGTGCTCGTTCAGGCCGCGATACATTTATTCAACAACATTGGTCGTAATAAAAATGACAAGTAGAAGGCTAATATTTCCCTTTACTTGTCATTTTTTTCATTAATAACTCTCTATTTTTTTATCACCAATGAAAAACGTAATAATAAACATGCCGATATAAAGAATCATCATAATGAGAATCGTATAATGGTGATTCAAAGTCCAGTCATAGACAAATGCGATGATAAGTGGTAATAATCCCCCCATGACAAAGCCCCCTGTTTGCATCATCGCCGTCCATTTATTAGCACTTTCAGCATCGTTTGTTTCATCTAGCGGTAAGAGTAAAGCGATTGGGAAAAGCCCTCCTAAAGGAATCCCCATCACAAATGCCCCTATCCACATGAAACTATGAACACCCGTCCAAAATAACAAGAGAGCAGTCATACCAGAAACTAACATGAGGAGTAACCAAAAACGTCGAGAAAAGAAACGTTCCATCGCAAGTGGTAACAATATGTTTAAAAAGATTTGAACCGTTGTCATCACACTTAATAAAGTCCCCGCTTGTAATAATGTCATTCCAGCTGACGTAGCAATCGGTGCAAGCCAAGTAATAATAGAGAAAAATGCAGATGATTGTAACCCAAAAAACAATAAAAATAACCAAGCTTTTTTAGACTTCCAAGGTGATACTTTCCATTCAACTTGCTTTTTAGTCGTTGGCGTTGATTTCTCTTTTACTTCCATTGTATGTCGCATTGTAAAAAACCAACAAACTAATCCTAAGAGCGCTAAAACAGCCCAAATACTAAGCGCAAAAGGATAGGAATCGGTGCCTTCATAAAAAACAGCTGTTAACCCAGCACTTGCAGCTGAACCAACACCCATCCCAAACGAATAAACGCCAATAACAGAAGCCGTCCGGTCTGGAAAATTTTGTTTAATCATCGCAGAAAGCAATGGCCCAACAACGGCAATTGCTACACCAATCACAAATGCAGTGATGACAAGAACCACATACCCTGTTATAACACCACGTAAAGCAGTCATGAAGCCAATTAAAATCAACATGACATACATCGTTTTCTTTAATCCAAATAAACGATTAAATACCGGGGATAATGTTGCAAATACACCCATACTAATAACTGGAATCGCAGTTAGTAAACTTACTTGTGCGTTAGAAAGTAGTAATTGCTCACGAATTGTTTCTAACATGGGGCCAATTGATGTAATCGCTGGACGTAAGTTTATAGAAACCGCAAAAATCGTTAATAACAAAAGGATAATGGCTGGTTTCTTTTCAGTATTTGTCATTTAACCTTCCCCTTTCTTTAATGTGAAATTTGACGGTTGAGTAGCATATTTTACCGTATCTTATAAGCGCTAGCTACTCTTTCCCCTTATAAACAAGCTGATTTTAGATTTCATTTACCTTGAAATGCTTTAGCCGTTTCATTATACTATCAAATCGTGCTATACTGAGAGCATTGTGAATTTAGGAGGAATCAGATGATTACAGTAAGTAATGTAAGTCTTCAATTTGCTGATCGCAAACTTTTTGAAGAGGTTAACATACAATTTAACCCTGGTCATTGTTATGGTTTAATCGGAGCAAACGGTGCAGGGAAATCAACGTTTTTAAAAGTACTTTCCGGTGAAATTGAACCACAAACAGGACAGGTAAGCATGAATGCAAATGAGCGAATGGCTGTTTTAAAACAAGACCATTTCCAATATGAAGAACAAGAAGTACTTGAAACAGTTATCATGGGTCACGAAAAATTGTATAAAGTCATGAATGAAAAGAATGCCATTTATATGAAAGAAGATTTCTCTGATGAAGATGGAATGCGTGCAGCTGAACTTGAAGGTGAGTTTGCTGACATGAATGGCTGGGAAGCAGATTCTGACGCAGCAATTCTACTCCAAGGACTTGGCATCTCAGAAGATAAACACCATTTGAAAATGGCTGAATTAAAAGGGGCAGACAAAGTAAAAGTTTTACTCGCTCAAGCATTATTTGGTAAACCAGATGTTTTATTACTTGACGAGCCGACGAACCACCTTGACTTACAAGCAATTCGCTGGTTAGAAGATTTTCTAATTGACTTTGATAATACAGTCATTGTTGTTTCACATGATAGACATTTCTTAAACAATGTTTGTACACAAATTGCTGACTTAGACTTCGGTAAAATTCAAATTTTTCCAGGAAACTATGACTTCTGGTATGAATCAAGTCAACTTGCACTCAAAATGGCGCAAGACCAAAATAAGAAAAAAGAAGAGAAAATTAAAGAACTTGAAGCATTTATTGCACGCTTTAGCGCAAACGCTTCTAAGTCCAGACAAGCAACATCACGAAAGAAGACACTTGACAAAATCGAATTAGACGATATTAAACCATCATCAAGACGTTATCCTTATGTCAACTTCCAAATTGGACGAGAAATTGGAAACGATGTCGTCAATGTGAAAGATGTGTCTAAAACGATTGACGGTGTGAAGCTACTTGATAAAGTAAACATCACAATGGGACGAGAAGATAAAATTATTTTGCTTGGAAATCCTCTCGCGAAGTCTGCATTACTAGATATCCTAGCAGAAACAACAGAACCCGATGAAGGATCGATTAAATGGGGCGTAACGACAACACATGCTTACTTCCCAATTGATAACACAGAATTCTTCCAAGGCGATGAGAATACACTCGTTGAATGGCTACGCCAATACTCGCCTGAAGATGAAACAGAAACATTTTTACGCGGCTTCTTAGGTCGTATGTTATTCTCTGGAGAAGAAGTGAAGAAAAAGCCATCTGTATTATCTGGTGGCGAAAAAGTTCGTTGTATGCTTTCGAAAATGATGTTAACAAGTGCCAACGTCTTATTATTAGATGAACCAACGAACCACTTAGATTTAGAGTCTATTCAAGCTTTAAACAACGGTTTAATCGCTTATAAAGGCGCTATGGTCTTTACTTCTCATGACCATCAGTTTATTGATACAATCGCAAATCGTATTATTGAAATCCGTGAAGATGGAACAATTTTCGATAAACAAATGACATATGAAGAATACTTAGAATCACAAGAAAAATAATCAAAATCTTACACCGCTTTCCAATCTGAATGAGGAAAGCGGTTTTTTATTTGGAAAAATAGATTATATTAAAATAAGTTTAATTTCTGTCAAAAAGGAAAAAGACAAGTAAAGGAAGTGACGTGTAATGAAAAAAATTAGTAAATATGTATTTCTTTTAATAACGGTTTTTGTACTTGTCGCTTGTTCAGCAAATAATGATGGAACTAACAATGAAGAGCAAGAACCAACTCCTCCTGTTGAAAATGATGAAAATGGCAACGCGCCTAACGAAGAAAAACCCAACGATCAAGTAGATTTAGAAAACATTGATCTGTCTAATTTCTTCTTACCAGACGAAACAATAGCGCATTATGAAGGTGTAGGAAATGAATTTTCTGAACTCAATATTGAAGTCCATCATATCGGCGAACATTTCGTTGTAGTCGATGAAGATAATGGCGGTGTAACCATTCGAAAAATTTACCAAGTCGACAATGATGAAATTGTCGTTTTATCGGAAACTCCTATTGATTTAATCGAGGAATTACCAAATGAAGAAGGTTTAAGTAAATTGGAAACCCAAGAAGTTTATTTAAAGAAGCCTTTGGAAATTGGTGCTGAATTCGAAGATTGGACGATTGTGGAAGTTGAAGGTACTGTTGAAACACCTTATCGAAATTTTGAAAATGTGATTGTCATTGAATCAGTTGATAAAGATTTTACAAATCGACGCTATTTAGTTCCTGAATACGGTGAAGTCGTTCGAGAATCGATTATGGAAACAGAAGACGCTGAAGACTTCATCGTCATTTCATCTTTAAAGTTAATTGAATAACCCGTTCTTTTACATATCGTCAGCTATTGAAGTTGACGATTTTTTTGTATGATTGAATATATTTTGGGCATAACCTTATTAAAGGAGGATTTTGATTGAGAAAATATATCTATTTATGTGGTTTAAGTATAATCAGTTTGTTTTTAATTGCCTGTGCAGACCAAAACGTGAAAAGTGACGACACTTCAATTCGTGATGGCACAAATAATACATCTGAAGAAACCGCTGCTAAAAATCAAGGAGGTGAACAAGGAACAAATGAAGGAACTCCCCATCAAAATGACGATACAACAACTCCCCTACGCGATTTCTTTTTAAAGGATGGAAGTAAAGCACATTTTAAAGGCGAAGGAAATGAGTTCGCGGGTTTTACGATGGAAATTGCGCAACCTTACGAAAACTATTTCATTGTTTATGAAAATAATGGTGGAGTCTTTTTAAGAAGAATTTTTTCTTTAACGGATAAACAAATCTATATAATGGATGAATCCACCGTTGAATATAAAGATGAATTTCCTTCATTGGAGAAGTTAGAAACGCTGTCCCCTACTGGAATTTACTTGCAAAAGCCTTTTGAAGTGGGTGCTACTTTTGATGGCTGGACAATCACTAAAACAGATGAAGTAGTTGAGACGCCTTTTCGAACTTTTGAAAATGCAATGGTAATTGAAAAGAAAGATGAACATACGATTCACAGGAAATATTTCGTACAAGAATTCGGAGAAGTAAAACGTGAAATGATACAAACAACTGAAGGTAAAAAATTAAAAGTCACATCTGAATTAGAATCAGTATCCAGAGGAAACGGATAAGGTAAAGAAAAAGAGGCGTTCATAAAGAACAGCCTCTTTTATTTTTGGTTTTAGTTAGATTAGACTAGCTTTACAACGTTCGCAGCTTGTGGGCCACGGTCGCCTTCTACAACTTCGAATTCAACTTGTTGACCTTCGTCAAGTGTTTTGAATCCTTCTCCTTCGATAGCTGAGAAGTGTACGAAAACATCGTCTTCGTTTTCAACTTCGATGAAGCCAAAACCTTTTTCTGCGTTAAACCATTTTACTGTACCTTGTTTCATGTAGAAACCCTCCAAATAATAAATACTATAATATGAGAAAGTTCTTTGAAGAAAAATTCACATATTACAAAAAGTATCGTAAACGCCGATCACTTTTTGTAATATGTGAATACGTTCTTTCGATAACCCTCTATCAATTATTATTTTAATTATACCACTTACAAATCATTTGTCAATTTTAAAATACAAATTATTCAATTTATTATCTTAAATTCAAAATAATTTCTTATGTTTTTATTTTATTTTCTTGAAATGAATGCTTTTTTTATTGAATTGATAGCGTTTCCAACTTCTTGTACTCATCTTTAATCTTTTTAATGATAACGCTCAATAAATTTAATTAGAGTCAATAAAATCCAATTAATCATGTTTAAATAATAGGCTCTCCATCATATAGCATAAATATTCCATGAAAAATTTGTAAATCTTCATCACAAGATTCACAAAAACATTGTTCGTCACTTGACCAAAATGCATAAAAATAATGATCTTTTTTTCTTTCATTCTTATAATTCTCTCTGAATTCTAGAACAAGCTTTTCTAAATATTGTGCTGCTTCATTTTTCTTTTGAAATGCCTGACGAGATATCACGGCTTCTTCCCATTCTTCAAACATCCACCAAGGTTCAAAATCCGCTTTCATATAAATCACTTCGTACAATGTAAAACTCCTTCCATTCCGGAAAACCAAGTATTTATTCAGTTTTTGTTTCATTCACTAAGTCTTGGTCAATTTTAACAAAGCTGTATATAAAGTCTACTAAAGTGCTTATCCCGTGAATAAATTTGTATTATTCCTATGCAGAAATATAGATGCGTATATCTATGTGAATGGAAGCTTCCTAGCCTTTACTAAGAATTCTTGGCTCGCGTTGTTCTTAGGTGAACCAATTTCAATGCCTATTTACTAGTTAAATGTAAAATGATGTGTCAGAACACATTATAAGGTATAATTAGTATGAAATATGAAACCAAATACGTTTTCATACGTATATAAACTATAGAACTAAAGGAGGCCTGAATATGAGAACGATCAAAAATTTTTTCACAAGACATTTCATAGCTGCGCCGATTAGTCTCGGGGCTTGGCTCTATTTTATACTTGGTACAAACCTAACTTTATTGGCAACTACAGGCCTATTTTTCGCCATTTATTTTGCCAGTTCGTTTACGATTAAACAAATTCAAATTGCCTCGATTTTAAAAGAATTCGGACTTAGTCGTTCAGAATATCGGTATATTAACAATCAGCTAACGAATGCGAAACAAAAGTTAAAACGCTTAAATAGTTATTATGGGAAAGTACGCTCTGTACAAGCTTTCCGGCAGTTGCATGAAATGAACTTGATTGCGAGAAGAATACTAAACACAGTGAAAACGAATCCTCAGAAATTCTATCATGTAGAAAACTTTTTCTATTCACATTTAGATTCCGCAGTTGAACTGACATCTAAATATGCGATGCTCGTCAATCAACCTTTAAAAGATAAAGAAATTCAAACAGCGTTACAAAACACACGTGAAACATTAAATGATGTCAGTCAACAATTGGAACAAGATTTACGAAGTGCAATTGCAACTGATATCGAATCATTAAAAATTGAAATCGACTATGTAGATGTTACGATGAACAAAGATAACCCCCTCTTAAATATGGAAGGAGATCAAGAACATGACAGAACGTAATGAGCAAATGAATGAAATTAAAACATTTGATGATTTATTAGATAATCCATTTGATGTCAACGATCCTATTTTACCTGATGAAATGCAAACAAAAAAAGATGAAACAAATACTTCGCTTAAGTTGATTGATCGTTTACCTGATGAGGAACGACAAAAAGCAGTTCAACTGGCTGAACAGATTCCTGTAGGTAATTATGAAGCTATTCTTTCTTACGGGACAAATGCACAAAATGAACTTTCGCGTTTCTCTCATACAATGCTGGATCATGTACAAAGCCAGGACGTTGGACCTGTAGGCGATATTTTAAAGGACTTAATGAATAAGCTCGATGAAATTGACCCTGATCAGTTAAATGAAAAGAAGAAAACTGGCCTGAGCCGTATCTTCGGACGCGTTTCAAAATCGATTCAAGAAATGATGACAAAGTATCAAAAACTAAGTACACAAATTGACCGAATCGGTGTTCAACTCGAACATTCAAAGGGAGGTTTACTTGAAGATGTTCGAATGCTAGACCAATTATATGAACAAAACAAAACATATTTCCAAGCGTTAAACGTCTATATTGCAGCTGCTGAACTTAAACGTGATGAGCTTTCTAATGAAGTGATTCCAAAAATGAGGCGTGAAGCTGAGCTTTCTAATGATCAAATGGCTTACCAAGAAGTGAATGATATGGTTCAATTTTTAGATCGACTTGAAAAAAGATTGTATGACTTACAATTGTCACGTCAAATTACCATTCAAAGTGCACCGCAAATTCGTATGATTCAACAAACGAACCAAACACTTGCAGAGAAAATTCAGTCTTCTATTATGACATCCATTCCACTTTGGAAAAATCAAATTGCGATTGCACTTACACTAAATAAACAGAAAAAAGCAGTCGAATCTCAAAAAATGGTGTCAAAAACAACAAATGACTTGCTGCTAAAAAACTCGGAAATGTTGAAATTAAACTCAATTGAAACAGCAAAAGAAAATGAACGTGGCATTATCGAAATCGACACATTGAAGCAAACACAAGAAAACCTTGTGCAAACGATTGAAGAAACGCTGCTCATTCAAGCGGATGGACGTGAAAAGCGAAGAGCAGCTGAAATTGAGATTGGCCGTATGGAAGAAGAACTTAAACAAAGACTTCTTGCGGTTCATGAGAAAACTGAAAACCGCGCTAGACCCTAATAAAAAGACTTGTTTAATCAACTCAAGATTAAACAAGTCTTTTCTATTTAAGATTATATTAACCTGTTCGAATGACAATCGCTAAAAGCTTCCTTAAAATTCTTAACGTTTGATCTGTAAACCCTTCGACTGTGTCTGATGCCGCTGTTTTACTCCCAAACATAGTTGAAAATAATGCTCTTTGATCTTCTGTTGGAGGTTGTGTCGCTAAAAATAAATGAAGTACAGAAATCCCCCGCTTTTCAGTTTCAATTACTGCTTCTGCAGTATCGATAATTCCATTTTGATCATATCCAAAAGCGGATGGTTCTCCGTCAGAGAAAACGAGTAAGAACTTATGCTTTTCTGGTCTTCGTGCAAGTCGTTTGGCCATCCAACGTATCGCAAACCCATCTCGATTATCTTCTTTTGCTTCAAAGGATAAAATCGATAAACCGCTATCTCTATTCCGGTCTTGAAACGTATGCATTAAACTAAAAGTATTGGGTTGAACTTCTCTTGACGCTTTAAAAGCATCCTCCGAATAAGAAGCAATTTCATGACTCACTTGTAGCTCACGAAGGACATCATGGAATAACAAGACAGCTTGTTTCGTTTCATCTAATTTATCAATCATGGAAGCTGAACCGTCAACAAGCAACCCAAAAACAGCATCTAATTGTGTCGAAGGAGCACTTTTTCGGTAAAACGGCTTTGGCCGTTCATCGATGAGTAATGTTGTTAACTTCGTGGAAAGTCGTCCATTCAGTAACCCTTCTCTTTTTGCTGTTTGCTTTAACTCGATTCTCTTTTTCATTTCTTTGACAAAAGAACGTACATATGGCGTCTCTATCTCGCGCCATACTTGTAATTTCTTCCGGTTTTCAAGCTCATCTGTATCCTCAACAATTTCTTCTTCATACACGACATTGAGATGTTCTTTTCCGAATTGTTGTCCTGCTTGTTTTACTCCTGAATGCGCTTCTTCTTGCTTTCTTTCTTCTTCTGCATCTTGCTCGCTCATATCGCCTACTGATTGTCCGTATCCAGTTTCTTCTATTTCAACATCATCGCTACCTTCTGTGGCTTCCTCTCCTACAGCTTGACTCGAACGCCCATGTTCTAGCTCATACTGTAAATGTACGCCCGCCTCTTCTTCATTCTCCTCATGCCATGTTCTGAAAATTTCTTCTATCGTATCCTTTACATCTTCTTCCCCCTGATCAGCATCTGTCATGCCTTCATGATATTCAAAAGGTGTAATTTTTTCATTTGCAAAAATATCTGCCACTGAATAATATTGATGAAATAAATCATCTTGAGTAGATTGTTCAATGACGTTCATTAAACGATCCACGATATAAGTCGTTTCTTCAGTCGACCGGCTATCATAAGCGGTCGTGAGTATTGTTTTAATTAACTCAAACTCGAGTGCTCCCCAGTTGATGCTTGATTCTGCAAAAATCCCTTCATGCAAAATAATATACAACTCACTTAATAAAGCATCGGCTAAAAATCCTTTTTGCATATTTGTTTGGACATTTGTTCGATGGAATGCAGTATACGTCTTTTTTCTAATATCAAAAGCGTCTATCGTACCTGGTCTTTCGTTTTTTATTTGATCAATCAGGCGAAATTCTTCTAGAAGCATCATGAGTTCTAAGGCTAATCTCCTCAATGGATGACGTTCATATTTCGCACTAAATTTTCGCCAATCTTGAATATTAAAATGCTTCCAAAAGCCAGCAGTTAATAAATAAATATCTGATAGCCTTCCCGCATGCATAACTTCTTCTGAACGATGACGCCAAAATACAGTCATCGACACAACGCCTTCTTCTGGTTGAAATTCGATTAACTTTCTTTCTTTTAACTCTACATAATTTGCATCTGCAAGCGCTCTCGCTAACCGTTCATACAGTAATAACGTCTTCGTATCGACCGTTTCATCATTGAATTGAATAAATCGGTTTATTTTAGCCATACATATCGCCTCATTTCACCCACGTATCGACTAGTTCCATCACTAAATTCTGTTCAATTTCATCTTCTAATTTTTCAGCAAGCGCATAACGGATTGCACGCTTCACAGAAATATACTGTGCAAGACTCATAGCATCTAACAAGCTACGAATAGATGCCGCTTCATCAGATAATAAGCCGTTGATTACTTGTTTTCTTAGATCATGACTAATATTCATAATCGTATCAACGAGTCCATTTGAAACATTTGGAAATTCAACTTCAATAATTTCCCTTAGTTCCTCTCCAGATAAATAAGGTACTGAAAATGAAATGAAACGATTTTTTAATGCTTCGTTCATTGGCGTTGTCCCTACATAGCCTTCGTTAATCGCCGAAATGACAGTGAAATTTTCATGTGCATAAATGACTTCACCTGTGAATGGATTTGTTAACATACGACGATGATCAAGTACGCTGTGTAAAATTGGCAGTGTTTCTGGTTTTGCCATGTTAATTTCATCAATATATAAAATATGTCCTTTTTTCATCGCTTGTACGACTGGACCTTCGATAAATTCTATAACGGATTGACCATCTTGTTGCACGATTGTCTTAAAACCTAATAATGATTCGGCATCTAAATCGACTGAGCAGTTGACACTATGCATCGGTTGGTTAAAATACGCAGAAATTGATTGGGCTAATTTGGTTTTTCCAGATCCTGATGGTCCTTTTAATAAAATTGGCTTCTTTAATACAACACCGACTAAAATATCTTCCCATAGATATTCATTCGGAGAAATATAACCGCCTTCTTGAATAAGCAGTTGCATATCATCTGGATATTTTTCTTCTTTTCTTTTTTGTGCTTCTTGTTCAATCATCTGTTGCATCTTTTAAATAACCTCCTATTAAATTAAAAAACCTGATAATCGCGACTATGCAAGTATCAGGTTCAATTGTTCATCATTCAAAATATGTTTTATAATAGCCGCCAACTTTTCCTGTATTGTCAACGATAAAAATAAATTCTTCTGTTTCGTTTTTCACTTCGTATTCTTTACCAACCGTCAATGCTTTATTCACCACATACTTCTCTGCATCTGTATGTTTACAAACGACAGTTTTAATCGCTGGATTTTCTTTCCATTTTTTAAAGTTTTCCATTTATATGCTCCTTTTCAAGCTTATTTTCCATCAATTGAGCTCTCTCTAAGTTGAAAGAGAAAAACGGCCCGTTTTAATAACGGGCCGACAGTTAATTATGAACCTAGTAATAAGTCTTCAGGGTTTTCAAGAAGTTCTTTTACCATCTTCAAGAAGCCCACTGAATCTTTTCCATCAATTACGCGATGGTCATAAGAAAGTGCCACGTACATCATTGGACGAATTTCAATATTGTCGCCTACTGCTACAGGACGTCTTTGGATTGTGTGCATTCCTAAAATACCAACTTGCGTACCATTCAAGATTGGTGTAGATAATAGTGAACCGAATACACCACCGTTTGTAATTGTAAATGAACCGCCTGTCATATCAGCAATTGTTAACTTATTATCACGTGCTTTAATTGCTAAATCACGGATTGTGTCTTCAATTTCTGCAAAGTTCTTACGGTCTGCATCTACAACGTTTGGAACGACGAGTCCACCTTCAGTTGATACAGCAATTCCGATATCGTAATAGTTCTTAAGTAAGATTTCATCGCCATCGATTTCAGAGTTAACGTATGGATATTTCTTCAGGGCTGCTACAACAGCTTTTGTAAAGAATGACATGAAGCCTAGACGTACATCGTTTTTATCAAAGAATTCATCTTTTTTACGTGAACGTAATTCCATCATTTTTGTCATATCAATTTCGTTAAACGTTGTCAGCATTGCAGTCGATTGTCTAACTTCTAGTAAGCGTTTTGCAATCGTTTGACGACGACGAGTCATTTTTTCACGTGTAATACGACCATCATCTGCTTCAGTTGCTGCTTGAGGTGCTGTTGCTTTTTGAGGCGCTTTTGGTGCTGATGCATGTGCTTCAACATCTTGCACTTTAATGCGTCCCATTGGATCGACTGGATTAACTGCTGCTAAGTCAATGCCTTTTTCTCTAGCTAGTTTACGAGCTGCCGGACTTGCTAATGTGCGTTCTTCAGCTGAAGCTGTTTCTTCCTCTTTTGCTGCTGGCGCTTCTTCTTTTGCCTCTTTTGATGCTTCCTCAGCTTTAGGTGCTGGTGCTGCTCCGCCTTCTCCAACTGTTGCAATTACTTGGCCTACTTCTACTGTATCACCTTCTTCAAAAAGCAACTCTTGAACTGTTCCTGCTTCTTCTGAAATGATTTCAACGTTTACTTTATCTGTTTCAAGTTCAACAATAAACTCCCCACGTTCAACTGCTTCACCTGGTTGTTTTAACCAACGTGCGATAGTTCCCTCTGTAATCGATTCTGCAAGTTCTGGTACGATAATCTCTGCCACAATAATTTCCTCCTTTAAATATACCGTCTTAACGGTTTAAAGCTTCATTGATAATACGTTTTTGTTCAACTGTATGTGATGCGCCATCACCTTCAGATGGACTTGAGCGATGAGGACGTCCAATATAAGATACTTTCTTATTCCCTGCAATTTCTTGTAAATACGGAGCTGCAAATGACCATGACCCCATATTTTCAGGTTCTTCTTGTACCCAGACAAGTTCTTTCACTTTTGAATAACGTTTTACAATTTCTCGGATTTTCTCTGTTGGGAACGGGTAAAGCTGTTCAACACGAACGATATGAAGATCATCAAAACCTTCACCATCTTTTACTTCCTCTGCTAAATCAATCGCCATTTTCCCGCTCGCAAATAAGATACGTTCTACTTTTGTTTTCTTCGTTCCTGTACCTGGTTGTTCAAGTACTGTTTGGAAACTGCCTTCTGTTAAATCTTCTACATCTGCACCAACTAAAGGATGGCGTAGTAAAGACTTAGGCGATACGATAACAAGCGGTCTCATAGAAGGTTCACCTAACATTTTCGCTTGACGTCGTAAGATATGGAAGTAGTTCGCTGAGCTTGAAAGGTTCGCAACTGTCCAGTTATTTTCTGCTGACATTTGTAAAAATCTTTCCAGTCTCGCACTTGTATGTTCTGGTCCTTGTCCTTCGTGTGCATGTGGTAATAAGAGTACCAGGCCGGATTGCTGACCCCATTTCGAATGACTTGAAGAAACGAACTGGTCAAACATTACTTGTGCCATATTTGCAAAGTCACCGTATTGTGCTTCCCAAATCGATAAAGCTTTTGGATTTTCAAGGTTATAGCCGTATTCGTATCCAACGATTGCTGATTCTGTTAATGGGCTATTGTACGCGTCAAATGATGCATTTGCACCGCTAATATGATGAAGGGGTGTATATTCTTCACCTGTTTTTTCATCATGTAAAACTAAATGACGATGCGCGAATGTTCCACGCTGCACATCTTGTCCCGTCATACGAATAGGATTTCCGTCTTGTAAAATTGCCCCGAATGCAAGCGCTTCTGCATGCGCCCAGTCAATTTTCCCTTTGCCTTTAAACGGCTCTTCTCGACGTTTTAAAATTCGAACGAGACGACCGAAAACATTAAACTCTTCAGGGAAATCAAGCATTTCTTCGTTCATTTTACGTAAACGATCTTCTTCGACACCAGTTGGGAGTTCAGCTGGATAACCAGCGAGCACTTCATCTGGAATAATAATTTCACGTGCTGATTTTGGTTGTGCGTCTGGATGTTCTCTCACAACATCATGTGCTTGTTGCATCAATTTAAATGTTTCATCATCTAACGTTTCTACTTCTTCAGCAGTAACCACATTTTCTTCTGTTAAAGTTTGGCCGTATAGTTCGCGTACTGTTGGATGTTGATGAACTTGGTGATACATCATTGGATTTGTAACGAGTGGTTCATCCATTTCGTTATGACCGTAACGACGGTATCCTAATAAATCAATCACAATATCCTTTCCGAACTTCTGACGGTATTCAAATGCAAATGTCGCCACAGCAATAACCGATTCTGGACAATCTGCATTGACGTGAAGAACTGGAACTTCAAATCCTTTTGCTGGATCTGATGAATAATGTGTCGATCGTGAATCATAATACTCCGTTGTAAATCCAATCATATTGTTTGCAATCACATGAATCGATCCACCTGTACGGAATCCTCGGATTCTACTAAAGTTAAACGTTTCAGGAACAACACCTTGTCCCGGGAATGCTGCGTCACCGTGGACAATGACGGCATGCGCTGCATTTATGTCTTGTTCTGCCAACCCAGTATTGTTTTCAGTTTCTTGCGCTGCACGTGTTTGTCCTGCGATCACCGCATTGACAACTTCAAGATGCGACGGGTTATAAGCTATGAATCTCTTCAAGCCTGAAGGTGAATGATAGAGTGATCCGTAGTGATAAACGACATCTCCAAACCATCCACGCGTTGTTTCTAATGAACCATCAGTCGGTAAAAATGGCTCGTCAGCAACTCCTGCGAAATGTGCAAAGAACATTTCATACGGATTGTTTAAAATATGCGCAAGCACGTTTAAACGTCCACGGTGTGCCATACCAATTAACATTTTCTCCATTTTAGCTTCTTCAGAACGACGCACAATCTCATCTAATAGAACGACAAGCGTGTCAAGTCCTTCAATCGAGAAGCGTTTTGCACCGACAAATGTACGGTGTATGTATTTTTCAAATCCTTCAATCTTTGTTAACTGCTCTAAAAGTGATTTCTTGTCATTTTCTGACAAATCAGCAGTAACTTGACCATTTTCAATTTTTGATTGAATCCACTCACGTTCCTCCTCATCTATGAGGTGAGCAAACTCATATGATATCTTACCAGTATAAAGCGATTTCAAATAGTTAATTGCTTCCAGACCAGTTTCGACATGCGCAGGTGCTTCTGATAAAAATAAGCTTGCTGGCATATCCGCTAAGTCTTTTTCAGCTAATCCATAATAAGATAATTCAATGCGTGATGAATCTTTCTCACGATCGCCAAGTGGATAAACGTTTGCTGCAAGGTGACCATGTGTTCGGATTGCTTCTACTAATTTAAAAGCAGCAATCACTTTACCAATATTCATTGACCCAGTGGAACCTTCAACAATGACTTGTTCTCCACTCTCCTCAACTGGAGCACCGAATTTTGTAAACAATTCTACTAATTCATCTTCAACTAGCTCCGGTGAAGTTTTAAATAACTCATACATTTCCATTACGTACCCAAGGTTAGGCCCCATGAATGCTTCATAAGGAGACCGGTGAGCACCTAAGTTTTTTGACATGTACAATGACCTCCACATTTGCCTTTTGGCATTTTGTGTTTATTTTTTTATCCTTATTAATTTTACCATGCAAATCCTAGAACTTAAAGGGATTAGCATGAAGTTTTAGACTTTTATAGAATAAAGTCGTTTTTTGTCGGTTTTCTAAAGATTTTTTATGTTTTTTTGCTTTTAAAACACAAAAAAAGAAATCCCCCGTCAATAGCAAGGGGACTTTCTTCGTTTTTTTGGAACTTATTTTTGATAGGCTAAAATAAGTTCTGCCATTTCCTCAGCTGTTTTTGGTTTTTCCACAGCAAGCATTTGACTTGTTATTTTCTCTTGATCTTCTTTTAACTGCTGTACATCTTCTAGCAAACCTTTTTTAGCGAGCTCTTCTTCTTCAAGTACATTCGCTAATTCGAGTGATTTGAAGAAATTTGCATTTAAAATTTGATCTCCTCGACTTTGTGCAGCTGAAAGGGGAACCAAAAGCATTGGCTTTTCTAACGCGAGCAGTTCAAATATAGCATTTGACCCTGCGCGTGATACTGCAAAATCTGCCGCCGCTAATAAATGCGGAAGTTCCGTCGTCACATAATCAAATTGTTTATAATTCGGATGCGCATCAAGAGACGAGTCTAAATTCCCCCGACCACAAAGATGAATCACATCAAATGTTTTTGTAATGGTTGGCAACTCTTGTCGGAGCGTATCATTTAATACTTTTGCCCCCTGGCTTCCGCCCATAACGATGAGAATAGGTTTCTCACCATCAAATGTGACTTTTGCTAAACCTTCTTCTCTACTTCCTTTGAATAATTCTGGTCGGATGACTGCACCTGAACAAGTAGACTTCACTTTTGGAACATAATTCAGCGTTTGCTCGAAAACTGTAAAGACATGCGTTGCAAAAGGTACTGCGAGTTTATTCGCTAAACCTGGTGTGACGTCTGATTCGTGAATCACAACCGGGGTCTTTGTCATTTGTCCAGCTAAAGCCACAGGAACAGATACAAAACCGCCTTTTGAAAAAATGACTTCAGGTTTTAGTTTACGAATAATTGCGAGTGCTTGTAATAACCCGACGCCTACGCGAAACGGATCTGTAAAATTTTTCATCGAGAAATATCGGCGTAACTTCCCACTTTGAATGGCATGATAAGTTATTTCCGGAAAATTATTCCCAATCAATTCTTTTTCAATCCCATCATGAGAACCGATATAATGGACTTCATAACCACGTTCTTGAAATATGGGAATAAGTGCTTGATTGACAGATACATGCCCTGCTGTTCCGCCACCCGTTAATAATATAATCGGTTTTTTCATTATTGTTTTACCTCTTTTATTCAATATAATTATTTATACCATTGTTTAGTATAGCAAAAAATTCATGATACACTACTATTTGATTCTTCATTTAGAAAGGTGAGTTGATAGATGGAAACAACATTAAATCTCAAACATAAATCAACGAATATGTTAAAAGTCATTACACCCATTTTAATTACGCAAATTGCAATGTATATGATTACGTTCTTTGATATTCTTATGACTGGACGATACGATACATACCATCTAGCGGGGGTAACGATAGGATCGTCTTTTTGGGTGCCAGTTTATACAGGACTCGCTGGTATTTTAATGGCACTGACACCTATTATAGCGCAACATAGCGGGGCGAGAAACTATAAAGAAGTACGACCATCTGTACAACAAGGGCTTTACGTTTCTGTTGTCCTTTCTGCGATTGTCTTTTTAATTATTAGATTCGGAGTCGATCCTATTTTAAATGCCATGCCGTTAGAAGCAAAAGTTCAAGCGGTTGCATCCGATTATTTACTTGGGATGAGCTTAGGGCTCTTGCCTCTTTTCGGATATGCCGTGTTACGATCATTTTTTGACGGCTTGGGGGAGACACGTGTTTCAATGTCTATTATTTTATTGGTCGCCCCAATTAATATCGTTTTGAACTACTTACTCATATATGGACGCTTTGGCTTTCCGGAACTTGGCGGAGCCGGGGCTGGATATGCATCTGCTGTTACGTACTGGCTTGTATTTTTCATTGCAAGTCTAACGGCTACAAAATTTGGACCTTTTGTTTCGTTTCAGTTATTTAAAGAATGGACAAAAATTTCTTTTAAAAAATGGAAGGATATCTTGACAATTGGACTTCCAATGGGCTTTTCTATCTTCGTGGAAATTAGTATTTTTTCTATCGTTACATTACTTATGGCAAACTATTCTACTGCAACTATTTCTGCTCACCAAGTAGCGTTAAACTTTACTTCGTTACTTTATATGATTCCTTTAAGTATTTCGATGGGTGTGACGATTCTAGTAGGACAAGAAGTAGGAGCGAAAAGATATAGTGATGCAAGGCAATATGGTTATTTTAGTATTGGCTTAGCCATTTTATTTAGTTTCATCGCGGTCGCAATTTTACTCACATTCCGTGAACAAATTGCCGGAATTTATTCCACTGATGTCAATATTATTCAACTTTCCATGCATTTCTTAATTTACGCTGCATTCTTCCAATTATCTGATGCCGTTCAAGCACCAGTTCAAGGTATTTTACGTGGTTATAAAGATGTCAATATTACATTTGTCATGGCGATCATTTCTTACTGGGTAATTGGCCTTCCGGTCGGTTATATGATGGCGAACTTTACAAGTTTTGGTCCGTACGGATATTGGATTGGACTAATTACTGGCTTAACTGTTGGTGCAATTACGCTCTCCTTCCGCCTACGATACATTCAACGTAAATTCGAAAAAGAAGCATGATCCTAACAAAAAAACGTGTAGCTCCTCTTTTCAGTAAATATAACTGAAGTGGAACTACACGTTTTATTTTACTCAATACAATTACTTTTGAATAAACTGTTGAGTCCAGTAATTTCCGTTTTCATCATAGCCAATTCCGATATGAGTGAAATTCGGTGTTAAAATGTTTTGTCTATGTCCTGGTGAATCCATCCATTCTCGAACAACATCTTGTGCAGAACGTTGACCATTTGCGATATTTTCAGCTGCTGCACGATATGTTACACCGAAAGACTTCATTTGATCAAACGGAGATCCATATGTAGGACTTGTATGTGCGAAATAGTTATTCACTGACATATCTTTCGATTTTGCACGCGCTGATTCCATTAGCTTTTGGTCAAATTGTAAAGGCGCAAGACCTGCTTTCTGTCTTTCTGCATTCGTTAAATTTAATACTTCTTGTTCAATAGCAGATACTGAAGCGTTAGGCGCTGACTCTTCAACTGGCTCTTTTTCTTCTTCTGGTGTTGGAGCAGGCACAATTGGATTAGGCGCTTGCTCTGGAGTTGAAGGCAATTCTGGCGCCTTCTCTTCTTCAGGAATTAACTCAACTTCTGGAGCTTCTTCAACCTCAGGTACGTCTTCAATTTCTCGTACGTCTTCAACATCCGTTTGTTCTTCAATTTCAGGTTGTTGTTCCCCACCTGTATTTCCTTCAGTTTCTGGAGCTTTCTCCTCTTTTGGTACTTCTTCAACTTCAGGTACTTCTTTTTGATCATATTCTTTTTCAGGAATAATCGGTGTAGGTTTAGGCTTATTTATTATTGAATATTTATAAACAGGCATGAACCAATTAAAATAATATGAAAGAATTTTATTCTTTTGAAACTTATTAAAATCATATTGCTTTCCGTTCCATTCAACACATTTGATTTGTTGTATTTTCCCTGCCTGTATTTCCTTATTAGAATATGAAGCTTCAACATTATGATTCGGCAATAGTAGAGCCGAACCGAGTAAGATGACTGTTATTATTTTTTTCATCACTTTACTCCTCCCTTCAGAGCTTATCTTAACGTCTTCTTAACTTCTCATAACGGATAGTTTTACCAAGAAAACCAGTAAACTTGTAAAGCTGATAGGGATAAAGTTGATCGCACGGGAAATTGGATAAGACTGGTTATCCATCTTTTTTTTACTACCAAATAGGGGTTGACGTCAATATTGAATGTCTTCAATGTCCTCTCCGATAATAACAAGACGAGGTTCCATTTCGATATATTCTGGCATCCAGTTCACCATTCCATAAGCATATTGAAATAAATAAGGATTTTTTGTTCCTTTAACGGGCACAAATCCTTTCATCCGATAAACTGTATCTGGTAAAGACTTTACCCACTCTTCAAATGCTTCCATTTCTACGCTTTTTGTAAATGTCATTAGTTTTGAAGATAACGGTAACCCGGCACCTGTAACAATTTGTTCTGTCGTTTTCTTTTTTGGTTTTTGTAATGTTTTTTCTATATATTCAAATGATAATTTGCCATTCACCGTTTGAATAATCGGTGCATTTTCGTTAAAATGACCAAGTTCAAACGTGACCTGGGCCAATTCTTCTTCTGTTAGCAAATCTGATTTATTGGCCAGTAGTATATGTGCATGTTTAATTTGTTCCATAAATAGCGCACGAATTCTTGGTGATAATTGGTCACGATCTAACCAAAGCTTACTATCAACGACTGTTATAATTCCTTTTACTTGTAAACGTTCTGCAAATAACGGGGAATATACAGCATCAAGTGCTTCTACTGGATGTGCTGCACCTGTTGTTTCAATTAAAATCGCATCGATATCTTTATTTTCGATAAGAAGTCCTTGCAATTGTGCTTCCGTCTTTTCTGCACCGCTACAGCAAATACAGCCATCCAATAACTCTTTTAATGGTATATCGCCTTTTACTTCGTTAGAATCAATTGGCAAATCTCCAAATTCATTCATAAAAACTGCTGGCTTCTTATTTTCTGCCTTTAATTGTTGAATAACATTTCGTAGTAATGAAGTTTTCCCACTTCCTAAAAACCCACTAAATAAATAGACGTCTATCATCTTATTCTCCTCCATCTTTTAAAAAAGCGTCCTACCGATTATCGGTAGAACGCTTCGTTTGGCATGCTTACCAACCTTTTATACATATTTCATAAACGTAATCAAACTCGAACATTATGACGCTAATTTTTCAAGTAAAATTTCTTTCGCTTTCAATAACTGCGGATCATCAACTTCAATTTTCTCGCGCAGTTTATCCATTAAACCGAATGTTGTATCACCTATTAAAATGCCGTTCACTTCTACTTCTAAGTCTTTTTGTAAGGCTTTTACAGCTGCTGTTGTCTCTTCATCATACAGACCATCTACTGGACCTGGATTATACCCGATCGCTTCAAGCATCTGTTCAGCGGACTCAACAGCTTTAGACACTAAGCCTTCTTTCATTTCCATAGAAGGGTCTAAAAACGGTAACATCGCATAATCTGGATAAGGTACTTCATAATCAGGTGTAATCCCTTTCTCATGAATCCAGTTGCCTTTTGGTGTGAGCCATTTTGCAGTTGTTAACTTTAAGTTTGAGCCATCTGGTAAGTCTTTTGGCGATTGAACTGTTCCTTTTCCAAATGTTGTAATGCCGACAAGTGGGATATCCGATGATTCACTTAATGCCCCGGCTAAAATTTCAGAGGCAGATGCACTTCCATCATCGATAATAACCGTTGTTGGAACTGTTACTTTTCTATCATCAGATGCAGTGAAAACTTGTGCTCTTCCTTTTTTACCTTCGTATTGCATTAAATTCTTGCCATTTTCAACAAAAAGATCAGAAATGTCTATCGCACCGTCTAATGTGCCTCCCGGATTTTGTCTTACATCAACGACAAGCCCCTTTAATCCTTTCTCTTCCATCTCATCAAGCGCTTCCAATAACTCTTCATAAGTCTCCATCGAAAAGCTTGTAATACGAATATGACCAATTCCATCTTCATCTAACTCTGCGTATATTGTTTCAATAGGAATCACATCACGCGTTAATTCAACTTCCATCGGATCATCTACCCCATTACGGACAATCGTTAACGTCACAGGCGTTCCTTTTTCACCCCGAATTAATAAGACTGCTTCAGATGAAGACATCCCTTGAATGCTTGTTCCATCTACTTCTGTCACTTTATCTTTTGGTAATAATCCTGCTTTTTCAGATGGTGAATTTTTAATAGGAGAAACGATTGTAATATAGCCGTTTTGCTCTTGAATTTCTGCTCCGATTCCTTCAAAACTTGAAGAAATACTTTCATTTAATTGACGTGCTTCTTCTTCATTTAAGTAATCTGAATAAGGATCACCAAGCGCATCAATCATCCCATTGATCGCACCATCTAATACAACTTTCTCATCAACTTCTTCAAAATAATTATCTTTCATCTCATCATAGGCATCATAAAACTTTTGAAACGCTTGACGATCATGTTGTTGTGGTTTTACAACTTCAACAACTTTGTCATCACCCGCTGTTAAAATGAAAAAGGTAATGACTGTTGTGACTAATACAAGGCCAAAAACAAGCATCACAAAATTAAAAGGTTTTAATCGGATGTAACGTTTGGCAGGTGGCTTTTTTTCTTCAGTAACATCGTGATTGTTGTTTTCTTTCTCGTCCATCTCATCCCCGCCTTTTGTATTTTTTCATCAAGAAGAAGGTCGTCTACATAGAATGAGACGACCTTTCTATTATTTTTGAATTGCTGCGTCTAGTGCAACTTCAATCATATCGTTAAATGTCACTTGACGTTCTTCCGCAGTTGTCACTTCACCTGTTAAAATATGATCACTAACCGTTAAAATCGATAATGCTTGACGGCCATACTTCGCTGCCAATGTATATAATGCTGAAGTTTCCATCTCAACAGCAAGTACACCGTACTCGGCAAGTTGTTCATGGTCCGAAAACTCATTGTAAAACAAGTCTTCCGTGAACACGTTTCCAACTCTAACATTCAAACCTTTTTCTTCACATGTTTGATGAGCTTTTGAAAGCAAGTCAAAGTCTGCAATTGGTGCATAATTGATTTTATCAAAAATAATTTGATTCATTGAAGAATTTGTTGTAGCACCTTGCGCAATTATTACATCACGTAACTTAACGTCTTTTTGAATCGCCCCGCATGTACCAACGCGAACTAACTTCTGAACATCATACTCTTCCATTAATTCATTGATATAAATCGAAATTGACGGGACCCCCATTCCTGTTCCTTGTACAGAAATACGCTCTCCTTTATAAGTACCTGTATACCCTAGCATATTACGCACTTCATTATATTGTGTAACATCTTCTAAAAACGTTTCTGCAATATATTTTGCACGTAAAGGATCTCCAGGTAATAAAATTGTATCTGCAATGTCACCTTTTTTCGCATTAATATGTATACTCATTTATAATTCCTCACTTTCATTTTTCTTGTATTATCATACATTCCTATTCACTTTATTGCAATAAAGATTCTTTTATCGCTCTAAAATCCTTTCGGTATAAATTAAATATAAATCATCAAACACAATTGACCGTAAATCATCATTTGCATGTTCTTCTACGTAGCGCGACAAAGAATCGTAGTCCTTTTCTTCCTTTGGGAAACTTAAATCATTGAACATTGCCTCTGCAAATTGTGCTTTTTCATCTTTTTTTTCGCCACCTCGAAATGATAAAGCGAATCGATAAAATGATTTATTCATTTTTATTCACCTTGAAATAGCTTTTTATATTCGCCATATCCTTCTTCTTCTAATGATTCAACAGGAATGAATTTTAAAGCAGCCGAATTAATACAATACCTTAACCCATTCTCACCCGGACCATCTGGAAAGACATGTCCTAAGTGAGAATCAGCTGTCTTACTTCTTACTTCGACACGACGCATGCCAAATGACTCATCTAAATGCTCTGTCACTTCTTGTTTTTCAATTGGTTTTGTAAAACTTGGCCATCCACAACTTGCATCGTACTTATCTTTTGAACTAAAGAGTGGTTCTCCGGATACGATATCGACATAAATTCCTTCTTCAAAATGTGCATCATAAATATTTTGGTACGGAGGCTCTGTACCATCTTCTTGTGTCACATGGTATTGCATTTCAGTTAATTTGTTTTGCAAATCTTTCTTCATACATCATCACCCCAATGATTTTTTATAAATTGAACGCGGCCAGACCCAACCGCATAACGGTTATAATGTGTTGGGTTTTTCAAATAGTAATCTTGATGCCCTTCTTCTGCTAAGTAAAACGTTTTCGCAGGTAAAATTTCTGTTTGAATAGGTGCTGAAAACACACCACTTTTCTCCAATGCTTCTTTAGACTTCTCTGCCGCAACTCTTTGTTCTTCAGAATGTGTATAAATAGCCGTTTTATACGAATCCCCACGATCAAAGAATTGTCCCCCCGCATCAGTCGGATCAACTTGACGCCAAAAAACATCAAGTAATTGTTCATATGAAATAATTTCATCATCAAACGTAATTTGAACGGCTTCACGATGTCCTGTCGTATTTGTACATACGAGTTCATAAGATGGATTTTCAATATCTCCACCTGTATAACCGGAAACGACATTCAAAACACCTTCATAACGATCAAAAGGCTTTACCATACACCAAAAACAACCTCCAGCGAATGTTGCGATTGACTGTGCCAATTAAATTCCTCCTTATTCTTCTCGAATCATAATTTCTAAAAGAATTTCATCTTTCTCTAAATTAAATTGCTTCGCTTTTACTTTTAAATCACCCGAAATTGGTAAATCACTTAAGTCGATAAAAATCTCTTCTTCCTTTGGACGTACAATCATCCACGGTGGTAAATCTACTGAATCCTTTAACACTTTTAACACTGTTGACGGTGGGAGATTTAAAAGCCCTACTTCTAGTGACGACTGCTTTAACAGTAAGTTCCCATCTTCTTGAACGATTGGATTAAAGTGCATCGTGACTGGTAATTTATACGAAAACACAATAAGCTCAGATGATAAAACGATGTCGTCTTCCACTTGCATTGTGACTGGTAGTGGTTCTTCTTTCATCGCTTTGTGAATAAATGTATTCGCAATCCCTTCAAAATCATCTTTCGTAGCACTCACCGTTAAACTGTTATTCAAACCTGCAAACTCTTTTGCCTTTGGGATGGGTTCAGACTCAGCAGTGGCGCCAATTAAAATAAACAAATATACAATCGCAGCGATAACGACGCCTGCTAATAAGAAAAAACTTACTTTCCAACGATTCATTTGTCCACTTCCCTTACATATCTAAATTGCCATCCGATAATTTGTATAAATCACATTCATCAATTCTCTCTATATAACGATCTGCCATTTGGACATACCCTTTCGCATTTGGATGAAAGAAATCCGTATGGTAAACCATATTTTCATTCGAATAAAACAGATCATTGACAGGAACAAAACACGCCCGATCGTCTAGAACCGTTTGCACTTCAATTGCTTCATTCCAATCATTCATAATTTCTTCAAGTTCCGTCGGCTCGGCTGAAATGATTGAAAATGGATTGTATAACCCACCCACAATAATAATAGCATCTCCATTTAAGCCCCGTAAAATAGAAAAAATTTCATCTAGTCTATTTTCAAACTGTTTAAGTTCATCATAAAATGGTTCTACTTTTAATTTAAACAAATTACGTTTGACAACCTTCATGATATCATTTCCACCTATTGTAAATAAAATGATATCAGCTTTCTTTAATTCTTCTTGCACGCCTGGCTTCTCAAGTTGTTTAATGAGTTGATCACTACGCCTTCCTTTTTTGGCGATGTTTTCTACATGCACTTCTTCAACTCCGGCCCAATCATTCATCGCTTCTGTCACTCGACCAAAATACCCGCCTTTTTTAAGTTCATCTCCAATTCCTTCAGTTAATGAATCTCCTAATCCGACAACATCTATTGGCTTAGGAATAAACGTTCCTGGAATTTTCCATTCCGTAAAAGCTGGATATGCTCTCGTTTCAGCAGGACCAACTTTATGAATTAAAGATTGTTCACAACTTACTAAAAAAAGTGAGAAGAAGACAATTAACAGGTAACGTTTTTTCATCTGTCAAATTCCCCTTTTCCACAGTAAAAATGAATTGCTTCTTTTAATTTTATCATTCATAAATCAATTACTCTGCATAAAACATAAAGCCAATTGCACCTTCGCCTGTATGTGTACTTATAATTGGTGCTGTAAACGTAAGCGGTACGTCTTTTACGCCACTTTCTTCAATTAGCTTTTTTAATGGCTCAGCCATCGCCAATCCATGGGCGTGAGAAATGCCCACTTTTTTTATTATTTTCCCTGCTGTCTGTTCCGTAAACGCTTTAAACAAATGTTTTACAACTTGTCGATGACTTCTTACTTGCGCAACTGGCGTATAAACACCATCTTGTAACATCGCAATTGGTTTAATATTTAATAAGGAACCGATTAAGGCACGACCTTTTCCAACACGTCCACCTTTTACTAAGTTATCCATTTTATCGACAACAACATAAAGTGTTGTCGCTTTTTGAATCTCTTTCATACGATTGACAATCTCTTTTACTGTATGCCCTTTTTGTGCCATTTGAGCTGCTTCAACAACTTGGAAAGACAGCGCGTGAGAAATGTACTGTGAGTCAATGACGGTCACATCAGATGTGGACATATTCGCCGCTGATTCCGCTGATTTTGCAGTCCCACTCATACCGCCCGTCATATGGATTGAAATGATCTGAGCACCGTCCTTTCCAAGTTCGTCATATAATTCTTTAAATACACCTATTGCCGGCTGTGAACTTTTAGGCAATTCTTGTGAACTTGCCATTAAACTTAAAAATTCCTCTGGCATAATATCTACACCGTCTACATACGTTTCATTGTCAATTTGAATATTTAAAGGTACTACGTGGATACCATATTGCTCTATAAGGTCTTTACTCATGTCAGTAGTTGAATCTGTTACGATATAAATAGGTTTCAAAATTATATCCCTCTCTCAAAAAGTAGTCGTTTACCAAATATACTTGTATAATAAAATAACAAGGAGGTTGTTTATATGACAACTGCATTTGATTATAAAACAAAGAAGGAAGAAGTATGGAATGCGATTTCTCATGGGATTGGATTCATTCTCGCCATTCCTGCACTCGTTTTCCTTATTTTAAAAGGCGTTCAAGTAGGAAGTGCTATTCATATCGTGAGTTACACGATTTTTGGCGTTTCCATGCTTCTACTCTTTCTTATGAGCACTTTGCTTCATAGTATGCCTGTCAAGTTAAAAAAGTTGTTTTCAATTCTCGATCATTCTGCCATTTACGTACTAATCGCCGGTACATATACACCATTTGCGCTTATTTCTTTACAAGGCGCACTTGGATGGACATTATTTGGGATTATTTGGGGACTCGCCGTATTAGGCATTTTATTTAAAGTATTTTTTATCCATCGTTATGAATTTGTTTCACTTATCTTTTATGTCCTGATGGGATGGCTGATTATTATCGCTGTTAAACCGCTCATTGAAAGTATTACGTTGCAAGGATTCTTGCTGCTACTCTCTGGCGGTTTATTGTATACAGTTGGCGCTATTTTTTATGCTTGGCGCCGCATTCCATACAATCATGCGATTTGGCATTTATTTGTGATCGCTGGAAGTCTTTGTATGTATTTAAGTGTTTTACTCTATACGTAATTTGAACAATAAAAGAGGGAAGGTTTCTTCCCTCTTTTTTTTCTAATGAACTTCCCCTTAAATTTTATCATAAATTAAATAAGTAAACGTTGTTCCAGTTTTAGATGTCATTACAGCTGTTTCCGATGTCTTCGCCCAACCTTCTTGATAACTTGGAAAGAAAGTATCCCCATCAAATTCTTCATGAATTTCTGTAATATACAAACGATCCGCAAGAGCCATTGATAACTCGAAAATTTCAGCCCCGCCTATAATCATCACTTCTTCTGCATAGTCTTTTGCTCGGACAATCGCTTCTTGCAAATCATGCACAACGATGACACCTTCTACAGCTTCATAAGACCTGTCTCGCGTGACGACAATACTTAACCGACCTGGTAAAGGACGTCCAATCGATTCATATGTTTTTCGTCCCATGACCATAGCTTTTCCCATAGTTGTTTCTTTAAAATACTTCAAATCTTCAGGGATATACCACGGAAGATCATTATTTAAACCCATGACACGGTTCGGATCATGTGCAACCATTAATGAAATCATAATTTGTTCTCCTTTTACACTGCTATCGGTGCTTTAATTCTTGGATGTGGATCATAACCTTCTACAGAAATATCTTTCGTTTCTAAATCAAAAATTGATTTTCCTTCCGCATCTATTTTTAATGTCGGTAATGATTTCGGCGTACGGCTCAGTTGCTCTTTTACTTGCTCCACGTGGTTTGAGTAAATATGCGCATCCCCTAACGTGTGGATAAATTCTCCGACTTCCAAATCACATTCTCGGGCAATAAAATGAACGAGTAAAGCATATGAAGCAATATTAAACGGTACACCTAAAAATATATCAGCACTACGCTGGTATAATTGACAGGAAAGCTTTCCGTCAGCTACATAAAACTGGAATAATGCGTGACATGGGGGTAAAGCCATATCTTCCACTTCCGCAGGATTCCACGCAGTCACAATATGACGACGTGAATCAGGATTATTTTTGATACTTTGAATGACATTTTTAATTTGGTCAATTGGCTCACTCGTCGCTTGCCATGAACGCCACTGCTTTCCATAAACTGGACCAAGGTTCGCATATTGATTCGCAAAGTCTTGATCTTCTAGAACACGTTTTTTAAAAGCATCCATCTCTACTTGATAAACTTCTGCAAACTTAGGGTCTCTTACTGCACGACGTCCAAAATCTGTCATATCAGGTCCTTCATACTCTGCGCTATTCACCCATTGTTCGAAAGCCCATTCATCCCAAATCGGGTTACGCTCTTCAATCAGTGTACGAACATTCGTATCACCTTTTAAAAACCATAATAATTCTGAAGTAATTAAGCGAAATGCTGTTTGTTTTGTCGTTAATAAAGGAAAGCCTTCTTGTAGATCAAAGCGCATTTGATACCCAAATACACTATACGTACCTGTTCCTGTACGATCTCCTTTTTTCGTCCCATTTTCAAGGACATGCTTACAAAGGTCTAAATATTGCTTCATCAAAAATCCTCCTTACAATTACTTTAAGTATATCAACAACACTAAGCGAATTCCATTATTCAGCTGATGTCTTTATTATGAAAAAGTAGACCGCCATCCATCTCGCTAGGTCTATTCCATCTTTCATTTCACATTTTGAAAGTACGCTTTAAAATCTTTCGCATCAAATGGAAAAGATATTAAGACGGGAACAACGTAAGCTATCCAGACGGGCGCGACTTGCCAAAGAGAAAGGTATCGATCTCTTTGAAGCGAAGAACTATCAAAAACAAAAGTATATAGTGGCAAAATTATATGAAAAAGTAATGAATCAACGTACCAATTTTCTAAACAAGCTAAGTTGAGAAATAGAAGAACGCAAGCTAAAAGCGCCACATCGTGTGGCAACGCTTGCATGACCAACGTCCTGTTGGTCTAAACCACGATATGATCTGTATCGAAGACTTGAACACAAAAGGAATGCCGTGTAATCATAAGCTTGCGAAAAGCATTTCAAAGGTGTCCTGGTCTAGCTTTGTCACTAAATTACAATATAAGGTCGATTGGTACGGACGTAAACTCATCAAAATAGATAGATGTTTTCCGTCTAGTCAGCTTTGTTCGACATGCGGCCATCGGGATATCATGTCCTGAAAAAAACGACATGACGAATGATTCCAAGCGAAAAAAAGCAATCTGAGAAAGGAAGAAAACTTTCTCAGATTGCTCTTTTTTCGGTGAAAGTAGGACAATCTGCGCATCCATAAAATTTCAATCCACGCACCCATATAGAGTGCGACATTGACGGAATAGGAAGTATGGCAAGCGCTGTGTGATTTCAATCCACGCACCCATATAGAGTGCGACCAGGTCTTGATACAATCTCTTTCACTATTCAGCTATTTCAATCCACGCACCCATATAGAGTGCGACTACATTTCCCGATCGTTGGCGCGATCATTAGGGGATTTCAATCCACGCACCCATATAGAGTGCGACGTTCACGCGGAAGTAGGGACGCCCGGCGCAACGCATATTTCAATCCACGCACCCATATAGAGTGCGACAAGAAGTGAGGAAAACGAAGGAGCAACGGCTGTGATTTCAATCCATGGATAGGTTACACTTAGTTAGACATTAAAATTAAGGTCTAGTAGAATATAATAAAAGAAGTGAGGAGAATCTACTGTGACCGAAACAAGAACACGAAGAACATTTACC
>JAPFCR010000027.1 GCA_026169375.1 Sporosarcina sp. | reverse complement strand
TAGCGGGACAGGTGAGACCCCGCAGTGGAGCGAAGCGACCGAGGAGGCTCACCGCCCGCCCCACGGAAAGCGTGCGCCTGGAACGGAGATCAACATTGTTCGGGAATTTTTAGTGTAAGGTTAATTATGAAATTGACTCACTTAACTAATTTTTAAGATTGGATCCGGTTGCTCTTCTGCAATCATAATAACCGAAGCTTTCGCTAGATCATTCTCTTCTTTAATTTCGTTAATCGTCGACATCATCGCCAAGTAAATACCGCCAACAACAAGTAGAACGAATACAATAATGCCTATGACAAGCGTTTTTCCTTTCATTCCTATTTTTCCTCCCCTTTAAAAGAAAAACCTTCTTCTTTTAAATAAGCAACTGCTTCACCGTACTCACCAAAACTATCTTCTAAATTGAGACCGTGATACACATTCCAAAACCCTTCTTCTTCCTTTAACAATAGCGTACTTTCATCATTTATCCAAGCTTCCTCAATCGCTTCTTCTAGCTCTTCATCTTCACTTAGCGCTTCAATTGAATCAGCAATCATTGCGCGTATTTCTTTCTCTGTCGCCTCGCGAATATTGACAAGTCCTCGACCATCGGTTTCATAACCGGGAACGTCAGCTAAGTAAATGAACCCATTCCCATTTGGATGCAAGTATTGCACAACAATTGTTTTTTCATATAAACTATCTTCATAATGATAATTCAAACGCTTCATCGATACTTCTTTTCTCGTTAATTGTGGAAATGACTCAATGATTTTTTGTTTTTCTTCAAATGTTAACATTTCACTCACTCTTTTCTCTTATTCATTCTTTACACGTAATCCTAATAATTGTGCAAAACCTATTGCTTGCTCTTTCGAAACGATACAACCCTCAACCTGATCAATCGATACTTCCAACTGGTCATATGTACTAGTGGATAAATCTATTCCGTTTAAATTCGTTTCTGTAAAATTCACCGCTTCTAATCGACAATTGGAAAAACCCACCTGTTTCAATGAACACTCATAAAAATTACTCTCACTAAGATCCGTTAACTCAAAATCTACTTCGTGCATCTGCGCAAAGCTAAAATGACTATACTTCCCATCACACGCTTCAAACACTATATGAGCAAGCTGCGCACTTGTAAAGTCCGTGCCAGTTAACTTACAATCTTTAAAGACGCAGCGATGAAACGAAGCATGTTGAAATTGGACATTTGAGAAATCACATGTATCAAACACGACATCAACAAATTCCGTTCTTTGAAGATTACCGCTCATAAACCGAACTCGTTTAAAAAGCACATCGTCAAATGAGCGTCTTTCAAATTCATGATCAATGTAAATTCCCCCTGTAAACTGAACTTTTTCTATTCGTTTATCAGTAGGAGAGAGATTTTCAATAGCCATCTCTTCATGAAATTTGGATAGTTTTGGTTGTTGCCGTTTTCTTTTTCCAGACAGCATTTATAACATCTCCTTAACGTGTTTTCCACTCAGCGATAATGATAAATGCAATAACCACCGCAATCGCAAGAATGTAAAACCAGCTTGGAACACTACTTATTCCTGAAAACATAATAAGGTCTCCTTTCACAATCCCTTCCTCTATATCTTTACAATAAAACTAACAATTCGTTCCGATAATCATTGTAAAATCGACTGTTACAAATGAAAGATTGGAAGACAATGCACTTTCTACCTTTTCGTCACTCGCTCCCCACGCTAAAGGCGTCATGCGGATTAAACTTTCCAATAACAATGAATTTAACGGGAAATCATAGATGACTCTTTCTGTTTGTACCTTTGTAAAATGAGCTGCAACGCTATCAACTGGATTCCCTTCTTTTTCTCTCTCGGTCTTTTCATAAAAAATAGCTCGTAATTGTTTTAAGTAATCTATTTCGGGAACTACTTTTATAAACAAACCGTCCTTTTTAAGGAGACGTGTAAACTCTTTGTAATTTGCAGGGGATAAAATATTTACTAATACATCAAACGCATTGCTTTGAAATGGACAATTGGCCAAATCTGCAACAATCCAACTGTTTCCTGGATAGTTTTTAGCGGCTGTTGCGACACCTTCTTTTGATAAGTCTATCCCGATACCAGAAAACTTCTCGCTAGATAATTTCGACAATAGATGTGCTAAATGAGAACCTTCTCCACTCCCTGCATCCATCATTACTGCATTCTTTTTTTGCTCAAATGTTCGTTCTAATAACGCAATCATTCGTTCAAGTAACGGATCGAAAAAACCATTCGTCATCATAATACTGCGTGCTTCAAAAAGGGATTGGTCATATTTTGTCGCATGTGCTTGGGGTGCTAAATTCACATAACCTTGCCGCGAAATATCGAAAGAATGATTCTTTTCACAAACAAGCCGCGCCTCATCCACAACTTGTATCGGTAATGAACAAATTGGGCATGCATATAAATGAATGTTTTGATTCAATGCATTTACATTCATCATTTTTTTAGAAATTGCCATTATTTCTACTCCGTTCTATTATTGTTTCTTTAGTATACCTGTTTTTATTCCTTTTTACGAAAATAATTTTTCAGATTTTCATTGTGTGATTCATTTTCTTTTACTGTATTTCGACTTCTATTCCGGGGTACAATAAAATAATAGGAGGGACAATTTTGAAACGACTTTTTTTATTTTTACTACTTGTGTTTGCGGTTTATTCTGCAAAGCCGTATTGGGAAGAACCCGTCTCTCAACATGTCGACATATCTTTTTTAAAGCCTGTTGATGAAGCAATTGAGAACGTCGTCACAAGTGAACCTGTTGAAAAAACAATTCATTATATAAGCAGTACAGTTAATCAAATCCTTCAGTTTTTTATAACTGATTCTAAACATTCGACCGATGAAGTCGACGATGTAGAAAAACCTGAACTTGAAACACCTGAAAGCAATCAAATTTCTATTCACAATATTCAAATTGGTACTTCTGTAGATACTGTCATGGACACACTTGGTGCACCTTTACAAACATCATTAAATGAATATGGTGAGAGATGGTCTACCTACCATCAAGATTATCACAATTTCATGATGATTTCTTATGATGAGGAACGAAATGTCAATGCGCTCTACACGAATGATGACCTCATTGCTTCAAATATCGGTCTACGATACGGTGCGCCAAAAGCTACCATCCGTGAAGTCTACGGAGAGCCGCTTACAGAAATCAGAAAGGGAGCGAATCTCTACTTACTTCAAGACAGTGAGGAATTTGATCTTTTTGAAGTTGAAGATCTTTATATTTATGTTTTTTATGACATTCATCGTGACGATCAAGTAACAGCCCTTCAACTGATTTCAAAAGAGCTAGAACAACAAAGAAAAAGAATTTATGCCGATGCAAGCGACGCATTAAAAAGTGGGTTTGAAAGACAATTATTCGATTTAACAAACGCTTCGCGGGTTAGACATGGCGTATCTCCTTTAACTTGGGATGAACGCGTTAGTAATACCGCACGTAAACATAGTTTAGATATGGCACGAAATAATTACTTCGATCATGAAAACTTACAAGGCTTGTCGCCCTTTGATAGAATGAAAGCCGATCACTTATCATTCCGTTCAGCAGGTGAAAACCTTGCCTACGGACAATCAAGCAGTATTTTCGCCCATGAAGGACTCATGAATTCAAAAGGCCACCGAGATAACATTTTACTCGATATGTATAGCCATCTTGGAGTTGGCGTTGCGTTTAACGAAGAATCTCAACCTTATTACACGACGAATTTCTTATTAAAATAATCCCTTTCCATCGGTTTTTCCAATGGAAAGGGATTTTCATATGATTAGTTATTTTTTCAAGACTGCACAAGCAATTCGATCTCCTGCATTTCCGGCAGGGTCTGTCTTGTAATCATCAGCTTTCTCATGAACTACAATTGCACTCCCGTCCTCATCAAGAATAGAATTTTCTTTTCCTTGTTGTAAAGTAACATCAATATTCGTCACAACTGCATTTATTGTGCCATCTTCTTCAACATCAATATTTGGCAAGTCGCCTAAATGAAAGCCTTTAGGATTATCAAAGCCATGCTCTCGCTTTGTCGGATTAAAGTGACCACCAGCAGACTCAAAATTGGGCGGGGTACATTCTCCTTTTTCGTGAATATGAAAGCCGTGTTCACCCGGGGAAAGTTTTTGTGCTTCTACATGAATCGTTACACCACCCTTCCCTTCACTTAACGCAACTTTCCCAATTTCATCACCATCAGTATTGATAAGCGGCGCTTGAATTCCTTCTGCACTTTCTCCACTTACAGGCATTTTCATGTTCTCTTTTCCGCATGCACTTAAAATAAACATACTGGATAACAGAACTGCACTAAATGCTCTTCGTTTCAAATCAATCCCTCCTCATGATTCCTTAATAGGATTGGTTTAAAACGAATCATTTAAACAAGAGTTTTGAACATTTTAAGATATAAAAAACACATTCTATAATGAGAATATGTTTTTTCTTAGACACTATTTCACCTATTCAAAATAGAAGTCATTTTCTACTGAAATAAAAACTTCTCCATCTCTAGCGGTGCAACTGGCGCTCCATTTTGATAAGCACGCATATTCCCGCCTGAAATTTCATCGATGAGCATAAGTTCACCATTGTGATCACGGCCAAATTCAAGTTTAATATCATATAATTCTAAGCCTTTTTCGGCAAGCTCTTCTTTTACAACATTTGAAATTTGCTTTGTTAATGTAGTGAGTGTGTCGTATTCATCTTCCGTCAAAAGATTTAATTGGGCAAGTCCGTCTTTATTAATCGGCGGGTCATTGCGATCATCATCTTTTAATGTCACTTCAACAAAAGCGTTTAGCTGTTGTCCTTCTTCACAATACGCGCCGTAACGTTTTAAGAAACTACCTACTGCACGGTAACGACAAATCACTTCAAGACCATTACCAAACATTTCCGCTGACTTTACAAGCATTGTCGCTTCTTCAATAGTGGACTCTACAAAATGCGTTGGGATACCTTTTTCCTCAAGCTTCTCAAAGAAATACGTCGTCATACGTATGCCTGACTGCCCTGCGCCTGCAATCGTTAACCCGACTGTATTTGCACCTGGATCAAAAACGCCATCTTCCCCTGTAACATCATCTTTGAATTTCAGTAAAACACAATTGTTCTCTGCTTCATAAACATCTTTTGTTTTCCCTTTATAAATAAGCTTCATATGATTATCCCTCTCTATTTGCATCTTTATTACTATTAGTATAATGCAGATTTGTTAGAAGCAAAAGGATATCTTGCAATCATTTTAAAATTTTCCATTCACATTATTTCAATCTTTTCTTTATGGGCAATAAGCGTAACTCAAAATCTACTCTTCACTATACACTTTACAATAAACGTTTTCACTTTTAACTCCTCCTTCTATTCTTGATATAGGTCAAGGAACCAAATTAAAAGCTATCCTATACTTAAGTTACAAATCAAATGAACGATGTCTTTCATCTATTGCTCATCCATCACGTTTATAAAAACTTGATTTGCATCAAATCTTTTTATCTATAAACATCCTAAACTAGAGTCAATAGCAAAACGAATATCAAATTTGGAGGTAAAAAAACATGCAAAGGTATATTTTAGGAAAGAAAAATCAGATTACGCTCATCAGTGCAATCTTAATTGTCCTCGGATTTTTCGGCCGATTCGCTTTAGATAACATGACCCTTTTCAATTGGTCGCTCATTATCGCGTCTATCCTTGGAATTGCGCCAATTGCGATTCAAGCGTATCAGGCATTAAAAGTAAAAGTCGTCAGTATCGATGTATTAGTGACGATTGCCGTTGTAGGAGCTGTGTTAATTAAAAACTATGAAGAATCGGCAATTGTTACGTTCTTATTCTTATTTGGTGCATATTTAGAACAGCGTACGTTAAACAAAACACGCTCCGCGATTAAAGAATTAACGGATATGGCACCAGAAGTCGCTGTAAAACAAATGGAAAATGGTGAGTTTGAAGAGGTCGACATTTTCGATGTAGATGAAGGTGATATTCTATTAGTGAGAACAGGTGCAAGCGTTCCAGTTGATGGGACGGTACTCACTGGTGAAGGTCATATTAACGAAGCAAGTATCACAGGAGAGTCAGTACCAGTCAGTAAAGCGAAAGGTTCGGAAGTATTTGCGGGAACAATCTTGGAAAATGGAACCATTCAAATCCAGGCTGACCGCGTTGGAGAAGATACAACATTTGGTCGAATTATCGAATTAGTAGAAGATGCGCAAGACTCTAAATCAGCGGCAGAACGGTTTATTGACCGATTTTCCAAATACTATACACCAGCTGTTTTAGTACTTGGTATCGTCATTTGGCTGTTTACACAAAATATTGAACTTGCGATTACAGCACTTGTTTTAGGATGCCCTGGTGCGTTAGTCATTGGAGTTCCTGTCTCGAACGTTTCGGGTATCGGAAACGGTGCACGTAACGGTGTACTCTTAAAAGGTAGTGAAGTGATCAATGACTTTAGTAAAGTCGATACAATGATTTTCGACAAAACAGGAACATTAACAATTGGAAACCCTGAAGTCGCAGAAAAGAAATTGTACGGGGAAAACATGGATGAAGTGCTCGGTTATTTAGCAAGTGTCGAACGTGAATCAGATCACCCGCTAGCTAAAGCAGTTTTAAATGACATTGGGGCAACAACTTTCTCGCCTGTAGAAGAAACTGAAGTCGTAAAAGGTGAAGGTATCATTGCTACTGTAAATGGCCACCGCCTTGCGATTGGAAACGTTGCATTAATGGCAAGAGAAAATGTAGTTTTAAATGCACAAGCTCAAAAAGATGTTGAACAATTTGAGAAGAACGGAAACTCTCTTGTCCTCACGTCTGTTGACGGGGAACTAAAAGTCCTCATGGGCATTCGTGACCAAATCCGACCAGGTTTAAAACAAGATCTACAGAACTTAAAAAAACTTGGCGTAAAAAACCTTGTCGTCCTTTCAGGAGATAACCAAGGAACAGTTGATTTAGTTGCAAGCGAACTCGAATTAACTGAAGCACACGGGCATATGTTGCCTGAAGATAAATCAGTTTATATTGAAAAATTACAAGCAGAAGGTCAAATTATCGCCTTTGTTGGTGACGGCATTAACGATAGTCCATCCCTCGCTTTGGCGGATATTGGAATTGCGATGGGCAGTGGAACAGACGTAGCAATCGAAACATCAGATGTCGTCTTAATGAACTCTGACTTTAGCCACTTAGCACATGCACTTGGCCTAACAAAATCGATCTCAAGAAATATGAAACAAAATATTGTCATAGCAATTGGCGTCGTCATCATCCTACTCGCTGGTTTACTCTTTAGTGATTGGATGAACATGTCCATTGGTATGTTGGCACACGAAGCAAGTATTTTCGTAGTGATCCTAAACGGTATGCGATTACTCCGCTACCGTTTGAGTGGGCAAGGAGCTTAATGCCAAGTCTACTGGGCATCGAGATTTTTAAATAAATCAGTAAAACTTGATGCCCGTCAATTTTTCAAAAAGGAAATCACGTTATACTAGAATTAGAGATGAACAGAACGAACAACAAACAATAAGGAGAAAGATAAAATGCAAAAAGCGGTTATTAATTTAGAAACTTTATCATGTCCATCATGTTTACAAAAAATTGAGAACGCTTTAAAAGGATTAGACGGAGTTGAACGAGATAGCGTAGAAGTACTCTTTAATTCAAGTCGAGTAAGAACAAACTTTGACTCAGCGTCTGTTTCAATCGAAGAAATCGAAAAATCGATTGAAGATCTTGGATATCCAGTCATCAGGTCAAGAGTTAGAGCTGTTTAAGCAACAATGAGAAGGTGGGGATTATTTATGTCCAAAAAACCAAAAACATTTCATGATATCGTCGAAAAAAACTTTGAACAATTAGATTTGTATACAACTGCAATCACACGTGCGCACGGCGAAAATCATCCCGAAGCATTTGAAGTGCGTGAACTGTTTGAAACGATCAATCAAAAAGTACAAGAAGCAGGCGGTGATAAGCCTGATTTAAACACAGAATTTACAAAGTTACGCATCATCACTGAGAACTACAAAGCGCCTAAAGGTGTTTGCGGAACGTATGTTGGCACATATAACATGTTGTCAGAAATAGATGAAATATACTACGGAAAACAAGTGAAAGGGGAAATCAATTATGCAAAAAGCAGTTATTAACTTAGAAACTTTATCATGTCCATCATGTTTACAAAAAATCGAGAATGCATTAAAAGGGTTAAACGGAGTTGAAAAAGATAGCGTGGAAGTTTTATTTAACTCCAGTAGAGTCAGAACAAACTTTGACTCAGCCGTTATTGCAATCGAAGCTATCGAAAAGTCAATCGAAGACCTCGGATACCCAGTCATCAGGTCAAGAGTTAGAGCTGTTTAATTTTTAAAATAAAGCGCGGAAACAACTGAATTTGCGAATGAAAGGAAGTCCCACAAGAAAATTCTCCTTGGACTTCCTTTTTCTTTTATTGTCGGAACAAATGCTAGCCTGTCTAATTTCAAACATAATCTGTTAAGCAGAATCCTTAACGTAAGTCGTTTGTTTCAGTATAATTTAACATAAGATGCCAATGAAATACATACAATCTTACATCCAGAACGAGGTGAAATGCAAATGACCGAAAATAATCACTGTATACATGGAACAAAAGGAATGCAAAAAGTGTGCGTCTCCATTGTTCCCATTTTCAATCATTTAACAGCTGATGAAATGAAAGAAATTGTGAAAACAACAAACTCAGTTACACATCCGCGCGGTGATACGATTTATAGAGCAGATGAGCCGTCCGAAGGTTTATATATCGTTCATAAAGGTCGCGTAAAAATTTATCGTTTATCCGAAACGGGAAAAGAACAACTCGTACGTATCCTAGAACCAGGCGATTTCACAGGAGAACTTTCGCTATTCTCTGAATCCGTTCATGATGCTTACGCAGAAGCGATGGTTGCAACAGAACTTTGTGTGATGGACCGGAATGACTTCCAACAATTTTTACTCAAGTATCCAAAAATTGCTTTAAAAGTTTTAACAGAATTCTCTTCGCGACTCGCAAAAACAGAAAAACAGGCCGCAAGTATCGCTATGGAATCTGTTGATACCAGGGTGGCTACTTACTTGGCGAATTTAGTTGAAGAAACAAATAACGATATTATTGCTTTACCAATGAGTCGTAAAGACTTGGCATCCCATCTCGGAACTACTCCTGAAACAATTAGCCGAAAGTTAGCCGAATTTGAAGATGCCGGTTGGATAGACCAAACTTCACAACGCAATATTCAAGTACTCGATTTAGACGCTTTACTACTCGCATAATTCAAACCACCTTTTCGGTAAATGAAGGTGGTTTTTTATTTTGAAATTGGCAAATACTGTATGTATCCACTGATTACGCTATATAACCAAACTTCAATATGCTACTCGCTAATCTTTGAATTACAATTTTGTTTATGTCATAATTAAAAAGTTATACAGACAAATAACCAAGCTTGAAAAGGAGGACCTATGTTTTTTATAGAGGCAAAACGAATTATTGTCGTGATCTTCAGTTCATTCTTGCTCGCAATATCATTAAATTTCTTTCTCATTAATGCGAACGTTTACGCTAGTGGATTTACCGGCGCTGCCCAACTTGCTTCCAGTGCTTTTGCAGATTTCTTAGATTTCCAGCTAAGCACAGGGCTCATCTTACTCATACTTAACATTCCAGTTTTCATCTTAGGATGGTTTAAAGTTGGGAAAGGCTTTACGATTTATAGTATTATTTCCGTAATTTTTGCAACAATATTTTTAGAAGTGTTACCGATTATTTCATTGTCAGATGATATCATTTTAAACGCAGTTGCTGGTGGTGTCATTAGTGGTGCCGCAGTAGGTCTAGCGTTAAAGTGGGGAGCATCTACTGGGGGGATGGATATTGTTGCGATGGTTTTATCTCGTTTACAGGATAAACCAATCGGAATTTACTTCTTATCACTCAACGCGATCATTATCGTACTTGCAGGCTTTTTATATGAACCTGAAAATGCTTTATATACACTGGTTGCACTTTACGTCACAACTGCGATTATCGATGCGATCCATACACGCCATGAAAAAGTAACTGCAATGATTATTACAACAAAAACAGATGCATTACAAGAAGCCATTCACGATAAAATGGTGCGTGGCATTACGATTTTACCAGCGCAAGGTGCCTATACTAAAGTCGATAAAAATATGCTATACCTCGTCATTACACGTTATGAATTATATGATTTAGAACAAGTGATTAACGAAGTAGATCCAGAAGCTTTCACGAACATTGTCCAAACTGTCGGGATTTTTGGCTTTTTTAGACAAGATGACTGAAGCATTATTTTCGTTTTCAAAACTTAGGAAAAACCCCTAAAAGTTAGCGTAAAAACTAATTTTTAGGGGTTTCTCCCGTTCCATTATTCCTCCCAAAATCGCCGACTTCCACTACGATCAAGTTCTTTAATTGAATAGTCATTAAAATCGGTTAATTTCCCTTGCAGGCAGACGCGCCCCCGCCAATCAACTAAGTGATTGTTGCTCACAGATATCATACGTCACTGCAATATAATGCTTCATCGTCATACACACAACTCTTTTCTATTTGATCCTGATACCGTTAAATAGTCCGTTTAAGCGCAAGTTTTGTACGGTTATAGCGCCTGATTGATGAAGATTATTTAAGACTTTGCTCACACATTTTCGAATAAAACAAGACTGGTATTCATTTAAAAATGCGATAAAATTATTAATACAGTGTGTAGAGATATTGGTTAATTCATTTAACCAAAAATATATGTCACATGATACGTCTACCATCTGAAAACTTATTTCGGAGGGTAATAAAATGCATAAAGAAAATCGACTGCCTCAATCGCCAAAAGAAGGCATACTGTTTATGATGATTATATCGATTATTTCTGTAAACACCATTGCTCCTATCATTATGATGTTGGATCAAGGGTTCAATATGGAAAATTATTTGAAAACGTTACGGATTATCCCTTTCATATGGGTCATTATCGTGTTACTGGTAACTGTGGTTGCAGAACCGATAGTTAGTAAAGTGATGCCAATATTCCTAGCTAAAACGGATGGATTCAATGCCCGCATATTGTTGAATACCTTTTTGACGGTTACAGTCCTATCTGTTTGCATGTCAATAATAGGACCTTGGGTTGGCACAGGAAAAATAGGAATTGAGCCTTTTCAAAACTTCTTTCACAATTGGTTTAGGAACTTCGGGGTGGCAATTTGGATCGAGTTGCTGGTTGCACAACCCATCGCAAGATTTGCAATGAAAAGATTACACGCAAAACAAGCAAATAAAGCAGGGACTGTAAAGCTTTAACCTAGATAAGTTCCTTAAAGCCGATTGAAAATCAATCGGCTTTTTTAACGCTGTTAATTTCAATAAGTTGTTTTGTTTGAAAGTGTTCCGTTAACAAAATGGCCCGATTTAAGTGCAATTCTTACTCATGAATTGCGCCCGTTAGTTGAAAGCTGGATTCTACTACAAACAATGAGGTTACTGAGTGATTTCTTTTTGGGAACGTCTACGTAAAACAATCGTTAAAATCAAGAAAAGAATTGGCGTAAAACCTAAAAATGAGTAAGGTGGATTGACACTAAGGAAATACATTGAAATTGGTAAACTGGCGATTAAGCAAACTAACATTGCTTCCCACGATAGTTTCACTACGGCAAGGAAAAGTGAAAGGAAGGCCACCATAGTTGACACTCCCACTATTATTGAGATTATAAGTCCCATTTTTAAACACCTCCTCTTTGCGTCAATCATGGCCCTTTAACGGTACAATCCTTTTCCTGAATCGCGCCCTATTACAGTACATGTTAACTTATAATAATTAAAGAAGTGTATTTTCATGAATAATTATGATAAAGTAAAGATATACTAAAAAAGACCGGGTGCTGCTAACACCCAGTCAATGCAGCTAACATCCGCATGAAGTGCGGTTGGCTGAATATAACGAGTGTATCACTAAAAAAAGTAACCATCTCATCTACTTAGCCAGGTAGCGGAGGGTGGTTACTTTTTTCTATTGGTGTAAAGAGCAATCATCGCGACGATGGCTGTTGCCATTGCTGCGAGAAACATTCCGAATTGGAATAACATGTTCATTGCTTCATATGTCACCATGTAAACACCCCCTTTCTCAAGGGAGTGCCGACCGCCCATCCGCTGTATGTTGCTGCTTACTCTATCACTTTATAAGGTATAATAGAGTAAAAAAACAGCAAACAAATTATCGCCCTACTTAGGAAATTGAAGTGGTGTAGTAAAACGGACGGTTTTTTCATTTGGTTAAAGCGCCCGTTAACGGAACTACTGGCTTTCTAATAATTGATTACACAAACCTACACACGATCCTTGTTCTTTATATCTAGTCAGCATTTCGCTTAAATCAATGACTATTCCGTTATCCCGTAATATTTTATCGAACTGAGAAAATGTTAAGTTTGGATTAACTTTTGCATTTTTTTCTGGAAAAGTCGTTTTAAGCATTTTATTAATCTCGTCTATTTTATTGTCACGTTCTTTTGCAGTAGAAGTAAAAGTCAATATCGTTTCAACAAAATCAATATTAGTATTAGATACCCCCTTATTCCTTAACCATTCACCAGCAGTTTCTATCCCCATATTATTCACCCTCCTATGCGACAAAATGGCCCGATTCTGCAATACTAGCGTCCGATTGCAGAATGGACTAAATCGTTAATTATCCAAATCATGGTCAAGCCATGACTTCTTATTTACCCCTTGGTCAGATGGCTTTTCGAGGGATTGCCCCACGACAGACCTGTTAATTCCGTCTTTAACAGCTTTAAAAATTACAAGATACAGAATGAATAACCCTGCAATCCAAAGAACAATCATACCAAAAACTTGACTTGCCATTATCTATCACTCCAATTCTTGTATAACAATCTGGCCTATTCTGGAACAAATCAAGTTTATAATGTCGGTGCATCGTCTAAAAACCAAACAAGAAATAAATAAACCCAAAAAGAGACACCTGAGGTAAAGAGAAATACCACTCGGACAACGAAAGAGGAAACTCCAAAATACTCCGCTATTCCTCCGCACACTCCGTATAAAGCTTTATCTGTTGATGATTTAGTTAATTTCCGCGACATAAAAACTCCCCCTTTTTCTTCGGCTAAATGACCCGATTCTGCAATACAGGGCGCAGATCCTTGTTAATATAAGCGCTCGATTGTTGAAGATTGTGCATTTTATTTGTTGTTGTTTTTCACAAATATCTTTGGCGTGAAATATGCAATTGTCGCGGCAAGAAAAGCAAAAAACAATGGATTGATAAAAGAACCGCCTTTAATAACAACGTTACTAGATAAGTTTCCAGCCTGATTCCAAGCGCCCGTTATATCTGGGGTATAAAAGAGTGTTAAAAAATACCCAGAAAGAATTTGAAATGCCGAAAATAAAATTATGAAACTAATGCCAAATATAATATACTTTTTCATTGATTAGCCCCCTTTTTATTAAATAAAACCCCATTAAATAGCTCGATCGCTTTATAAGACTGTATTGATAATGATTGTAGAAAGCTTTTTAACTATTTACGTTACCATGCCCCAATCTCATGTTTAAAGCATCATAATCCTCTTTTTTAAAAGTTACAGTTATCCTAGCAACTCTTTTTGAATTTGGATACAGATATAATTGCTGATTAAATTTCATTCCTAACGGTGTAATTATTTGGTAAATTAAATTTAAAATATGAAAGCAATCTAAGTCCACTCCATCTTTTAAATGATTCTTCACACTAATCACCACTATGTTGTCGATGGTCTCAAATGCTGGTTTTCTAGGCGAAATGTTGTTGACTTCGCAGAGTTTCTTTACGACTTGCTTAAAAATATCTTTATCCTTTCTACTCATCCCTAATACAACACCTCTCACAAATTGAATTCATTTCACCAAGAGTTATTCCGTTAAATGATCCGATTCTTCAATACAGGTCGTAGTTCCTTCTTCAAGAACTTCGCTCGATTCTTGAAGAATAGTTTTTATTGTTCCTTATTAACTTTCGAATTTTAAGTCATAATAAAACCAGCTCGTTTTCTTGTAAAAAAACCTTCTGCAACTCCGCATACAAATATGAGAAGAAACGCATAGATAGAATCGATATATGCTAGAGCATACATAAAAACACAAATGATAATTGAAATGAAAAACCTGCTTTTTGTGAGTTCCCCTACTTGTTCCCAGTGCAACATAGTATACAGAGTGGCCGAGACAAACAAAATTATGAATATCATTTGTGCACCCCAGAATAAATAGGGATTTGTCTGATTAAATCCTTCTCCCCTTTGAATATTTGCAAGTAACGCTGCAACAGCCGCGATAATCACTATCATTCCTGTCGAATATAATCTCATGCTTTTATCTCCCTACCTTATTCAATAACACTCTTTACTGGGGATTCCCTTTTGTGTATTGTGCATAAATCTGATCCGATTGACGAGTGGACATCTTGTTCCTGTTACTTGGAGTGCTTGCACCATCGAATACTAAAAAAGAAACTCACAATAAAGTAATAGATAGCTAGAATTGATAAAGCGTCCGTGAATACTTCTCCTAACGAATTACTTCTCAAAACATATCTCCATAAAAATGAGACAATCATATACACAAGTGGAAACAGGAGAAAATAACCTATAAAGTATATCTTTTCTTTAGTCATTTTATTCCCTTCTTATTCTACAAAATTACGTTCATTACTTAAGATTTAAACAAGCAAATTAAACCGCCAAATGACAACAACGGCAATGAATAAAACGCCAATCTCTGTCAACGTTAAAATTGCCTGTTTCGGATATTTCGAATATTTCCATTCAAAAAATGCGCGCACTGACATACGCAAACTTGTTGTCATTACCACAATCAACATAAACCAGTAAACAGATTCTTCCACATACACCACCGTTATAATTAGCGCGATAAATAAGAAAACCATCGTATATTCCCTAATTCTTTTGTCGATCAACCGGTGTTTTTCATCCACATAGCGTGCGAAAGCATCTTCATTTATCCGTTCGATGTTGAAAATTTGTCGCATAAGTGCTTTTGCGGTGAACATTACAATGAAAACCGCAACGATCATTAAAACAAACTTCATCCAAATCATGCTACATTTCCCTCCAAAAAAATTCCTTAAAAATCAAAATGCACCTGAACCGCCGCCTCTTCCACCAACGCCGCCACCACCAGCACCCGTACTACCACTACTCGAACTCCCATCCGTGCTGACAGAAGCGTTCGTATTTGCAGTATGAAAACTTTGCGTCGCAAAAACTGGATTATATACCATATGATGTGTGTCACGCTGACTAGCAGTACGGCTTTCTGCACGTTCAAATTGTTCATACATATCGCGAAGACGCGCATCTTTCACACCAATACCGTAAATATACGCACGATACTTATCATCGACGGGAAGATTTCCCCATTCATCGACACGTACGTTTTTCATTCGGTCACGAAGCTCATCCCACTCCTCTTTAATCGCAAATCCTTTTGCATTTTTAGGAGAATAAATGATCGCTGTCACAAGCCCAATCACCGCCAACACAATTAATATCGTCATAAATGCATACAACTCATACCGTCCGAATTGTATGATAATCGGAATAAGCGCAACACTGACAAAGCCAATTAACCAGCGTAACCCAGGCTTCTTGTCATACAACTCTGCATCTTTCGATTCTTGAATGATGCCATTTCGCCAGTTCATTAATCCTTTTCCGTAACTTTGGTGATTCTTTTTATCTTTCGTATAAGCGTTTAAGTCATCGAAACTAAAATGCGTTCCGTCTCCTACTTTCCTAAACAATAAATCAATTAAAGCCGCTTCATGATCTTTTGTCCCTGTGACATCTATCAATTCAAAAGATGTTTCTGTTACTTGTTTTACATACCCTTGGCGGATTAAATCTAATAACGAGGCTGAGATCATTTCTGGTCCTTGGCTGAAAGGCATCGTATATTGAATCGTGGCAGGAATGGACAATTTTTCCGTCGGCACAAATTGCGCATCTTTCAGTGGTTGCGCTAAACTTTTTGTCGTATGTCTTTTTCTGAACATATATGAAAACACACTCGCTAACGCAAGTAGTACACCTGGAATAGTGAACTTCCCAACAGTTCCCATTTCAATTTTCGTTTTTAGATATGCCGCTTCTTCTTCTTGTATCGCTTGTAAATCTTCCGTTAGCTCATGACGAATTTGGTCACCCATCGCCAGCAATTCAGGGAATAAAGAAGACTCATACACCACACGCACATCTCCGCCCACTCCTGCTTCAACTGCTCCAAATGAAAAAACCACACTGCCGTCTTCTTTTAATGCGCCCGTTTTATAAGCTGCGCCGTATCCAAGATAATCGACTTCACTTGCTTTTTTAGGCGGATGCACAACGATTGTCATATCGCCATAATCACTTTCATTTCTTTCTGAGAAAAATGTCCAGTAAAATTGCGTACCGTCTTCATATTTCTCAACCGCATCAACAATCGTATAATGTAAATTAAAATCAATAGTCTCATTTTTCCCTGAACGATAAATTTTATAAAGACTCTCTTCTTTTTCAACAATTAATGATCTGTCATTTTCATAAGCTTCAAAATGAACAATTGACGAATCTCTTTTCGGAAAAACCTCACGTGTAATCCCTTTAAACTTACTATCAAAATCATATCTATGTTGTTCAATTACTTCTGCTTGACCGTCTTCTTTCAAATAAACGTCAATTTGAACATCCGTAATTTCAAAGTCGACCGCAAACACATTAACAGGTATTGTAAATAAAACAAGAAATATTCCCATCGAAATAATATGGCGTATTTTCACCTTCCTCACCTCTTCTATCTCTTTTACGGATACCTCATTGAAAAAGTTTCAATCTTATTGTAATATTATGAAATCTAGCTTTTTTAAACTTGGTAAGAAAGAGGGATTCGTATGTTAACCCCATTACTCATTTACGCATTCGTTTCAAGTTTTACACCAGGACCAAATAATATTATGGCTTTAGTTTTTGCGAATACATATGGCTTTCAAAGAACCATCCGCTTCTGTTTAGGTGTCGGTACAGGATTTTTCATCTTGTTATTATTCAGTAGTTTCTTCAATGTCTTGCTTCATAATTTCATTCCAAAAATAGAAACCTTTATGACTATTGTTGGATCTACTTATCTTTTATACTTAGCTTTTATTATTTTAAAAAGTACGGGTTCTAAAGAAGATTCCAGCGGTGGGAAATACAATAGTTTTATCGCCGGTACTTTACTACAATTCATCAATCCGAAAGGTGTTTTGTATGCGATTACCGTAATTGGCACATTCATCTTACCTTATTACTCAACTTACACTAGCTTATTCTTTTACTCGATTTTACTTGCAATCATTGGATTTCTAGGTACAGTTAGTTGGAGTATTTTTGGTTCTTTATTTAAAAAACTATTAACTCGATATGAAATGCAGTTTAATATCGTTATGGCCTTACTCCTCGTTTACAGCGCTACTACAATTTTATTCGGATAAAAAAGATGTCTAATCATGAAAGTTTATTTTGATTAGACATCTGTTTCAATTCATTTTCGTTCATCATATAAAATTCTATTTCTTCATTGTCAGATTAAAACTCTTCCGTCACCACATCAATTAACGAGAGCGCATCGGACATGTAGACTTCGTAAACAATATTCTCTTCCTGCCACGCGAGTCGATTTGTCTCTACATCATCATTGTCGGCACTACTCAATATACCCGCACCATTCTCATGGGGTGGTGGTAAAGTTTTTTCTTCTAATTTTTCTACAATGTCTTTTGCTAGTTTTTCACCGGCAGCAATTCCTTTTTCTTCATTTCTTGAACGCATCGTAAACGACCAACGTCCTTCATGCCATGTGATGAATGAACTACCTGCCCCTGCATCTTGATAACCTGTAATTCCATTTCCTAAATCGACTTCTGGCATTCCTTCTTGAATAGGTTGATAGCCAACTTGCTCATTCGCTTCCGCAGTTGAGTCATAAGCGGTCCCTTTTACAATCATGAAAAGTGTCTCTTGTGTAAGTAGCGCATCATTGATAGCCATCTGCTCATCTGTTTCATAGTAGGCCACTTCATAATACAAAGCATCAGAATCGACAGTTGCTGATAAATGATTTTCATCTTTAGTATCTATTTCAGATGGTAATTTCACTTTAAAATCAGATGTGATTTTTTCTTTTATTTCCTTGCGTATCTCTTTCACAGACTCTGCTTGATTATCATTTGAATCTTGATCTTCAATTTCGCCTGAATCATGATTTGAATGATCCTCCTCATCCGTATCCTCATCTTCGACTGGCTTTTCTTCCACTGAATCATCTTCTGTTGGAGATTGTTCCTCTTGATTATCCCCGCTAGGTATTGCACAAGCACCTAACCCTAAAACGAGAACGAATATAACTAATCCTCTCATTTCTAACACTCCTTAAAATAACTTTATTTATCTTTTCCCCTTTTCTTTTGCATTTACACGTTTTTAAAGATGTTTTTCTATGGTTTAAAAAGATACATAATTGGAAATACAATACAGTAAAAGGAGATGGGAATAATGAAAAAAACAATCATGATTTTCAATGCCTGTTTACTCGTTGCTTTTTTAGCTGCTTGTGGTGCTCAAAATAATAAAACTAATGAGGCACAAGAAAACAACCAAACAGAAGAGAATCAAGACAACACACCAGAAGAGGGAACAAATTCAGATAATGAAAATAAAAACGAAGTGACAGAAGAAGCAAAAAATCAAGACGATATGAAAAAAATGATGGATGACCTGTATTTTAAAAAGATTGAGATCGAAATCTCTTACGGACCTAATCAAGAATACAAAGCTGAAATTGAGTATCATGATAACGGCGATATTGAAGCTGAAGTTGAAGATGAACTGAACGATGTAGATATTAACGATGATTTAGAAGCCTTCAATTCAATTTACCCTAAAGTTAAACAGTTGGACGTTACACAAGACACGTCAAAAGAAGAAGTCATTCAACAAGTGTTAAGTGCATTTGACTTAGGAGATGATTACGAAGAATTTGAAGTAGAAATTACATTTAATGACGGAACCAAAATCTCATTCGAAGATTAAGTCACCCATCTACGATTACAAAAGTCCGTATTGGCATAAAAACCAATACGGACTTTTCATTAGTTTAACTTTTCTAAAATAACTACTTTCAAATAGTTAAATTCAGGGAAGTTTCGATTTGAACGGAAATCTCTTGGGAGTGAAGATTCTTCTAACACTTTATATTTCGTCTTCGTTTCTTTAAACGCTTTATCGATAAATGACTTAAATCGTTTCATCCCAAATGAAGCATTGTTTGTCGATGCAACAATAATTCCATTTTTCTCTGTTACTGCAATTGCGTCTTTGACAAGTTCTGGATAATTTCGAGCAGTACTAAACGTATACTTTTTAGAACGCGCAAAGCTCGGCGGGTCTAAAATGACTAGTCCATATTTTAACTCATGACGTTTCGCATAACGGAAATAATCAAACACGTCCATCACACGAATTTCTTGTTGCTCATAGTCAATTGCGTTTACGCTAAATTGTTCAATCGTTTTTGATTTGCTACGGCTTGCAAGGTCAACACTTACTGTTTTCTTCGCACCACCAAGTGATGCCGCAACGGAAAATGCGCCTGTATATGAAAATGTATTTAACACAGTACGACCTTCAGCGTAATGGTCTCGAATTGCTTTACGGACATCACGTTGGTCGAGGAAAATACCTGTCATTGCGCCATCGTTCAAATCAACCGCATAGTTCATCCCATTTTCTTTAACAATAATTGGGAAGTCTCCTTCTTCACCACGTACAAAATCATCTTGCTCAATATATTGACCTTTTTGCGCAAAACGTTTCTTTTCGTAAATTGCTTTGTAGTCAACAATTTTATCAAGCACATTGTAAATATGATGCTTCAGCGAATAAATCCCTTCACTATACCAACTGACCATATAATAGCCATCATAATAGTCAATCGTTAAGCCGCCAATCCCGTCGCCCTCCCCGTTAAAAACACGGAAAGCTGTTGTATTTGGATCATTGTAAAATGCCTCACGTCTTTTAAATGCCGCTGCAATTTTAGATTTGAAAAGATCAAAGTCAATCTCTTCATTTTCTTTACGTGTTAACACCCAACCGATGCCCTTGTTTTGCACACCGTAATAACCTTTTGCAACAAAACGCCAATTTCGATCGACAAGCTTTAAAAGGCTACCTTCTTCTTTTAAAGCTTGTGGATTCAAAACACCGTTTTTCGGAATTAAAGGATACCCTTTCTTCATCTCCGAAACTGCTTGATCATTCAACTGTACTTCTATTATTTTTGTCATATTGTCATCCATTCCATCTTTTTTCTTATTATCGCATGTTCAAGAAAAAAATGCGAAATTTAAAAAGCCTCTTAAGTAAAGAAGCTTTTTAAAGTTGCTGTCTATCATTCACCTGATCAATGTGAATCCTTTTTCATTCAACAATTGGACTGAGACCCATCTTTACCTCTTCTGGTAATTCAAAGAATGGTTGAATGTCCTGGACATATTCTAAAATCCCTATATATTCACCTTCATCATTGAAAAGCGCTTTGTATGTTAGGTGGATATATTGCCCATTTTTCTTAAACCACATGCTTTCAGACGTTCTTCGCTGTGCGATCAAATCACGCATTAACGCCATCACTTTCTTTAGGCTCTTTGGCGGGTGACAGTTTGCAACATTTCGTCCAATCGAAATAGGTGTTCGGACAAGCATCATTTCCGAGGCTTCTGTCATTTCATTAAAGTACTTGAAGACATTATTTTTGTCTACAAACGTAATCTCAAGAGGTAAGTTATTTAAAATAAGATTTGCTTCTTCTGTCGTTAAATAACCGCCACCAAAACGAAAGTGCTCCTCAGAACCATTTGAATGTTCACTGATTTTCTGTTGTTCATCCGCTGCTTTCCAAACTTCTTCAACATCTATCATTGCATAGCCAAATGCTTCACTTTCCACTGCAACTGCCTTCCACTCTTCGTCCTTGAAAATAGCAAGTACAATGGGAAATAAAATCGCTTCTTCCTCGTAAATCATATTCATGAACATGGCTTGAAAATCTAGATATCTCTTTTTTATAAATTTTATATTTGTATTAGGAAACTGCTCAATTCTTCTTTTAATTCCTAAGTACGATGCTCGAATACGATCATCATTTTTCCACATGAGTCGCCCAGGTTGTACATGCCCATAACGTTCTAATAGTGGAAATAGCAACTTTTCTTTCCGATGGTAATGTTTATGAAATTCACCCAACTGGTAAATTTTCTGCTGTAATTCTTCAATGGTGTCAAGTTGTTCCTCTTCCTCTAACAATGTTAAAAGACGCCATACTTCCTTTAAAGTAGACTGAAATAATGCGTTCTCTTGTTTAAATAGACTGATTGGGTGCGATTGCTCCAAAGCATCATCATTAATTAATTGTAAATCAAGCGCAGACATTTTTCGTGCATCCTCAATTGTAACGTCTTCATCGTTATGAATTAAAGTTTGCTTGATTAACAAAAACCCTACTACTCCTACTTCTTCAATCAATCGATTCAGGTCTTCTCGAATAGATTCTTCCGCTTCTTCGGAACGTAGTCGGATGAACATCCCTTTTAATGCGTCTCTTCGTTTGAGATCGTATTGAACCGTTAACATATAATCACCTTTCATTGTTATGACTTGGTCTAGTTAGCTGAAAATATATGAATGATTTAAAGTTGTATTTAAAATACATGTTTAATGACATGCCTAGTATACCATAACAAGAAAGCTTTCTTTAATGATTATGAGCTTGAAAAAGAGAAGTTGTTTGAATTTGTGACAAATAAAAAACTAGAGCTTGCCTGCTTTCGCTAGCATCTAGTTTTCTATTTAAACTTATTTTAATTGGTGATTCACCAAAACCTACTCATTTCTCTTTAAACAACGTCTTCGAGTACAATAAACCTACAACACCAACAATCGTAAACAAAATTGCACGAATGAGAATTGAAATCGCACCTAGGTCAATTAAGAACAACTTCACGATACAAATAAGAATTAAAATCGCACCAAAATATTTCACTGGATTCCAATTAAATCGCTTACCTACGCTAATTGAAACAAATGCAAAGGCAAACAGTAAGAATGTGTGAATTAACAGCAAATACTCCCACCCTAGCTCATAAAAAGAAGCGCTGGCTAAGTACCATTTATTTAAGAAAATAAAGTAGATAGTTTGAAGGCAAATGGCGACAAGTGAAAAATGGTTCTTTAACTTTTTCATATGAATATAAAAACAATCTTGCATAATTGCGACAAACATGATTGTTAATACAATTAAGTAGATGACCTCAACACTCACATTAAAAATTAAATTTCTATCCATATAACTATACAAACTTGCAAAGAGTACCCATAAACCAAGAATAAGAAACTCGATAACACTTGCGTGAACAATGTAGATGCCCCTGACCCATTTATGCAGAAAATACAAGCCAAATAAAAGGACGAGAAAAACAACTATATAAATATGAGCTGTCGTTTCTAAAAAAAATGTCCCTTGTTGGATTGCTAAATGAGTCAATCGGAAGACATAATTTAAAACAATCAGTTGACCGATAATTAAACTAATATCCACACCTTTTAAATGCTTTTTTAAAAATGAAGGAGGCCATTCATAAATCGAATAATAAATTAAAACGACTGAGTACAAAAAGATAATCCAAAGCCCATGTCCAAGTGAAATAAACCGGGTAATATCTATTAGCATAAATACCGCACTCGCGGAAAAGGCGTAAATAAAGCCTCCCGTAATGACTGTGCGAATCGTCCGATAACGTAATCCCACCCAAATACCAATTGTTCCGTTAATTAAAAGGAGTAATAATGTTACTTTCTCATCTTCATATCCTAAGGAGAGAATATACGCACTTACCGCAAAGACAGAGACAGCTGAGAAAGCACCACTTAGTTGCTTCTTTCTCTTTAGGAAAACAAAAATGGTTAAACTGATGTAAACAAGTGCTAACCCCCCGTAAACCCACGACTCTCGGGAATCCTCGAGTAATTTAATCCATCCTAATGTAAAAGCAAAATTCGTATAGATAAGCGCTTCCGTAAACGCATGTCTCGATATTCTTTTAGCAAAATAGATAAATAGTAGCGTAAAATGTTGAATAAATACTGTACTTACAATTGCAATACGATCTTCAAATGTACCTACCAGTACAAAATAAGCGAACAAAGCCAAATGGAATAAGAAAAAAGTAAAGTAAAATGTATATTTATGTTTTTCAATTAAAGAAACATAAAATAACGACATAAATAAAAGCAATAGATAGACCAAGAATCCGTAAACGGTCACGCTTTCTCCTTCTAATAAAAATGGCAATAAAAAGCCGGCAATTGAAGAAAATAATGTTAAAATTTCAGACTTAGTTCTTTTGGAAATCCATAAACCTGAAGCAATAAAAAGAATGCCAACTAAAAAGGCGAAGAAAAAATTAAAATAACCATATAAATAATGAGCTGCAAATGTCGTTAAAATTCCTAACCCAATAAAGCCTCCCAGTAATGTAAGGGCGAACACTTTATTTTGTTGGCGATAAAACTTCATACCGAAATAATAGAGTAAGCCGGTTCCTGTGTATCCTGCAACAATTCGAACAGCCTTTGTCAGATAACCGTAGTCAGCTGCCACTTTTAATCCCCATAAAACACCGAGGAGTAGAATAAACATAAATACTTTCGGTAGCCATTTACTTAACATTTTCTCTAAATCAAATTCTTTTTTCTTTACTGTTGGCTTCTTGAATACGAAAGATTCATCTTCTGATAAGACTTGTGCTGCTCTTAACGTTTTCCCTTTTGCTCGTTCCTTCACTTCCCATTGAGCACTTTCTAAAACTGAAGATGATTTCTTTTTCTCACCGAGTAATTCTGCCTGTTCCTTTTTCAACAATGCGACTTCCTGCTCCAAGTATGCAATTCGCTTCAACATGTCATCATGTTCTTTTGTCATGTGGCTTCCCCCTCGCCTCCGTAAAAAAGGTGCCATTCTCATCTTATGAACAGCACCTTTTAACCGTTATTTACTTTTGACAAATTTCCACCTATTTCCTACTTCAATACATATGTGTTTCTTCTTATACCCCTATCGCCATACACATAAACGCCCCAAATGATTCCTAGTCTTCTTATTCTATGAATCTAGTTTTCTCTTTACCAATAAAAAAACTACTCAACCAATCAGTCAAGTAGCCTTTTATATCAAATGTTTCACTTTCCTTTTTCTGCGTAGATTTCCATCGCCTTACACATAAACGCTGCGAGCCCTTCCCCGAACTGATCAATATTCTTCGTGAATCGTTCATCAGCTACATACATTTGACCGAGCCCACGAAAAGCTTCTAACGAATAACTTCCCATCTCATTCAAGAAATCATACCACTCGCCAATCGCTGTTTGTGCTTCGTCTGAGGCTGGGTCTTCATGGCGAAGCGCTGCCAATTTAAAGTAAATCCGATTCATTCCCTCACCAAACGCTGGATCATTTGCCTTTTTATTGGCATCGTCAACCGCCGCATCTCCCCATTTCTCTCTTGCTTCTGCCTCATAGTCATTTCCTTTTGTAAAATCAAAGCCTTTAAATCTCTCTTCGTTCGTCATTTGGTATTCTCCTTTTTCTTGCCCTATTGTTTTGTCTATCGTTTGAATCATTTCATCCAATTGCCTTCTTTTTGCAACCAACATCTTTCTTTGCATTTCAAATGCTTCCCGCCGGTCAAACGAAGGGCTATCTATTAGTTCTTTAATTCTCTTTAAAGAAAAACCAAGCTCTTTAAAAAATAAAATTTGCTGTAAAGTCGCTACGTTTTCATCTGAATAAAGTCGATATCCCGCATCTGTCACTCCGTCTGGAACCAACAAACCAATCGCATCGTAATGGTGCAGCGTTCGAACACTCACTCCTGTTAATGTAGAAACTTCTTTTACTTTCACTGTTTAACCTCCTTTCATCTTTCACTATAAAGGCTCACGTAACGTTAGAGTCAATGCTTCTATTATTACTTCGCTTCCTAGTCCTTTGACAACTAGCCTACCCAAATAAAAAAGACTGCCACGAAAACATTCGGGCAGCCATTCAAATTTATACTTTTCATAAAAACACACTAACTTAAAAATACCGCACCATAAGCTAATGCACCTAATACGACATATAACGGGCTAACGCCCCGTTTTTCTAATAAAACATAGCCTAGAATAATTAAAATCACTGTATGAATGACACCGACAGCTTTATAAGAATCGAAAAAGAAATCATACGTCATTATCCCTAGTAACACCGCAATGGTCGGACGCACAATTTTCGTTAACATTTGGACTTTAGGTGAATTTTTATATTTCATCAAAATGCCAAGCAATACAATTAAAAGAATAATTGAAGGGGCTACTGTCGCAAATAACGCAATTACTGCACCTAACATTCCGCCTTGGTCATAACCAATATAAGCGGCCATTTTTGTCGCAATTGGACCAGGTAAACCATTCCCAAGCGCAACTATTTCACTAAACTCCTGATTCGTAAACCAGCCGTAACGATCGACAACTTCATATTCTAGAAGAGGGATTGTTGCAGGTCCGCCCCCATAACCTAGTAAATTGGAAATGAAATTTGCATAAAATATTTTCCAGTAAATCATTTGTCGCCCTCCTTCGCTTTTTTCTGCTTACCTTTTGTGAAAAAAGCGGAAAGGATCAGAACAAAAATAACAATCGCAGGATGAACACCCAAAAATCCCACGATTCCAATACTGGCAACTGTTAATAAAACTGTCGGCCACCAACCCAATAACACCTTAGACTTTGTGATAAAATCCCAAGCAAGCACACCAATCATAACACCTGCGATTGGCAGGACACCTTTTGACATCCCTGCAACCCACGGCTTATCTTTAAACGCAGATAAGGTCGTCAGTAAAAGTACCATTAAAAAACCAGTCGGTATAATTGTTGCCGCGACACAATTTGCCATTCCCCAAAAACCTTTCAAACGCCAACCAATATACCCTGACATCTTCGTATTAATGGGGCCTGGTAAAGTATTTGCCAGGGCTAAAATGTCTGAGAATTCATCGTCATTCATCCATTGGTATCTTTCCACGACTTCTCTATGCATGAGTGGAATCGCTGATAAACCACCTCCGTAACCGAGCATTCCGGCACGAGAAAAAGCCATAAATAAATCTTTATGCATGCACCAACACGCTCCCCTCAGCTTTATAATCTATTATTCTAAGCGCCTTCGAAACGGCATCAGCTGTGGTTTTATTTCAGCTATGATAATCGCAACTAAAATGAAGACCGCACCGACACTCATTCGCACTGTTAATAACTCGCTTAGTAAAATGACTGAAAACAATGTCCCCCAAAGCGCTTCCGTCGATAAAATGATCGCTGCTTTTGTTTCAGTAATAAATTTTTGAGAGACAGTTTGTAGTAAATAAGCGATCGTCGTTGAAAACACACCTAAATAAACGAGTGGCAAAATTGCTGATGATTCGAATGAAAAATTCGTTTCACCTTTCATCATGACAACACTTAGCCCAATAACTGCCGCGGTCCCCATTTGAACAAGCGTTAACACAACTGCATCTTCGTCTTTTACAAAACGAGCCGTATAAAAAATATGAAAAGCAAAGGCAAACGCACAAAGTAATGTAAGCACATCGCCTATATTCAATTCACCCGTCAGCTGCAAACTCAGAAATGCAATTCCAATAACTGCAAGCACCGCACCTGTTAATTCAAAAATGTCTAAATTTCTTTTATGTATGAAAAAGCCAATAAACGGAACAATCACAACATTCACCGCCGTTAAAAAGGCATTTTTAGAAGGGGTTGTAAATTGTAGACCTACTGTTTGTAAAACAAAAGCAATATATAGAATACTCCCCAATATAACCCCTTTAATCAACGCACCTTTTTTAATCGTTTTAAATTTAGGATAGAAAACTAGACTTAAAAGAATCACGCCGATTAAAAATCGTCCAACTAAAATTTGATAAGGCGTGTAGTGGTCTAATGCCACTGCACTGCCAACAAATCCACTTCCCCAAATAATTGCGGTAATGATTAAACCGATTTCTCCAATATACTTTTTCATAACACGCCACCGCCCATCACAATCATTTGAAAAATCACATAATTATAGTTAGCAATTCACATTTTCACAGAAAACGTTCGATAATCGCTTTCACCTTTCCACTTTCACTTAAATACGCATTTTCCCCCGCCCATAAAGACATATAATCTGATGTCCCTTGATCAGCTGAGGCTTTTCTAATGTCTTTTGTATACGTGTTTTGAAACGGATAAGGAGCAATACAAGCATTTTCCATACGCTTGATAAATTCATTTTTTAGCCCACGTGCCATTTTTCCTGAAAAAGTATTTGTACAAACAGTATCCCCTTTGGCTGCTTGTAAAACTTCTCTTTTATGTAGTGGATGTGCTCCGCTTTCTTCTGCTACAAGTAAAGCCGTTCCAATTTGGACCGCTTCTGCTCCGAGTTCAGTCAGTTCGTGTATCATTTTTTTATTCGCAATGCCGCCTGCTGCAATGATTGGAATTTGAACTGTTTCACGTACTTCCTTCACTAACTGGTTCAGTGGTATGTATGCTAATTTCCCGTAAAAAGATCCCCGGTGCCCGCCTGCTTCACTTCCTTGTACCACAACTGCATCCATCCCAATCTCTTCAACAAGCCGTGCTTCTTCCGGTGTCGTAGCAGTTCCAATAAGAAAAACATCTTCTCTTTTTAATCGCTCCACTATTTCTTTTTTTGGCAGTCCAAATGCGAAAGAACAAATCGCTATGCTTTCTTCTAAAATCACGTCAATTTGTTGTTCAAATTCATTTTCAGTTCTTTGAAATTCAGGTTCCGTAATCCCAAGTGATTGACGAATAGCGTGTAAATCTGTATTTGCTTTCTTCTTTGTTTCTTCATGCCATTCTATTTCCTCTGGGACAAATAAATTAACCATAAAAGGAGCCTTCGTTAGTTTTTTTACATCACAGATAAATTTTCTCGTCTCTTCTCCATTTAAATACCCAGCTCCAATCGCACCAACAATCCCTGCATCTGCACATTCCGCCACAAATTCTGGTGTCGTCACGCCAGCCATAGGCGCTTGAAAAATAGCATGTGTAATTCCAATTTGCTTGATCAATTTATTCGGCCTCCTTATCATAATGAAAAGACGAAGCATCTCAAGAAGATACAGTCCATTGTCTTCCATCTCCTCAAAATGCTTCCCTTTAGCACATAAATGTTATTTTATAATCTCCGCAACTCTGCCTACCTGGCCGTCTGTTAAACGTACTTTAATTCCATGCGGATGAAAAGAAGAATTCGTTAAAATGTCTTTGACGATTCCTTTTGTTTTCATACCGGAACGTTGATCTTTCTTTAAAATAATCGCAACTTCTAATCCTTCCTGAATATCACTTCTTTGTTGACCATTCATTATTAAGCGTCCTCTCTTTTTTGAAATAAACATTGTACAACATGCGCATCCCCCGTGTGAAGGATTCCTTCTTTACGATGTACTTCTCCGACATAAAAATGTTCCACGAAATAATTTTCAAATTGACGAAGCATTTCTTTCGGATCAACAAGCATTGCTTCATTAGGCGGGCCACCCGTTCCATATTGAAGCTGCTCTTTTGTATACATTTCACTCAAGTAATAGCCACCCGGTTTTAATGCCTTTTTCACACCTGCCATCGTACGGTCCATTACATCTTTCGGTAAGTGGCCGAAAATGTGAACAATGGCATCCCATTGTTCAGCTTCCCATTCAACTTCCGATAAGTCATGAAGTGCTGTTTGGACGACCACATTATTTTCTTCCGCTAATCGCTTTGTTTTTTCTAAACCCGAAGCTGCATAATCCCAAGTCGTTACTGAAAAGCCAAGTGTTGCTAAATAAACTGCATTACGGCCTTCTCCTTCCGCAATACAAAGGATTTTCCCTTTCGGCAATTTGTCTGCAATTGCTGTTACAAATGCGTTTGGTTCTTTTCCATACATATATTCTTCTGTATTAAATCTTTCATGCCAATGATTCGTCATTTTGAATCTGCTCCTTTACGCTTTCAGTGTAGCATATTCGGGAATTTGGCAGGTTTAAAACACTCACGAGTCGATTCACTCAGCTCTATACATCACTTCTTCCGCAACGACGGTCATTTGTACTTTCGCTTTGACAATTTCTTCTATAGGTACTGTGAATAAATCTTTGTTTAAGATTGTAAAATCTGCATCATAACCAACTGCAATTTTCCCGCGACTATCTGCTTTTCCAATCGTCGCAGCACTGCCTGTTGTAAAAAGTCCAACCGCTTCAAATCTGCTTAGTTTTTCCTGTGGTAAGTACCCTTCATGCGTTTCTCCTACTTTTCGTCTCGCTACAGCTGCATAAATGCCAAGTAACGGGTCTGCTTCTTCAATAGGTGCATCAGAGCCACCCCCGCAGATAAACCCTTTATCGAGTAATCGCTTCCATGCATACGTCCAGTCAAGCCGCTCTCCTCCTAAACGGTCCATTACCCAGGGAAAATCTGAAGAAACAAATGCTGGTTGTAAATCCAATATGACAGGCAACTTTAACATTCTTTCGACTAAATCGTCCCGTAACACGTTAACATGAATGAGCCGGTCTCTCTTTCCTGTTGGTACAGGATGTTTTTCTAGTACATCTAAAATTTTCTCCACCGCACCGTCTCCAATAACATGGACTGCAACAGCCTCATCATAAGACCTCGCTAACTGAACAAGTGCTTCAATTTCATCGTCTCGATGGACCGCAATCCCAGACGTTTCCGGTGCATCTGTATATGGCTTACTTAATAAGGCAGTTTGTCCACCAAGTGCACCATCTACAAAAAATTTCATCTCCCCTGGCGTAATCCATGGCTCGTAATAGGTAGGCGTATCTTCCATTATTTGTTCGAAAATAGGGGATCGTCTTAATAAATGTGCGCGGAACTTCTTCTTTCCTCCAAGGACGTTTTTATAAGCTTGTAATGGCTTTTGATAATCACCATAAAGACTAAGGTCATCCGTCACAGCTCCCGTTAAGCCAAGCGCTAATAAATCTTCTACAGACTTTTCCAAAGAAGTAGTTAACGACTCCACTGTTGGCTCACCAATTAAACCGAGCACTAGATCCTGTGCACCTTCTAGTAAATACCCCGTTGCTTCTCCGTTTACATCCCGTACAATCGTACCGTCTACTGGATTCGTCGTATCCCTTTGAATGCCTGCATGTTTTAAAGCTGCTGTATTCGCAAGGGCTGCATGACGACAAGTTCTCGATAAAATAATAGGGGCTGCCGTCACTTTGTCTAACTCTTTTGCAGTTAAAATTCTTTGATCCGGAAAGTTATTTTCATTCCAACCTTCTCCGATCAACCAAGCGTCTTCACCTAACTGTTCTTTTGCTGCGTAAAGCATCCTTAATAATTCATCTGCTGAATTCGCTTTTGATAAATCTAAGCTACGCAGTTTATCGCCGTGGCCAATCATATGCATATGACTGTCGATAAAACCTGGATATAAAACTGCACCTTGTAAATCCATTTCTTTTTCTGCATGCGATTTTAATGCTTCATATGTACCTATTTCAATAATCTTTCCATCTTTCGTTAAAACTGCTTCAACTTGCTTTCCTTCTATATCCATTGTGTAAATCGTTCCATTATGCCAAACCGTCTTCATCACTCGAATCCCCTTTCACATCATTATCTATACTCTAAACTTTCTAACAACGTTGCGCAACGTCATTGACAAAAAAGTGTTATAATGGAAAAAGAATACTGAGGAGGGATTTCTTAAATGAGATTAACTGTCTATTTAGCTGGAGAGATTCATAGCAACTGGAGAGATGAGATTAAAGAAAAAGCGGCTGAACTACCAATTGATTTTGTTGGCCCGATGGAAAACCACGATCGTTCGGATGATATTGGTGAAGAGATTCTTGGTGAACAACCGAATGCCATTTTCAAAGATGCAGCGGCTTCTAACTTTAATAACTTACGTACAGAAATCTTAATGAAAAAGGCAGACTTAGTCATCGCGTTATTTGGTGAAAAATATAAACAGTGGAATACCGCAATGGATGCAAGTGCAGCTGTCACATATGGTAAACCTCTCATTTTAATTCGCCAAGAAGCAAATCACCATGCACTAAAAGAACTCTCACGTAAAGCTCACGCAACGGTAGAAACAGTAGACCAAGCGATTCAGGCATTACAGTATATTTTTGAATAAGAACCTAAAAAAACGATCTCTTCTAAACAAAAAATGTTTAGAAGAGATCGTTTTAAATTCTACCAAGCGATTAGTTGTCTAAACCCATTTCTGCTTGAACAACTTCTACGATTCGCTCTACATATTTTTTACACGCTTCGATTGACGGTGCTTCTACCATCACACGAACGAGCGGCTCTGTACCGGAAGCACGAACGAGTACACGACCATTCCCTTCCATTTCTTTTTCAATCTCACTAATAACTGCTGCAACCTTTTCATTTTCAGTTACTGCATGCTTATCAGTCACACGAACGTTGACAAGTTCCTGCGGGTATACAGTCATTTCGCTCGCAAGCTCAGACAATGTTTTTCCAGTTACTTTCATAATATTCACGAGTTGAAGTCCTGTTAACAGCCCGTCACCCGTCGTATTATAATCCAGTAAAACGATATGACCTGATTGCTCGCCGCCTAGATTGAAATTGTTTTCTCGCATTTCTTCAACAACATATTTATCACCAACAGCCGTTTTAACACTTTGCATATCATGGTCTCTTAAAGCTTTATAGAAACCTAGGTTGCTCATAATTGTTGAAACAATTGTATCTGATTTCAAGCGACCTTTTGATTTTAAATAACGTCCAATGATGAACATAATTTTATCGCCGTCAATAATTTTTCCGTCTTCATCAACTGCGATAAGACGATCGCCATCCCCGTCAAAGGCTAACCCAATATCTGCTTCTTTTTCTTTCACAAGTTCCGCAAGTTTCTCAGGATAAGTAGAACCGACCCCGTCGTTAATATTCAAACCATTCGGAGACGCACCCATTGTTGAGATATCTGCTTCAAGATCCGCAAACACGTGTGTCGCAAGCGATGATGTTGCGCCATGTGCACAATCAATCGCAACATGAATATCCGTAAAGTCTTCATCAACCGTCTGTTTTAAGTATTGAATATACTTATGACCGCCTTCAAAGTATTCCGTAATGGAACCGACATCTGCGCCAGTTGGACGTGGTAGTTGATCATCATCTCCTTGAAGAAACTGTTCAATTTCTTCTTCCTGTACTTCCGTTAACTTGTAACCGTCTGCACCAAAGAACTTTATACCATTATCTTCTACAGGATTGTGTGAAGCTGAAATCATAATCCCACCAGCTGCGTTCATGGCGCGCGTTAAATAGGCAACACCCGGTGTACTAATAACGCCTAGCGTCATCACTTCAACACCCGTTGATAAAATTCCTGCAATGAGTGCATTCTCGAGCATATCGCCTGAAATACGTGTATCTCGACCAACGAGAATTTGAGGCTTTTCCCCGGAATCCTTCGCTAATGTATAACTTCCAATTCTACCTAATTTAAATGCAAGTTCAGGTGTTAGCTCTTCATTTGCAATTCCGCGTACACCATCTGTACCGAAATACTTTGTCATTTCCATACTCCCTTTCAATCTTGTGCATCAAGCACATTTACGTTTAAGCTAATTCAACTTTAAACATGGCTTCTTCTGTAGAAAGGGTCCACTCAACTTGAGATGGACCTTTCACGAGAATTGGATAAGTATACTCCCCTTCTTCTTCAACATTAGAAGCATCAATCATGACAGTAAAATCATCTCGCGTTAAAGCATTGATTTGGGCCGTTGTTGCTTTCACGACTAAATTAACTGAACCATTCATCGGATTCATCACTGTACTCTTAAACTTCGGGTCTAAGCCGTCCACAACAATTGAAAGATCATCAATCCGTGATGTACTAACTACATCCCCTTGCTCTTCCACAGTTTCTTCTTTTTCAGCTGTTTCTGGTTCTTCCTTTTCGTTCTCATTCTCATCTGCATTTACACCTTCAACATCCACATCAACTTTTACTTTTAAAGTTGATGAAGAAAGTTTAAATACATCTTTCGGTTTTTGCAATTTCACTTCGACTATACCAGATTTCTTTATAGTCGAGACGTCAAAATCAACTAAAAGCTGATCAATTTCATTTAACACACGATTAGGTCCTGATAAAGCAATTTTATCTTTCTCTGGTGTAATTGAGTTTATCGTTACGCCATTTGGCGGTGTGCCTTTCTCATTTATAACAATTGGAACTTCTTTTGAATTCTCTTGAATATCTACTTTGATTCGTACAGTTTCTTGGGTCATTTCAACATCTAATTTATTTAGATCCCGATCTAACACACGTACTGTTGCTTCTTGTTCAAAGGATTCTTTGACGTCAGAATCTGTTGAAACAGTCGCTTTCACAAAGTTTATAGATTCAATAATACTTTTAGCACCAGTCACTTCTATTCTCGTCGGATTGACTTCCATTCCAGCAACATTATACCCTTCAGCTAGTAAACGTTTATTAAACTCTGGTTCAATGCGAAATGTTTCCGTAATTTTCTCTTCAATATTCACATCTATCGTCGCTGGATCAACTCGAACTTGTAACTTATCAGAAATATTTTCATGTCCAATACTGACTTGATGTTCTCCCATCGGCAATGATCTTAAATCTACAAATAATGTAAAGTCTTGAAATAACTTTGTTGTTTGAACAATATTTACAGGGCCTTCAATTGTCATATTGACCGTTTGAGGGACCCCCGTTACAATTAGGTTTTCATTGTCATAGTAGACTTCTACTGGAATATCACGAAGAACTTCCATTCCTTCACTACTGGAGTTTTTCTTAGGGTCGTTTTGGTCTACTTGAACCGTATAAAACAATAAGATAGCTAGAAACAAAGCGGTGAATCGAAGAAACCATGGGCTATCTATTAATTTATCCATTTCTCTTCACGCCCCATTTCCATTTCGAAGTGTTCTCCTGCTCAACCTCTTCACCGAACCATAAACTACGGAGCCGCTCTTCGAACTCTTCAATGCTTAAATCTCGAAGTAAATCGCCTTCGGTTGCAAGACTAATTGCCCCCGTTTCTTCTGATACAATAATCGTCACGGCATCAGAAACTTCACTTAAGCCAAGTGCTGCCCGATGCCTTGTCCCTAACTCCTTCGAGATAAAAGGACTTTCCGATAACGGTAAATAACAACCTGCTGCCGCAATTCGATTACGCTGTAAAATCACAGCGCCGTCATGAAGCGGTGCATTCGGAATAAATATATTAATGAGTAACTCAGAAGTTATATCCGAATTTAACGACGTCCCCGTTTCAATATACTCACTTAATCCTGTTTCCTTCTCAATGGAAATAAGCGCACCAATTCGACGTTTGGCCATATAATTGACTGACTTCGACATAGCTTCCAATAATCTTTTACGCTCTTCCTTTTCCTCTAGCATCGTTCTAGCAAACAAACGACCACGTCCAAGTTGTTCAAGCGCTCGACGTAACTCTGGCTGGAATATAATAATGACTGCTAAAAAACCCCAGCGCAAAACTTGCTCAATCATCCACCCTAACGTAGTAAGCTCAAATATATCTGTCAGAATTCGTGCAATTACAATTGCAAATATTCCTTTTAATAACTGGACAGCTTTCGTCCCTTTTACAACTTTAATCAGTTGATATACAACAAACCAAACTAGAAGCACATCCACTATATTAATGAATGTCGCGACTGGACTCAGGTTAACAATTTTTTCAAAAAACGGCATGTGCTTCGCCTACCTTTTTCGCCAATTTCATATGGCTATAGTATACCATAACGCAAAGACTCTTTCTCGAATTCGCCTACCCTAAATATCTTTTATTTAAAACTCTTCCGCTTTTTTTCAGTAAGAATATCATAAGATTCTATTTGAAAACGACCGCAATTATACTTGTTCATACAATTTACGGTCTCTTCAAGTTATTCTTCTATCTTTTTCTCTCGCTCTGATACATTAAAAACATCTTTTACTGTTTCTTTTATTTTATACCATAACCAATCGAATGCTTGATCTATCTCAGCACTTGTTCCTGTAATGACTCCAGTGGAAGCCATATACTTAGAACCTCGAATCACTGTCACATTTCCATCAACTTCACCTTCAATACGAAGTTCACCATTCTTAACGACAATATCACCTTTTATAACTTCTCCCTCTGGTACAAGGACTGTTTCACCTTCGACAATTAAATTTGGTTGTTTCGTCACTGAAAATTGTTGATCATTTCCATAACTGGTAAACAGTGAAGCACTCATTAACACAAAAAACATCGCCGCCGCTGCAAGAAAAGGATGTCCGCGCAGCCATCTTTGTATGCCTGCTTGTGACTTTTCTTTCGGTAGGCGTGTCATTACACCATCAACAAATCCTGTTGGTGCTTGTACTGGTTCCGCTTGCTCTATAAATTGAACTGCATCCGTTAAATCATCCATCAGCTCTTCACAGGATTTACACTGCTGTAAATGTTCATTTAACAACTGTTCATCATGATGGTCAATATCGCCATCCAAATAAGCATGCATATAATGAACAATTTGCTCAGGACACGTATTCATACTAAATTACCTCCTACAAATCACCCATTTGTTTTCTAAGTGCCGCTCGACCTCTATGAACACGAGTCTTTACGGTTCCTAGTGGCAATTCTAAAATCTCACTAATCTCTTTCAGCGGTAACTCTTCGATGTACCTCAAAATGATCACCGAACGATATCGATCAGAAAGTCGCCCAATTTCGTATTGAATACGTTTTTGTGTTTCCATTTTTTCTACTTCTTCCTCTGGTAACTCCCGATCAGAAGCTATTTGAGAATACATCGTTAACCCTTCTGTTCCAGGCACATTTGCGTCCAAATAATAGTCCGGTTTCTTCTTCCGAATCCGGTCAATACATAAATTAGTTGCAATTCTAAATAACCAAGTAGAAAATTTTCTCTTTTGATCAAATGTATGAATATTTATATACGCACGAACGAAAGCTTCTTGTGCAATATCTTCAGCTTCTTGTCGATTCCCTAACATCCGGTAACAAACATGATACAAACGATGCTGAAACAGTGTTACGATTTCTTCAAATGCCTCTTGGTTCCCTTTAAGTACTTCGTTTATTCTTTTATTAATCAGTTGATCCATCGCAATTTCCCTCCGCTTCGTGCGGCTGTTCCTTTTATACGTATGAAAGGTTTAACAGGTTTCATTTATTTTCATTTTATCTTTTAATTTTAGCAGATATTGACCAATTTATGGCTTTCCCATAAAAACTTAGTTGTTAATACCTAAGATCAATCATCGACGTCAAGCACTTTGTTCCTTGAAAACAAAAAAGATGGGCTACATAACGTAACCACATCTTTTGATTTCTTATCATTATATTTAAAGCAACTTCTCTCCAAACAGAGAGCCCATCAATCCAACCGCCACATCTGCTGTTTTATTTCGCTCATCTAAGATCGGATTGACTTCCACAAACTCAGCTGAAGTAACAAGTCCTGATTCTTCTAAAATTTCCATTGCTAAATGACTTTCTCGGTAACTAACCCCACCTGCCACGGGCGTCCCAACTCCTGGTGTATAGAGTGGATCTAATGCATCTAAATCTAATGATAGATGAACACCATCTATATCCTGATCTTTGAAATGCTGAATTGCTTTTTCCATTACCGTCGTCATTCCGTATTTATCAATTTCGTGCATTGTATACACTTGAATCCCCAGTTCTTTAATCAATGCTCTTTCTCCGGGGTCAATCGAACGCGCTCCGATCACGATAATATTTTCCGGCTTTACTTTCTGTCCATTATGGTGTAAATCCACAAGTCGATGATCTCCATATCCCATACTAATCGCTAACGGCATTCCGTGGATATTGCCGGATGGAGAAGTTTCATCTGTATTCATATCAGTATGCGCATCGTACCAAATCACACCCAAATTTTTATATTTTGTCGCTAAACCCGCTAGCGTACCAATTGCTATACTATGGTCTCCACCCAAAATTAGTGGAAATCGATCGGCTTGTACAACTGCGGCAACCTTTTCTGCGAGTTTTGTATTCGTTTGAACAACTTCTTTTAAATTTTTTAATTTCGAATCACTATCTTCTGCTTGTAACCCCGCGTCGATGTGGATATCCCCTTCGTCAATCAATTCATGTCCAAGTGCTTCTAACCGCTCAACAACACCAGCGTAACGAATCGCACTCGGGCCCATATTGACACCCCGACGACTCTGACCTAAATCCAACGATACCCCAATCATTGACAATGATAACTTATTTGACATTCAATTTCCCCTCCCTACACTTCATTATAAAACCTGAGTTGTATTGGCTCAACTAGACAGGAAAATGAATTTTTATTCATTTGTAATGATTGTGATAAAAGAAATTTAATTGCGTAAATCGGGAGACATAAATTCTTCGCACTCGATCGCATCTGTCGGTCTATTAAAGTAATACCCTTGCCCTTGTTCACAACCTAACTCTTTTAACAGTGTGACTTGATGTTCTTCTTCAATTCCTTCAGCAACCACACTTAACCCTAACGTTTTTGCTACTGATAAAATCGCTTCAACAATCGCAGTCCCCTCTACACCTTTATCAAGATCTTGAATAAATGCTCGGTCAATCTTTAGTGTGTCCACTGGCAACTCTTTAATATAACTAAAAGAACTATACCCCGTTCCAAAATCATCGATTGCTATTTTAATACCTAACTTTCTAATCTCATTAATTGTTGCATCTATCTCTTCGTGCGCAGCAAAAACACTTTCTGTTAATTCAAATTCTAGTAAGCGCGGGTCGTTTCCAATTTCGTCCAAAGTCTTGTTTACAGTTGTTAAAAAATTTTCATCCTTTAGCTGGATTGCCGAAATATTAATCGCCATTGAAACTTGATATCCTTTTTCTTCCCATCTTTTCGATTGCTGACACGCCTCTTTTAATATCCACTTGCCCAAGGAAATAATAATTCGTGTTTCTTCTGCAATTCCAATAAACTGATCAGGCGGGATTCTTCCAAGATCAGGATGGTCCCATCGGACTAATGCTTCTACACCCGTTAATTCTTCTGTTAAAAGATTAAACTTAGGTTGAAATTCAAGATGAAAGTAGCCATATTTAATACTTTTTCGTAGTTCATTTTCTAATACAATTCGCTCAATGGACTTTTTAGCTACTTCGGGTTCATAAACCTTATAGCCTCCGCCGCCTCTTTCTTTTACACTTAAAAGTGCTTGTTCGGCTTTGGAAGACAGTTCGGAAGGAGTATTTGCATGATCCGGATAAAAAGCCATACCAATACTTGCCGTTAATATGTAATAATCCTCTTTAAGTTTGATTGGTTGTTGGATGGATTCTAAAACACCTTCTAAAATACTCTCTACGTCACTAATATTTTGGGCATCTTGCAATATAACACTGAATTCATCTCCACCAAGATTCGCAATCACACTGTATTTAGGAAAAGAAATCTCTAGTCTCCTCGCGACTAATGATAAAACATAATCCCCCGCTTCATATCCTAAAGAATCGTTAATATAACGGAGTCTATCAAGATTAAAACGAATCAAACAAATTTTCTTTTTATTTTTTTTCGCTTCGGATAACACTTCATATAACTTCCGACGAGAATAAAGTCGATTGGGTAAATTCGTCAGTTGATCATTATAAGCTAAATGACGAATCTTTTCTTCGGCTTCCTTACGTTCAGTAATTTCATATCGAATTGAAATATATTGATATGGTTTTCTTTTTTCATCCAAAAATGGAACAATCGTTGTATCGACCCAGTAATAACTTCCGTCTTTTTTCTTATTTTTAATTTCCCCACGCCACACATTTCCAGTTCCAATCGTTCTCCACATTTCTTTAAAGAACCCTCTTGAATGGTGAGATGAATTCAAAATCCGGTGATTTTCTCCTATCAATTCTTCTTTGGTATATTGAGTGATAGTTGTAAATTTATCGTTAGAGAATAAAATACTTCCCGTCCGATCTGTAATTGCTACAATTGCAGACTGATTCAATGCGTATAAAATATCTTTTAATTTCACATCAATTGACAGTTGCTCTTCGTCTTTAAGCATTTTTGCTAGATGCTTCTTTTCCTTTCGCACACGATCACCTCTTGCTTTTATTTTATCAACCTGCAATCTGTATTACTTTTCTAAGTATATTATAAAATATTTAGTCACTTTATACTACTTGTTACACTCATAAGAACTGAATTCTATCATTTACAGGGTATATTTTTAACATACAATACTATTTCATCTCTTAATTTTATCGTCAACTTAATTGTTGCAAATTCCGATTAATGTTGATAGGTTATTTTTTGGAATCAACGAATGACTGTTAAACTTGAAGTGCCAAGTGGTTAACAGCTGCTTTACATATTTTCAACGCTACATCCATTTCAACGTGTAGGCGATCACACTTGTTTTCTATTTATATGGAACTTAACATTTCTTGTATCCTTTTTAGCTGATTGGAGTGCAGAGCGGCGACTTCAGAGGGATGAGCTTGACAGGTAAGACCCCACAGGAGCGTATTTTTCGCGACGAGGAGGCTTACCGCACGCTCCTCGGAACGGAAATCAGCGTGTAATAGGATTTTCTTGGTTCCATATATATTAATAAAAAAAGACATTAGTGAAATTCCATCCCTATCTCCAATTTTTCGGAGTTAGGGATTTTCTCTCACCAACGTCATAAATTATAGAACCTATTTTATAAAAAAATAATCCTAAGTCTTAGTTGACTTAGGATTACGGATGTTATTACTGGGGTAGCTGGATTCGAACCAACGAATGACGGAGTCAAAGTCCGTTGCCTTACCGCTTGGCTATACCCCACCGGTTTAAAGTTGTGATATGCTTCGCATTACTGCGTCAGCTGCATTCGATCAATCAGTCACGTACTTAGGTACGCTCTTTCTTTTTCTCAATTGCTTCCTTGTTCTACTCGCATCTCCCAATTTTAATACATTTTGGGGATATGCTTCGCATTACCGCGTCGGCTGCATTCGATTAATCACATATTTTAGAATGCTCTTGTTTTGTTTATTTATTCATATTTTACATAAATTTTAAAACATCATACTTACTATGATGTTTTATAAAATGACCCCTACGGGATTCGAACCCGTGTTACCGCCGTGAAAGGGCGGTGTCTTAACCGCTTGACCAAGGGGCCGCATATTAAAAATGGTGGTGGGGGACGGATTCGAACCGCCGAACCCTGAGGGAGCGGATTTACAGTCCGCCGCGTTTAGCCACTTCGCTACCCCACCATATTAAAATTATTGTTTGATTCACACTACTTTAGTGACTTGAATTTGATAAGATTCATGCAGTTGAATCCATTTCTCAACGTCTAATTGCTTCCTCAGATGCCCTAAGCATTATGTAATTAAACAGCTTTTTTATGTAGGTGATTATTGACTTCTTTGGAGCTTCCAACCGGAATTGAACCGGTGACCTCTTCCTTACCATGGAAGCACTCTACCTACTGAGCTATGGAAGCATATGGCTCCGCAGGTAGGATTCGAACCTACGACCGATCGGTTAACAGCCGATTGCTCTACCACTGAGCTACTGCGGAATAATAAGTACCATTTCTCGATACCATCTATTATACCAAGAAATATTTTTTTTGCAAGTGTTTTTAAAAATCCTTTTTTAAAAAACAACTTTATTTCTTAATGTATTTGGACAGCGACTCTTTTATATTAACATGATAACTTCATATTTGTCAATGGTTTTTCATAAAATATAAAGAGTCTTTATAAAGGAGGATCTTAACTATAAAAAAAATCATTCTATTCATGTTAATCGGTTGTAGCTTATTTTTATTTCTTCAATCTTTTTTCAAACAAACTTCTAACACATCTGTCTTTCATGTAACTGAAAAACCTGCCGCTATTGTTCGTGGTACACATGGTTCCGCTCTAACGATTAATATTTCTTTTGGTGATGAAGAAGTAAGCGATTGGATCGAAACACTAAACGATCCATATCCACTCCTCCTTCTCGATCTCGATTGGGCTGAACGTTTTCCCGAAACCGTTGAACTTATCATAAAGAAGAAAATTCCAGTTGGGCTATTAGGACTTGAAGGTAAGGCGTATGAAGCAGACGGTCGGCTACTTTTACAACAAGTTGAAAGATATAAAGCCATTTTTAACGAGGAGCCACTTTGGTTTCGAACGAGTGACGAAAAATTCTCTAGCTTTCTTCATTCCCTTCTTTGGGAAGCAAAAATCAATGCACTTGGCTCAAGCTTTACATGGGATGGAGGAAATATCCCACCTATGCAAGAAGGTGAGATTATCGCCATTCCGCATCATCGTAAAGACCGTGTTTATTTGCCGGAGCTTAAACGTTTAATGGAAGAGAGAGAATTTCAACCAATTGACGAGGTATTACTCGGTTCCGTAGGTAAATTAAAGAAAATCCCGAACGAATAAGAAATAAAAAAAGACCACTTAGAATTTAGTTAATAAAACTTTTTCTAAGTGGCTCTTCTCTGTTTATCAATTATGATTTGGATGAAGCTGTTTTTGCTCTTTTTCTACGCGCTGCACGACGTTCTTCCAGTCTTTCTTTGTCTCTGTCTGACATTGTATTGTATTTTGGCAGGGCAAGCATTTGGTAAGCATTTACTGCAAGTAATGGGAACAAAAGAATAGTTACCCATGTATCGATATTGCCTTCTCTCACCATTAACGCTGGCAACCATTCAAGCGTTGTAATGACAATCATAAAAAACAATGCGGAAATGAGCGTATGCTTCTTTGTCCACTGTGCTTTCAAATATGCCGTTATACCAGATACGATCATTAATGTTGCTAATAAGAATAAATATAATAAAGACCTTTCTGTATCTTCCGATGTTAAACGGAAACGGAAAAAGATTAAATCAAATAAAACAACCATAATAATTAAAAGTTGAACCCAATTCCATAACGTTAGCGTTTTGAAAATATTCACGCCAAATTGATGAACTGTTAAATATGCGAAAAAACCCATTTGTGCTACTACACTCATTGTAAAACCAAGAAAAACCATCCATAAAAGTGCACCTACAAATTGCCCAATCTCTCCTGCTTGTAAATAATTAGTGAAGAATTCCCAGCGCACAATTAAGCCAGCAACTGCAGTTACAAAACCACCTATCCAAAGTGCATTGAAAAAAAATTTAAACCAATTTCGTATTGTCAAAACAATGTTCCTCCGTTTTTCATTGTTCTTATTAGTGTATCAACGATTCGACAAAAAATCTATGAACTTCGGAATCATATGCATATTTCCTTTGAATATGTGAACAATAATTGAAAAGAATCTAAGAAGGGAATGATTTTACATCCCATGAAAAAGAAAACCATACAACTGCTAATGATCTTATTTCTACTTGCTGGATGTACAGCGCCTCAAACGAATCCTTCTTTTGATGAAATTAAAAAAATGATGACAGATGCCATTCAAACGGAAGAGGGAAAAAAAGCGTTACGAAAAATTTTAGCTGAAGAAGACTTTAGGGAACTTCTTGTTCTAGAGCAGTCCGAAGTTAAAAAATCAATCACAGAAACATTGTTGTCTGAAAAGGGTGATGAATTCTGGAAAAAAACTTTTGATGATCCAAAATTCACGGAGACAATTGCAGAAAGCATGAAAGAACAACAGGAAGAAGTCATGACACAGTTAATGGACGATGCCTCTTTTCAGAAGCAATTAGAAAGCTTTTTTAAGCAGCCAGATATGCAAAAGCAATTAGAAGAAATTATGAAATCCGCTACGATGAAAGAGCAATATGAAAAGGCAATTGAAGAAACAATCAATAGTCCACTCCTGCAAACAAAGTGGGAAAAGTTAATTAAAGAAGCTGGAAAGTTTGAGGAAAACGAAGAGAAGGGAGAAGATCAAGAAAAGAAACAAGATGAAAAGTCTGACAAAGAAAGCGGAGCAGGTAATTAACCGACTCCGCTTTTAATTTATTCACTTTTCTTATTAATCATTTCTTGTGCAATTTCCATATAAATCTTTCCGATTGGATGGTCTTCTGCATAAACAGAAGGTGCAAAGTCTTCTTCGTTCCAATCTGGTTGACCTAGTGGAATTTGTCCTAATAAATCTGTACGAAGTTCTTCCGCTAAACGCGTTCCGCCGCCTTTACCAAAGACATACTCGCGTTCGCCTGTTACTTCTGATTCAAACCAAGACATGTTTTCAATCACACCAAGGATTTCATGCTCTGTTTGAAGCGCCATTGCTCCTGCACGCGCTGCAACAAACGCTGCTGTTGGATGTGGTGTCGTAACAATAATCTCTTTCGACGTTGGAAGCATTTGATGAAGATCAAGTGCAATATCTCCCGTTCCAGGTGGTAAATCTAGAAGTAAATAATCTAAATCTCCCCACTCAACGTCTCTAAAGAATTGGTCGAGTGCTTTTCCAAGCATTGGGCCACGCCAAACAACAGGCGCGTTATCTTCTACGAAAAAGCCCATTGAAATTACTTTTACGCCGAGTCTTTCAACCGGCATAATACGTTCACTTTTAACTTTCGGCATTTTGGTAACACCCATCATATCCGGTACACTGAATCCATAAATATCAGCGTCAATGAGTCCAACTTTTTTGCCGAGTCGAGCGAGAGCCACTGCAATATTGACTGAAACTGTTGATTTTCCAACGCCACCTTTACCTGATGCGATTGAAATAAATTCTACATCACTTAAAGGTGATAAAATATCCTCTGCTTCTGCTTCTGTTGCAGTTCCTCTAAATTTATCTAACACTTCTTGAGATAGTTCTTCAAATCGGATTCCAACTGATTCTGCTCCAGCACCTTTTAACGTATCGACAACTTTCATTTGGAATGGAAGTTGTTCAGCAGTATTTACTTTTGCTAAAGCCAACTTTACACTGACATGTTTTTTCTCAACATTAATCGATACATGAGTAATACCATCCGTTTCTGCAAGTGTTTTATGTAAAAACGGATCTTTTAATTGACCTACTAGTTCACGTACTCTTTGCTCATCAATCAATTCGGACACTCCTTGAAAATATAGTCAAATCTCTATCAAGTATAGCATAATGAGTGTCCATAGACGACGGAACAAGCCTTACATTTCTTCCGCATTTAAAAATCCTTGAATGCCCTCCATAATAGCTTCTGCTACTTTTTCTTGATATTTCGGATCAACAAGCAGTGCTTTCTCTTCTTCATTAGAAATAAATCCTGTCTCGACAAGCACTGAAGGTACAGGAGATTTCTTCAATAAGTACACACCACTAATTGCTAAAGCTTCACGCTCTGTATTCTTTAAATTTGTTTGAAAAGATGATTGGATTGATTTTGCTAAAAATTCGCCATCCGGATGCCCACCTTCATGATAAAAGACCTGTGCACCACGCCATTTGGTATCAGGAATGGCATTGACATGGACGCTAATAAATACATCAGGATTTTCATCTACTGCAATCGATTCACGTAATTTTAAGTCTGCTAACTTCCTTTCACGTAATGTAGAAAACTTTTCATCAGGCACGTGTTCGGAAAGGGCATCTCCTTCCTTTGATCTTGTCATTACGATTGTTGCTCCTTTTTTTTCAAGTCGCTCTCTTAATTGATGTGCGATTTTCAGCGTAATTTCACGTTCTACGACTTCTCCCGAAGATGCCCCTCCATCCGGTCCCCCATGTCCTGGGTCAATCACAATTTTCACTCCTGCAAACTCTTCCGGCATAAAAAAACCTCGATCCGATGCCTTCACTCCGTAAATAACTACTCCGAGAGAACTAACAAGTAAAATACCAATAATAAGCCACCGTTTCATTTATTATAGACACCGCCCTTTTCTTCAATTATATGTAAAGTGAAGAAAAGATATGTACACTAAGCAGAGGCTTATTTATATTTAAGACGAATCTGTTTCTCAATCTTAAAAACCCTCTCAAAGGATGTATTTGAACACTTTCTTTGAGAGAGTTGACCAGTTAGCAAATTTGATTATTTAAAAGCAATTGCTGCTTGAACTGCTTTTTTCCAGCCATCATATAGCTTTTCGCGTTCAGTTTCTTCCATAGCGGATTCGAATGAACGATCTAATTTCCAGTGCGATGCAATTTCAGAACGATCTTCCCAGAATCCAACCGCAAGCCCAGCTAAGTAAGCTGCACCTAACGCCGTCGTTTCACTTACTCCCGGACATTCTACTGGAACATCTAAAATGTCTGACTGGAATTGCATTAAGAAATTGTTGGCAGTCGCACCGCCGTCAACACGTAATTTCTTTAAAGAAATCTCTGAGTCCGCTTCCATTGCATCAAGCACATCTTTTGTTTGATAAGCAAGTGACTCAAGCGTCGCACGAATAAAATGCTCTTTTTCAGTACCCCTTGTAATTCCAAATGCAGCTCCCCTTACATCACTATCCCAGTAAGGTGTACCGAGTCCTACAAACGCTGGTACAACGTAAACACCTTCCGTTGACTCAACTCGTTTTGCATACATTTCACTTTCTGTGGAATCACGGAACATACGCATACCATCACGCAACCACTGAATGGCAGAACCCGCAACGAAGATACTTCCTTCCAACGCATACTCAACCTTGCCATCGATTCCCCATGCAATTGTAGTGAGTAGGCCATGTTCGGACTTTACAGCTTTTTCTCCTGTATTCATCAGCATAAAACAACCGGTGCCGTACGTATTTTTTACCATCCCTGTTTCAAAGCACGCCTGCCCAAATAACGCCGCTTGTTGGTCACCAGCGATTCCCGCAATCGGTGTCGCTTTCCCAAAGAAATGAATTTCATCTGTGTATCCGTAAATTTCTGAAGATGATTTCACTTCTGGTAACATCGATGCAGGGACACCTAAAATTTCGAGCAATTCTTCATCCCACTTCAAATCATAAATATTGTACATCAGTGTTCTTGAAGCATTTGAGTAGTCAGTCACATGTGTTTTTCCGCCCGTTAGCTTCCAAATTAACCACGTATCAATCGTTCCAAATAAAAGGTCCCCACGTTCTGCTTTCTCTCTAGCACCTTCCACATTATCTAAAATCCACTTCACTTTTGTTCCTGAGAAATAAGCGTCAATGAGTAGTCCTGTCTTCTCACGGAACAAATCATTGTAACCGCTTTCTATTAATTTGTCGCAAATATCTGCTGTTTGACGTGATTGCCATACGATCGCGTTGTACACAGGGTTTCCTGTGTTTTTATCCCATACAACAGCTGTTTCACGCTGGTTAGTAATTCCAATTCCCTCAATCTGATCAATCGAGATGTTTTTTTCAGATAGGACATTTGCAAGAACTGCCAATACAGAACTCCAAATCTCATGCGCATTTTGTTCTACCCAACCTGATTCAGGAAAATATTGTGGGAACTCTTGCTGTGCAATATGGAAAATATCTCCTTCTTTATCAAATAAAATTGCACGCGTACTCGTCGTACCTTGGTCTATTGCTAAAATATACTTTTCAATCATTTGCCTCTCCTCCGGTCATTTTCATTTAGTTACACTATACCAAAATTAGTTAAGAGCTTTCACTTTAACATTACTTTTCCGTATTGAAATTTGTGCTAAAACAAACAGGGCTAAGATCATTAAACTAACAAGCCAGAACAGTGAGTTGTTCATTCCTTCAAAAAACTTCTGATAAAATAACGCACCGTAAATACCACCTAAAACCGGTCCAATTACAGGAATCCATGCATACTTCCAATCAGATGAACCTTTTCCTGGTATCGGTAAAAAGAAGTGAGCAATCCGTGGACCTAAATCCCTCGCAGGGTTAATCGCGTATCCAGTTGGTCCCCCTAAAGAAACACCAATCGCAAGGATTAACGCACCAACAATCAATGGATTCAACCCTTCTGTAAATTCATTTGCGCCGATTGCTAATAAGCCAAGCACTAAAACAAATGTTCCAATCACTTCACTAATCATATTCGATAATGGATGACGGATTGCAGGAATTGTGGCAAAAACGGACAATTTTGCATCTGGATCTTCTGTTACTTTCCAGTGCGGTAAGTATTGGAAGTAAACAATCACTGCACCAATCATTGCACCTATCATCTGCGCGACAATATACTTTGGAACATCTGCCCACGGAAACTCTCCGATAGATGCAAAACCTAATGTGACAGCAGGGTTTAAGTGTGCATCACTAATATTCCCTACCGCGTAAACCCCCATCGTCACTGCGAGCCCCCATCCAACCGTGATGACTATCCAGCCTGCATCTTCCGCTTTGGATTTCTTCATTAGAACGCCGCCTACTACGCCGCCGCCTAAAATAATTAAAATCATCGTCCCGATTAACTCTCCAACAAAGGGCGACATATTACTCCTCCTTTTTACAGTTATATAGAGTGATATATTTTATAAGCATAAAAAAATCCACATTTAAAAACTTGCTCCCGCAAGAATTTAAATGTGGACTCCTAAACTCAACCACTCGCTATTAACTTATCGCAAGTATACAAAACTTTAAACTAGCTGTCAATTAGAATCCGGAAATGAAAATATAGACTTCTTTCTTCAGCACAGTCTTAAAAGCCGCTCACGACTTACAGATGGTTACGTCAGCAATTTACTAAAGCAACAGCTTTCTTTTACAAGACACTTTTCAATCGTTCTGTCTGCTGCAACGCTTGAATCGTTTCCACACCGATCCCAAACATGGCCATCTGAAGTTCCATTTCCCGAATCTCCATATTTTCTACGACAGATTCAGGACTCTCAGTTGCCGCTTTCAAAATCGAGCGTCCAATGCCTACAAGATCCGCGCCAAGTGCGATTGCTTTCGCACCGTCTACGCCCGTTTGAATCCCACCACTTGCAATGAGTGGGTAATCTTCACTTTCTTCACGTACAAGCTGAAGAGATTCAGTTGTTGGGATTCCCCAACTGCTAAACGCTTCTGCCGCGATTCGTTTCACTGGATTGTCGGCACGGTACTTTTCGACTTGACTCCATGAAGTACCACCCGCGCCGGCTATGTCAACAAACGCTACGCCAGCTTCTTTTAATTTCCTAGCAACTTCCCCGTCTATTCCCCATCCAACCTCTTTAACCCCAACTGGGACCTCTAATGTGTTACAAAGCTGCTCAATTTTACTGAGAAGCCCTTTAAAGTTTGTATCTCCACTTTCTTGAATGACTTCTTGAATACTATTCAAATGAAGCACAAGCATATCCGCTTCGGTCATTTCAATAATCTTTTTACACTCATCTGCAGTATAGCCATAATTCAATTGGACAGCGCCTAGATTGGCAATAACCGGAATGCTAGGTGCATACTTTCTCATTAAAAATGAATCTGCATGGCCGTCACTATCCAAAAGTGCTCTCGTTGAACCGAGCGCTAAAATCCAGCCTCTTTCTTCCGCAGCCATCGCTAAGTTTCGATTGATTGTCTCCGCGAATGCTGTTCCTCCAGTCATTGAACTAATTAGAAATGGTGTTTTACATGTAAAATCAAGGAATTCAGTTTCTAAAGAAATTTCATCGAAGGCAATTTCAGGAAGTGCGTTGTGAATAAATCGATACGACTCCAACCCCGTTGAAATGGCTTCCCCTGTTACTTGTTCATCTAAAGAGATTTGAATATGCTCAGACTTCCTTCGCTCAATTGAATGAGGCACAGTGAACACCTACCTTATCATTGTAAATTCTTTTAACGCATTCGAACTTATTTAGATTCATATCGAAAACGAGTTTATGAATTGACCTCAACATCTTTTACAGTTTCTTCTACTTCTTCACGCGTCATTTTTTCGCGCCCTTGCTCCATTGCTTTCAATGTTTTATGTGCAAGTGCGAGCGGTAATCGACAAAACAACTTAATACTTCTTTTCGTTAATGTCTTCATATATTCATCTGCTTGCGCTAAGTTTTTGTTCGCATAATCAAATAAATCTTGACGATTCCACCCTTTTGGTACAAAATTCACACCACGCTCATCCATATCTTCGTCTTCATTTCGTAAAATATTCACAGCTTGAAGACCTCTGCCATAACCAATTGCAAGATTTCGATCTGTCTTTTCACCCTCATATAGCTCCCACAAGTCAGAAAGCATAACCCCTACAAGCCCAGCAACATAGTATGTGTAGTCGTCTAAATCTTCTTCAGTTTCGATATGCCAATTGACTTTCGACCATTTCGCCATTCCAATCGCCATTTCATTGGCCACACTCATAACAATTGGCATTGCTTTTTCTGGACAGGCTTCAATCCACTCTTCTAAACGAACCGCTACTTCAGGCAATTGGTCCTTTGTTTCCCCTAAAATCTGCATATATGCTTCATTGTCAAACGGCTGATTAAATAGCTCACTCACTTGCATTAAAATATCATGCTTTAGATCATTGTTTAATTTTTCATCATCTTCTATTTCATCAATTGCACGGAATATTAAATAGGCTGATGCTACCGCGCTTTTCAATTCCTTCTGCAAAAACGTAATAGGTATGTAAAATGTACGACTTGTCTTTTTTAACATACGCATTGCATCTTTTGGAAATTTTGTCATGTTATTTCGTGCCCTCCATTGAAATTTAATTATACTCTTTATCGTAACTCAATTTTATCAAAGATACACTTAAAAACCTATTAATGTCCTTATTTGACATTAAAACTTTAATTTCTCATTGAATATAAAAAAACCCTTTTCCGATAAAGTCGAAAAAGGGCTGTAAATATTGATTGTAAAAATTAACGCTTCGAGAATTGTGGACGACGACGTGCTCCACGGAAACCGTACTTCTCGCGTTCTTTCATACGTGGGTCACGTGTTAAGAACCCAGCAGATTTTAATTGTGTACGGAAGTCTGGGTCAACGTTTAATAATGCACGTGCAACACCATGACGGATTGCACCAGCTTGACCTGTATATCCACCACCGTGAACGTTTACTAAAACATCATAACTTCCTAGTGTTTCAGTTGTGATTAGTGGTTGTTTAATTACTTCACGTAATGTTTCAAATGGTACGTACTCATTTACATCGCGGTCATTAATGATGATTTTTCCATCACCAGGAACGAGACGTACACGAGCTACTGAACTTTTACGACGGCCAGTGCCGAGATATTGTACTTGTGCCAAAGCTATTTCCTCCTTTTATTATCCACGAAGCTCATAAACTTCTGGTTTTTGTGCTGCATGTGGGTGCTCTGCCCCAGCATATACGTTAAGCTTTCTGAATGTTTGACTGCCTAAAGGACCTTTTGGAAGCATTCCTTTGATTGCAATTTCAAGCATTTTTGTTGGGTAGTGTGTGCGCATTTCTAGTGCTGTACGCTCTTTTAAATTACCTGTATAACCCGAGTGACGGTAATATTTTTTGTCTTTTAATTTGTTACCTGTTAATTGAATTTTTTCAGCATTAATCACAATCACGTGGTCACCTGTATCAACGTGAGGTGTGAATGTTGGTTTATGTTTTCCGCGTAAAAGTGCCGCAGCTTCAGTAGCTAAACGACCTAACGTTTTACCTTCAGCGTCGATCACATACCATTTACGCTCTACTTCGTGGCTTTTTGCCATGAATGTTGTACGCATGTTTTTTTCCTCCTATATAACGAAAATTTCCCGATTTAATCTATATCCCTAAACACAAATAACCTTCCGGGGCTTATTGTGGGGTTTTAGAATTACCATTATTAATAATATAACGGTTTCTTCTTTTAGTCAAGCTTTTTAAATAAAAACACACGGGAAAGTTGTTTTGAATTTTTCCTTCAAAATATGGCTGACTCATCGGCCTTCTACAACAGAATCATATGTTACATTTTCTAAATACAATCCGTGTGCTGGCGCGGTTTTACTTGCTGCTTTACGATCTTTTAAAGCTAATATTTCTTTCACGTCTTCTGGCTTATGCCACCCTTTACCTACCGCAAGCAACATCCCAGCAATCGTGCGCACCATATTATATAAAAAGCCATCGCCTTCTATTGTCATAATGAGTTCATTATTTTGCTCGTTTAATGAAAGCTCGCGCACAGTTCGAATTCGATTCGACGTTGCTGTTTTCGAAGAACAAAAACTTGTAAAGTCATGCTTACCTATAAAGTATTGTGTGGCTTCTTGCATCTTTTCCACATCTGGACGCCACTTACCTAAATGAACTGAATAATTACGTTCAAACGGACTATGCACTTCTGCATATGACCATTTAAATGTATAGGTTTTTCCGGTTGCTGAATATCTCGCATGGAAGTTTTCATCGACATAGGCAACATCGACAATACGAATGTCTTTTGGAAGTAACACATTGAGTGCCATTCTCCAACGATCCACTTCTAACGTCAGCGGTGTGTCAAAATGAATGACTTGACCTGTCGCATGAACACCGGAATCTGTTCGACCACTTGCAACTGAATAGATACTTTTGTCTTTATGAATTTTCACGAGTGCTTTGTCGATTTCTGATTGAACAGTTCTCATGCCAGGTTGAGATTGATAACCAGCAAAGTTTGTCCCATCATAAGCAACGATTGCTTTTATACGTTCCATTTATAAATCCTCCTACCCTCTCCAAAAATACAGAGTAACGACGAGTATGACAAGAACAAGCATGGCAATCGTATCCCGAAAATCCCACTTCAGCTGTCGATACCTCGTCCGACCTTCCCCGCCACGGTATCCTCGCACTTCCATCGCAACCGCCAAATCCTCTGCTCGTTTAAAAGCACTGACGAATAAGGGAACAAGCAATGGAATAACGGCATTCACTCGTTCTTTTATCGTACCAGAACTAATATCGGAACCTCGTGCTAACTGCGCTTTCAATATTTTATCTGTTTCATCCATTAAAGTTGGAATAAAACGTAGTGATATTGACATCATTAACGCGAGCTCATGGACTGGTAATTTAAATCGCTTAAATGGACCAAGTAAATCTTCCATTCCATCTGTGATTGAAATAGGCGAAGTTGTTAATGTTAAGATCGACGTAACTAAAACAAGAACAAGAAAACGAAGTGAAATAAAAATTCCTTGGCGTATTCCTTCTTCATAAATTTTAATCACTTTCCAATCAACTAATAAGGCGCCTTCTCTATTAAAGAAAAGGTGCATAAAAAACGTGAATATAATTAAAAATAAAATAGGCTTTAAGCCATTTAATAAAAAATATAAACGAATACGTGATGCAACAATAACGAGCAATGTAAAAGCTAATAAAAGCGCATACGTTTGAACGTTATTTGCTAAAAAAACAGCAAAAACAAATAGCATCACAAACAATAACTTAGAACGTGGATCGAGTCGATGTATAAAAGACTGACCCGGTATAAAACGCCCGAAAATCATCTTTTCTAACATGACGGATCCTCCTCTACTGCCGCTACGATCATTTCAGCCAGCTGTTCTTCCGTTAAAGCAAGACCAGGTAAAGTTCGACCGATTAACTTTTCAATATCTTGTTGAAATTTAACCGTTTTCGGAAGTCCTAATCGGTAAGACTGTAATTTCTCTTCGTCACTAAATACTTCTTCAGGTGTTCCATGCATCACAGATGTGCCATCGTGCATAACAACAACTTGATCTGCATATTTTGCAGCATCATCCATACTATGTGTAACGAGAATCGTTGTGAGATTTTCTTTTTCATGCAGCACTTGAAATAATTCCATAATCTCATGCCGGCCACGCGGGTCTAATCCTGCTGTTGGCTCATCTAACACGAGGATAGATGGATTGAAAGCTAATACGCCGGCAATCGCAACACGTCTCATTTGCCCTCCTGACAGGTCGAAAGGAGATTTATGAGCCACTTCTTTTGGCAATCCGAGCAAGCTGATTAACTCATAAGCTCTTTTCTCTGCAACGTCTTCTTCCACACCAAAGTTAATCGGACCGAACATAATATCTTTAAGAACAGTCTCTTCAAATAATTGATGCTCTGGAAATTGAAAAACAATTCCAACACGCCGGCGAATACTTCTTAAAGCTTTTGCTTTCGTCTTTCGATGAATCTCAAGATCTCCAACTTTCACAACACCTTCTGATGGTCTTAAAAGCCCATTTAAATGCATAAGGAGCGTAGACTTTCCTGAACCTGTATGACCGATAATCGCCGTATAAGAACCGGATTCAATCGTTACATCTACTTCTTGCAAGGCTCTCTTTTCAAACGGCGTATCTTTCCCGTATAAATACCCTACTTGTTGAAGTGAGATGTCCATAATTCATTCACCAATTCTTCTTCTGTCATATGTTCCCCGACTAAATCCAATCCCTTTTGACGAATTAAATTTGATAGATTCATCGCATATGGGATGTCTAGTCCAATCGAGGATAACGTATTTTTCTTTGTAAAAACTTCTTTAGGTGTACCAATATCAAGTACTTTTCCTTCATTCATCACAATGATTCGATCTGCTAGTCGTGCTTCTTCCAAATCATGTGTAATCGAAATTACTGTTAAATTCGTTGTTTCTTTCAACTCCGAAACGATTCGAATAACTTCTTCTCTTCCTTGTGGATCAAGCATCGACGTCGCTTCATCCAAAATGAGGAGTTTGGGTTTAAGTGCTAAAGCACCTGCAATCGCAACACGTTGTTTTTGTCCACCCGATAAATGATGAGGCTCGTGATTCAAAAAACCTTCCATATTCACAAGTTCTAATGATTCATGAACAACTTTAACCATCTCTTCAAATGGGACCCCTTTATTTTCTAACGCAAAAGCAACATCGTCTTGAACGGTTGACCCGACAAACTGATTATCTGGATTTTGAAAGACAATCCCCATTTCAGAGCGCATCTTCCATATATTCTCATCTGTCATTTTTTCTAAGAATAAATGTATATTCCCTTCATCTGGAAATAAAAGTCCTATCATTAATTTAGCAAGTGTCGATTTCCCTGAACCATTATGACCTACAATTGCAATCCATTCACCGTCATTAATCGTAAAAGAGACGTCATTGACTGCTCTTCTCGTTGATGATTGATCTTCGGTTGGATAGGTAAAAGAAACTTGTTGTACAGATAAGAGTTCCTTCACTGCCTTCACCTCCATCAAGCTAAATTCATATTGTCCTACAACGAATATTATTTTTAAAAATAAAAAAAGCGCGCACCTCATCCTAAGAAACGCGCATTAGCTATTCACAATATCGGGGCTCAATCCGATAGAGCGGATGAGGTACGTAGAGCTAGACCGAAAAAATAAAAATATTCATCGATCGTAACACTCAGCTTTAAATTGTCGTATAAATCAAATATATTGTGTCCAATTAATAAAACATAAATTATTCTAACAATCGCATTGCTCTATCCGAATGCTAGATAATCTTTATGTATCGTTATTTGGGCACTAGCTATTCAGCCATTTTTCATTACTAAATTAAATTTAAATTTTTAAAAAGGGTGTGGACAAACATTTGCATGCCGGACACACCCTAAAAGTTAATCAATTACACAAGTTCAATTACAACAACAGGTGCTCCGTCTCCACGACGAGGACCTTTCTTCATGATGCGTGTGTATCCACCCTGACGCTCTTCATAACGTGGTGCAACATCATCAAAAAGTTTTTGAATTGCATATGTTTGAACTTCTTTGCCATCTTCATTTTCAGTCACAGTATAATCGCGACGCATGAATTGTGCTGCTTGGCGACGTGCGTGTAGATCACCGCGTTTACCAAGAGTAATCATTTTTTCGACAACCGAACGTAACTCTTTCGCACGTGCTTCTGTTGTTTCAATACGCTCGTTTACGATTAAGTCAGTTGTTAGGTCACGAAGTAATGCTTTACGCTGTGAACTCGTACGTCCTAATTTTCTGTATGCCATAAAATTTCCCTCCTTCAACCTATGAGGTAACTTAATCTTCCGTTCTTAACTCTAGGTTAAGTTCAGATAGCTTCGCCCTCACTTCATCAAGTGATTTGCGACCAAGATTTCGTACCTTCATCATTTCTGCTTCAGTTTTATTCGATAGTTCATGAACAGTATTAATACCCGCACGCTTTAGACAGTTATAAGAACGAACAGAAAGATCAAGTTCTTCAATTGTCATTTCCAATACTTTTTCAATCTGATCTTCTTCTTTTTCTACCATAATCTCAGCTTCTTGCGCTTCGTCTGTCATATTTACGAATAGATTTAAATGCTCAGTGAGGATTTTTGCTCCGAGTGCGACAGCTTCTTTTGGTCCAATACTACCATTTGTCGTAACATCTAATGTTAACTTATCAAAATGTGTTAATTGTCCTACTCGAGTGTTTTCCACTTGGAAGTTTACGCGTGAAACCGGCGTGTAAATCGAGTCAACTGGAATTACACCAATTGCAAGATCATCACGTTTGTTCATCTCCGCAGGTGCATATCCACGACCACGCATTGCATACATACGCATACGTAAATGTCCATTCTTACCTAGTGTAGCAATTTTCAAATCCGGGTTGAGAATTTCGACATCGCTGTCATGTGTAATATCAGCTGCAGTTACAACACCTTCACCTTTTACATCTATCTCAATGACCTTCTCTTCGTCGGAATAGATTTTGAGTGCAAGTTTTTTCACATTCAAAACAATAGATGCGACATCTTCAACGACACCTTCAATTGCTGAAAATTCGTGAAGTACCCCGTCAATTTGAATTGAAGTTACAGCTGCTCCTGGTAACGAGGAGAGAAGAATACGGCGTAAAGAATTCCCTAAAGTATTCCCATATCCACGTTCTAACGGTTCAATGATAAACTTTCCAAACTTGGAATCTTCGCTAACTTCTACTGTCTCTATCTTCGGTTTCTCAATTTCGATCATTCGTTTACCCTCCTTCGAAACGTCGTATTAACTGGCCGTTCCATATTGAAATCGATTTTTATAGCAGTAAATTTCTATCATACAATACATCTTTGACAAAAATTATGTTTCTCAATCAAATGGAGTGCAAGCCATTATTATACACGACGACGTTTTGGTGGACGGCATCCGTTATGCGGTACCGGTGTTACGTCACGAATAGCTGTTACTTCAAGTCCAGCAGCTTGTAATGAACGAATTGCCGCTTCACGACCAGCACCAGGTCCTTTAACAGTTACTTCTAAGTTTTTCAGTCCGTGTTCCATTGCTGTTTTAGCAGCAGTTTCTGCAGCCATTTGAGCAGCGAATGGAGTTGACTTACGGGAACCTCTAAAGCCTAATGCTCCAGCACTTGACCATGATAATGCATTCCCTTGCATGTCTGTAATTGTAACAATTGTATTGTTAAACGTCGAACGGATATGTGCAATACCGTTTTCGATATTCTTTTTCACGCGACGTCTATTTGTAGCTTGTCTTTTTGCCATGTTAAGAAGAAACCTCCTTTATCTATCTATTATTTTCTTACTGCGCGCTTAGCACCCTTACGAGTACGTGCGTTGTTTTTCGTGTTTTGTCCTCGTACTGGAAGTCCACGACGATGACGCATACCACGGAAACTTCCAATTTCCATTAAACGTTTAATATTTAATGACGTTTCACGGCGAAGGTCACCTTCAACTCTTAATTTGTCAACTTCTGTACGGATCTTATCTAGCTCTGCATCCGTTAAATCACGTACACGCGTGTCTTCAGATACATCAGCAGCTTCTAAGATGTTTTTCGCAGTCGATTTACCGATTCCGAAAACATATGTTAATGAGATAACAATGCGCTTTTCGCGCGGAATGTCTACACCAGCTATACGTGCCATAAAGATTGTGCACCTCCTTTTAAATTAACCTTGTCTTTGTTTATGTTTTGGATTTTCACAGATTACCATTACTCGCCCACGTCTGCGAATAATTTTACATTTTTCACAGATCGGTTTTACAGATGCTCTAACTTTCATCTTACACAACCTCCTTCATATTCCGGAGTGCAAAAGTTTATTTGAAACGGTACGTAATTCGACCGCGTGTTAAATCGTAAGGCGAAAGTTCCATAGTTACTTTGTCGCCAGGTAGAATACGAATAAAGTGCATACGAATTTTGCCTGAAACATGTGCAAGCACCGTATGACCATTTTCTAACTCTACTTTAAACATCGCGTTCGGCAACGTTTCAACTACAGTTCCTTCGACTTCAATTACATCGTCTTTCGCCATCATTCCTGTCTCCCTTCTATATCATCAATAAAGGTTCTTAACCATCCATCGGCATTTGTTGCCTTTAAAGCTTATTCAACATATGTCTGGAACGCAAGAGTGATGTTCGAAAGACGTCTGCCATATTTGTTCCCGGAGGTCATCATTTTTGCAGATTAAACTACAAAAAATTCACTAATCGCACCGGAATGGAACACGACCGTCCAGAGTGCCTTACATGAGCCCCTAAGTTACGTTATGACAGTTCCTTCCTCATGATAAACATAAGAAATTCAGAACCAATACGTCTCGCAGAACTCCAGCAATTCTTATGCCGGGCATCATATGCTTTTGCAGCTCTTTGTGTGAAATGCCCTTTCCGTATAGCATTCACATGCTGCTTCATAGTTCCTCTCATCTCATTCAAGAAAGAAAAGCTACCATGACTGCATGTGCCCGGAAAGGCTTACTGAGCGTTCCCTTGTAGGATAACGTCCAGATCTTTGAAAACGTTTTGAATGTCTTGTTGTCCATTAATGTTCGACAACACACCTTTGTCCTCATAAAAAGCTAAAAGTGGTGCTGTTTGTGACATGTTTACGTCTAAACGGTTTTTCACCGTTTCAGGATTATCATCTTCTCTTTGATAAAGTTCGCCACCGTCTTTATCACAAACACCTTCAACCTTTGGTGGGCTGAATTGTAAGTGATAAGATGTACCGCATACTTTACAGATTCGACGACCTGTTAAACGTTTAATGAGTTCTTCTGGATCAACTTCGATATTGATCACGTGCTCAATCTTACGGTCCAGGTCAGCTAAAAGCTCATCCAGCGCTTCTGCCTGTGGGACTGTACGTGGGAAACCATCAAGTAGGAATCCTTTATCGCAATCCGACTGACTAAGACGCTCGCGAACAATGCCAATCGTAACTTCATCAGGTACAAGTGCACCTTGATCCATATACGATTTAGCCTTTAAACCTAACTCAGTACCTTCAGAAATCGCAGCGCGAAACATATCTCCTGTAGAAATATGAGGTATATCGTATTTTTCAACGATACAGTCTGCCTGTGTACCTTTACCAGCACCAGGCAAACCCATTAGTATAATATTCATACGGATTTAGCCTCCACACTTTTCTTCAATTAAGAAGTTTATTTCATAAATCCTTTGTAGTGTCGTTTTACAAGTTGTGATTCAAGTTGTTTCATCGATTCGAGTGCAACTCCAACAACGATAAGCAAGCTTGTTCCTCCAATTTGTAAAGACTGTGGAAGATTCGCTAATTTAATAAAGATTATAGGCATTACAGCAACAACTGATAGGAAGATTGCCCCAACAAATGTCAACCTATACAAAGTACTCGTCAAGTAATTTTGAGTATCTTGCCCCGGTCGAATCCCAGGAATATAGGCACCTTGCTTCTTTAAATTTTCAGCAGCATTCTCAGGATTAACCTGGATAAATGCATAGAAATATGTGAATGCGATAATTAACGCTAGGTAAATAACCATCCCAATAGGATTTGTATAGTCGAAAACGTTAATAATCGTTGTTGTAACTTTATTCTCTCCGAAAAACGTTGCCAATGATTGCGGCGTTATAAAGAATGCCGCAGCAAAGATTACCGGAATAACACCAGCCGCGTTCAGTTTCAAAGGCATATGCGTTTGCTGTCCTGCAGTCACTTGTCCACGACCTGTAGCACGTTTTGCATATTGAACTGGTATTTTACGAAGTGCTTCTTGTACATAAATTACGCCCACTGTTACTGCTACAATAACAAGTAGTAATAAAACAGTAATCCCTAACTTAATAAAAAGTGCATCGCCTGCATCTTGAATTTGCGTTGCATAGTATTGGTTAACTGCAGTTGGAATCCCTGCAACAATCCCAGCGAAGATAATGATGGAAATACCATTTCCTACACCCTTCTCTGTAATCTTTTCCCCAAGCCAAAGTAAAAATGCAGTACCTGCTGTCAATACAATTGCGATTACAGCATAGGTTGCGATACTTTCATTTTTAATAAGTCCGGCATACATTCTGTTGAACCCAAATGACATTGCTGTCGCTTGAATGAACGCAAGAACAATTGTGAAGTACCTTGTAAACTGTGCTAGTTTACGTCTTCCGACATCTCCTTGCTTTGCCCATTCAGCAAATTTAGGTACGACATCCATCTGCAATAATTGCATAATGATTGACGCAGTAATGTATGGCATAATTCCCATTGCTAATATAGAAAAGTTAGCAAGAGCCCCACCACCAAAAATGTTCAAAAACCCAATTAAACTATGATCAGTCTGTTGCAATGCAGTTGCATCTACACCTGGAACAGGTATAAATGCTCCTAATCTAAAAGCAATAAGAACGAGCAATGTAAAGAAGATTTTATTTCTGATATCTTTAACGCGCATAAAGTTAGAGATTGTCTGAAACATTAAACCACCTCTGTTTGCCCGCCTGCTTTTTCGATAGCTGCTTTAGCAGTAGCAGAAAATTTATGAGCTTTAACAGTTAGTTTTTTCTCAAGGTTTCCGTTACCAAGAATTTTAATTCCTGATTTCGCTTTGCTCACAACACCTAATTCTAATAAAAGTTCAGGTGTTACTTCTGTGCCCTCATCAAATAAGTTTAACTTATCAAGATTAACGACAGCATATTCTTTACGAGTTACGTTCGTAAAGCCACGTTTAGGAAGTCTCTGGAACAATGGTGTTTGTCCACCTTCGAATCCAAGACGCACGCCGCCGCCTGTACGAGCATTTTGCCCCTTATGACCTTTACCAGACGTTTTACCGTATCCAGATCCGATACCACGACCGATACGCTTACGAGACTTTCGCGCACCTACAGCTGGTTTCATTTCGTGCAATTTCATTTCATTGGCACCTCCTTTATTTAAATAGGAATTATAATTCGTTTACTGTGACTAAGTGAGACACTCTACTAATCATACCACGAGTTGCAACATTGTCTTCATGTGCAACTGTCTGGTTGATTTTTTTCAGTCCTAAAGCTTCTACTGTTTTACGTTGTGCTGGTTTTGAACCAATCACACTTTTCGTAAGGGTGATTTCAAGTTTTTTAGCCATCATCTTTCCCCCCTTAACCTAACAGTTCTTCTACAGTTTTTCCACGTAAGCTCGCTACATCTTCAGCGCGCTTTAAGTTTTCTAATCCTTCGATTGTTGCACGTACCATGTTAATAGGTGTGCTTGAACCTAGTGATTTAGATAGAATATCTGTAATTCCTGCTAATTCGAGTACAGCACGGACAGGTCCACCTGCGATAACCCCTGTACCTGGCGCTGCAGGTTTAATAAGAACTTGACCTGCTCCGAAACGTCCAAGGATCTCATGTGGAGTTGTTCCTCTAACCATTGGTACTTCAATTAAATTCTTCTTAGCAGATTCAATTGCCTTTTGGATAGCCTCTGGAACTTCTTGTGCCTTCCCTGTTCCGAAACCAACTCGGCCATTTTTATCACCGACTACTACAAGAGCAGTGAAGCGGAAACGACGTCCACCTTTTACAACCTTAGATACTCGGTTAATCGTAACTACTCGTTCTTCAAACTCACTTCTTCTTTGATCATTACGACGCATTAAATGTGTCCCTCCTTCTTAATTAAAATTCCAGACCATTTTCACGTGCAGCGTCTGCAAGAGCTTTTACACGGCCGTGAAATAGGTAACCGCCACGGTCGAATACAACCGACTTCACTTCTTTTTCAACGCCTTTTTTAGCGATTAATTCGCCAACTTTAGCAGCTGCATCAGCAGTTCCTTTTGCATCAGATTCAAATGCTTGATCCATTGTCGAAGCGCTCGCAATTGTTACGCCGCTCACATCATCGATTAACTGAGCATAGATATGCTTGTTAGAACGGAAAATGTTTAAACGTGGACGAGCTGCTGTACCGCTAACTTTCGTACGTACGCGTGAATGACGCTTTTTACGAACAGCGTTTTTATTTTTCTTCGTAATCATCGTGGTCACTCCTTCCAAAATGCCTTATGCGACATTATTTACCAGTTTTTCCTTCTTTGCTTCGTACATGTTCACCTTGGTAACGCACACCTTTACCTTTGTATGGCTCTGGTGGACGAACTTGACGGATGTTCGATGCAAGTGCACCAACACGTTCTTTGTCAATACCACGAATTGTAATTTTAGTGTTCTCAGGAACCTCAACTTCGATCCCTTCTTCCGGTGTAAACTCTACCGGATGCGAGTAACCTACGTTCAAAATAAGTTTCTGTCCTTGAAGTTGTGCACGGTAACCTACCCCAACAAGTTCAAGTGAACGTTCAAACCCTTTTGAAACACCTGTTACCATATTATCTAGAAGTGAACGAGTCGTTCCATGGATCGAACGATGTTCTTTCGATTCAGAAGGACGGATTAATGTAATCACGCTACCTTCTTGCTCGATTTTAATTTCATCATTTAATTGATTTTTAAGCTCGCCTTTAGGACCTTTAACTGTAACGAAGTTTGTTTCATCAATTGTAACTGTTACGTCAGCAGGTACTTCAATAGGCTTTTTTCCAATACGGGACATTCAATTGCACCTCCATTCATTTGTTCAGGATTACCACACGTAAGCGACGACTTCTCCGCCTACTTGTTTTGCACGAGCTTCCTTGTCTGTTAGGAGACCCTGTGATGTTGAAACGAGGGCGATACCAAGACCGTTTAAAACTCTAGGAACATCATTTGTTTGTGCATAAACACGAAGACCTGGTTTTGAAATACGTTTTAAACCTGTAATCACTCGCTCATTGTTCGAACCATATTTTAGGAAAATACGGATGATACCTTGCTTGTTGTCTTTAACGTATTCAACGTCATTTACAAAACCTTCACGCTTTAAGATTTCAGCAATTTCTTTTTTCATATTCGAAGCAGGTACTTCCAGCTTCTCGTGACGAACCATGTTCGCGTTACGGATGCGTGTAAGCATATCTGCTACCGGATCACTCATTGTCATTCTATTGACCTCCTTCCCATATTTAGGGGATTACCAGCTTGCTTTTTTAACGCCAGGAATTTGCCCCTTATATGCTAATTCACGGAAACAAATACGGCAAAGCATAAACTTACGATATACTGAATGCGGACGTCCACAACGCTCACAACGTGTGTATTCCTGCACTTTAAATTTCGCCTTACGTTTTTGTTTGGCTACCATAGATTTTTTAGCCATGATTTCGCCTCCCTCTCTTTTACTTCTGGAACGGCATACCGAACTGCTTTAATAACTCATGAGCTTCTTCGTCAGAGTTCGCAGTTGTAACGATGTTGATATCCATACCACGGATTTTAGAAACTTTATCATAATCAATTTCAGGGAAGATTAGTTGCTCTTTAATCCCTAGTGTATAGTTTCCACGACCATCAAACGCTCTTTTAGAAACACCACGGAAGTCACGTACACGTGGTAATGAGACTGAAACTAACTTGTCTAAGAACTCATACATACGTACTCCGCGCAAAGTAACCTTTGCACCGATCGGCATTCCTTCACGTAGACGGAATCCAGCGATTGATTTTTTAGCACGAGTAACTACAGGCTTTTGACCTGAAAGTGTTGCTAAATCCTCAACAGCAGCATCTAACGCTTTCGAGTTTTGAACTGCATCACCAACACCCATGTTGATAACGATTTTATCTACCTTAGGAACTTGCATCACTGATTTGTATTCAAACTTGCTCATTAAAGCAGGTGTGATTTCTTTTTCAAACTTCTCTTTAAAACGACTCAATCCGAAGAACCTCCTTTCTCAACTTTCTTTTTGTTCACCTGATCAATAATCTCACCAGATTTTTTCGCAACACGATATTTAACGCGGTAATTTTCACCGTCGATTACTTTCTCTTCGAGTTTATATCCTACGCGTGTAGGTTCACCTGATTTCGGGTCGATCAGCATAACGTTAGAAACGTGAATTGGCGCTTCTACGCTTACGATTCCACCTTGAGGGTTTTCCTGGTTAGGCTTCGTATGTTTTTTGACGATGTTAACACCTTCAACAAGCACGCGATCTTTACCCGGGAAACCTGCTAAGATAACGCCATCTTTGCCTTTATCTTTACCCGAAATTACTTTTACTTTATCGCCTTTTTTAACATGCATTGTATCGCACCTCCTTGTTTGGAACTGTTAAATTAGAGTACTTCTGGAGCAAGAGAAATGATTCTCATGAAATTGTTGTCACGTAGCTCACGTGCAACAGGTCCAAAAATACGTGTTCCTCTTGGGCTCTTATCATCTCTGATGATAACGCATGCGTTCTCATCGAATGTGATATATGTTCCGTCATTACGACGAACTCCGCTCTTTGTGCGGACAATTACTGCTTTTACGACTTCACCCTTCTTAACAACGCCTCCAGGTGTTGCTCTTTGCACCGAACAGACTACTACATCACCAATGTTTGCAGTTTTACGACCTGTTCCACCTAGTACTTTAATTGTTAATACTTCACGGGCACCTGAGTTATCGGCGACCTTCATACGGGTTTCTTGTTGAATCATTTAGGCTACCTCCTCTCGGATTTAATTATCCGAATTGTAATTAAATAACAATTGCTTTTTCCACAATTTCAACGAGACGGAAGCGTTTTGATTTAGAAACCGGACGAGTTTCCATAATACGGACTGTGTCGCCCATTTTAGCTTCGTTCAATTCATCGTGGACTTGATATTTCTTTGAATACTTTACACGTTTTCCGTATAAAGTGTGCATTTTATACGTTTCAACCATTACAGTAATTGTCTTATCACTTTTATCTGATACAACACGTCCTGTATATGCTTTACGTTGGTTACGCTCAGTCATGAATTGGACCTCCTTCATCAGTTATTGGCACTGATTTCTCTTTGACGTATTACAGTTTTCATGCGTGCGATCGACTTACGCACAAGACCAATACGTGCTGTGTTTTCTAATTGACCCGTCGCCAATTGGAAGCGAAGGTTGAAAAGCTCTTCTTTCAGTGATTTTACTTCTTGCTCTATTTCTGCAGTCGTTAACTCACGAATTTCTTTAGCTTTCATTAGATTCACCACCAATTTCTTCACGTTTTACAAACTTACTTTTAACAGGAAGCTTGTGAGATGCAAGACGAAGTGCTTCACGAGCAACCTCTTCTTCAACACCTGCGATTTCAAACATTACACGACCAGGTTTGACAACTGCTGCCCAACCTTCTACAGCACCTTTACCGGCACCCATACGAACCTCAAGAGGCTTCTTTGTATATGGTTTATGAGGGAAAATGTTAATCCACACTTTACCTCCACGTTTCATATAACGTGTCATTGCGATACGTGATGCTTCGATTTGGCGGCTTGTAACCCAACCAGCTTCAGTTGCTTGAAGACCGTACTCTCCAAATTCAACTGTAGCACCACCTTTTGTTTTACCACGTAGGTTACCACGGAATACGTTACGATATTTCACACGTTTTGGCATTAACATATTAGTTGCCTCCTTCCTCAGAGTTCTTTTTCGTTGGAAGAACTTCTCCTTTGTAAATCCATACCTTTACACCAAGCTTACCAAATGTTGTGTCAGCTTCTGCATGTGCATAATCAATATCTGCACGTAAAGTATGAAGTGGAACAGATCCTTCGTTATAACCTTCTGCACGAGCGATGTCCGCACCGCCTAAGCGTCCAGATACTAGTGTTTTAATTCCTTTCGCTCCAGCACGCATTGTACGTTGAATTGATTGCTTTTGGACACGACGGAATGAAACACGTCCTTCTAATTGACGTGCAATGTTTTCAGCGACTAATTTCGCGTCTAAGTCAGCACGTTTAACTTCAATGATATTGATGTGTACACGCTTGCCTGTAAGTTCATTTAGCTTTTTACGGAGAATCTCTACTTCAGATCCACCTTTACCAATGACCATTCCAGGTTTAGCAGTGTGAATAGAAATGTTAACACGCTTTGCAGCACGCTCAATTTCCACTTTTGATACAGATGCATCAATTAAATGCTTATCGATAAATTCACGGATTCTTAAGTCTTCATGCAAAAGTGTTGCATAGTCTTTTTCCGCGTACCATTTCGATTCCCAGTCACGAATGATACCCACTCGTAAACCGTTAGGATTAATTTTCTGACCCATGAATTATCCCTCCTTCTTTTCTGCTACCACGACAGTGATGTGACTTGTACGTTTGTTAATCGCACTTGCACGCCCTTGTGCACGTGGGCGGAAACGTTTCATTGTCGGCCCTTCGTTAACGTATACTTCGCTAACAATTAGGTTTTCGACATCCATTTCATAGTTATGTTCAGCATTTGCAATTGCTGATTGTAATACTTTTTCTACAACTGGTGATGCCCCTCTTGGCGTCAGACGTAGAGTTGCTACAGCTTCACCGATTTTCTTCCCTCGGATAAGATCAACGACTAAACGGACTTTGCGAGGAGCAATACGGACTGTGCTGGCAGTAGCTTTTGCTTGTTGCATCAGAATAACCTCCTCTCAATTAGCGACTAGTTTTTTGGTCGTCGCTACCGTGTTTTCTAAATGTACGTGAAGGTGCAAACTCACCTAACTTATGACCAACCATGTCTTCTGTGATATAGACAGGTACATGTTTGCGTCCATCATAAATAGCAATCGTGTGACCAATGAATGATGGGAAGATTGTGGAACGTCGTGACCAAGTTTTAATAACTTGTTTTCTTTCTGACCCTTTTTGTGCATCTACTTTTTTCATTAGATGACTATCTACAAAAGGTCCTTTCTTCAAGCTGCGGCCCATACTAGAACCTCCCTCCCTATTTGTACTACGGTCCAATTATTGAACCGCAGTGCGTATGATTTATTTTTTACGACGACGAACGATGTATTTATCCGACTTGTTCGATCTCTTGCGTGTCTTGTAACCAAGTGTTGGTTTGCCCCATGGTGTAAGTGGTGAAGGCATTCCGATTCCAGTACGTCCTTCTCCCCCGCCGTGTGGGTGATCGTTCGGGTTCATAGCAGATCCGCGTACTGCTGGACGTTTACCTAGCCAGCGTGAACGACCCGCTTTACCGATATTAATAAGTTCATGTTGTTCGTTACCAACTTGACCGATTGTTGCACGGCAAGTAGCTAAAATCATTCGTACTTCACCAGACTGAAGACGTACTAAAACGTACTTTCCTTCACGTCCAAGTACTTGAGCTGACGCACCAGCTGAACGAACGAGTTGTCCACCTTTTCCTGGTTTTAATTCAACGTTGTGAATTGTAGAACCCATTGGAATATTTTCAAGTGGTAATGCGTTTCCTACTCGAGCATCTACATCTGTACCTGACAAGATTGTCATGTCGACTTTTAGACCCTTCGGAGCAAGAATGTATCTTTTCTCTCCATCTGCATAATGAATTAATGCGATGTTTGCAGAACGGTTTGGATCATATTCGATCGTAGCAACGCGTCCTGGAATGTCATCTTTCCGACGTTGGAAATCGATGACACGGTATTGGCGTTTGTGTCCGCCCGCTTGGTGACGAACTGTTGTCCTACCTGTATTGTTACGTCCGCCTTTACGTGATAATGGCTTCAATAATGACTTTTCCGGTTTATCTGTTGTGATTTCCGAAAAGTCTAATGAAGTCATATTACGACGTCCGTTAGAAGTAGGTTTGAAATGTTTAATCGCCATTTTTGTCCCTCCTTATAATATTGCATGTAGCTTAATCTTTACTTTTAGACTTCAAAAAGTTCGATATCGTTTGAGTCAGCCGCTAGTGTAACAATTGCTTTACGGCGCTTGTTTGTGTAACCAGCATGTCTTCCCATACGCTTGAACTTTCCTTTGTAATTTAAAACGTTAACTTTTTCTACTGTCACATCGAAAACTTCTTCAACAGCGTCTTTAATTTGTGTTTTATTCGCGCGTGTATCAACTTCGAATGTGTATTTATTTAAATCCATTTGCTCAGAAGAACGCTCGGTAATGACCGGACGTTTTAAAATTTCACGTGCTTCCATTAACCAAGCACCTCCTCTACTTTTTCTACTGCTGATTTTGTCATAACAAGCTTATCATGTCCAGCAAGATCTAAAACGCTTAGACTTTCTGCAGTGATGACACTTACACCTTGGATGTTACGAGCAGATAATGCTACTGTTTCATCTAAGTCAGCAGTGACAAACAATGCCTTTCCATCAATCGAAAGTGCTGATAACAATTGAGTGAACTCTTTTGTTTTTGGTGCATCAAACTTAAGTTCATCTAGAACGATTAAGTTCTCCTCACGTACTTTCGTAGATAGTCCTGATAATAAAGCTAGTCTACGAACCTTTCTTGGAAGTTTGTAAGCATAGCTTCTCGGAGTTGGACCGAACACAACACCGCCTCCACGCCATTGTGGTGAACGGATTGACCCGTGACGAGCACGTCCCGTACCTTTTTGACGCCATGGCTTGCGTCCACCGCCAGCAACTTCTGAACGGTTTTTTACTTTGTGGTTTCCTTGACGTAAAGATGCACGTTGCTGAACCACGGCTTCAAACAATACTGCTTCATTTGGCTCAATACCGAAAACTGCTTCGTTTAACTCGATATCACCGACTGAAGAACCTGTTTGATTTAGTACCGATACTTTAGTCATTCTTTTTTCCTCCTTCCGTTAATGATTAGTTTCCTTTGATTGCACTGTTCACTGTTACAAGTGATTTACGTGCACCTGGAACATTACCTTTAACAAGTAATAAGTTACGCTCTGCGTCAACTTTTACAATTTCAAGGTTTTGGATAGTCACTGTTTTGTTACCCATGCGTCCTGGAAGTTTCTTTCCTTTGAATACGCGTGAACCGTCAACAGAACCAATTGAACCTGGTGAGCGGTGGAAACGAGATCCATGACTCATAAATCCAATTTTGAATCCGTGGCGTTTAATAACACCTTGGAACCCTTTACCTTTTGTAACTCCTGTAACGTCAACCACATCGCCTTCTGCAAATGTATCGACTTTGACTTCCTGACCAACTTCGTGTGCATTAACGTCCAACCCGCGGAATTCACGGATGAAGCGCTTAGGTGCAGTTTCAGCTTTTGCAACATGTCCTTTTTCAGGGTTGTTTGCAAGCTTTTCACGTTTATCATCAAATCCTAATTGAATTGAATCGTAGCCATCTGTTTCGGCTGTTTTCTTTTGTAAAACAACGTTTGGAGTAGCTTCGATTACTGTTACTGGGATAAGGTCGCCATTTTCAGCAAAGATTTGCGTCATGCCGACTTTTTTTCCTAAGATTCCTTTGGCCATTTGTCACACCTCCTGTAATATTGTTTGAATTTCTATTAGATTATAACTTAATTTCAATGTCTACGCCTGATGGTAAATCAAGTTTCATTAATGCATCGACAGTTTTCGGTGTCGGCTTAACGATATCAATCAAGCGTTTATGAGTACGCATTTCAAACTGCTCACGTGAATCTTTGTTTACGTGAACCGAACGAAGCACTGTATATACAGACCTTTCAGTCGGTAACGGAATCGGGCCTGATACACCTGCACCCGAACGCTTTGCAGTTTCTACGATTTTCTCAGCAGATTGATCTAGAACGCTATGATCATATGCTTTTAAACGAATACGAATTTTTTGTTTTGCCATTACTTTCCCTCCCTTTCGCCTAATTAATAGACATTCTCCACGAAAATTTCCCACATACCCGCCATGGCAAAGCGGCCGGGTGTGTCGGCAACCTCTCGCTTCATCGCAGTCAAAAACGCAACACTCATTATTATACACAATCAAAAAGAATTCCGCAAGCCTTTAGCGAAATTCTTTTGAATTCTCCCTGAATGCTTTACTTATTATAAGCATTATCTTGTTAATATGCAACAGATAGACAAATAATCTAAACTTTCTTTTTTAACCAAATAACATAACTGTAAACCAACCAAAGATTATGAGTGGAATATTAAAGTGAATGAATGTCGGGACACATGTATCCCAAATATGATTATGCTGCCCATCCACACTCAATCCCGCGGTTGGTCCAAGTGTAGAGTCGGAGGCTGGTGAGCCCGCATCACCCAAAGCGCCTGCTGTTCCAATTAACGCAATTGTCGCCATTGACCCAAAACCAAAAGCAAGACTCATTGGGACGAATATCGAAGCAATAATCGGGATGGTTGCAAACGAAGAACCGATTCCCATCGTAACAACCAGACCGACTAAAAGCATTAAGAAAGCAGCAACTCCTTTATTATCACCTAATATATCACTTGTACTTTCCACTAATGTTAAAATATGTCCTGTTTCTTGTAGCACTGCTGCAAATCCATTAGCTGAAATCATAACAAAACCGACAAACGCCATCATTTGCATACCTTCATTTAATAAATCATCCGCCTCAGTCCACTTCAACGCACCTGTTATATATAAAATAACAATTCCTGTTACAGCACCTGCAATCATTGATTGTGTTGGAATTTGTACTGCTAACGTTCCAATCAATGCAAGAATCGTAAATATAATATTTCTCGTCTTCACTTCTACAGCATCCGTTGCCCCTGTCAATTCTTCATCTTTATAATCTCTCGCCTTTCGATAAGAAATGAAGACTGCGATTAAGAGACCTACAAATAATCCTAAAACAGGTATAGCCATCGCCTTTGGAATTAACGCCATATCAATCGGCAATCCAGCTGCTGCCATTTGCGTTGCGATAACCTCTTGAAATATAAACCCAAAGCCATAAGGCAGTAACACATATGGTGCAATTAATCCAAATGCTAATACACAAGCAATTAGTCTTCTATCGATCTTCAGTATGTTTAAAACATGTAAAATTGGCGGAACTAATAAAGGAATAAATGCAATATGGATCGGAATTAAGTTTTGGGAGAAAACAGCCATCAATAATAAAATTAATATTACTAGCACTTTTCCCAAAGCTTGCCGATTGGTTTCACCATCTTTTTTCATAAGATATAACATTGCATTCACTAACAGCTGCGGGATCCCTGTGCGAGAAATAGCTACTGCAAAACCACCTAGCATCGCATAACTAAGTGCAATTGTCGCTCCTTCGCCTAATCCACCTGTAAATGAAGAAATCGTCTCTTCCATAGTAAGCCCACCTACAAGCCCACCTGTAATTGCTCCTATTACGAGTGCAAGCACAACATTTACTCTTACTAAACTTAAGAGTAACATAATTAAAACAGCTAATATGACTGCATTCATATCATTACCTCCCCAACTTTACTTCACCACACTAAAGCGATGAAGCATGGTCTTAATTTAGCAAATACTGAAGGGGCTGTCAACACAGAAGTTGAAAAACAATCATTAAATTAGTGTCATAAAGTATACTTAAATTCGAAAGAGTTATTCTTCGCAACAGCTCTTAAGGAATGCTATCCCTTCCGAAAATTTTCCAAGTGTTTCACATAATAAAATCAATTTAAAAAATGCGAAAAGACATAAAAGACATCTTCGCATTTTTCATTTAAACATTTATTGGAAAACCTTATATACATAGATTTATTTACTATATACTTACTTGCAAACCTCTGATCGCCAAAGACGGTGATATCTCTGTTAAAGATTCCTAAACAAAAAACTCCCACCGGCGCCGATGGGAGTTTAAAAATAAAATTATTTTTCGATTGCAGTTACAACACCTGAACCTACAGTACGTCCACCCTCACGGATAGAGAAACGTGTACCATCTTCAAGTGCGATTGGTGCGATTAAATCAATTGTCATTTCAATGTTATCTCCAGGCATAACCATTTCTACGCCTTCTGGAAGTTCGATAACACCAGTTACGTCCGTTGTACGGAAGTAGAACTGTGGACGGTAGTTAGAGAAGAATGGCGTATGACGGCCACCCTCTTCTTTTGAAAGAACATAAACTTCTGATTTGAAACGAGTGTGTGGAACGATTGTACCTGGCTTAGCAAGTACTTGTCCACGTTGGATATCTTCACGGTCTACACCACGAAGAAGTGCTCCGATGTTGTCACCAGCTTGTGCATAGTCAAGTAACTTACGGAACACTTCTACTCCTGTAACAGTTGTAGATTTAGCATCTTCAACGATACCGATAATGTCAACTGTATCACCAACAGTTACTTCTCCACGCTCAACACGTCCTGTTGCTACTGTACCACGACCTGTAATTGAGAATACGTCCTCAACAGGCATCATGAATGGTTTTTCAGTATCACGTGGTGGTGTTGGGATGTACTCGTCAACAGCAGCCATTAATTCCATAATTTTATCTTCGTAACCTTCGTCGCCTTCAAGTGCTTTTAGAGCAGAACCTTGGATAACTGGAATGTCATCGCCTGGGAAGTCATACTCTGATAGAAGATCACGGATTTCCATTTCAACTAGCTCTAATAACTCTTCGTCATCAACCATGTCACATTTGTTCATGAATACAACTAGGTATGGAACACCTACGTTTTTAGAAAGTAGGATGTGCTCACGAGTTTGTGGCATTGGGCCGTCAGCTGCAGAAACAACTAGGATAGCTCCGTCCATTTGTGCTGCACCAGTAATCATGTTCTTAACGTAGTCCGCGTGACCTGGGCAGTCAACGTGTGCATAGTGACGGTTTTCAGTTTCGTACTCGATGTGAGACGTGTTAATTGTAATTCCACGTTCTCTTTCTTCTGGTGCGTTGTCAACCTGGTCATAAGATTGAGCGTCCCCACCTAGTCTTTTCGCTAAAACAGTTGCAATTGCAGCTGTAAGTGTTGTTTTACCATGGTCAACGTGACCGATTGTTCCAATGTTCGCATGTGTTTTTGAACGATCAAATTTTTCTTTACCCATTTTGGAAAGCCTCCTTAGTAATATATAAAAATTTTTATTTTGATAGGGATTGGAGAATGAACTCCAACCACCTCACCATATAACTTATTTATACTTGATACAAATATAAATTACAATTATTCAGCTGAATTCTTTTTAATTACTTCCTCAGCGATTGATTTTGGAACTTCTTCGTAATGGTCAAATGCCATTGCGAACACTCCACGTCCTTGTGTGTTAGAACGTAATGAAGTTGCGTATCCAAACATTTCTGCAAGTGGAACCATTGCGTTAACAACTTGTGAGTTACCACGTGCTTCCATTCCTTCTACACGTCCACGACGAGCAGTTACGTCACCCATAATATCTCCTAAGTATTCTTCAGGGATTTGGATTTCAACTTTCATCATTGGCTCAAGAAGAACTGGACTTGCTTTTGAAGCAGCATTTTTCAATGCCATAGAACCAGCGATTTTGAACGCCATTTCGTTAGAGTCAACATCGTGGTAAGAACCATCGAATAAACGAGCTTTTACGTCGATTAATGGATATCCTGCAATTACACCATTATCTAGCGAATCGCGAATACCTTCTTCAACTGATCCGATATATTCTCGTGGAACTACCCCACCAACGACATTGTCGATGAATTCGAATCCTGCTCCTTCTTCGTTTGGAGAGAATTCAACCCATACGTGACCATATTGTCCACGTCCACCAGATTGACGAATGAACTTACCTTCAACCTCAGCAGATTGACGGAATGTTTCACGGTAAGATACTTGTGGCGCTCCAACATTTGCTTCAACGTTGAACTCACGACGTAGACGGTCAACAAGAACGTCTAAGTGTAACTCACCCATACCAGCGATAATTACTTCGCCAGTTTCATCATCTGTGTGAGCTTTGAATGTCGGGTCTTCTTCTTGTAGCTTAGCAAGAGCTTCACCCATTTTATTCTGGTCAGCTTTTGTTTTTGGTTCAATTGCAACGGAAATAACTGGCTCTGGGAATTCCATTGACTCTAAGATAACAGGTGCTTTTTCATTACATAATGTGTCACAAGTTGCTGTATCTCTTAAACCAACTGCAGCAGCGATATCTCCAGAGTATACTTCTCCAATTTCTTCACGAGAGTCAGCATGCATTTGTAGGATACGTCCTACACGCTCACGCTTCTCTTTCGTAGTGTTACGTACGTATGAACCAGATTTCAATGTACCTGAGTACACACGGAAGAATGTTAACTTACCTACATACGGATCCGTCATCACTTTAAATGCAAGTGCTGAGAATGGACCATTGTCGTCTGAAGGACGAGTTGTTTCTTCTTCGTTTTCTGGGTTAATACCTGCAATTGCTTCTACATCAGTTGGAGCTGGTAAGTAATCGATGACTGCGTCGAGTACAAGTTGAACACCTTTGTTTTTGAAAGCTGTTCCACATACAACCGGATAGAACTCTACGTCTAGAGTTGCTTTACGAATTGCTGTTTTGATTTCTTCTTTTGTTAACTCTTCGCCACCTAAGTACTTCTCCATGAGATCTTCATCGAATTCTACTACTGCTTCAAGTAAACTCTCACGGTATTTTTCAGCTTCAGCCAGGTGTTCTTCTGGAATGTCTTTTACTTCGACATCATTTCCGAAGTCATCACCATAGAATGTAGCTTGCATGTCAATTAAGTCAATAATTGCATGGAACTCATCTTCCGCACCAATTGGTAATTGGATTGGATGTGCGTTTGCACCTAAACGTTCGCGAATTGTTCCTACTGCATAGTGGAAATCCGCACCCATTTTGTCCATCTTATTAACGAATACTAAACGTGGAACAGCATAGTTTGTTGCTTGACGCCATACTGTTTCAGTTTGTGGTTCAACACCTGATTGCGCATCTAGAACCGTTACCGCACCATCAAGTACACGTAATGAACGCTCAACTTCTACTGTGAAGTCTACGTGTCCTGGTGTATCGATGATGTTAACGCGGTGACCTTTCCATTCTGCTGTTGTCGCTGCAGACGTGATTGTAATACCACGCTCTTGCTCCTGCTCCATCCAGTCCATTTGAGATGCACCTTCGTGTGTTTCACCTAGCTTATGAATACGACCTGTGTAATAAAGGATTCGCTCAGTCGTTGTTGTTTTACCAGCATCGATGTGAGCCATGATTCCAATGTTACGAGTATTCTCTAAGGAGAACTCTCTAGCCATGTTGTCAATCTCCTTCCACTTCGAATTAACGTTATATATAGTTTGAAATTACCAACGGTAGTGAGCGAATGCTTTGTTCGCTTCTGCCATTTTGTGTAACTCTTCACGTCTTCTTACTGAAGCACCTGTGTTGTTAGATGCATCTAGAATTTCATTTGCAAGACGCTCTTCCATTGTCTTCTCTCCACGTTGACGAGAGTAGTTTACAAAGTAACGTAAACCAAGTGTTGTACGACGCTCAGGACGTACCTCCACTGGAACTTGGTAGTTCGCACCACCAACACGGCGAGCACGTACTTCAAGAACTGGCATTACGTTTTCTAGCGCTGTTTCGAACACTTCAATTGGATCTTTACCCGAACGCTCTTGAACAAGTTCAAATGCACGGTATAAAATCTTCTGTGAAGTACCTTTCTTACCGTCTACCATCATTTGATTGATAAGACGAGAAACTAACTTCGAGTTGTAAATCGGATCTGGTAATACATCGCGTTTAGCGACAGGACCTTTACGAGGCATATTTTTTGTCCTCCCTTCAAAATTATTTGTTTTAAATCTATACGCACATATCATCATGCGATTTTAATTAAAGTTAAATGATCATTACTTCTTCTCTTTAGGTTTTTTCGCACCATACATAGAACGGCTTTGCATACGGTCAGTAACTCCTGCCGTGTCAAGCGCACCACGTACAACATGGTAACGAACACCCGGTAAGTCTTTTACACGTCCACCACGGATAAGAACAACACTATGTTCCTGAAGGTTATGACCTTCACCTGGGATATACGCGTTTACTTCAAGTTGGTTTGTTAGACGAACACGTGCATATTTACGTAGCGCCGAGTTTGGTTTCTTAGGTGTCATTGTTCCAACACGTGTACAAACACCACGTTTTTGTGGAGAATTAACATCCGTCATTGTTTTCTTAAAGCTGTTATAGCTTTTTCCAAGTGCAGGTGATTTAGAACCAGTAACTTTAGATTTACGCGGCTTACGAACTAATTGATTAATTGTAGGCATTGATTTTCCTCCTCTCATTTTATCGTTTTTGCAAGACCACACATCCAGGTGGTTCATTTTTAGGGTAAAAACAAGTTTTCGTGCAATTATTGCACAAAAACGATTAGTCAGTAAGTGCAACAACAGAAGTAATAACTGCTATGCCAATTGCATTTCCAAATGCTTTCCTTGGAGATACATCATGCACAGGAACCTGATCTTGTTTAGCTGATTCTATCAATGTTTGAATGAGCTTGTCTTCTGTATCCTGAGCAATAACGACCTCAGTTACCTTACTTGCTTTTATTGCTTTTACTGTTTGCTTCATACCGATGATTGTCTTCTTTGTCTGCTTCATTTTTCACAAGACACTTTCATATCTTTCAAAGACCAGACAGATAACTATCAACCTTTTGTATAGTATCATCTATATTTCCATCTGTCAACAATAAATGAGAATTACGGAGGAATTTTTCATTCCTCCGTTTCTTCATTTATTCAGCAGTAATTGTTTCTGCATCTTGTTCTTGCTTCTCTATCTCAATTTGACGGTAACGTTGCATACCTGTACCTGCTGGGACAAGTTTTCCGATAATTACGTTCTCCTTCAATCCAAGTAAGTCATCTGTCTTACCTCTAATTGCTGCGTCCGTAAGAACACGTGTCGTTTCTTGGAATGACGCTGCTGATAAGAACGATTCAGTTTCCAGCGAAGCTTTTGTAATTCCAAGAATAACTGGTCGGCAAGTTGCTAAGACTTTACCGTCTTCGAACATTTTATCGTTCGCTTCAGCGAATTGGTGAATGTCGACAAGTGAACCAGGAAGTAAGTCAGTGTCCCCCGCCTCGATAATTTGAACTTTACGAAGCATTTGACGGACCATTACTTCAACGTGCTTATCGCCAATTTCAACACCTTGCATTCGATAAACTTTTTGTACTTCTTTTAGTAAATACTCTTGAACTGTTGCAACGTCTTTTACAATAATAAGTTCCTTCGGGTCAATTGAACCTTCTGTTAGTGGTTCACCGCGATTTACTAAATCGCCCACTTGAACTGTAAAACGAGCATTATATGGTCCAAGGTACTTACGCGTTTCAACGTCGCCTTCAACTGTAACTTCATGTTGACCTTCGCGAATTTCATCAATTCCAGTAACCGTTCCTTTAATTTCCGAAATCACTGCTTTACCTTTCGGGTTACGCGCTTCGAAAATTTCTTGGATACGTGGAAGACCTTGTGTAATATCGTCTCCTGCGACTCCACCTGTATGGAATGTACGCATCGTCAGCTGTGTACCAGGCTCTCCAATTGACTGAGCAGCGATAATACCAACTGCTTCTCCTACCTCAACTGTTTCCCCTGTTGCTAAGTTAATGCCGTAACATTTCTTACAAACACCGTGTTTTGTATTACAAGTGAATGCAGAACGAATCGTTACTTTTTCAATTTCTGCATCTACAATTACTTGAGCAATATCTTCAGTGATTAAATCATCACTTTCAAGAATTAACTCATTTGTTTCTGGGTGATAAATTGTTTTCTTCGTATGACGACCGACAATACGCTCATCAAGACGCTCAATCACTTCAACACCCTCTGTTAAAGCACCTACTTCTAATCCGCGGTCAGTTCCACACTCATCTTCACGAACGATAACATCTTGAGCAACATCAACAAGTCGACGTGTTAAGTAACCTGAGTCAGCAGTTTTCAGCGCTGTATCTGCAAGTCCTTTACGCGCACCATGCGTTGAAATGAAGTACTCAAGAACTGTTAACCCTTCACGGAATGATGATTTGATTGGAAGTTCGATAATCTGTCCAGCCGGGTTTGCCATCAGGCCTCGCATTCCCGCAAGTTGCGTGAAGTTCGATACGTTACCACGTGCACCTGAATCACTCATCATATAAATTGGGTTTAAGTGATCTAACGTTTCCATAAGTTTATCTTGGATTTCGTCTCTCGCTGCACTCCAGTAAGCAATTACACGATCATAACGCTCTTCTTCCGTGATTAATCCTCGACGGAATTGCTTCAACACGTTATCAACTTTCTCTTGTGTACCTTCGAGCATTTCATCTTTTTCAGGAAGTACGACGATATCGGACATTCCAATTGTTAAACCTGCTTTTGTTGAATATGAGAACCCTAGATCTTTCATCAGGTCTAGCATCTTTGAAGTCTCAGTGATGTGGAAACGTTTAAAGATTTCAGCAATGATGTTGCCGAGTATTTTCACTTTAAATGGTCCAACTAACTCTGTATCCTTCAAATGCTCTTTCACATCAGTTGCACCCGAAACGAAGTATTTCTCAGGCGTTTCGATTTGCAAGTTGAAATCTGTTGGTTCGTTTATATACGGGAACGATTCAGGTAAAATTTCGTTAAAGATAATTTTACCGACTGTCGTTAATAATAACTTGCTGTTTTGTTCTTCAGTAAATGTAGGATTGTTGAATGAACCAGCTTGCACAGCAATTCTTGAGTGCAAATGAACATGTCCGTTTTGATAAGCAATTAATGCCTCATCTGAGTCACGGAAAACAAATCCTTCACCTGTTGCGTTTTCACGCTCTAATGTCAAGTAATAGTTTCCTAATACCATATCCTGAGATGGCGTAACAACTGGCTTACCATCTTTCGGGTTCAAAATGTTTTGAGCTGAAAGCATGAGAAGACGAGCTTCTGCCTGTGCTTCTGCTGATAGTGGAACGTGTACTGCCATCTGGTCACCGTCAAAGTCAGCGTTATAAGCTGTACATACGAGTGGGTGAAGTGTAATCGCACGTCCTTCAACAAGTACTGGCTCAAATGCTTGGATTCCTAGTCGGTGAAGTGTTGGCGCACGGTTTAATAATACCGGATGCTCTTTAATCACGTCTTCTAAGACATCCCAAACTTCTGAATGTAGGCGTTCGATTTTACGCTTTGCACTTTTAATATTATGTGCAAGGCCACGCTCTACAAGCTCCTTCATTACGAATGGCTTGAATAATTCAATCGCCATTTCCTTTGGAAGTCCACACTGATACATTTTCAGATCTGGACCAACAACGATAACCGAACGACCTGAATAGTCTACACGTTTACCGAGTAAGTTTTGACGGAAGCGTCCTTGTTTTCCTTTCAACATATGTGAAAGTGATTTTAATGGACGGTTTCCTGGTCCTGTAACTGGACGACCACGACGACCGTTATCAACAAGCGCATCGACTGCTTCTTGCAACATACGCTTCTCGTTTTGAACGATAATGCCTGGCGCACCTAGATCTAAAAGTCTCTTAAGTCGGTTATTACGGTTAATCACTCGACGATATAAATCGTTTAAGTCAGAAGTCGCAAAACGTCCCCCGTCAAGTTGTACCATTGGACGAAGCTCTGGTGGAATAACCGGCAACACTTCTAATACCATCCATTCAGGACGGTTTCCTGAGTTTCGGAATGATTCAACAACGTCTAAACGTCTAATTGCACGAGTACGACGCTGACCTTGGACTGTTTTAAGCTCTTCTTTTAAAAGCTCTGTCTCTTTATCCAAATCAATTGCTTTTAAGAGACTTTCAATCGCCTCTGCACCCATCAAAGCTTCAAATGTTTTACCATACTTTTGACGGTATATACGATATTCTTGCTCTGAAAGTAATTGTTTTTTCTCAAGGGACGTATCGCCTGGATCAACAACGACATAAGAAGCAAAGTAAATAACTTCTTCCAATGCACGTGGTGTCATATCCAGAATTAATCCCATACGACTTGGAATTCCTTTGAAATACCAAATATGTGTTACTTGTGCTGCAAGTTCAATGTGACCCATACGTTCACGACGAACTTTCTGACGTGTTACCTCAACGCCACAACGATCACAAACAACTCCTTTGTAACGGACACGCTTGTATTTACCACAATGACATTCCCAATCTTTTGTAGGTCCGAAAATACGTTCACAGAAAAGACCTTCTTTTTCTGGTCTCAACGTACGATAGTTAATTGTTTCTGGCTTCTTCACTTCACCGTAAGACCAAGAACGAATTTTATCCGATGAAGCAAGACCTATTTTCATATACTCAAAATTGTTTACATCTACCAAGGAGCCTACCTCCCTTTAGTCTTATCGTTGGCAACTGGATTTTTAAAACAATACGTAAGGAGAAAACAACCGTTTTCTCCTTACTTTATATTCTCATACACAACGTTAATGCCTTAAGATTGTTCTTGCTCTGCTTTGATCAGGCTTAAAGCATCTGTTGGTTGTGTATCATCATCTCCATCTAAATCACGTAACTCTATTTCTTCGTAATCGGCTGTTAGCATTTTAACGTCAAGTCCTAAACTTTGAAGTTCTTTAATAAGAACCTTAAATGATTCAGGAACACCTGGTTGTGGAACACTTTCACCTTTAACAATTGCTTCGTAAGTTTTCACACGCCCAACAACGTCATCTGATTTCACAGTGAGAATTTCTTGTAATGTGTAAGCCGCACCATAAGCTTCAAGCGCCCAAACTTCCATTTCACCGAAACGCTGTCCACCGAACTGAGCTTTTCCTCCAAGTGGTTGTTGCGTAACAAGTGAGTATGGTCCTGTTGAACGAGCGTGAAGTTTATCGTCAACCATATGATCTAGTTTGATTAAATAGTTGACGCCGACTGATACGCGGTTATCAAATGGTTCTCCCGAACGACCATCATATAAAATTGTTTTGCCGTCTCGATCTAATCCTGCTTCTTCCATTGTTTTCCAAACATCTTCTTCGGTTGCTCCGTCAAAGACTGGTGAAGCCATGTGAAGATCAAGCTCACGAGCAGCCATCCCAAGGTGGAGCTCAAGCACTTGTCCGATGTTCATACGTGATGGAACACCTAATGGGTTAAGCATGACATCAATTGGCGTACCGTCAGGAAGGAATGGCATATCTTCTTCCGGTAAAAGACGTGAAATAACACCTTTGTTACCGTGTCTTCCTGCCATTTTGTCTCCTACTGAAATTTTACGCTTTTGAACGATATATACACGTACTAATTGGTTTACACCCGGTGGTAGTTCGTCCCCATCTTCACGATTAAACACTTTCACATCGAGGACGATTCCTCCTGCCCCGTGTGGTACTCGTAATGATGTATCTCGAACTTCACGTGCCTTCTCACCGAAGATTGCATGAAGTAGACGTTCTTCTGCAGTTAATTCAGTCACTCCTTTTGGCGTAACTTTTCCTACAAGAATGTCCCCATCACGTACTTCAGCTCCAATGCGGATAATTCCACGATCATCTAAATGACGAAGCGCTTCTTCACCGACGTTTGGAATATCACGCGTAATTTCCTCAGGGCCTAGTTTTGTATCTCTTGACTCAGACTCATATTCTTCTATATGAACAGATGTGTAGTCATCATCTTTCACGAGACGCTCACTCATAATGATCGCGTCTTCATAGTTGAACCCTTCCCATGTCATAAACGCTGTTAAAACGTTACGTCCAAGGGCAAGTTCTCCTCTTTCCATAGAAGGTCCATCAGCTAAAATGTCTTTCGGTTTGACATGGTCACCAACACTCACGAGTGGACGCTGGTTATTACATGTACCGTTGTTCGAACGAATGAACTTTTCTAAACGATAAATATCTAAATCGCCTTGAACTTCTTTCCCGTCAACATTATCGATACGACGCACACGAATTTCACTTGCTTCTACGTGTTCAACAATTCCATCATGCATTGCCAGTATTGCAGCACCTGAATCTCGTGCAGATACATATTCTAATCCTGTTCCAACAATTGGTGATGTTGGATTTAGAAGAGGAACTGCTTGACGTTGCATGTTCGCACCCATAAGCGCACGGTTCGAGTCATCGTTTTCTAGGAACGGAATACAAGCTGTTGCTGCTGACACGACTTGCTTTGGAGAAACATCCATATAGTCAATCTGCTCGCGCTTGAAAACAGTATTGTCTCCTTGGAAACGACCAATAACTTCTTCATTCAAGAACGAACCATCTTCACCAAGTGGTGCGTTTGCTTGAGCAACTACATAATTGTCTTCAATATCTGCTGTTAAATAATCAATTTGTTCTGTTACGCGGCCCGTTTCTGGATCAACTTTACGATACGGCGTTTCAATAAAACCGAATTTATTTACTTTCGCAAACGTTGAAAGCGAGTTAATCAGTCCAATGTTTGGACCTTCCGGCGTTTCAATTGGACACATACGTCCGTAGTGAGAGTAGTGAACGTCACGTACTTCCATACCTGCACGCTCACGCGTTAAACCACCTGGTCCAAGTGCAGATAGACGACGCTTATGCGTTAATTCCGCAAGTGGATTTGTCTGGTCCATGAACTGTGATAACTGAGAACTTCCAAAGAACTCTTTAATAGATGCAATCACGGGACGAATGTTGATCAGTTGTTGTGGTACAAGAGACGATGTATCGTTAATCGACATTCTCTCTTTAACAACACGTTCCATTCGGGATAAACCGATACGGAATTGGTTTTGTAAAAGTTCACCAACAGAGCGTAAACGACGGTTTCCTAAATGGTCAATATCATCTGTGTTCCCAATACCATGCAATAAGTTAAAGAAATAACTAACTGATGAAATAATGTCAGCTGGTGTAATGTTTTTAATTTCTTCTTCAACACTTGCATTCGAAATAACATTAACGATTTGTTCTTCTTCGCTATTCGAATTAGGTGCATATACTTTAATCACTTGAATAATTGTTGGTTCTTCAACAACATCTTCAATTGCTTCAAACTCTTGATAGCCAACACCTTTTTCTAAATAAGGTGCAAGTCGATCTAGCGCACGGCGGTCAATAACCTCGCCTTTTTCAAGTAAAATCTCGCCCGTCTCTGGATCTACAAGTGTTTCTGCTAAGGTTTGATTGAATAGACGATTTTGAACGTCGAGTTTTTTATTTAATTTATAGCGTCCTACATCTGCTAAGTCGTATCTTTTTGGATCGAAGAAACGAGAGTATAATAAGCCTTTCGCGCTATCGAGTGTTGGCGGTTCTCCTGGGCGTAGACGCTCATAAATTTCAAGCATTGCCTTTTCAGAAGTCTCCGTATTATCTCGTTCTAGCGTATTACGTAAATATTCATTGTCTCCGATTAAAGAGATGATTTCTTCATCTGAAGAGAATCCGAGTGCTCTTAAAAGCACTGTAATCGGAAGTTTTCGTGTGCGGTCAATTCTTACATGCAAAACATCTCTCGCATCAATTTCATACTCTAACCATGCTCCACGGTTTGGAATTACAGTTGCTGCAAAGCCACGCTTCCCATTTTTATCAATCTTGGCGTTATAATAAACACTTGGGGAACGGACAAGCTGTGAAACAATAACTCTTTCCGCACCGTTAATAATGAACGTACCATTATCTGTCATGAGCGGAAAATCACCCATGAATACGTCTTGCTCCTTCACTTCTTCAGTTTCCTTATTATGAAGTCTAACCTTAACTCGAAGTGGCGCTGCATAAGTTACGTCACGCTCTTTCGACTCATCAACAGGATACTTAGGTTCCTCTAGATGATAATCGACAAACTCTAATGATAGATTGCCCGTGAAATCTTCAATTGGAGAAATATCATGAAACATTTCCTTTAATCCTTCTTCTAAGAACCACTTGTAAGATTCCGTCTGGATTTCGATCAGATTCGGAAGTTCGAGCACTTCACTAATTCGCGCAAAGCTTCTGCGTTGACGGTGTTGACCGTATTGAACTAAATGACCTGTCAACTCTTTCACCCCTCATAAGCAATAATAATACTTTTCAAAACACTAAAAACAATGTATGATGACGTAAGGCAAAAAGAAAATGAGTTCTAATTCAAGAGCTCATTTTCGGTTAGGCAGTCCTTTGTCACCGGCAGTATGCCATTTATCATTTAAAAACCATACAAAAGGGCATACGATTGCATGATATTCATTAATCCATCTTTTAACGCTATCACAAAGTTGATGAATAGTCAATCTTTTGTAGCTTTCAATATATAGTACCCTTTTTGTTTTGTAACCACTTCTACATTTCCAAAAAGTTCTTCTAATCGTTTCATAGAAGAAGGCGCTCCTTGCTTCTTTTGAATGACAACCCACAACTCTCCTCCAACTGTTAATTTAGAAAAAGAGTTTTCATAAAAAGCAAAGACAACTTTTTTGCCAGCTCGAATGGGTGGATTTGTAAGAATCGCCGCAAACCTAGAATCCTTCACGTCTAACAATCCATCACTCCGATAAATTTCAACATTCTGCAAGTGATTTTGAACAGCGTTTTCCTTGCTTAATAAAATCGCTCGTTCGTTCACATCTACCATTTGAACTTGACGAGCCGGAAATGTAGCCGCTATTGACAATCCCAACGGACCATAACCACACCCGACATCAAGAACGTCTCCATCTACATTCGGCATGACAAATGACTCAACGAGAAGTCTCGAGCCAAAATCCACGCCACCCTTACTAAACACACCTGCATCCGTCACAAAGCGTAAGTTTTCCCCTCGTAATTTTGAAGTAATTACATTACGGTCGCTTTTCACTTTGGGATCTCGCGTGTAATAATGTTCAGACATCGAGAACCTCCTTCTTCCAACGTTATCCATAAATGCGTAAAGATAAACAAAGTATTCGCAATTCACTCATTCAATTACGCTAGAGACAGGTTGATCCAAGAAGTAATTTTAGATCTATCTTTTTGAAAAGATAAATAACTCTATTCTTCCATGCGTCAATCCCACTGACTAATAGGATAAAATAACGAAGAAAAGCCCGTCTTCGCTGACGAGCTTTTCTTCTTTATTCATCAAAATTACTTAAGTTCTACAGTTGCGCCTGCTTCTTCAAGCTTAGATTTAATCTCTTCAGCTTCTTCTTTGTCTGCGCCTTCTTTAACAGCTTTTGGAGCATTATCTACAAGGTCTTTAGCATCTTTCAAGCCAAGTCCTGTAATTTCACGAACTGCTTTGATTACTTGGATCTTCTTATCTCCAGCAGCTTCTAACATTACGTCGAATTCTGTTTGCTCAGCAGCAGCTTCACCGCCACCTGCACCGCCTGCAACTGCAACAGGTGCTGCAGCAGTTACACCGAATTCTTCTTCAATTGCTTCTACAAGCTCGTTTAGTTCAAGAACTGTCATTTCTTTAACAGTATCTAAAATTTGTTCTATAGTCATTATGATTTCCTCCTAAAATGTTTGTATTAAATGATTTGTATGATGCATATTTGGTACGTTTGCCTTCTTAATCCCCGCTGTCAAGCTGACTGCAAAAGAATTAAGCTCCTTGTTCTTCTTCCTTCTTCTCTGCAACTGCTTTCGTTGCAAGTGCAAGGTTTCGCACTGGTGCTTGAAGAACGCTGAGAAGCATAGAAAGTAGGCCGTCGCGTGATGGTAGTGTCGCAAGTGCTTTCATTTCTTCTGCAGTTGCCACTTCACCTTCAATAACGCCAGCTTTAATTTCGAGCGCCTCAATTCCTTGCGCAAATTCATGAATAATTTTTGCAGGTGCAATAACATCTTCTTCAGAAAATGCAATTGCGTTCGGTCCTACTAAGTATTCATTTAACCCTTCAAAACCGGCTTCTTCCGCAGCACGGCGTGACATTGTATTTTTATAAACTTTAAAGTCTACACCTTGCTCACGAAGATTTTTACGAAGTTCTGTAACTTGACTCACGTTTAAACCACGGTAGTCAACTACTACTACAGTTGCAGCTGATTTCATCTTCTCTGAGATTTCAGTTACAACTGATTTTTTAGCTTCTAATACTTTGCTCATCTGGACACCTCCTAAGTTAAATATCAAGTAACTCATACCATATAAAATGCCCTCAAATCTACATTAGTAGACCCGAGGGCAGAAAAGTCGTCTTCATTAAAAGATCGTCTTGTCCTCGGCAGGATCATTATGTGGCACGCCACCCCTACTGTCTACGGTACAAATACTTATATAATTCACAACGCCCATAACAATAACACATTGTTATGAGGTTGTCAAATTCAATTTTATTCTACTTCAACAATGTTTGAAGTATTGATTTTCATAGCAGGACCCATCGTCGTAGTTAGGTGAAGCGAACGCATATACGTTCCTTTCGCCGCTGCTGGACGTGCTTTTTCAATTGCATCAAATACTGCCAAGAAGTTTTCTTCTAACTTCTCATCTTCGAATGAAACCTTACCGATTGGTGCGTGAATGATTCCTGCTTTGTCAGCACGGTATTCAACTTTACCAGCCTTGATTTCTTCAACAGCTTTTGCAACTTCAAAAGTTACAGTACCTGTTCTTGGGTTTGGCATAAGTCCTTTCGGTCCAAGAATACGCCCAATCTTACCAACTTCACCCATCATATCAGGTGTTGCAACGATTACATCAAACTCAAACCAACCTTGTTGAATTTTGTTAATGTATTCTGCATCGCCAACATAGTCCGCGCCTGCTTCTTCAGCTTCTTTAATTTTATCGCCTTTTGCAAAGACTAGAACGCGTTGAGTTTTACCCGTACCGTTTGGCAGTACAACTGCTCCACGTACTTGCTCATCGTTCTTCTTAACGTCAATACCTAGACGGAATGCTACTTCTACAGTTGCATCAAATTTTGTTGTGCTTGTTTTCTTCGCAAGCTCAATTGCTTCTTTCATGCCATAAAGCTTTGTAGTATCTACAAGCTTCATTACTTCTGTATATTTCTTACCTCTTTTAGCCATTTAACTTTTCCTCCCTAGTTGTGGTGTTAACGGATAATAATGAACCTCCCACGAATAAAGGCTGCGCGTCCCGGAGAACAGCCGCAACCTAAGTCACACACTGCATCCAACTCGCCACTGGTAATAGGCGGGAGTTTTCAGCTAGATTATGATAAAACTTTATTTAAAGGAATCAGTCTTCGATTGTGATTCCCATACTGCGTGCAGTACCTTCAACCATTGCCATCGCCGCTTCAACTGATGCTGCGTTTAAATCTGGCATCTTTTGTTCTGCAATTTCGCGAACTTTATCACGTTTTACAGTTGCAACCTTCGTTTTGTTCGGCTCACCTGAACCTTTTTGAAGATTAGCAGCAACTTTTAACAACACCGCTGCCGGTGGAGTTTTTGTAATAAATGTAAATGAACGATCTTCAAACACAGTGATTTCAACCGGAATAATTAATCCCGCTTGGTCTGCTGTACGCGCGTTGAACTCCTTACAGAATCCCATGATATTAATACCTGCTTGACCTAGTGCCGGTCCAACTGGTGGAGCTGGGTTTGCTTTTCCAGCAGGGATTTGTAGTTTTACAATTGATGAAACTTTTTTAGCCACGAGACACACCTCCTTAAGTCCGTGATGTGGTCATTGGGTTTCCCCTCCCACTCAAATATGTGTCTGCCGATAAATATCGGGAGAATCAATTATCTTATCCCAAGCTACTATGTAAATAGCCTGACCTTTGAAATAATAACACTTTCCAGCTTTTTATGCAAGCAAGAAAACAATTATATTTTTTTAATTTGTGCAAAGTCGAGCTCCATCTTCGTCTCTCGCCCGAACATATCCACTGTAACTTTAACTTTTTGTTTCGTCGAATCAATCTCGTCAACTTTTCCTTGCATATTCTCGAACGGCCCATCAAGCACTTCGACAACTTCACCAACTTCAACCCCTAGGTCCGCTAAGCCATCATCCACACCCATCTGCTTCAAGATGAACTCAACTTCCTCTTCTAATAGTGGCGTTGGTTTTGCTCCACCACCCGAAGAACCAATAAAACCAGTAACACCAGGCGTGTTTCGAACAACGTACCAAGAATCGTCTGTCATAATAATTTCAACTAAAACATATCCTGGAAAAGTCTTCTTCATAACCGTACGCTTTTTGCCATCTTTAAAATCCGTCTCTTCCTCCTCAGGAACAATTACACGGAATATTTTATCTTGCATTCCCATCGTCTCAACACGAGCTTCAAGGTTTGCCTTAACCTTATTTTCGTAACCTGAATACGTATGAACAACGTACCAATTTTTCTCCATATCCATAATCAACAAGGACTCTACGTCCGTCCCTCCCTTTCCCTCAAAAATAAAAAACCCGTTCATATAGTTAGACGGGCTATTTTCAAGTCATTCATCATTTTATTCTTTATGCATATATAGATTACCATGAAAAACGTTACTTGCATATTTCATCGCATGATTAAACAAGTCAATGATCAACAGATTAGAAATTTACATACCATTCCATTACCTGCGAGATTCCAAAATCAACTACACCGAAATAAACCGCCATAAATATAACTGTAACGAGCACAACGACCGTATAACGCGTTAACTCTTTTTGCTTTGGCCAGCTTACTTTTCTCATTTCCGAAACGACTTGCTTTAAAAATTCGCTAATCTTTCCCATTAATATCGTAACCCTCCGAAATAAGATGTATCACTTCACTCAAATGCCTTACCAAGCATTTTCTGACAAACACATTTGAACACATAATTATTCTTCCACGTCCTACAGCAAGCTAACTAAAACTTAAAAAGCGTATGCACTATACATTTCAATCGTCTTAACGTTGTCAATCACTATCTTACTTCTTACGATATTAACAATTTCTCAACATTCGTTAGACTGTTTGACGATGCACCGTATGCGCATTACAATGCCTGCAAAACTTTTTAACCTCTAAGCGTTTCATTAAATGATTCTTTCGTGCTGGAACGGAATAATTACGTGATCCGCATACATCACAGCATAAAATTATTTTTTTAGACAATTTCATCACCTTATAATAGGCCTTATAATCTTGCTAAAGACTACCACTTTACACGCGAACTGTCAACAGACAGCACATTCCACTCGCTATTACACTTTAAGCACCGCGCTTATTTGAATCTATATGCATGATCAACTATATCTTTTTAAATTCACTCGTATTCAAAATTTTAACGCAATTAACTCCAAACCATTCCCAACTACAAAACAGCATTACCTTCTAAATGAAGTTCTAACTTCTTTTTAATCCGTTGCAATGCATTATCAATAGATTTAACTTGGCGATTCAACTGAAACGAAATCTCTTGATACGTTTGACCATCCAAATAGAGCGCTAACACTTGTCTTTCCAGGCGACTCAACACCCTATGTACTTCTAGCTGCATAGAATCATAACTTTCCTTATGCACCATTAAATCAGCTGGGTCCTCAAGAGATGGACCCGGAAGGATGTCTAACATCGTTCGCTCGGATTCTTCTGTATAAACAGGTCGATCTAACGAAACAGAAGAGTTTAACGGGATATGTTTTTGTCTCGTAGCTGTTTTAATAGCCGTAATGATTTGACGTGTAATACATAACTCTGCAAATCCTTTAAACGAACTTAACTTATCAGACTTATAATCACGGATGGCCTTATATAACCCAATCATCCCTTCTTGCACAACATCTTCTCGGTCTCCACCCACTAGAAAATAAGAGCGCCCCTTCAACCAAACGAAGGATCTATATTTTCTAATTAAATAATCTAGTGCATCCGCATTCCCCTCATGAATAAACACAATGATTTCTTCATCAGACAACTCAGCGAAATCTAACACGTCACGATCGACATATGCCTTCCCCACCAACAGAATCACCCCTCGAATTGTCATTAAGATTGTTCTTAGTATAACGCATCATTTTTTTTAACGTCAACCTACCTTTATTCCCCACGTCGTAATTTCTCAAATAGTTCTGCTACTTCTGGTGTTAGGGGAATTCGAGAAATCGGTCTTTTATTTTCGTAACCTTTCACTTTCCCTGAAATAGACGTTAAAATTTCTTTCATCTCAATTTCTAATTCACGTGCCGATTTCCTCAGTGCCCCTTGCGCAAAAATAATCCACTGCTCCGTGTAATCAGACGTTGCAACATGAATTTGAGTCCGTTTATGCCCAAGTTCAGATACGAGCTTTTCAATTCGTTCATCTGCTGTTTCACTTTCTCTTGTAAATAATACTTCTACATCGTGCTGTTTCACCTTGCTTTCAATACCACGCATCAAATATGCATCGAAAACGACAATCACTCGCCAGCCAGTATATGCTTTGTACTCGGCCATTCGCTCTACTAAAAGATTTCTCGCCTCTTCTAACTGTTCATTTTTTAATCGTTGTAACTCCGGCCACGCACCGATAATATTATAGCCATCGACGAGGAGAACCTCTTTCTTTTTCATCGTTCTTTATGAAGAGGTTGTCGTTTCCGCAGCACTTCATACATTAAAAGTGAAGCCGCCACTGAAGCGTTTAAAGAAGTAACTTGTCCAAGCATAGGAAGATGGTAAAGAAAATCACACTTCTCCTTTAAAATACGTGACATCCCTTTCCCTTCACTCCCAATAATAATCGCAAGTGGCAATGTCGCGTCCATCATTCGATAATCCGCAGAACCTTTTGCATCAGTGCCCGCAACCCAAACCCCTCTATCTTTCAACTGCGTGACTGTTTGCGAAAGATTATTCACACGAACAACTGGGACATATTCAATTGCTCCTGTTGAAGCTTTAGCTACAACCGCTGTAAGTCCAACAGAGCGACGCCTTGGAATAATAACCCCGTGCACACCAGCTGCATCAGCCGTACGAAGAATAGACCCAAGATTGTGCGGATCTTCTAACTCGTCCAACACTAAAATAAGTGGATCCTCTTCTCTTCTCGCCGCTAATTCAAATATCTCGTCTAACTCTGCATAACGATAAGCTGCAACCGAAGCAACAATCCCTTGATGATTATCACTGTCTAGTAAACTATTTAATCGTTTATTAGGGACATATTGCACGACAACTTTCGCTTTTTTCGCGAGGGATAAAATTTCTCCAATACTTTTCTTATTAATCCCTTCAGCAACCCATATTTTATTTAACTCACGCCCTGAACGGAGCGCTTCTGTAACCGGATTTCTGCCACCGATCATTTCTACTTCATGTGTTGTCATTCTGATTTTTCCTCCTCTGGATACTCGATTATATGAATCGCCCTCTTTATAAAGCTGTCTACTCTTTCGTCTTCTTTGATTAAATAAAGATATCCGAGTACTGCTTCAAATCCAGAACTATTTCTATATGTTTGTACATCTGTGTTTTTCGGAACTGAGCCCGATTTTGCATTGCGACCACGCCTCATCACTGCCTGTTCTTCTTCCGTCAAGAAATCTTCTTGAAGCATAATATGCAAAATTGCCGCTTGTGCTTTTGCCGACACATAACGTGTTGCCTCTCTATGCAACACGTTAGGTCGTACACGGCCAGAACGTAGTAAATGCTCCCGAACCGTTTGTTCATAAACCGCATCACCCATATAAGCTAAGGCAAGTGCATTTAATTGTTTTACATCTTGTTCTCTTAGTACATACATCGTCTTATCCTCGTTTCCAGCGTGTTCCTTGTGCTGTGTCTTCCAGAAGAATTCCCTGTGCTTTTAAGTCATCTCGAATTTCATCAGCGCGCGCGAAATCACGATTACGTCTTGCTTCTAAACGCTCTTCGATTAACGCTTCAACGTCTTCGTCTAATAAATCCTCATCTTCTTTAATCGATATGCCTAGTACATCCATGAGTGATTCAAACGTCTCAAGGAAATACTCGAGTACATCTTCTGCCGTGTTCTTCTCCAGTAAATAGACGTTTGCAAGTCTTGCAAGTTCGAATATCGCTGCAATTCCGTTTGCCGTATTAAAATCATCATCCATCGCTTCTATGAATTCATCTCGACATACATCGATTTTCTGTTTCCAATCATCTGATTGGTCACCTAAATCCGCAGAAGACGCTAAACGATAGGTAATATTATGATAAGCCGTTAAAATACGATCAAGTCCATTTTCCGCTTGCGCAACGAGTTCCTCCGAGAAATTCACTGGATGTCTATAATGAACAGAAAGAATAAAGAAGCGTAACACTTTCGGATCCACTTGTTTTCGAATCTCATTCACCATCACAAAGTTATCAAGTGATTTAGACATTTTTTCATTATCGATATTAATATACCCATTATGCATCCAGTATTTTGCGAAAGGTTTTCCAGTCATCGCTTCAGACTGAGCAATTTCATTTTCATGGTGAGGGAACATTAAGTCCTGCCCCCCCGCATGGATATCCATCGTATCACCGAGATGCTCACGTGCCATGACAGAACATTCGATATGCCAACCAGGACGGCCAGCTCCCCATGGACTTTCCCATGAAATTTCATCTTCTTTTGCTGTTTTCCACAAAACAAAGTCGAGCGGATCTTCTTTCTTTTCACCTGGTTCAATGCGGGCACCGACAATAAGCTCATCTGTCGATTGACTTGATAACTTCCCGTAACCGTCAAACCTCTTCGTACGGTAATAAACATCGCCTTCTGACTCATAAGCAAACCCTTTATCAACTAGCACTTCAATGAACGCAACGATATCTTCAATATGATCAGAAACACGTGGGTGTACATCTGCTTTACTACAACCAAGTGCCGTCACATCTTCAAAATACGCTTCAATAAAACGATCTGTTAATTCACTTACTTCTTCGCCGAGCTCATTTGCTGCTGCGATAATTTTATCGTCAACGTCAGTAAAGTTAGAAACAAACTTCACATCATATCCACGGTATTCTAAATAACGACGCACCGTATCAAACACAATTACAGGGCGTGCATTTCCGATATGAATATAGTTATAAACCGTTGGCCCACATACATACATGGATACTTTTCCTTCTACTTGTGGAATAAACGGTTCCTTTTTTCTCGTTAATGTATTGTATATTTGAATGCTCATCAGGCATCCCCTTTCTCACTGGTTATTCTCTAGTTGTTGAATACGTTCTTCTAATTGTTTTATCTTTTTCTCCAACGAATTACACGTGTCTAATAATGGATCAGGTAAGTTTTGATGATCTAATCGATCCTTCACTTTGACGCCATTTGATATGACAACTTTTCCCGGAATCCCTACAACTGTCGAATGTGCAGGTACTTCTTTCAATACAACAGAGCCCGCCCCAACTTTACTACCTTCATGAATGGTAATTGAACCAAGCACCTTGGCCCCAGTTGCAATTAAAACATTATCCCCAATCGTTGGATGTCTTTTACCTTTTTCTTTCCCAGTTCCCCCTAATGTCACACCTTGATAAATCGTTACATCATCTCCGATTTCACACGTCTCCCCAATGACAACCCCCATCCCGTGGTCAATGAACAGTCTTCGGCCTATTTTTGCACCTGGATGAATTTCAATTCCTGTAAAAAATCGACTTACTTGCGAAACAAGTCGCGCTAAGAAAAGTAAATTCATATTAAATAGTGTGTGTGCAATTCGGTGCGCCCAAACAGCATGCAATCCTGCGTAAGTTAAGACCACTTCAACTGTACTTCTCGCAGCCGGGTCTTGTTCAAAAATACAACGGATATCTTCCCTTATTTTACGAAACAAGAGACATTCTCCTTTCTACCCCATAATCGTTTTATGTTTTCTCGATTTATCGAATTACAATTCATTCCAAATTTGTTAATTGCCAATAAAAATACGCCTCTGTCTATCATGACAGAGACGCATAATTACGTGGTTCCACTCCGCTTGAAAGGTATACCAATCACCTTTCCGCTTAAAACGCCGAATAACGTTGGCGAAACGTCCGACTTACTCCATCACTGTTTCAGTCTAGCTCTCAAAGGGGCATTTCTATACCACAGCACCTAGATTACTTCCAGCCAATGGTAATCTTCTCTGGGAGGTGTGTCATATATACTTATCCTTCTCCACGATTTTCATGTGTAATTGATACTTATTATTTTACATGTTCAATCTAATTTTTCAATTCAAAGCAATCGCCGCGGCAGTATGCAAATAAGAAAAATTATGCATTTGCATATTGTGCAACACGTAAAACTGCTTTTTCTCTACCCACTAATGCGATTGCCGCTGGTAACTCAGGGCCACTCGTTTCACCAGTCGTTACAACACGAACTGGCATGAATAGGTTACGCCCTTTGTGACCTGTTTCTTTTTGAACGGCTTGAATTGCCGACTTAATCGACGGAGCATCAAATGTTTCAAGTGATTCAAATTGTTCTTTTAATGACGACATTACTTCAGGAACTTGTTCTCCTGCAAGGACTTTTCGTGCTGCCTCATCATATTCAATCGTGTCATTGAAGAACTGGGCAGATAACTCAACAATTTCTGCACCATAACTTAATTGATCATGATAAAGGGCGATTAAGTCATGTGCCCACTGACGCTCTTCATCTGATAATTCACTTGGCAGTAAATCTGCTTTTTGTAAATGTGGAAGTGCTAAGTCAATCACTTTTTCTAATGAAAGTTGTTTCACGTATTGGTTGTTCATCCACGTTAATTTGTCTTTATCAAAAACAGCTGGTGATTTCGATAAACGGTTCGCATCGAAAATCGAGATGAGTTCTTCTTTAGAGAAAATCTCTTCTTCTCCTTCTGGCGACCAACCGAGTAAAACGATAAAGTTAAACAATGCTTCTGGTAAATAACCAAGCTCTTCATATTGCTCAATAAACTGAATAATTGCTTCGTCACGTTTACTTAACTTACGACGGCTTTCATTCACAATTAATGTCATATGACCGAATTTTGGTGCTTCCCAACCAAACGCTTCGTAAATCATTTGCTGTCTTGGTGTGTTTGAAATATGGTCATCTCCGCGAAGTACATGTGTAATTTCCATATAATGGTCATCCACTGCAACCGCAAAGTTGTATGTTGGCACACCATCTTTTTTCACAATAACAAAGTCGCCAATGCCGTCTGACTCGAAAGAAACATTGTCTTTTACAATATCGTTAAACGAATAGACTTTACCTGCTGGTACCGTAAAGCGAATGCTTGGTTCGCGTCCTTCTGCAACACGCGCAGCTTGTTCTTCTTCTGTTAAGTGACGACATTTCCCACTATAGCGAGGCATTTCGTTTTTCGCTGACTGCGCTTCACGTTCTGCTTCTAACTCTTCCGCTGTACAATAGCATTTATACGCTAAACCTTTGTCTAATAACTCATCATATAATTTCTTATATATATCGTTTCGTTCAGATTGACGGTAAGGACCGTAGTCTCCCCCAACATCAACACTTTCATCCCAATCAATGCCAAGCCATTTCAAATAATTCAGTTGAGATTCTTCTCCACCTTCAATATTTCGGCTTGCATCTGTATCTTCAATACGGATAATAAATTTACCGCCTTGACTACGCGCAAATAAATAGTTAAATAAAGCTGTACGAGCATTCCCGATATGTAAGTGGCCCGTTGGACTTGGTGCGTATCGTACGCGAACTTCTTTCGTCATATTTATAGATCCTCCTAATATTGGTCCGTTCATCTCGAACTATTTTACCATATGTTCACTTTTGAATGAACTATCTCTATTACTTCAGCAATTTGTTGTTTTTATAACATTCGATTTTCTGTTCTATCTGTGCGACTCAACGCTTTCACTTTTCGGTCGCAAAAGACATTCCTTTTTATGACTTTTGTAGTAAAATCGTCGCCATTGCAGCGATGCCTTCTTCTCTTCCTGTAAAGCCAAGCTTTTCAGAAGTCGTCGCTTTTACATTCACTTGTGAAATATCCGCTTGTAATAATTCTGCGACGCGTGCTTGAATCGTTTTAATATGTGGAGACATTTTTGGTCTTTCCGCAATCACTGTACAATCAATATTCCCAAGTTTATAGCCACGCTCATTGACCAACTTCCAAATCTCTTCTAATAAAACTGATGAATCTGCGTCTTTAAAAGCAGCATCTGTATCTGGGAAATGACGACCGATATCGCCTTCTCCAATTGCACCGAGCGCAGCATCTGTAATCGTATGCAATAAAACATCTGCATCCGAATGTCCTGCTAGTCCTCGATCATGTGGAATTGTAATCCCACCGATAATTAATGGACGTCCCTCTTCAAACTTATGCACATCAAAGCCTTGCCCTACTCGAATCATTCTTCATCCTCCTGCAACACTCTTTTCAATAAGATCTCACCTATCGCTAAATCTTCCTGCGTTGTCATTTTCACATTATCATACGTTCCTTCTACAATCCGAACAGGATGTCCGATGCGCTCTACAAGCATCGATTCATCTGTTCCAAGAAAATCATCTTTTTTCGCCCGTTCAGATGCTTCTTTTAATACTTCATAACGAAAAGCTTGTGGCGTCTGAACAATCCAAAGATGGTCACGGTTCATTGTTTTCTCTACCGTTCCTGTCGGCGCTAATTTCATCGTATCTTTCGCTTTTACACCAACAATCGCCGCACCATGTTGTTTAGCTTCTTTTGCCAAATCATGAATAACTGATCGCTTAATAAAAGGTCTCGCCGCATCATGAACGAGTACAACTCCACCTTCAGTATGCGCTTCTAAACAAGCATCCACGCTATATTGACGCTCCGAACCACCTTCAACCATCGAACGCACTTTTAAAATATTAAATTGCTCAAGATATCCTTGGATTTCTTCTTCCTCTTCTTTTTTTACAGCTAAGATAATACCACTACATAAAGGATCTCGTTCAAAAGCTTGTAAAGTATGAATGAATATTGGTTTTTCCCCAAGCTTTAAAAATAATTTATTAACCCCAGCACCCATTCTCTGCCCACTACCTGCGGCTGGAATCATCACCGTATAATTCAATAACCATCTTCCTTTACTCAATCACTTGCTATTTTTAGGTTTCGCAAAAATCATCCGACCCGCAGACGTTTGCAGGACGCTTGTAACAACGACGTCAATGGCATTGCCAATATGAAATTTCCCGTCTTCTACGACAATCATCGTTCCGTCATCTAAATAAGCGATTCCTTGATTTTGTTCTTTACCGTCTTTAATAACGACAACATGCATTTCTTCACCTGGAATTACGACTGGTTTTACTGCATTGGCTAAATCATTAATATTTAGCACAGCTACACCGTGCAGCGCAGCTACTTTATTCAAATTGAAATCATTTGTTACGACAAGTCCACCCATTTTCTTCGCTAAGTGAACTAATTTCAAATCGACTTCGGACACTTCTGCAAAATCTACTTCAGTTATTAACACTTCAGGACCATCTTCTTGTTGGAGCCTCTTCAAGACATCCAAACCCCTTCTTCCTTTCGTTCTTTTCAATGAATCAGAAGAATCGGCAATATGTTGTAATTCCGTTAACACAAATTGCGGAACAACTAAAATTCCTTCAAGAAATCCTGTAGAAGAAATATCCGCAACACGACCGTCTATAATGACACTCGTATCTAATATTTTATATATTGTACCATGAGTTGACGCTAGAATGGCTTCCTCGCCATCTTTTTTCTTTTGGTTTGGCACTTTCACAGCCTGCACGGCTTGAATCAATTCTTCACGCTGCTTAAAACCCACTTGGAATCCTAGATAACCGAGCACAACAAAAAAGATCGTTGGTAAAATAGATGAGATCACTGGAATCTCACTACTGCCAAGCCAGTAACTTACTAAAAATGCAATACTTAATCCAACAATAAGACCAATTGTTCCAAATAACAGATCGAAAATAGGGGCGCCTAATAAACGGTCTTCCATCCATTTAATAAAATTCACAACGGGTGTAGTTAAAAAGAACGTGAGCGCAAAAAACAAGATAGCTCCACTAATCGCCGTTACATACGGATTATTAATAAGAGGCTTAGATGAAAATGTAAATAAATCGAATAATTGCGGTAAAAATAAGACACCTAACGTTCCTCCCGTAAGTAAAAAAGACAGTTGAACAACCCTTCTTAACATTGAATTCACCTCACTTTTCTAATAATTATTTTTATATTCCCTTAAAACGCATTTCCATAACATCTAAAAAGCAACTACTTACAAAAAGAGACCATCGACAGTTCACCTTTCTAGTAGACAGTCTCTTTTTACTAAAGCATGCTAACACCAAAATTTTAAAATCGCTCATTTAATATGCTCAATCATCGAGAAAAAGCATATTTTAAAGCATCACTTACTGTTTCCACGCCAACGACTTGAATGCCTTCCGGGTAATCCCACCCTCCTAAATTGGAAGAAGGAATAATTGCACGATCAAATCCAAGCTTTGCTGCTTCCTGGACACGTTGCTCAATTCTTGAAACGCGTCGCACCTCGCCCGTTAATCCAACTTCACCGATAATACAATCTGCTAAACCAGCAGCTGTATCACGGTAACTAGATACGATACTTACTAGGACGGCTAAATCGATTGCAGGTTCGTCTAATTTTACACCGCCTGCTACTTTGATGTAAGCATCTTGCGCTTGTAACAACATACCCATGCGCTTTTCTAAGACTGCCATAAGAAGAGAAACTCTATTTTGGTCGAGCCCGGTTGCCATTCGTTTCGGATAGTTAAAGCTAGACGGCGTCACGAGTGCTTGCACTTCTACTAGAATCGGGCGCGTCCCTTCCATCGATGCAACAACCGTAGAACCCGCACCGCCTTGTGACCGTTCTCTTAAAAATAATTCAGAAGGATTTAACACTTCTTTTAATCCCGACTGTAACATTTCAAAAATCGCCATTTCATTTGTAGAACCAAATCTATTTTTGACACTGCGTAAAATTCTGTACGTATGATGACGCTCACCTTCAAAGTAAAGGACCGTATCAACCATATGCTCTAAAATACGCGGTCCTGCAATTTGACCATCTTTAGTAACGTGACCGACTAAAAAGATCGCAACCCCTTTTGTTTTGGCGATACGCATAAGTTCAGCCGTACACTCTCTCACCTGCGTCACACTGCCTGGTGCTGATTTCACTTCAGGATGATGAATCGTTTGAATCGAGTCTACGATGACAAACTTAGGATCCAACTCATTAATGGTATGGTGAATTCTTTCTAAGTCTGTTTCGGCATAGATAAAAAGCTCATCAGAACGAACGCCTAATCTTTCCGCACGAAGCTTCGTTTGACGAATCGATTCCTCACCTGAAATGTATAACACACGATGATTTTGGTTTGCGAGTAGCGAAGAGACTTGAAGAAGGAGCGTAGACTTTCCAATTCCCGGATCCCCAGCCGTTAATAATAGTGACCCTGGCACAATTCCACCGCCAAGTACGCGGTTTAGTTCACCTAAATCTGTTGCAACTCGTGGTTCTTCTATCATTTCTACTTGGCTAATTGGAACCGCTTTTTGCTGCACATCAGCTGTATGTTGAAATGCTCCACGTGGTCCTTTTTGAACGATTTCCACTTCCTCTTCCATCGTGTTCCACTCGCCACACCCTGGACATCTTCCCATCCATCTTAAAGATTCATACCCACAATCTTTACACATAAATTTCGTTTTTCTTTTTGCCATTTCTTCCTCCATAGATGAAAAGGATAGTCCTTTTCACTAACCCTTCTAATGAATGGACTATCCTATTCCTCAACCAATTATTTCTCTACTGCTGCAACCGTACGAACGACAAACTCATCGTCCTCTACATCTACGACAACTTTTCCACCTGTTAACACAGTACCTTTTAACAATTCTTCCGATAAGCGGTCTTCTACGTGCTTTTGAATCGCTCGACGTAATGGACGTGCACCATAATCAGGATCATAACCAACTTCTGTTATTTTACTTTCCGCCTCTTCCGTTAGTTCAAGTGCAATGTCTTGTTCTTGCAAACGTTCTGCTAACTCATTTGCCATGAGACTAACAATTTGACGTAAATGTTCTTTTTCAAGTGAGTGGAAAACAATCATTTCGTCTACACGGTTTAAGAACTCAGGACGGAATGTTTTCTTTAGCTCTGCTAGCATTGTAGACTTCATACCTTCATAGTCATGGTCGCCGTCTTGTAAGTTAAATCCTACATAACGATTCCTTTTCAATGCTTGTGCACCTACGTTAGACGTCATAATAATTACCGTGTTTCGGAAGTCGACTGTGCGCCCTTTCGAATCCGTCAATCTACCGTCATCTAACACTTGTAAAAGCATATTAAACACATCAGGATGCGCTTTTTCAATTTCATCAAGTAGGACAACTGAATATGGCTTACGGCGTACTTGCTCCGTTAATTGACCGCCTTCTTCATGACCTACATACCCCGGTGGTGACCCAACCAATCGAGACGTTGAATGCTTCTCCATATACTCTGACATGTCAACGCGAATCATCGCATCTTCATCACCGAACATTGTTTCAGCAAGCGCACGTGCTAATTCTGTTTTACCAACACCTGTTGGTCCTAAGAAAATAAACGAACCAATTGGACGTGTTGGATCCTTTAAACCTGCACGTGCACGTCTAATTGCTCTAGAGATCGCCACAACAGCTTCTTTTTGCCCAATCACACGCTCGTGCAAGGTTTCTTCCATGTTTAATAATTTAACAGATTCTGTTTCTGCAATTCTTGAAACTGGGATTCCCGTCCACATTGAAACAACCGCCGCAACATCTTCTACTGTAACTTCAGATTCTGTTTTACCTTGCTTTTCTTTCCAGGCCGCTTTCGTCTCTTCAAGCTCTTCTTTCATACGTTGTTCTTTATCCCGGAAAGAAGCTGCTTTTTCAAATTCTTGACTTTGCACCGCTGCATTCTTTTCTGAACGAATCGCTTCTAAATCGACTTCAAGCTTTTTCAAGTTGGGTGGTGTCGTGTAAGAACGTAACCTTACTTTTGAACCCGCCTCGTCGATCAAATCAATCGCTTTGTCTGGTAAAAAGCGATCAGAAATATAACGATCAGCCATTTTTGCCGCTGCTTCAATCGCTTCATCGGTAATGGTTACACGGTGATGCGCTTCATAGCGGTCGCGTAACCCAGCAAGAATTTGAACGGATTCTTCAACAGTCGGCTCGTCAACTTGGATGGGTTGGAAACGTCGTTCAAGCGCAGCATCTTTTTCAATATACTTACGGTATTCATCTAATGTTGTTGCACCGATACATTGTAGTTCGCCGCGTGCTAGAGATGGTTTTAAAATATTCGATGCATCGATTGCGCCTTCAGCCCCACCCGCACCAATTAACGTATGAAGTTCGTCAATAAATAAAATAACGTTTCCTGCCTGACGAATTTCTTCCATTACTTTTTTCATACGGTCTTCAAACTCACCACGATATTTCGTCCCCGCAACAACCGTCCCCATATCGAGCGTCATGACACGTTTATCGCGAAGAATTTCCGGGACTTCGTTATTCACAACTTGTTGTGCCAGTCCTTCTGCAACAGCCGTTTTTCCGACGCCTGGCTCCCCGATAAGGACTGGGTTGTTTTTCGTACGACGTGCAAGTACTTCAATTACACGCATAATTTCTTGACTCCGACCAATGACTGGATCTAGTTGACCTTCACGCGCTACTTCTGTTAAATCGCGCGCAAGTCCGTCTAAGGTTGGTGTCGCAGCTGTATTTGTACTATTTGATGTGCTGTTTGATGAATCATCGTGACTGCCTAACAAACGAAGAACTTGTTGACGTGCTTTGTTTAAACTAACACCTGCGTTACTGAGTACACGTGCAGCAATCCCTTCCCCCTCACGGATGAGTGCGAGTAAAATATGCTCCGTTCCGATGTAAGAGTGGCCTAATTTACGCGACTCGTCTACAGAAAGCTCAATTACTTTTTTAGCACGTGGTGTGTAATGTACAATCGGGCCTACATCTTTTGTTCCTGTTCCAACAAGGTTTTCGACACCTTCTTCGATCGTGGTAAAGTCAATTTCAATCGCTTCAAGTGCTTTCGATGCGATTCCACCGCCCTCCCGGATAAGACCGAGTAAAATGTGCTCCGTTCCAATTGATTCATGTTTCATACGAATTGCTTCTTCTTGAGCCAGTTGTAACACTTTTTGTGCACGTTGCGTAAATCTATTAAACATCATAATTCTGTCCACTCCTTCTATCTGTATATAATCTATTCTACGTACAAATTCATGTACATAATCCACTATGTTTTAATTATTTCATAACAATCCTTCTTATTCTTCCGGACGCTTCTTCACAGAAGGCAAAGCACCGTCGAGTAGAAGGCGTTCTCTAAATAGTTTTGCTCGAAAAACATCTCGCTCTTCTTGCGTCAACTCTCCGTCAGCATACTGTTGTAAAAATGCAGGTTGCATGAAAATCATTAGTTCATTCATAATTGACATATCCACATCTTCTATTAAACCTAAGTCAATCCCTAGCCTTACATCTGATAAACATTTCGCCGCTTCTCCACTTTGTAAAAGACGAGCATAGACGAGCGTTCCAAGAGACCTAAATAACCGATCTTCAAGTGCCGTACGTGACTTCTCTAGTAAATTCTTTCTCGCTTGACGCTCATAAGCGATTAAACGAGCCGTCACATTGCCGAGCTCTTCTAGTATTTCATCTTCGGTCTTTCCCAGTGTAACTTGATTTGACACTTGGTAAACATTTCCGCGCGCTTTACTTCCTTCTCCGTAACTGCCACGAACGACAATACCAAGTCTAGAAATCGCAGGAATAATTCTTTTAATTTGTTTTGTCATTGTAAGTGCTGGTAAATGCATCATCACTGAAGCACGCATTCCCGTTCCTGTATTCGATGGACAACTTGTTAAATATCCGAACTGCTCATCAAATGCATAGGGAAGTTCTTTCTCGAGTATATCATCTACTTCATCTGCTTGTCTGTAGGCCTCTTCTAGTTGTAATCCCGGGAAGATACATTGAATGCGTATATGATCTTCTTCATTCACCATGATACTTACCATTTCATCTTCAGAAAGAACAACAGCCCCTTGTTTCTTTGGATTTGTTAATTGCGGGCTAATTAAATGCTTTTCAACAAGCGCTTCTTTATCTAGCTTCGAAAGATCCGCCATACGGATATAAGCATAATCTTTCCCGTTTACCTCATCTAATAAAACACCTGTCGCCATTTTATCGACGAGTAGTGCCTCTTCTTCTGTTGCTGCGATTGGAAAACGATACCCTCTTAAGTTTCGAGCAAGCCTAATGCGAGTGGCCATGACGATATCGGCATGTTCTCCTTCACCAGTCATCCAACCCGTGATTGCACGTTGGATAAATTTCTCAATCGACATTTGACGCTTCACCTCCATCTTCAAGCTGCTCTTGTAAACGGTTGGCTTCATCACGTAAAATGGCGGCGTCTTCAAACCTCTCTGCATCCACTGCTTCTTGCATTTTCGTTCGGACTTCTTCAATTTTTCGTTTGATTGCATATAATTGATTAAATGAAACTGGAATTTTCCCGGTATGGGCTGATTTCCCACTATGTAGTTTTCCTAACACATGTGGAAGGCGTTCCCTAAACGTATCGTAACAAGTTGAACAGCCAAATTTTCCAATGTCTAAAAACTTTTCATACGTTAATAGACAATCAGGACATTCTAGTTGCTGTACTTCAGATTCCTTTTTTTTCGGTTGTGTTTGGAATGGATCTCCCCCACCAAACCAATGGGATAAAAATTGTTGAATGGACATCGGCTCTTCATTAATTCCTAAGTGAAATGCTTCCGATTGAAAAGCACATTTTTCACAAAGATGATGCTCGACCGATTCGCCCATATATCCTTTCGTAATGACGACAGATGCTGGTCGTTCTTTACAGTTTTCACATAGCAATCTATGCCACCTCACCAACATATAGTTTTCACGTTCATTGTGATTCTTCGTACAACAGCGTCTTGAGCATCGCCTGTAAAATCCGTGCGCGTAATTCATCGCGTTGCGGTAACGGAATGCGAATCGTCTCTCGTTCAACAGCGGCTAGAATCAATTTAGACTCTCGAATTGTAATCACTTCTTCTTCTAGTAGTCGATAAACAATATCGAGCGCCATCGTTTGCGATACGCCTGACGTAAATCCTGACAAAATATGATCGATTAAATCTTTTTGTGTATTCGCCTGGACACGAAAAATTCGAATATAGCCACCGCCGCCCCTCTTGGATTCCACCGCATAACCACGTTCCGCAGTAAACCTTGTATTAATAACATAATTGATTTGTGAAGGGACACATTCAAACTTCTCCGCCACTTCACTTCTTTTAATTTCAATTACGCCGTTCTGTTCTTCTTCGATAATCGCCTTCAAATATCCTTCAATAATGTCAGAAATACTTCTCATTTTCTTCACCTCTTTCATTTTGAGTATCGTTATTGACTTTGACTATCTTTGACTTAATTGTACAATCGAACAGACAACGGCGCAATCAAAATGAATACTTTTCAAAATTGGTTCCTTGCATTTTCACCTATTAAGAAACAATCGTACAAGAAGGAAATGCGTCTCCCCCTCATACGAATTGCTATCGTGTGAACATACTTAAGTACATGAATACTTATGCCAGATTATTCCATGCTATGATTGATTAGCTCTTTCACTGGTAAAAATAACTCTCCCGTTTCTGAGTAAGTGACCGACAACTCATCATCTTCTTGAATATAAACTGCTAAAGGCATCACTTCGGAAGAAATTAAGAAATTACGTCCATCCTCCGCTAAAATTGAAACAATCGTGAAGTCTTCTAACGCTTCTTTATAAACTCTTTTCACAACAATGGTTGCTTTGTTTTCTTCAGCTTTGGAACTACCGTCTACTGTGCTGCCCTGGCGTTGTAAAGCCGTTTTATAGAGCTTTAAGGCTTCATTTGGCGTGTTTCCATACACTGCAATTTCTGGGTTTGCAGCTGACACGATAAAGTAATTTTGTAAGAAGCCATTCGAATCGAGTACAGGTGTGAGCCAACTTGCTTGTTCGTAGAAATTATAAAGCACCGGCATCTCACCATTCCACTTCTTCTCTATGAATTTCTTTTCAATAATCTGTAAAGCACCTTGCGAATCCATATAAGACTCTTCTAAATTTCCTGTGTAATAAGTAGCCTTCCCTGTTCGTCCATTTGTTAACGCATAACCGAGCATTGAATCAACTTCTTCTTTAGGACTTGTGAAGTCAGTAAAATAATACATATCCCCATGCTCATCGAAGATCGGACTCACATTAGCAACGGTCCCTTCATCAGAAGGAATCTTCACATCGCGTTTCCCAAATACTGAATTCCAAAACCCATGAATATACTTTCCAAAATAACTATTTTGTAAACTCACCGCTTCAGGCGCAACTGCCCCGTCAATAAATGCGGGAATATCAGCGAGTGCATATTGTTTAAATGCACCATTTGTCGCATCTACCGCAACAATACCTTGCGCTTCAAAGCCATTCCGAGCCGTCACAAAGTCACCATAAGAGCGGATATAGAAAGGCTTGCCATCTTCATCAATTTCTAACTGTACATCCCCGTAAAAAATAAGTTTCGGGTTATTCATGCGCATATGACGAATAACATTTTTATGCAAGTAAGAAGAAGGCGTATACGACATATCGACTTTTATAAACTTTGGATTATCCGACGCGTTTGTTGCACTCATTTTAAAGTAGCCAGGAATCGTCTTTCCATTCCACCATTTAAATAGACTTGAAAACTCAACAGGCGCAATATACACATATTCATCATTTACTTTTTGAATTTGTAAATTGCCAAGCTCATAATAACTTGTATTCGAAACTTGGCCGAATGCTTTTTTCATTTTATTACGCGCAAATTTTGGTGGGACACTTGCTGGCGTTTTCGCTTCATCGAATGCTTCAATTTCTGTTTGCTGATCCATTTCAACTTGTTCAAACTTCTTATTTGCATTAAAGAGCGGAGCACTCACTACATATATACCTATGAAAAGCGCAACTAAAAATAGAATGCCTTTCACTTGGCCTTCCGATTTCTTAGCGAGTTGACTCGCGATGACCCCACCTAAAAACGTAACAACAAGAAATACAATCCATAAAGAAGACCAATTACGGTCAAAGTTCGTAAAATAATAAACCCCAAATAAAATGCTAGACACCAATAGGGCCGTAACAATCAATACAGACCATGGATTCAGTCGGAGTTCTTTTTCCTTTTCCGTCTCTTTCTCTTTCATCGTAAAAGGAACGAGAATCAAACTTGAAACCACCCCTATGACGACGGAGAAAATGATTAAACTTAACATAAAAACACCCTTTTCCCTCTAAAGTTTATGAGTAATACTTTCATTTCATACAAAATACTTCTCTCTTATATACGGTACCCGTCTCCATTAGTTTCAAGCTTTTTAAAACAAAAACCGATGGCCTATGAAAATCGCCATCGGTTTATCTTGCTTATCTTTTTTCTTCATCTTCTGGAAAGAGGAAATAAGAGATAATTCCACTTCCAAGTACCGCACCAATTGTAATATAAAGGCGCGTTGTTTCGGGAACATCTGAATAATTCCGACTTAACAATGCCCAGCTTGCCCAGGCAACGATGATCATAATCGGAATCATGAATTTGAACGCTCGCAACCAGTTCACCCTCAATAATTATAGTCATTTCATTTTACCATAATTCGAGGTTACCTCCACCCAAAACGTTCACATTCATTAAACTCTCTTCCGAAACCATGGCCAAATCCTCCGCCACATTCTGGTCCACAACCCGGACGCCCCATCATAGGAGCCCCCATTACGTTTTCAGTCGTTTCCGTATAATAGTGTCTTGGAATATCTACATAGTGTTGACGATTCACATTTACAATCGGGTGAATAACCGGGACTTCACGCGGCATAAACTCGTCTCGCACACAATATTCTGGTGGACAAACAATCGGTTCTACTTGTTGCATCCCATGATGCATCCCTTGATGAGGTCCTTGAAAGTTTCCATAATTCATCATTCTCATCACCTCCTCCTCTCTAGTACATGCGAAAAGAATTCATATACACGGGCAAAAGGCTAAGAGAATTCATTTTTTAATTACATAGTTAAAATTGACACCCCAATGACTAATGCCACGATAGCAACAACAAAAATAATGACAAACATAATCCCCGCGTAAATCATAATCGCCCCAAATCCTCTTAAAGCCGAGAACTGATGTGCATAACCAAGCCCTTTTGAAAGAATAACAATTCCATAAATTGATAAACCTAACGTTATGAGCATGTAAAAAATATAAAAGACACCCGACATATTCGTCACTGCAAAAGGATTGAGCACTTCAGCATACAAACTTTTTCCGTAGAGTACGAGCGCAAGAATCGATACCGGCCAAAGACCGATCATTGGTAGCGAACCACTTGCCGTTGCCATACAAATTTGTTTATATCTACCCCGTCCGCCAAGCATTTTGCCGATTAATAAATAAACACCTGCATTGAAAAAGTAAAATGGGATACTGCCAATCATTGTTAAAACGATCGAAATGAAAAGAATCGCCGGTAAAGAAAAACCTTCCATAACTCCATTATCTGCAAAAACAAACACACTTGAGCCTAATCCACTTAACATAACAACTAAAATTCCGTACCCGATTGATTTTTCGTCAATCATGTCACGTAATGTCGCGTCTGGTTTCGTCCAGATTGTTAAAAAATGATTCATTTGACTCTCTCCCCCCTTACTTAAAATGTACAAAAAATCCCCTTGTTTAAGTATACGTTTTCATCTTCCTTTTGTTTCATCTTCTTTTAAAAAGAAAAGCCCAAGAACATAACGATTCCTGGGCATCACAAAGTTAATATTCACTTTTCATTGGTACGTCTCAGGCAACTCTTCCCCTGCCTGATGGGTTTTCTTTCTCTTAAAAACACCATCTTCCTCATAAGTATATGACTCAAAGATTGGCGAGCCTTCTTCAATCATTTGGAGGATTGCATCGATATTTCCATCCGTTCTTTTTGCCATTTCTTCTGGATCCACAGGAAAATAAACCATCTCTGATCAACTCCTTATACATTTTAACCGTGGCCAAATTGCAATGGAAATTAATCTTCTTTTTCTTCTATTCCTTTTTTATATAACTCTTAAACATAGACTAGGCATATTTAATGATTAAGTTTAATTTAAATACATTTAAAAAATAAAGTGGATATACTAAAAAGACGAGGAGGTTTTTAATATGAAACGAATTGTTTTATTCGATGGCGATTGTAACTTTTGTGATGCGTCTGTCCAGTTCATTATTCAACGAGATCCATCTGCATATTTCCATTTTACTTCCCTACAAAGTGAAAAAGGATTGCAGCTAAAAAAGCAGCATGGGATTTCTGAAGACGAAGATAGCGTCGTGCTCATTGAAAAAAACAAAATATATACGCAGTCGTCAGCTGCTTTACATATTGCTAAAAAACTTGATGGATTATGGCATCTTCTCTTTCTATTTATACTCGTCCCGAGACCAATTCGTGACTACTTTTATAACTATTTTGCTAAAAATCGGTACAAATGGTTCGGAAAAAGAGAAGATTCTTGTACGCTTCCTTCTCCTGAAGTGAGAAAGAGATTTTTATAACTGAAACCTTAAAGCATCTTAGACGTCCATTTATGGTAGAGACGTTTTTCACAAACTGAGAACACCATCTACAAAAGTTTATATATCGGTAGTGTTTCAAACAACAATGTAGGGGGTAAATCTCATATTCATTGAAGAACTTGGAGGCATGTTTATAAAATAATTGCTTGCAAAACAACACATTGGCATGACAATTGAGAAGTATTTCTATACGACTTTGGCTATCAATTTATCTCGATATTAATTGTATTCGTGCTATACTGATAAAAGAATCAATTGCATTTTATTAATCCTTTGTTCATACGTATAAGTTAAGGTTGATTCAGATTGAAGATATTGGAGGCAAGAAATTCATGGCAAAGAAATGGTTTAACAAGAAAATTATCGTCGGACTCTTGGCGGTTGCTTTACTTGGACTAGCAGGTTGTTCGAACAATAGTGAAACAGTCGCAACTGTAGATGGAGAGAAAATTACGGCAGACGATCTTTATGACGTACTCGTAAAAGCCTCAGGTCCTCAGGCTGTTGAAGCTTTAATCGACGAAAAAATTGTAGAGCTTGAAATTAAAAAAGAAGACATTAAAATTCCAGAAGAAGCAGTAGATGAGGAAGTAGAACTTTTCATCGAAAATGCTGGCGGTGAAGAAACGTTTGAAGCAGGATTAGAGCAAAGTGGTATGACAGAACAAGACTTTAGAGATGATGTAATTCAGTATTTGTCTATTCGTAAACTAATGGAACCACTGGTTGAAATCACTGACGAAGAGCTTAAAGCATACTTCACAGAAAACAAAGAAACATACGATACACCGGAAGCAGTTGAAGCAAGACATATTTTAGTAGAAAAAGAAGATAAAGAATTAGCAAATGAACTTTATGAAAAATTAAAAGATGGTGCAGATTTTGCTGAACTAGCGAAAGAACACTCTTCAGACAGCTCAGCAGAAATGGGTGGAGATTTAGGATTCTTCTCACGCGGAGAAATGGTACCTGAGTTTGAAGAAAAAGCTTTCTCTATGAAAGTTGGCGATATTAGCGAACCAGTTAAAAGCGACTTTGGCTATCACATTATTGAAGTGTTAGATAAAAAAGAAGCAAAAGAAGCAACTCTCGAAGACCATGCGGATGAGATTAAAGAAAAGCTTGTAGAAGATAAAATGCAAGCCGAATACGTCACATGGTTAGAAGAAAAACGCGAAGAATATGATATTAAAAACATCTTATTTGAATAAGAACTCAATAAAAAGCCATGAAACTGATTAATGTTTCATGGCTTTTCTCATACTACTCATTAAATTGAATTCAGTATTACTCTAAATGCTTCAGTGCTTTAGCTACATTTACTGTACGTTTCGCTTGATACGCAACAGCTGCTTTAATAGCTTCTTCATCTTCAACAATTTTACCATCTTGTCCAACCGTTACACTCGTTCCATACGGGTTACCGCCTGCTCCGAATGCGCTCGCATCCGTAAATCCAGGTGCTGCAACAATTGCTCCCCAGTGATACATCGTTGTGTAAAGTGATAAAATCGTTGCTTCTTGTCCGCCATGAACGTTTTGAGCTGATGACATCGCACTTACTGCTTTATTCGCTAATTGTCCTTGTGCCCAAACGCCACCTAATGTATCGATGAAGCTTTGTACTTGGCTTGAAATATTTCCAAAACGTGTTGGTGCACTAAAGATGATTGCGTCTGCATCGACCAAATCTTGTGGTGTTACTTCAGGAACATCTTTCGTTGCTTCTGCGTGTGCTTTCCATCCTTCATTCGAATCGACTGCAGCTTGTGGCGCTGTCTCAGGTATTTTAACAACTTTCACGTCTGCTCCAGCTTCTCTTGCACCTTCTTCTGCCCATTTCGCTAATTGATAATTCGTACCACCAGAACTGTAATAAACTACTACTGCTTTTGTCATTTTATCCATTCCTTTCGAACTAACATTTCCAAACATTCTATACAAATCCATTTTACTTCACCGCTTCGCATCGTTATTATGAACCGAAATTCGCTTCATACCACTCCGCAGCCGCTTCAACCTCTGTTTGAGTTAGCGAATGACCGTTCATCTCCCAGTGTAACGTAGTTTTTGCACCAGCACTTCTCAAAAGTTCATCTAAATCTTCAGACTCGCTTGCTGAACACATTGGGTCATTTTTTCCTGCGGCGATAAATACATTTGTACCTTCGAGATTCGGTAATTCAATTCCTCTTCTTGGAACCATCGGATGATGTAGGCTTGCACTTCTAAGCGTTCCCTTATAATGAAATAATAAACTTCCTGCAATATTTGCACCATTTGAATAACCGATTGCAATGATATGATCGCGGTTAAACTGATACTTTTCTGCAGCTTCATCGAGAAATTCATGTAATTCTGTCGTTCTTGCGATTAAATCTGCTTCATCGAAGACGCCGTTAGCAATCCTTCTAAAAAAGCGTGGCATTCCGTTTTCAAGAACATTTCCACGAACACTCAAAACCGATGCGTCTGGATCGATTATCTGTGCAAGTGGCAACAAGCTTTCCTCATTTCCACCCGTTCCGTGTAACAATAACAAAACTGGCTTTGACACGTCTTTACCTTCTTTAAAAATATGAATCACACTGAACACCTCCCTACATATCGACGAACTAAAAACATATGATTTTTCAGTTCTCCGATTCCAACTTTATAAAATTACCTTGAATTCAAGATATCAAAGTTTTTTTATCATGTCAATGCGAAGGCTTATTTATTTTTAACGCATGGTGAAAAACCATAAGGAATACTTTCCTTATGGTTTTTCATTTCACTCTTCTTTCTTTAACTGTTCTAACTCTTCTGGTGTAAAAGCACGTGATCTCGTTAAAAATCGTTTCCCTTCAACACCTTCTACTGAAAACATTCCCCCACGGCCATCAACAACATCAATAATCAATTGAGTATGCTTCCAATAGTCAAATTGGTTTTTGTGCATGTAAAAAGGCGTCTGACCAATCTTACCTAACAGAACATCTTGCTCGCCTAAAATGAGATCACCTTCTGGATAACACATGGGTGAAGAACCATCACAGCAACCACCTGACTGATGAAAGATGAGCGGACCATGCTTAGACTCTAATAATTCAAGCAGTTCAAGGGTTGCCTCCGTCGCTAAAACACGCGCTACTTTTTTCATCGCAATAACTTAAAAGAATCCTTGTTTATTTTCATCATAACTAACGAGCATATTTTTCGTTTGTTGGTAATGTTTTAGCATATCGAGATGGTTTTCTCTACCGATTCCAGAAGCTTTATAGCCACCAAATGCCGCATGGGCTGGATATACATGATAGCAATTCGTCCAGACACGCCCCGCCTGAATGCCACGCCCGAAACGGTATGCAGTGTTCATGTCACGCGTCCACACCCCAGCACCAAGCCCATATAACGTATCGTTTGCAATTTCCAATGCTTCTTCTTTCGTTTTAAAAGTCGTCACAGAAACAACAGGTCCAAAAATCTCTTCTTGGAAAATGCGCATTTCGTTATTTCCTTTAAACACAGTTGGCTTTACATAGTACCCTTCTGCCAAATCGCCTTTTAACTCATTTCTTTCTCCGCCGATTAAGCATTCTGCACCTTCTTGTTTCCCAATATCTAAGTACGATAAAATCTTCTCTAATTGCTCTGTTGACGCTTGTGCCCCCATCATGACAGTTGGATCTAATGGGTTCCCTGTTTTAATCGCTTTGACTCTTTCTAATACGCGCTCCATAAATTTATCGTAAATCGATTCTTGAACGAGTGCACGCGAAGGACAAGTACATACTTCCCCTTGGTTAAGCGCGAACATAACAAATCCTTCTATCGCTTTATCAAAAAATGCGTCGTCCTCATCTGCAATATCTTCGAAGAATATGTTCGGCGATTTTCCACCTAGCTCTAACGTCACTGGAATCGTATTTTGAGATGCGTATTGCATAATGAGACGTCCTGTCGTCGTTTCTCCTGTGAAGGCGATTTTTCCAATCCTTGGACTCGAAGCAAGTGGTTTTCCTGCTTCTAATCCGAAACCATTCACAATGTTGACTACGCCATCTGGCAATAAATCTTCAATGACTTCCATGAACACCATAATCGAAGCCGGTGTTTGTTCGGCTGGCTTTAACACAACACAGTTTCCTGCTGCAAGCGCTGGTGCCAACTTCCAAACAGCCATTAATAGTGGAAAATTCCACGGAATAATTTGTCCTACAACCCCAATCGGTTCATGGAAATGATAAGCGACCGTATCTTCGTCAATTTGACTGACGCCGCCTTCTTGCGCGCGAATTGCACTTGCGAAATAACGGAAGTGGTCGATTGCGAGCGGCAAATCGGCATTCAACGTTTCACGAACCGCTTTTCCGTTCTCCCATGACTCTGCAACCGCCAACATTTCTAAGTTTTCTTCTAAACGATTTGCTATCTTGAGTAAAATATTAGAGCGCTCTGTAACAGATGTCTTCCCCCAAGCATCTTTTGCGGCGTGTGCTGCATCTAACGCGAGCTCAATATCTTCCTTCGTAGATCGTGCAACTTTCGTAAAGACTTGTCCTGTTACAGGCGTTGGATTCTCAAAGTACTCACCGTTTACAGGCGGTGTCCACTTTCCACCAATGTAATTCTCATACTTCTCTTTAAAATCTACTTTTGCCCCTTTTGTATTCGGAAATGCATACACTTCATTTTGTCCCATTTATATCCCTCCCATTTTTAATACACTTCATTACTTTCAATGTTATAACGTTTTCATAGGTTCGTCAATGTGTTTTTAGAATAATCGATATATTCAATCATTTATTCTTAATAAAATTTTCAATTAAAAAAACCTCCCTTTATCAGATAAATGATGCGAAATAAACGATTGGTTTTTTTACACACTGCTATCCTATGGGGAGGTTTGATTATATATGCAGATTTTCATTTAATATTTTATTTTTCAGCAAATAATAATTTTATGATGTTAATTCAATTAGAAACTTATCTCATATTCGAATAACGCCAATAACGCCAATTCGTTAAATCCGACAACCAAATCAGTCCATTACTTTCAGCTAAGTAAATCGGTTCCCACCTTTTTTCATCTTTCATTAAATAAATTTCATGATGAGGGGCTTGGTTATGAAAACCTGTTAGATCGATTACACCATCTTTCCGAAATACTATACATACTTTGTAGTTCAATCTCGGTCCTTGAACGAGTGGATTTTGAACGTCATGTGTCACCATAACCTCCGTCCCTCCAATTTGTCGATCTTTCCTTTCTACTTTAATCCCATTATAAGCCGCTTTTGCAGTTTCACGTACTTTACCAAATCGATTATAAGCAACCGTCTCGCCAGTATATTTCGTACAGATCATTGGCCATTTTGGTTCTTTATAATGTAGCGAAAGATCTACCCGCGTTCGAAAAGTCGTCCCCTCAGGATGAAAGTCTCGCCCATCTCCTTGAAACGTATGATTTCTAGAAAGTAAGTTCGGATTTTTAACGGCCGGATCTTTAATAAAAGTGGTATAGCGAAACCTCCATTCATCTATTTGAATCTTTCTTCTCATCTCAGTTGGTTTTAATAGCTTTGTTGGTCGCTCAATTTTTTTCATTAGCTTAAATACTTCCATAGCGGGTTGTCTTTTTAAAGAATTTGGCAATTCAAGTACAGTAGAAATAAGTGCTTTACTTATATTAAAGTACGTTTCTGATTTCATAACTGGACGCTTCGACTCAATGCGATAAATAGATGTTTCATTTGTCTCTATTTCTTGGTCAATATAATAATTATTTCTTACTTTTTTCAAAAAGAGATTGTTTTTATAAATTTCATATTCATGTACACCCTCCATTTTTTCCCAATACAAGACGATTTGAGATTTACTAACGATGGTTGTGAGAACAAGAGATTGAAGTGGATTTTCCTGATTTTTTTGTTTTGTATAAGCAGATGTTTGTAATCGTATGACATCGACTACAATTTCATCTACAATACGCTCGATTGAATAATCGTACACTTCCCCTTCTTCTACTTGACCATCTTGAAAGGATGCAACGGTACCTTCATATAGTAAATGATCATCACGATAAACTTTATATGTTCCCCCTACATCGTGCCATGTAAAACGAATCATACCATTTTTATGCAGAACAGATTCAATTTCAAATAAAGCCATAAAAAACCACACGCTCCTTTAAAGGAAAGTGTGGTAAGTTTTAATCGTATTTATACGTTTTTACATTTCTACGCCTGTTAATGCGAGTGTAATGCGTCCTTTAATCGCACGTGTTGCTTCTTCAACATCTGCGGCACTTGCGATTGCTGAAATCACCGCAACACCTGATGCGCCTTCACGAATGACTGTGCCCGCTTTACGTTCTGAAATTCCGCCAACACCTACAATAGGTAAACCCGGAAGCTCGCGAACTACTTCTTTAACTAGCTCAGGCCCGACTGGATTACCGGCGTCCAACTTTGAAGTTGATTCGTAAAGAGGCCCAACACCTATATAACTTGCACCTGCATCCGAAGCGGCTAATGCATCTGTTTTTGTATGAGTAGACACACCTAAAGCTTTGTCTGGACCAATTTTTGTACGCACTGCAGAAATAACCCCATCTTCTTGTCCAATATGCACACCGTCTGCACCAACTTCCAAAGCTAACTCTACATGATCGTTTACAATAAACGGTACATTGTATTTCTTACAAAGCGTAAAGCATTGTTCAGCAAGCGTTCTTAGCGCATCACCTTCCAATGCGCCTTCTCCTTTTTCACGCAATTGAAAAGCAGTAATGCCACCTTTTAACGCAGCTTCCAATACTTCTACTAATTTCTTCTCCCCTACGTCCTTCGTTCCGGCTATAAAGTATAAATGTAATTTACTTTTATCCAACGAAAACAACTCCCTTTTTATTATTTCTAGTTTATGTTAACTGCTTATAAACCTTACTGGATAATCAGGTAGACAATGCCTTTCAAAATTTGGTACCCCATATCATTTTATGACACATCACTTTTTTTATGTCACTCTCTTCTCCAAAAGTGTAAGACCTATCTATTATAACACATTTTCCTAATTGTGTGAAAATGCAACCAATTACATTAACGAGTGAACCTTTGGCTTTTGAAGTGACTGGGATTCTGGATGTGGAATCCTAAAGATCGCATGAAGTTGACAACACTATAAATGTTTCGCAAAAGCATTGACTCTTTATAACCGAGTCAATTTCATAATTAACCTTACACTAAAAATTCCCAAATAATGACTTAAGGCCCTATCTTTTTTCGTTTTTAATTTTAAAAACATTATAAATGGAAAAAATATATACTTGGTACTATTTTATGAAATTTAATGCTATAATAAATCTGTGAATTGAATAATCGAAGAGATTATCCTCTTTTGTACTATTTCTTTTTCACTAGAATTAATTTTACAAACAATCTTTAAATTTTAATCGTAAGTGACAACATAAAATATTCTCGCTTTAAAAAGGCTTATATTGTTTAAACTAAAAACATGAAAAAATAGATAAATGCCTGAACTAACTAGAGATGTTACTGAGAGGAAATTCTGATAAAAATTAAAAGTATTTGTTAATGAAGATTACTGTTTTCACAGCCTAGTGATCCGTTATGGGAAAAATTCCAGAAAGGATTTGTCAGTAAAAATGCTAAATAGAATCAAACAAGAGTCATCTATTTCCTTACTGTTAGAGAAGAAGTTTTCTATTTTTATGATGGACTGTGATGGAACTATTTTATATGTTAACAAATTATTCTCCGACTCTTCTATGTACACCGAGCATGAGTTGGTCGGCAAAAATATCGCTTTAGTCACGACAGGAATTCAGCCTGAACAAACATTAATAAATATATTGGATGAATTAAAGACGAAAAATATGGTGCAACGGAGAATTCAAAGAACTGCAAAAAACGGAGATAATTATTGGGTTCGCTCAACACTTATCCCTATTCTTGACGACAACAGGAAAACCAAACACCTTATTTCTGTTGAAATCGATGCAACGAATGAAGTCATTGCAGAAAAAATGTACGCTGAAACATTAAATGAGTTACAAAACATTGAAAATGCGCTCAACCAGTCCACAGTTGTTGTAATTACAGATCAAAAAGGAGTTATTACGTATGCCAATGACAAATTCTGTCGGTTATCCAAGTATCCAATTGATGAACTCATTGGAAAAACGCATCGTATTGTAAACTCTGGTTATCATCCAAGAGAATTCTTTAAGAATATGTGGCGAACGATCGGGACAGGGAATATCTGGACAGGCGATATTAAGAACCTAGCAAAAGACGGCAGCGAGTATTGGGTCGCAACAACAATCGTTCCTTTTCTTAATGAGAAAGGAAAGCCCTATCAGTATATTTCAATTCGAACAGATATTACCGATCGAAAAAAGGCAGAGCACGCTTTGAAAATTGCACTAAAAAATGATTTCCAGCAAACCGTGAAAAACTTACAAAATGCTGTTTTCAAATATACCATTGATGAAAATGGAGATATCGTTTTTACGCTCTTAGAAGGAAAATTAGTAGACAAGTTAAATGTCTCTAATGAAACAAATCTTTTAACGCAACTATTCTCTACATATACATCCAAAGAACTAAGACATTACAAGTCATTATTACACAGTGCACTTCTTGGAGAGGCTGTCCATTTTGAAATTACCTATTTAAATTATACTTTTATAATTTATCTATCTCCTATTACTAATGATGGGGGTCTCACAGAAGTAGTTGGTACAATTACTGATATTACTGACCGCAAAGAAGCAGAAGAGCAAATAGAGCGAATGGCTTATTATGATTTTATAACCAATCTACCTAACAAATATCTATTTGAAAAAAGAATTCGAGAAACCATTCAAAAGTCTAAAGATAGAAATGAGACATTCGCTATCATGTCGGTCGATCTCAACCGTTTTAAATATATTAATGATTCAATGGGACGTGCAACTGGAGATTTAGTCCTAAAAAAAGTAGGGCAACGAATTAGAAGCCTTATTCGAGAAAATGATATTGTTGGACGTCAAGGGGATGACGAATTTAGCATTCTTCTTCCTAATCTAGATGAAAAACAAGCTAACAAAATTGCAAGTCAGATAATGGAAGGTCTCACCATGCCATTTACATTAAAAGACGTTGATATATTCGTCAATTCCAATCTTGGCATTAGCATGTACCCACAAAATGGATCTACCTATTATGAACTTACGCGAAATGCGTATATTGCGATGATCCAAGCAAAAGATGATTTTATAAATACCTATCAGTTTTTCACTGAAGAACTTTACCAAAAAATGACTGCTAAATCGGTTCTTAATACTGAGCTTAAATCGGCGATCCCAAACAATGAACTGATGCTTTATTATCAACCGCAAATTAACTTGAAGACAAGAACGATTACTGGCGTGGAAGCACTTATTCGTTGGGAGCATCCAGTCCAAGGTATGATTTCTCCGGCACGTTTTATTCCCCTTGCTGAAGAAACAGGGTTAATCGTAGCAATTGGTCAATGGGTATTAGAAGAAGCTTGTTTACAGGCTAAAAAGTGGCAATTAGATGGATATCCACCTATTCAAATGAGCATTAATGTTTCACCCCATCAATTTAGACAGTACTCTTTCGTCGATCAAGTAAAAGATGCATTAAAGAAAAACCAATTAGATCCAAGTCTCTTAAATTTAGAAATCACAGAAAGTGTGATGTCTGATATTCATCACTGTAAAAAAACTTTACATGCACTGCGTGAGATAGGCGTGAGTGTCAGCGTAGATGATTTCGGTACTGGCTATTCTTCTTTAAGTTATTTAAGCGAGTTTCCACTTACTCACTTGAAAATCGATCGAACTTTTGTACAAGAGTTAAGCAAGAATAATCGAGCAATCGTTAAAACGATCATTAGCTTAGCTTCTAGTTTAGACTTAAAAGTTATTGCGGAAGGTGTAGAAACACAAGAGCAAGATCACTTTTTAAACACATTAGCTTGCGATCAAGTACAAGGTTTTCTATATGCTAAACCTTTACCAACAAATCAAGTTGAGCCGTTATTCACCCTAAGCTTTTGAGGTGTGTAACGGCTTCACCTCTTCTATTTTTCACTTCATTTCTTTATGCTTAGTAAGCATTTTAAATCTATCAGCGCCATAACCCTAGACGTTTTTCTGTTCCGACTATTCCTTATTATTAGAGAAGAAAACCCACTTCCTCATGCGGGCTACTGGCATATTGACATCTTCTTTTTTCTCTGATAAATTAAAAACCAGCGTAATTTTTTTCAAATCGTATGAGTTCTCTACCGCTATATGGAGCACGTATCATTGCGCGATTATTCGCTCGTCCCTGAGACTGGGCGAGTTTTTTATTTTGGAAAAGGAGATTTATTTAATGAAAAATTTATTAGTCATCCTTGGTTCACTAGTCGTTGCATTTGCTTTTAACTTCTTTCTAATTCCGCATGAGATTTTAAGTAGCGGCATTAGTGGACTTGCAATTCTACTAGGGATCCTCACCCCTTTTGATACGGGGCTTTATAATTTTGTGCTCAATATTCCTCTACTCATTTTAGGATATGTGAAACTCGGCCGCACAATTGTGATTAATACACTCGTTTGCGTATTTTCCCTTTCTTTATTTTTATACCTCTTACCTGTGATACCTGTGACAGACAATATGTTATTATCGACTGTTTTTGGTGGTGGAATTAGCGGTTTAGGCATAGGCTTAATTTTAAAGTTTGCTGGAACATCAGGTGGACTTGATATTATTGCGATTATTATTTCTCGTACAAGTTCGTTTAGTATCGGCTTACTTTTAACGGGAATGAACGGAATTATCGTGTTAATTTCAGGATTTGTATTTGACTGGGAAATAGCGTTATATACGTTACTCTCGATTTATATTACCGGAAAAATGATTGATACGATCTTTACTGACCACGTGAAACTAACGATGCAAATTGTTACGACGGAAGGACAAGCCATTCGTAAAGAACTTCTCGAATCGATTTACCGCGGAATTACGATTACAGAAGGATATGGTGGTTATACACAAGAAAAGAAAGAAATCCTCATGATGGTGTTAACACGCTATGAGACAATGCATGTTAAACAAGTTGTACGAAACCATGATGAAAATGCTTTTATTAATATTTATGAAACTGTTGAAGTCGATGGAAAGTTTTCTATGAATAATTAAAGTAGATCGTAAAAGACCGGAATTTGAATCCGGTCTTTTGTTTACTTCCATTTTTTATAATCTGCTTCCACTTGAATTTTCCACGACTCAGTTAACGCCTCTCCTTGAATGTAGTAAACCATCTGAAAAAGAGTCATTAAATTGCGCCACCACCTCGTTGAATCGCTTCATTCGCCGCGTTAACAATGACATCGCCTTCCATTGTCGTAATATCTGTTTCGATTAATTGGAATGGCATGGAAAAACATCCTTTCTATTTCTTCATCAATAAAACCTGACTTGTTTCTGACCCCTATAAATTGTTCGAAATTGACACTTCAACCAATCTCAGCCTCTTGTTAAAATCATCAGACAATAAACTTTTGAAAAGAGGCGAACCTTTATGCAGAAAACAACGACGACATCTTCAAGTGCTCAAACTTATGACCTCATTATAACATCAATGCTCATCGCGCTCGTATTCATCGCGACGATGTTACTGAATATTAAACTCCCGATTTCGATAAACGGTGGTCTGATTCATCTGGGTACAGCGATGCTTTTTATCGTTTCTATCTTATTCGGACCGAAAAAAGGGGCAATTGCGGGTGCCATTGGCATGGGATTGTTTGACCTTGTGGCAGGCTGGACGTTGTGGGCACCAATTACATTTCTAACACGTGGCCTACAAGGCTATCTCATTGGAAAAATTGCTTGGTCAAAAGGACGAAACGGCAATCATCTCGGTATGAATCTAGTTGCGATTATCGTCTCTACACCACCGATGCTTGCAGGATATTACCTCGGGGAATCGATTATCTTCAAAAGCTGGATTATCCCCCTCACATCCATTCCAGGAGATCTCGTACAAACAGTCATCGGTCTACTCGTTGCAATTCCTGCTTGTAAAGCGTTGAAAAAACTTCCTTTTTTCAGGTGAGAAAAACCCCAGAACATCCTAGTATCGAATGTTCTGGGGTTATGATTAAAGAAAATAACCAATCACTTTAATTCAAACTAAAATGATAGTGACTTTTTTTAATATTTATTGGCGTTAGCATAATCACTTCTTAATTATTAGATTAACTAATTGCTTGCTCTAAAACTTCTTCCTGAAGGACCTCATTCATACTTCCCGTGCGATACCCTTGTAAATCTAGGGCACAGTAAGCAAAACCAAGCTCATTTAACTTCTGGTGTATTTTCTCGTGATTTTGTACCATCCTTGGCATATCTTCTACAAGTACTTCAATCCTTGCCATACTACCGTAATGGCGTACTCTAACTGTTTTAAAACCGAGCTCCATAATAAAACGTTCGGCTAAATCTACTTGCTCTATTTTTCTTTTATCAAGTTTTGTTCCATATGGAATTCTAGAAGCAAGACTACAAGATGCCGGTTTATTCCATACAGGCAACTCAAGCTTTTTGGAAAGTGCTCGTATTTCATTCTTATACAATTTAGCTTCTTGTAGTACGCTACGTATCCCCGCTTCCGTTCTTGCTTTTAACCCCGGGCGGAAGTCATCCAAATCATCCATAATCATACCGTCTAATACATATTTGCATCCATGTTTTACCGCCAACTTATTCAAATGAGAATACAGCAACTTCTTACTGAAATACCAGCTATCGGGATTATTTGCTCTAATACTTTCCTCTTTTAACTCTTTAATTTCTGTCTTTAATATCTGCACGCCCATGTTTTCAGCTAACTTTACTGCTTTATCAAATTCTTCGTCACGAAATAACTCTGATGCAACAACGACAGCAATCACTTGGTCGCCAAGTTCCTGCTGCGCACGCTTTAAAACGAAAGTGCTGTCTACGCCTCCGGAAAAAGCAACCATTACGCGTTCCATGCTTGATAAAACTTCACCTAATTTAATATTCTTTTCATTCATTATTTTCGCCCCGATTCTATCTTATTCTTCAACGTACGGTATCGTTAAAGGTCCCAGTGGTAAAACTGCAATCGACATATCCTCTCCGTACTTCTTCTTCAATTCTTCAACTGTTTGTTCAATATTATCTGAGACTTTTAACATTGCCCCCCTTACCTGCTCATCAGTTAGTTTTGAATAGACATACACATCTGCCCAAGTTTGAATAACCGCTTGTTTTTGAACTTGCCACTGGTCAAACATTTTAAATTCAGGGTTATTGATCAAGTCTAATAATTCCTGTGGCGTTTCTGCAAACTCAAAAATTTTCGAGTAATTTCCATGATTCGGCAAACCATCTGAACATTCGGATGCCATGATAATTGCTCCGCCTTGTTTGACAATTTTATGAGCTGCACTCATGCCTTTCACTGCTTGATAAAGATTTTGATCTAGTGGATAACCTGAATTAGATGCAATAACAACATCAAAACGCTCTTCACATTGGAACATAGCATGCTCCTTTGTAAAAGCACATCCTCTATCATGCGCTTCATACAGTTCCCCTGCAAACACTGCTGTAATTTCTTTTTCTCTATTTAATGTAACATTTAACATAAAATCTGGTTTACACATTGCATTTATCTCTCTCGTCATATCTTGTAACGGATTATTGATCATATTTCCCCATGTAGATAGTGGATCTCCAATCATTTTTGCATTATGAAAAGTCATAATGGTCTCAATTCCTGCAATGCCTGGCATAATTCCTTTAGGCCCTCCTGAAAATCCAGCAAAAAAATGAGGCTCGATGAAGCCCGTAACAATACGAAAATCAGACTCAACATATTCTTTATTTAAATAAACATCACATCCGAATGTACTCTCACCAAGATTGACAAGTGTATCTTTATCGTGACAATTATTATTAATGATACGAATATTCTCTACCACCCAAGGGCCAAGCATCTCAATAAACTCTTCCTTTGTTTGGTCACGATGCGTACCTGTTCCATTAATAATAATGAAATTCTCTAATGGAACATGGTTTAATTCTTCAATTAACAAAGGTACTAAAATATGATTTGGCGTTGGACGCGTGATATCACTGATAACAATCGAAACAATATCAGTCGATTGAACCGAGGCCTTCAAAGACTCCATGCCAATCGGATTACATAACGCCTCTTTAATAGCTTGTTTTTCATCCTTCAACTTCGGCAAATTTTTTGGTTCAATCATAAATGATCGTTCTGGTAAATCTACCTCTAATCCCGTTTTCCCATATAACAATTCTGTTTTCATTTTTAAAATCACTTCTCACTTTCTATGAACTTTCTACAGTTTCTTTCAAAGAGGCTTTGCTTTTCTTAGGTTTAGACTCAATCAATTCTTTCGTACCATCTATTCCTTTTCTTCTTTGATATTTATCCATCAATATTACACCTAGAGGACAAAGTAAAGATGTTGTAATCGTAGAAATAGAAATTTGTGCAGTTGCTATCGGTACAATATTTTCGATTGCTTGAAACTCAGCAGTTGTCATGGCACCTGATGCTACAGCCACGGAGGCAGCAGCTGCTACTGCAGCAGGAGTCGCTGCCGCATTTCCTGCTGTAGATGCTTCAGCGATTGGAGCGATATAACTCTTTTCTTTAAACACCTTAAATACTAAGACCCCCATACCGCCTGTTAAAACAAATGTTAAAATTGCAAGTATTAACCCACCCGCTAAAACTTCCGGATTTAAAAAGTTTGCTAAATTCATTCCTGCCCCTAATGCAAAGGCAAAAAATGGAATCGTGATTACTTCCCCTGGCTTTAAAAACTCTCGCATTTTCGGATCTAGATTCCCTAAAATCATTCCGATTCCTAATGGCAAGAGTACTGCAATAAACGCAATCATCGGAAGAGCTGTACCAAGAATTCCTAATGACAACAATGTTAAAAAAGGGCCATCATTTATCGCTAAAATTGATAATCCTCCAACATCAGAACGATTTCCATATTGACCAGTTAATGCAGCATACATCCCACTATTACTATTAGTCATTCCTGCAATGATTGCTAGTGCAGATAACCCAAATAGACCATGCCACGGATCAAAGAAGAAACCAAATGCTATACCTACCGCTAAACCAGTTAAATATTTTGAACTAGTCAGAAGAAATCCTTTTTTCAAGGCTAGACCTCCAACTTTTAAATTCATTTGGCTTCCAACACAGAACAAGAATAACGCAATTAGAACAAGCGCACTATCTTTAAATAACTCTTGTGAAAACCCACCGATTCTAAGAAACTCGTAAAAGCCATCTTCAGTTTGCGGTGCACCTAAAAACTTAAGAACTTTCATCACAAACGGAATATGCATTTGATCAATCGTATTTAATGTAGCCCCCAATAATAATGGTACAACCATTAACCCACCGGGAACTTTTTCAATTGTATCCTTGATTCTCATGTGAATGCTCCTCCTTTAAGTTCTTTGATGTACTAATGAAGTGAATAACCAGACAACTTAAACTTTCTCTCCCTACTGACTGTTAACTTTATCAATCCGACTTTACTAGCTGTCTACTTCTCACTTAAGTGCTTGAATAGGAATCTTTCCTCCCATTAGCATGGGATAAAAGTATGAACGAATCACTTGCTCCGTACTTTTCTCGACTAATTGGGCTGCAGTCACCATCGCTTCTTGAAGCGTCATTGGACTATTTATAATACTAGTGACACTAACAATCCCATATTCGTACAGTAAGTCTACCCCTTCTCCAACCGAACCTGCTAAGATAATTGTGGGTACATTTTTCTGCTTAGCTGCTTGTGCAACTCCAAGTGGTGTTTTTCCTGAAGCTGTTTGACTATCCACTTGCCCTTCTCCTGTTATTACTAAATCGGCACCTTCTAAATAGGAATCAAAATTCACGTACTTTAACACAACATCAATGCCACGCTCTATCTTCGCTGGGAAAAATGCCAAAAAGGCGCCGCCTATTCCACCAGCGGCTCCTGCTCCGGGAAAATTATGCAAAGACACGCCAGCAACCTTTTCAATTTGATTAGCCCAATGTAACATATTCTTATCTAATATCTTTACAATTTCAAGCGTGGCTCCTTTTTGCGGGCCAAAAACATGCGAAGCACCGTTTAAGCCAACCAAAGGGTTCTGTACATCTGAAGCAATTAAAACTTCACTTTTTTTAATTCGTGGGTCAAAATTTTTCAAATCAATTGTTGCAATATCGGCTAATTCTCCGCCGCCATAACTTATATCCTTCCCTGCCTTATTTAACAACCTTGCTCCCAGGGCCTGAAGCATTCCTGCTCCCCCATCATTCGTTGCAGATCCACCTAACGCAATGATAAAAGAAGTATAACCATCATTTAAAGCGGCTTTAATGAGTTGACCAGTTCCATAAGTCGTGGCTTTTAAAGGATTAAGTTTATCCTCAGGTACTAATGCTAAGCCTGAAGCACTTGCGACTTCTATTACACAAGTTTCATTGTCTCCTAAAATTCCATATGCCCCTTGTACACAATCACCTAATGGTCCAACTACTTCGATTCTTTTTGTCATTCCATTCGTTGCTGCAACTAATGTTTCCATCGTGCCCTCTCCACCATCAGCTACAGGAAGTAAGTGTAATTCAGCTTGCGAGTAAGCTTTTTGAATACCTTTAGACATTGCATTCGCTACTTCTATAGCACTTAAACTCCCCTTGAATGAGTCAGGTGCAATAATGACTTTCATAAAATCCCCCCTGAGAAATCGCTTTCATTTATATTATTTTAATTATACGAATATTGACTCTCATTGTATATGGTTGTAGTATACAAAAATAAGTAGCTTTTGCGAGAAATTTTTGGATGTATCAACCAAATACAAGGAGTGGATATAAAATATGCTTACTAAGAAGATTGCAGATGAGATTGTTCATGAAACTTCAATTCGATTAAAACGTAACATTAATATTATGGATATAGACGGAATCATTATTGCAGCCAAAGATTCTTCTAGGATTGGATTTATTCATGAGGGGGCTATCGAAGTATTGCATAGTGGAAACTCTCTTACAATTCACTCTATAGAAGATAGGGATTGGAAAGTCTCACAACCAGGTGTAAATCTACCGATAGTTTTTCAAGAGGAAACAATTGGAGTCATTGGCATTACAGGCAATCCGGATGAAATACATGAACTCGGCGCACTTGTTAAAATGACAACCGAGCTAATGATTAAACAAGAGTTTATTGCTAAACAATTAGAATGGAGACAACGAACAAAAGAGATGATTGTAGAAGAGCTACTAAAAAAATCTCCTTCTTATCGAAATATACAAAGAGGGTTAAATTTACTTCACTTCGAATTTCGTCCTCCTTATTTAATAGTGATGATACAAATTAAAAAACGCTCTATTTCAAATCAAGAAGTTATACAAATAATTGAAAAGATTGTAGGTAAAGAATTTTGTTTTGTTAGCTTTACAAATGCCAATCGCCTAATCATTACAATTTGTGGTCTACAAGAAGATGTTGCTTTACAAAATGTGTATCTAATTCATAGAAAGATAAAAAAGAAAAACATACTGTTCAAAATGGCTTACAGTTTACCATTTCATGAACTTCAAAAGTTTCGGCAAAGTTATTTAGACTGTGAACTTACTTTGAAAATCAGTGATGACAGTCAAGAATTAATCTCGTTTACGCAAATAGAAGTAAAATCTTTAATCTATCAATTAGACGAAACATTAGCAACTCGATTTTTAAAACGAATACTTCAACATGATCACTACGAGATAACTTTAGAAACTTTAAAAGCTTTCTTCAATAATAGTCTTAATATCCAAAAAGCTGCTGACTCTCTCTTTATTCATCGTAATACGTTAATTTATCGACTTAATAAAATTACAAATGACACCGGTTATAATCCACGTTCCTTTAATGATGCTTTAAACTTACAAGTAGCAATGTGGATTCTTGAGAAAAACAAGTAATATTTACGACATTTAACTCTTTATTAAGGTTCACTTCTGTTACAAACAGTCATCGGCCTACTCGTTGCAATCCCGGCTTGTAAAGCGTTGAAGAAACTGCCGTTTTTTAGGTAACTTAAAATTACTTCCCTATCACGGATTAATAACATTTAATAACATTCAATAATTTTAACAGAATCCACCACGCCTCTTTCCAATGCGTACCACGGTGGGAATTTTTATACTAAAAACTTAGTAAACTTCACAAGCGCGACCCCTTCAAACAATAATTTAGCTGAATATCACGGTAAACTTGATTTACAAATGTGGATTGTCCTTTTATTGGATTTTAAGAAAAAAGCGCCTTCTTTTTCCATAAGCCGAAACTTTTCTACTGTCCGTTCGTAAATAGGAGTAGGGGAAGTGATTATGATGAAAGACCTTTTATCGTTCGTCCTATTCATAGGATTAATCATTTATCAAATTTCTACGAATAAAGGAAACATCACTCAAATTGTAAGGGGTTTTTAATTTGGTAGACAATAAAATGGCGTTCTATCATTCAAAGTGGAAACTTTTTCTCGGAGTCATTTTTTCATTATTATTTGCTACGCTTGGCGTTTTAATGGTGGGTCTTACATATACAGAAAGATCTGTTTCACTCAGCATTTTGGCGATGTTTATTACTGTTTTATTTGGTATCTTTACCGTTGCGAATATCTTAAAAATGATCCGTGGTTATCCTTATATCACGATAACGGATGAATACCTGCAATTAGATTCGTTTACGAGAAGTGAAATAACCATTTATTTTACAGATATTAGATTTATCAAGATATCTGAAGTTTCATTTCAACGCATCATCGAGATTGTTTTATATGACGAGGATGATTACTTTTATCAATTGTCCTTTCATAATAAAGTGAGATTGTTTATGAATCGAGTAACTGGATTCACTTTATTTTCGATTAGCGTAAAAGCTGTTCGAAAACGAGAACGCCCCGCATTATTTGAAGCACTAGACGATATGCAACAGCGGCTAAACGGCGAAACGCCACTCCTTAAAACTACACATAAACGAAATGAAGAAGTGGACTTTATGGAAAAATATAATCCAGTCCCGCCGAGCAAACTATCCATCAATCGTTCATACTTTTTAAAATCTTACGGGTATGGGTTTCTGATGTTTGCGTTCTCATTTATATTATTTTATTGGCTAATCAGTAAAAATGATAATTATTTATTTTATATTGTAGTAAGCTTCATTTTATATCCTTTTGCGAAAGTATTAGTCGATTGGTTGTTCAGGTTTAAGTTAAAACATCGTCTAGATAATCAAAAAGGGATTACTTATTACTTTGACCAATTACTGTTCATGTTCGACTTGTTTTTATTCCATGTGAGTTTATTTGTTGCGCCGTTTGGACTATTATTCTTATTGATACGTTTTATCGTGATTCGGCTAAAGCGGTAAATAATGGGGTGGTAAGGCAGTAATAATTTATCGAATCTTTTTATTGCGCTGATATCGTTTTCAACAAAAGAAAGTGATCCGATAAGTATGCAAGGAGCTTTTCGTCTAGCTTCCTTTCGCAAAATCGCAAGAAAAAGTGAGAAGACCATAACTTTACAAACGGACTAGCAATGCCTCCTCTGTTAAAATTGGTCAAAGAAAATTTGTTGTAAGTTTAGCAAATAGGTTTTAACTCAAAACTCCCCCTTACTAAAATCAAGTTCAAACGAGGCACTCATCTTTTCTTTTAGCACTTGACTCCCTTTCGATTCTCCCAAATAGTTTTCAAAGTTGGTTGCGTTAAATAATGTGGAGGGTCGTAAGTATTTTTCCCAATGTGGTTCTCTTAGCCAGTCTTTTACTTTTATATCGATGACCTTCTTAAAATCTGCTAGGCAATAGCCTTCACCAAAACGGGCCGTCACTAATCGGATTGTTGCTTTCGAAGAGACTTTAAATTGTTTACGAGCTTTGTCATTCAAATAATCAATCACAGCTACAACGTCGAGGTTATCCTCGACAATCTCTTTGTGTGTATTATTTGTTGGTTTATTAGGGACTTCTTTGGTTATTGGTGGGATCAAATCGAGCTGACTAGCTAGTTCATTTTGGGCAAGCTTTCTTGATTCTTTTGATAAAGTCGTTAGCGCATTTTGATCCACCACTGCATACAAAATTTCATAATTAATCCGGTACCATTTTGTCTTGTCCATATACATACGATTATAACAATCCGTCGAAATTAAATAACCTTCTTTTTCAAGCTTATAAATAACACGCTTAATCGTTGGAATCGACCAAAAAGGAAACTCTTGCTTCTTCCAATCCTCATACGTTTTATACACCCATTTATGCCCGTTCCGCCAATTTTCCGAAATACACGACCTAAAATGGAGTTGCTGTAAGACAATCGCTTCATTTAACCCAATCTTTTCTGCTAACGATGGGATTAGTTGAATCGTTGGTGCTGAAATTAACACATTCATTTTATTTTCCCCCTTTATTTTAACAAGCTGTAATACCTGTTCACTTGCTATATAGCCTGTCAAATATCAAAAGGATACATTTTTTAAAAAAGTAAAAAATCCACTCGCTCTTTTTGCGTACGAGTGGAAAATTTTTTCGGGTGTTATTTAAATTGATCTGCTGGAAAATTCCAACTTCTAGATGAAAGCTAGTAACAGTTATACACTTTGCAGAAATTAAAGAATGATTGTTTTCCCGTCTTTCCGTAAAATATAACTGCAATTACTTATTAGATTAACTAGGATATATTAGTTCCGTTAAACGTTTAAAAATGTAAAATTCATTGTCCAAAATTAGATCCATGTTTATTGCTTCAGTTGAGGTATCACAACTGCAATTTTAGATCGTCTACTCCATCGTGTTGAGGTCATTAATTTAAATAACGATAGCTATCGCATGAACATCGAGTAAGTTTGTTTGAAAGCGAAAGTGTTCAAAGTTAATTAGCATAAAATGTCCAATTCTACTTGACGGTTAAAGCGTTGAAGAAATTGCCTTGTTTAAGTGAGATGATTTATTGAAAGGGCTGCCAATTCACAATGGACGCCCTTTTCACTACACTAAAATTTAAAACAGCAATCACTTTAAGGATATTTTATGCTGTAATCACATGATAATTTTAAAGCGGACCATCCATGTTGTTGACCTTTACTGAACTTCAAACGTAATGACAATTCTTCCTGACCACTATTCCACCGTAATGTCGTCTGAATCGTTGACGGGGTATTCGGATAAACTTTCACATCATCTTGAATTGCATCATATTCCAAGACCAAACTATCATTTTCTGCATAAATCGTAACAACTGTTGGTTTATTCCCTAACAACGCTTTTACGCCCCGTTGAATTTTATTTTGTGTTGCATTTCCCAAAACTTTTCCGAGTTCTTTAGAAACCCTCTCCAAAGATTGTCTATGATTTAATCTATACTCTTTAAATTTCCTCTCTGTTTCATCAATTACTAAAGCAAGGGAGCCAATATCAAAATAAGTTGGACCCAATATTCGCTTAGCTCCAGGATTTTTAGCCGTAATTTTAGTGTTTCTCTTCGCGATTGCTTTTAAAGATAATGATTCAATCAGATATTTTTGGTCAACAAGTAAAACAAGTTGTAAATCGCTCGTATCTAAACGATTTTCCAAATAACTTTGTCCCACTAATTGAATAGATTCAAGTTCATAGTAATCATATTTTTCCTTCAAATACGCCTCAACTTTTTGTACAGTAATGGCTGATGCTTGCTTTAAATCGAGTAGCACTTTATTTGATATTTCAGGGGCATACAAATTTAACATCTTTTGATATTCCTGTTCATCTGTCTGGTAAATAGTAGGAGTTTCTTTTAAAAAGCGATAATAAATCATTGCTTCATTGCACTTACCTATCGCATTTCCTTTCCCTCTCGTCTTTCCTTGCACATGATTTGAAATGACTTGCTCAAATCGTGCAACTGACCGAATATTGTCATGAATTACTTTCTTATCTTCAGGAAAGAACTCATAACTTGTTGCAATTTTAATAGATGAGGAAGGGCTACTTTCAAATTTAAAACGAAGGGTCAGTGCTTCCTTTCCTGAACGTATTCCAATCGTATTGTTTCCTTTCTTATAAATCTTAACGCCTTGTTCACTATTAATCGTTGATTTCCATCGTTCTACACTCAAGCACTTGTTCTCATTTCCATAACGCGTTATAATAGTCGTATGTTCAAGCATCATCAGTTGGTCAAAAGCATGCTGAATTCCTTTTGCTCCGAGATTGTATTCATCCTTTAGCAACTCAAAACAATATTCTCTTAGATTAAGTAAAAAAGCCTCCCGAAATGAATTAATCGCGTCGGTAAACCTTGGGTAAAGAGCCCTTACCTTTCTTCTTAGTAAGGGAGTTTGATCATAATCATTCAATGGTTCTTTCAATGCAATCAATTCTCTAAAAAACCTTTTATGCTCTTTTTCTAGGTAATCATTAAAATAAATTTGTAAGCCTTTTGAACAAAAATACTTCTTTAAGAAACTTTTCGCGCCTAAATTTTTCGGTTGAATAGCTGAAGAACCTTTTATCGTAAATAAGTTTATCGTGACTGCTTGCTGATCTGACAATTGCAACTGTAAATCTGGAGACTGATCAGGTTGTGCCGTTTCATATTTATTCACAACGCTGGCGATATCGGAGTATTGTTGCTGAATGAATTGAACCGTTTTTATAATCGTATCTGGAAAATCTTGAATTGACTGTCCGACCAATGATTCCTTCAATGCTTGACTCACTTTCAATACATGTTCTTTTCCAATCACACTTTGTTTCTTCATAATTATTCCCCCCCAAAAAAAGTCTATATTTTATTATAAATAAATGTACCAATTCTTTCAGTGGCCTTTTACTATCACACATGTTAAAATAATAAGTACCTACTGGAGGTCTGTTTACAATGAAGATTGAAGAACGCGGACGGGCCAAATTTCGTCCTATAAAAGATTATGATAAATCCAAAATAAAAGCATTGTTGCTTGATAAAATTAAAGAAGAACAAAAAAATGTACAAACGTTATTTAACGATGATTTTTTTGAGTTTGATCGGAATAACCAAAAAATAAATTTAGTAAGCCTCTTTTCTGGTTGCGGTGGACTTGATTTAGGGTTCGAACTCGCTGGACTTGATATCGTATTAGGCAAAGAACAAGTTGATGAGTTTTATCGTGAACGTGAACTTTTTTTTGATAACCGTAACCAAAGCTTATTCCATACAATTTATACGAACGACTTATTCAAAGAAGCCAATCAATCTTATAAACTGAATTTCCCTTCCTCGATTGTTCAACATGAAAAAGATATTCGAAAAGTAAAGAGTTTTCCAAGCTGCGATATTGTGATCGGTGGATTTCCATGTCCTGGTTTTAGTGAAGCTGGTCCACGTCTTATTGACGACGAACGTAACTTTTTATATATTCATTTTATCCGGTGTCTCATCCAATCGAAACCTAGCTTTTTTATAGCTGAGAACGTAAAAGGTCTTCTCACATTAGGGAAGGGTGAAGTTGCCAAACAAATTATGCAAGACTTTGAATCTGCAGGTTATAAAGTTTCCTATGAGCTTGTAAATTCGCGTGATTATGGCGTACCACAAAGTCGTGAGCGTGTCTTTATTATCGGTGTACGTGAAGATATAGACTTTGACTATCAATTTCCTAAACCTACACACGGAGAGGATGATTCTTTACTCCCTTTCGTTACTTTACGTGATGCCATCGGAGATTTAGAGGAACAACCAGGTGATTGGTTTGAAGGAAGCTTTTCATCAATGTTTCTTTCTAGAAACCGAAAGAAAAACTGGGACGATCAGAGCTTTACGATTCAAGCTTCAGGAAGACAAGCACCTTTACACCCAAGTGGTCCACCAATGAAAAGAATTCATGCGGACAAATGGATTTTACCAGGTCATGCACACGAACACCGCCGACTTTCGGTAAAAGAAATTGCACGCATTCAAACTTTTCCTGATTGGTATTCATTTTCAGATGGCAATAATTTATCTACGAGTAAAAACGGGCGACTTAACAAAGTTTACCAACAGATTGGTAATGCGGTCCCCGTCGAACTAGCTAGAGCTATCGCCGCCCCAATTGCAAAATGGGCTCATGAAAACCTTGCAGAAATTCAAGAAAAACGCAATGGTACTGAACAACTCAGCTTGTTTGATATGACTTTTATTTAACTGGCTTGCTTTAAACCTAGATATTCATTGTGAATATCTAGGTTTGTTTTTCATTAACACCGGGATAAATTAGTTCAATTACCCGCTTAAAAATATAAGAGCTATTATCTGAAATTAATGCCATGTCAATGAGTTCATTGATATTTTCTCCCGTAAACCATAATTGTCTATTTTCATGAAGAATTTCTACTTTATACTGATCAAATGTGAAAGACTTTACATAATTTGCTTGATCTACAAATATATTATTTAAATTTACAACCACTTCATTTGAAATTCGTTGTAAGATTCTACATAATACATCTTCTTCTCGTTTCTTCACATACATATCTGCTAAATATTTAGCCTGTTTGAAATAGTTTTTATTAACGGTCGTTAGCTGACGGAATCGATAACCTTTCCCTTTAATCATTTTACGTTGCCAATGTCTTATTTTAAACTTTACGTATTCCTAACGTTGCATTAAAAATTAAATCATGAATTCAAATACGGTATTTCCCCAAAATAGATTTCTCTATAAAAATCATTTGCATAATGGGTTTTCACCTATTTCTCCTAAATTATTTAATGAAATGGTTGTCATTGCCTCAATTCAAAACCGAACAAACTTTGGTTACGGTAAAAAATTAAAAATTTTCTATATAAATCCAGCGTACCTTATTTGCATATCCGTTGATCTTTCACTCAAAATAAGGTATAATAAATAAAAATAGTCGAAAGGATGTTCGTTAATTGAAAACTAACAATACAATACGCGTAATGGAGCTTTTCGCCGGTGTAGGTGGTTTTCGTATTGGATTAGAAAAGGCCAATCCATTCCTTTTCGATGTTACTTGGGCCAATCAATGGGAACCGTCTCGCAAAGCTCAAGACGCTTTCGAATGTTATACACGTAACTTTCATAACGGTACACACAGTAACAAGGATATCACAGAAGTCTCAAACGAAACATTTGAACAATTCTCTCCTGATTTAGTTGTCGGAGGTTTTCCATGTCAAGACTATTCAGTCGCACGAACTCTTTCTGGTGAACAAGGCATACAAGGAAAAAAAGGTGTACTTTTTTGGGAAATTAAAAGAGTCTTGGAAAGTACATTACCTAAATATGTACTTTTAGAAAATGTTGATAGATTATTGAAATCACCCTCTGCGCAAAGAGGACGAGATTTCGCCGTCATGCTTGCTACCTTTAGAGACTTAGGCTACACAGTAGAATGGCGTGTTATCAATGCCGCGGAATACGGTTTCGCTCAACGTCGAAGAAGAGTTTTTATTTTCGCTTATAAAAATGGCATTGCATTTTCAGATGATCAACAGAATTTTACTCCTGAACAAATTGTGTTTCAAGAAGGATTCTTTGCCAAACCATTTCCTATTAAAGAAGAACCTTTTAAAGAGCGTATTGCTTCTGTAAAACTTCCAAACGATATCGTAGAAATTTCAGATGAATTTTCATTTAACTTTCATACAGCAGGAGTTATGAGAGAAGGAGAAGTATACACCGTTCATGCTGATCCTATATTGAAAAATCCTACAACTTTAGGAGATATCTTGTTGGACGAATCATTAGTTGAAGAAAAATACTTCCTTTCTCCTGAAGTTAAAGAAAAATTTGCATATTTGAGAGGCCCTAAAAAAATTGAACGGACATCAGCAACTGGTCACAAATATGTTTTTTCAGAAGGTGGGATGTCCCCTACTGATTTACTAAATAAACCAGGTCGCACAATGTTAACAAGTGAAGGATCTACTAATCGAAGTACTCATATCGTTGAAGTCAATGGACGTAAAAGATTATTGACACCTATAGAATGTGAAAGACTAAACGGGTTCCCAGATAATTGGACAAAAGGGATGTCTGATCGAATGCGTTATTTCTGCATGGGTAATGCGCTTGTTGTTGGATTAATCGAGGTAATGGGGAATCGTATTGCTGAAATTGAAAATACACATACACCTTCCAAGGTTCAAATAGCATTTCCATTAAGTTGACACGCTAAGTGTCAACTTTTTATTTATGTTAAAATAAAAAGAAGTATCTGACAAAGGAGAATCTTTATGCTTTATCAAACTGAAGAAGAAGTAATGTATAAAGCTCGAGAAGCTGAAGGCAAAACGTTTGGGAGTATTGATAAAAGTAATCGAAGTCAAAATGAACAAGCTAAAGGACATCTGGGACAAATCATAGAAGAAAGTCATTTTGGCTATAAGATTAATTCAAACAAAGAAGCAGATTTCGAAAACTTAGGGATTGAATTAAAAGTAACACCTATTAAAAAGAATAAAAATGGAACACTTTCTGCAAAAGAAAGATTAGTATTAAACATTATTAATTATGAAGAAGAAGTTCTTTTTGACTTTTATAATTCAAGCTTCTGGAATAAAAACCAGAAATTATTACTCATTTTTTACTTATGGATTCCTAAGATAAGACGTGCTGACTATAAAATTTTAAAAGCTCATTTACATAACTATCCTGAAGACGATCTTGCAGTGATTAAGAAAGATTGGGAGTTTATTGTCCAAAAAATCAAAGATGGTCGTGCACATGAACTGTCTGAAGCAGATACGAATTATTTAGGCGCTTGCACTAAAGGGGCTAATAAGTCTTCTCTGAGAATGCAGCCATTTAGCAGTGAAATGGCCATGCAACGTGCATTTTCACTAAAGCAAAGCTATATGACATCACTTGTCAGACAACTTATTACACAAGAAGATCTTGTGAGGTTTAGTTCCACAGAAGACCTTAAATATAAATCCTTTGAAAATGTTCTTCATGAAAAATTTTCTCCTTATATCGGTAAAACGTTAAAAGAGATTTCTGAAGAAACGAAGCAAACAATCAACCAAGGATCCAAAGCATTCCTTCAACAATTTGTTAGTGGGTTATTGGGGATTCAAGGAACCAAGCTAAGTCAAATTGAAGAATTTGAAAAAGCAAATATCCAATTAAAAACTGTTAGACTCGAACCTAGTGGCTTACCAAAAGAACATATGTCATTTAGAAATATTGATTTTAAAAATTGGGCTATGGAAAGTTGGGAGGAAAGCTGGCTAAAAAATTTCTTTGAAGAAACGAAGCTATTGTTCGTTATTTTTGAATACAGAGAGACTCAACATAAAAATCCTAATAGGGAACTTTATTTTAAAGGAATCAAGTTATGGAACATGCCACAAGAAAAAATTAACAAGGATTTATATAAGTTTTGGCAACATTTGCAATTACTCATCAAGGGAGGCATCCAACTAACGCCTATTAAACAAAAAACAAGAACTATTATGAGTAACAACTTACCAAAACCCGGTTTTAATGGGATTTGCCACATACGTCCTAAAGCGAGAGATAGTAGGGATAAAACTCCTTTACCTGACGGACGACTGATTACAAAACAAGGATTTTGGTTGGATAATAGATTTATTGGTAGGTTATGTAATGGAGGAAATGAAAATTGAATTATCTTATGCATTCACACCGCAATGCACTAACTATTTTAGAAAACGACAATAACTTCATAGAAACGTGGACGGAAATTCAACTAGTCTTAAAGAACATAACAGACGAGCGCCTTATCAAACTATTTAATGAAAGATTTTCAAAGAAAAATAAAAGCCTATCCACAACGATCAATCAGCTTTTGAAAAATGATTTTAAGGAATTAGGATGGGAAACGGAAAGTCCGATATTTCAAGAATCTCAAAACAATAAAAGAAGAGGAAACTATTGGCGACTCGACATGGCTAAAGAAAACATCTCAATGGAGGTAGCTTTTAATCATTCAAGTGTTATTGCTTGGAATCTACTTAAGCCCGTTTTAGCAAGCGAATTGAATCATGTTGAAAAGGCAATTCAAACAGAAATTGGAGTATTAATCTGTGCAACAAATGGATTAAAAAAGGCAGGAAACTTTGATAATGCAGTAGGAACATACGAAAACTTTTTACTGCATCTAGATCCACTAAGAAATCAGTTAAGTGTACCTATGCTTATTATAGGGTTAAAAGCACCTGAAACATTTATAATGTCGGAAAGAAAAGTTGGTAATCGTAAACTAGGTGAAATAATTATGTTAGAAGACATAGAAGATCTTACAAGATATCGTTAAGTTAAAAAATCCATTCGTCAAAGTTTCAATGAATGGATTTTTTCCTGATACTTTTAAAGCTTTAAAATGTTTAGTCACTGTGCTTATTGTTAGCTCATGCTCAGTTTAACAAGACCTTGCAAATTTAATGCTAACCACCACTATTCAATAGCCCCCATCCGAAAATCTTCTATCGTTTCAATAAATTTTTCAATCGTAGAGGTTACATAAGTATCTGCTCGTCTAATGAATATTGTATTAATTTTACTATATTCTTCTGGCAGTTTGTGACATTGGACAAGGCCTTTTTCAACTAAACGAGAAACTGCTGCTTTCGGGACGAACGTGACACCTAATCCGACTACAACACTACTTAAAATCGTTTCGAGCGTTCCAAACTCCATTACTTTTTGAGGGTTTACATTTTCATCTGCATACCATTTTTCAAGCCGCGCCCGGTACCCACATCCTTTACTAAAGCATAAAAATGGCTTTGTTTTTAGTGCTTCTAACGAAGTAGTCGTTCCGTCAGATATTAAAACAAGTTCTTCATTGAAAACTTCATGGGCAACTAAGTCTGGATGTAATTCCGTTTCCGTTACAAAAGCACCATCTAATTTATGATTCAATACGTCTTCTTGGAGTTGGTAAGTAACCCCCGAGAAAAGAGACATATCAACTTTTTCATATTTCTTATTGTAAGCGGAAAGAATATAAGGCAATTGAATCACCGTTTCTACTGTTCCAATTTCCAATTTCCCCGCAGGTTCTGCTTTACTTTGAACAACTTTTTTCATTTCATTTGTGAGGGATAATATTTTCTCACTATAAACGAGTAACTTTTTCCCTTCTGGCGTTAACGTCATCCCTCGATTATGTCGGTTGAATAATTGCGTGTTCATTTCCATTTCTAATTTTTGAATTCTCGCAGTAATATTTGATTGGACATACTTCAACTCTCGCGCCGCCGCCGTCACCGTTCCAGTTTCAGCTACTACTTGAAAAATTTCCAAATCTTTAAACTCCATCATTTATGCCTCTTTTCACTTTGGTATCTCTAGTAATGATATCACATATCATTATGATTCGTTTTACATGATAGTGGATTTGTAGTTGAATAAGGATAACAAGATTATGAACAAGGAGGCTTTGACATAAATTGAGAAACAGCGTATTGTTTGGTGCATTTCTCTGTTTTATTGCGAGTGCATCTTGGGGTGCTATGTTCCCTGTAGCGAATCATGCTTTTCACCATATTGATCCTTTCTACTTCACAATTTTCAGATATTTATCCGTAACTGTTATTTTAGTCGTACTTTTATTATGGAAAGAAGGGAAACAGGCTTTTCGTTTTGATGGTAAAGGTTGGTCTTTATGGTTTTTTGGAACGATGGCTTTTACAGTTTATAATTTGCTCATTTTCTGGGGAGAGGATTTGCTCGGTGAACCAGGAATTATGGTTGCTTCTGTAATGGAAGCTTTAATGCCAATGCTTTCGATTATAATCGTTTGGCTTTTAAGTCGGAATAGGCCACATGGGACAACGTTATTTTTCGTCTTTACTGCGTTTATTGGTGCTATTTTAGTCATTTCAAAAGGCGATATTAAATCCTTTATCACTGCAACAAGTGATATTGTGCCATCTTTGTTTATTTTTATCGCAGTCATTGGTTGGGTTGTTTATACAATGGGTGGCAGTAAGTTTGGAACAGAAGGTTGGTCTGCTCTTCGTTATTCCACATTAAGTTGTTTGCTCGGGACAGTGACAGCAACACTTATTACAATTGCGATCACTTTTTCAGGTTATGTTACAGTACCAACATTGACAACGATTAAAATCGTAAGTCCTCATTTAGCATTTATGATTATCTTCCCAGGGTTTATTGCATTGCTTGGATGGAATGTTGGGGTAAGTATTCTGTCACCATTGAATGCTTTACTATTTATTAACTTTGTACCTGTAACAACACTTGCGATTTCTTTTGCAATGGGCAGTACACTTACGATTTATGACTATATTGGCACAGCGTTTATTATCTTTTCGTTAATCGCGAACAATATTTTCGTTCGTATGCAGCAAAGTGGAATTTCTACAAAAGCGGTTCGAAATCGATTACGAGAAGCGATATCTTTACTTCAAAATCATTCTTAACAAAAAAAGACTGCCTAGAAAATCAGCTTGCACCGATTTTCTATGACAGTCTTTTGCTTATTATGCTTTTTCTACAACAATCTCTTCATCTACAACATCTACATGAACCTTTTCAATGACATCTTCTTCTAAGATTAAATCTGTTAATGGGTCTTCGATTTTATCTTGAATCACTCTTCGGAGCGGTCTTGCACCAAAGCGTTTGTCATAGCCAAGTGAGACTAATGCTTCTTTTGCTTCGGTTGAAATTGTAATCTCAATGTCATTTTCTTCAATTGTATTTTGAAGATCAACAAGCATTAAATCAACAATTTCTAATAAGTTCTCTTCTGTTAGTTCATTAAACTGAACGATCGCATCGAAACGGTTTAAGAATTCAGGTTTGAAATAGTTGCTTAGTGTATCTAACGTCGCAACTGCATCATGTTCTGGACGGTTAAAGCCGACACTTACTTCTTTTATACCTGTTCCAGCGTTACTTGTCATAATGATGACAGTATCTTTAAAGCTTACCGTACGACCATGTGAGTCCGTTAAACGACCGTCCTCCATAATTTGTAGGAACATGTTTTGTACGTCTGGATGTGCTTTTTCAATTTCATCGAGTAAAATTATTGAATAAGGTTTACGACGCACTTGTTCTGTGAGTTGACCTGCTTCTTCGTGTCCTACATATCCTGGTGGTGAACCGATAATTTTAGAGACGGCATGTTTCTCCATATATTCACTCATATCAAGACGAATTAATGTGTCTCGTGATCCGAATAATTCTTCAGCAAGTACTTTCGTGATTTCCGTCTTACCAACACCAGTTGGACCAACAAATAAGAATGAACCGATTGGACGTGTTTTTGATTTTAATCCAGCACGGCTACGACGAATTGCTTTAGCAACTTTATCAACCGCTTCTTCTTGTCCAATAACTTGACCACGAAGATTGTCCGCCATACCTTTCATCTTCTCTTGTTCTGCATTTTGTAGCTTCGTTACGGGAATGCCTGTTTTTTCTTCAACGATTTCGGCAATATCTTCAATTGTGACTTCGATTGCCTCTTTACTTTGACCTTCATTTGCTTGAGCTAATTTCTTTTCGAGTTGAATTTCTTCTGTTCGTAAATGAGCAGCTTTCTCATAATCTTCTGCTTCTGCTGCTTGTTCTTTTTCAGCAATGACTTCTTCAAGACGTGCTTCAATTGCATTTGTATCAGGTGCAGCATGTACTAAGTTTAAGCGCGCACCCACTTCATCCATTAAATCGATTGCTTTATCTGGTAAGAAACGGTCTTGAATATAACGTTCTGATAACATCACAAAAGCATGCACCGCTTCTTCTGGATAAACAACCTCATGATAAGCTTCATAACGATCTTTAATGCCATTTAATATCTGAATCGCATCTTCATTAGAAGGTTCTTTGACGATAATCGGCTGGAAACGACGCTCAAGCGCTGCATCTTTTTCAATTTGACGATATTCTTTCAATGTCGTCGCACCGATTAATTGTAATGTTCCACGCGCAAGTGCTGGTTTCAAAATATTTCCTGCATCCATTTGAGAACCTTCTGTCGCACCTGCTCCGACAAGCAAATGAATTTCATCGATAAACAAAATGACATCTGGACGTGCTTGTAATTCTTCGATGAGTTCTTTCATTCGTTCTTCAAATTGTCCGCGAATTCCTGTATTTGTTAGGAGTGACGCAACATCTAATACGTACACTTCTTTATCCATCAGCTTCGTCGGAACATCACCTTCATGAATTTTCACAGCGAGTCCTTCTGCAATCGCTGTTTTACCGACGCCTGGTTCCCCAATTAATACAGGGTTGTTTTTATTTCTTCTATTTAATGTTTCAATCACTCGTTTAACTTCCTGATCTCGACCGATAACTGGGTCAATCAGTCCTTCTCTTGCATCATTTGAAAGGTTGTTTCCAAGTTCATCTAATAGGCCGCCTTGCTGTTCGTCAACTTGTCTCGTTTGAGTCGTTGCGCTAGGCTGACCATTTCTTTGGAAAGATTTATTTTGTTCTTCATTGAATGGAGAGAAGTGACCAGCATTCATTTGTCCTTGAATCTCCGCATAGCACGTACGACACATATGCATTTGCATACGTCTATTGTTTACATTCAATCTTAAGTTTACTGATGCTTTGTTTTTACCACAGTTTTGACAAATCATATTGGTTTCCTCCTTGAAATTTATAATGATAATTTATATCCACTGACCTTGACTAACTTTGACTATAACTTTATTATACATTGACTATTTTTGACCTTCAACTATATTGCTCATAAGTCTCTTAAAACTTTTCGTCAAACTGACTAACATTGACGTATGTCTAACTATACACTGACTAACTTTGACCTTCAATTTAAATGCTCACGTAAAATGAACCTCAATCAGTACCTCCTTAAGAATATAAGCGAAGGACGTGCACTTTAGTCGGTTTTTCCGTTAATGCGGGATAAAAAACGTCTGTTTTATGATTTTGACAATCATAAAATAGACGTTTTTAATTTACAGCTTTTCTACTTCTAATTTCTTTTGTAATAAACCTAATAAATAATCTAGCGTAATCGCTAAAACAGCCGCCACTAATGCACCACTATATATTTTATCTGGGCTACGAACGTTAATGCCTGAGACAATTTCCCGACCTAATCCTTCCCCACCAATAAAAGGTGCTAATGTCGCAACACTAATGCCAATGACTAATGCGATGCGAACACCTGCGAGGATAAAAGGAAGTGATAAAGGAAATCTCACTTTCATTAATAATTGTAACGGTGTCATTCCTACACCACGACCAGCTTCAAGCTGTTCTTCCTCTACCTGATTTAAACCGACGGCCGTATTTCGAATAATCGGTAGTAGAGAATATAAAAATAAACCGATGACAACCGTTTTAAAACCAAGACCAAAAACCAACATTAACATTGCTAAGAGTGCTAGACTCGGAATCACTTGAATGAGGTTCGCAATTGTAATAATTACATTTTGGAAAGTCTTATTTCTCGTACAAAGTACACCGAGTGGCACACCGATGACTAGCGCGAGTCCGACACCTAAAAACACCATGCCGATATGTTCATAAGTCATTCCGAGAAGTTTTACAAAAGAATTCGTAAAGTAATCAAAGAAACTTAGAAAACTTTCCATTCGTCATCACCTACTTTACTTCAATAGACCTTCATCTTCTAAATATTGTCTTGCAACATCTACAATTTCTTCACCGTCATTGTCTACTTTTCCACTTAACTCGGCAATTTTCGCTTCATCAAAAGCGCCAAATAAAGGTTGCATAGCTTCTTCGATTTCTGGATGTTCATCTAATAACTCTTGTTGGATAAATGTTACCGCATCATAAGGTGGGAAGAAGTTTTTATCATCTTCTAATAATTGAAGATCATATGAAACAATTCTAGGGTCTGTTGAATATGCTAATACAACATCCATCTCACCGTTTTTAACTGCATCATAAACGAGACCAATTTCCATTGGATTTGTATCACCAAACTCAATGTCATAAACTTCCTTAAATGCTGGATATCCATCATTTTCACGCTCTAACCAAGCCGTATCAAAACCTGCTTTATAATTCTTAGCATCTTCTTGTAAATCGGATACTTTTTCATAACCATGCTCTTTTGCTAATTCTTCAGTCACCGTAAATGCATATGTATTAGCAAAGCCAAACTTATCTAATACTGCGAATTTAAAGTCATCTCCACTAAAGAATTCTTTCGCTTGTTCGAATGTTGCATCTGAATCATCTGGATTTTCAATATCTGTAAAAGATGAGATGGAAGTACCTGTATATTGAATAGCCATGTCAATGTCGCCTTTTTGCATACCTTCTAAAATGATTGGCGTTGTTGCAATATCCATTTTGACATCTACTTCTAAATCTGTATCTTGTTCAACTAAATCTTTAATCATATGCGCAAGAATTTTATTCTCCGTATATGTCAGTGCTGCAACTGTAACTTTGTCATCCTTCGACGAACATGCAGCAAGTGGTGCAACTAATAAAAGCATTAAAATCGATACAATTGTAAACTTTCTCATACTTTCTCCTCCATTTGTATTGACCCTTTATTGTTATTCTTTTTACGACTAAATAATTTTTCGAATTGGGAAAATAAAAGGTTTGCAAAAAATGCCAACACCATCGCCATCAACGCAGCAGCGAAGATTAAAGGCTTATTATTAACACCCATTCCCCCAATTATTAACTCTCCTAAGCCACCTGCTCCAATGACTGCTGCAAGCGTCGCCCAGTTAATAATATAAACCGTTGTCAATCTAATGCCTGACATAATGTACGGCATCGCTAACGGAATTTCGACCGATACTAAACGTTGAGATGCGTTAAAACCCATCCCTTTTGCAGACTCAATCACTTCTGGGTCAATTGACTCGAATGCTGCAAATGTATTTCTAAGAATTGGCATTAAAGAGTAAAGAAATAAGGCAACGATTGCTGGCTTCATGCCAACTCCCATTAGCGGAATAAAAATGGCAAGCATTGCAAGACTGGGGATTGTTTGAAATATGTTCGTAATTGTAAAAGCAACGGATTGAATCCACTTAATAGAAGTTTTTGCTAAAAAAATGCCCAGCGGAATCGATACAATACAACCGAGCACAATCGCAATTCCCGATATTTGCAAATGCTTCATTAAAGCTGCGAATAAATCAGGATAGCGGCTTAAAAAAATCGTGAAGTAATCTTTAAATTCATGCATTCTGAAGCGCCAGCCCTTCTTGTGCATAAACATTCCGCACATGTCCTACAACGCTACCTCTCGTTAATAGACCGAGAAGTTTGCCGTCCTCACAAACGACTGGTATGTAAGAAAGGGTACCTTCATCTAGCATTCTAATTGCTTCTGTAATATCAGCTTCTGGTGATACTTTTTGTGAGAACGGTTGCAAGATATCTTCTACTTTTTTATCTTCGTTATCAAATGCACTTGTAACGTCGTAGATGGATACATAACCTTGCACGTAATTTTTTTCATCAACGACTACTAAAGAGTCCACTTGCTTCTGTTCCATCATCTTCATAGCGACTGCTAACCCTCTATGCGGATAAATTGTAGCTGGTTTTTTCGCCATAACATCAGCAACTGTCGGAAGATCAATCGCTTGCTGTAATCTCTTCTCACCGATAAAGCTTTTAACAAAATCATTCGCAGGCCTTCTTAATATCTCTTCTGGGCTTGCTACTTGTACGATTTGGCCGTCTTTCATTAAGACGATTTTATCAGCAATTTTCAAAGCTTCGTCCATATCATGTGTCACAAAAATAATTGTTTTCTTAATATCTTTTTGCAATTGAATTAAGTCTTCTTGCAGTTGTTCTCGACTAATTGGATCGAGCGCACTAAAAGGCTCATCCATTAAAATAATTTTCGGTTCTGCAGCAAGTGCACGAATTACGCCTATACGCTGTTGCTGCCCACCACTTAACTCCGAGGGATAGCGATCTCGATATTGTTCAGGAGGTAACCCAACCATATTCAACAACTCATCGATACGAGGATCGATTTTTGATTCTTCCCACTTTAATAAGCGCGGGACGACTGCAACATTTTTTGCAATTGTCATATGTGGAAATAGACCAACGTGCTGAATGACATAGCCAATCTCTCTTCTTAACTCAACTGGATTGACATTCGCCGTATCTTTTCCGTCAACTAAAACTTGTCCTCTCGTCGGATTAATCAAACGGTTAATTAATTTCATCGTTGTTGTTTTTCCGCATCCACTAGGTCCAATGAACGCAGTAATTTCTCCGTCATTACACGTCAAGTTAATATCTTTTAATACATCTTGGTCACCACCTCGATATCGCTTATAAACATTTTTAAATTCTATCAATTTAAGACACCACCATGTTTTAAAATTCTCTCTTCTAGAAAAACGGAGCTATATAGTTACTTAGATTAACACCCTCCCTTACAATGTCAAATTTTCAGAGGGTATTTTTATCATTTTATTGACAATAATTTTGTGAAAATCATATATATTAACATAAATATGACGTTTATTACATTATCAAATGTCACCCAATAAGCAATAAAATAAAAAGCGTGATAGGTTAACAGTATTGCAGTGTTGTTGCATGTTAAATAGCAATCTTTTTCCAGTAAAAAGATGCTTATTTGACAATATTTCAATGAAAAATACTTTTTCCTTCTTTTTTCAATCATTTTAAATAGATAAATAAAAGATTCTATCGAGAAATGTGTGAAATAAAGCGAGGTTAATTATATATAACCAAAATTTAAGAAACTAAACATTTAATAAAAAATAAACAACCAATTATCGATGACTAGCCGATAATTGGTTGTTTAAAATAATATTTGATTTACTTAAAGTTTGATAAAGATCTATTTTGAAGCACTTTAATGAATATTTCATTCCACATTACTAGAATTTACATCTATTACAATATCTTAAAATAATTTACTTTCATTCATATTCTTTTTCAATATCAATTGTACTTCTTACCGTATCGATTGGACGTACAAGGTTTTCAATCTCGTTTCGTTTTGGTTCTAAAAATGGTGGTAATGATAGTTTTTCCCCTAATGTTTCGTACGGCTCATCCCCCATAAATCCAGGTCCATCTGTCGCAAATTCAAATAAAATGCCCGGTGCTACTCTTGCATAAAGCGACTCAAAGAAGAAACGATCAACATATCCTGATGTGCGGAAGCCAAATTGTTCTAATCTTGTCGTCCACGTATCTAATTCAGCGCGGTCTTCTACTCGAAACGCGACATGGTGAACGGTACCATATCCTTGTTGACCTGCTTCTAATTCCGTGTTTTCTTCAATAATAACTCTTGCGCCGTTTCCACCTTCTCCAACTTCGAATAAATGGAATTGACCATCTTCTGCAATTTCTTTAAATAATAAAACCTTCTCCAACACTTCTTTCATATAATCGAAATTTGTAATGCGAATGTGAACTGGTCCTAGCCCAGTAATCGCATATTCTAATGGAATCGGTCCTTTTTGCCATGGTGTCCCAGATGCAATTCCTATATCCTGTTCATCCGAAATCAGTTGATATTTTTGATCGTCGAAATCAACGAAAGGCAATACTTTCACCCCAAAATGCTCTTGAATGCCTTCATGTTTCACGTCTAATCGGTCAAATCGTTCAACCCAATAAGTCAGTGCTGCGTCTGATGGTACGCGGAAAGATGTGCTGTAAACCTCATTCGTTCCGTGAATCCCTTTTGGAATACCAGGAAAATCGAAAAACGTCATATCCGTTCCCGCATTTCCTTCGTCATCCGCGAAAAACAAATGATAGGTTTGAATATCATCTTGGTTAACTGTTTTCTTAACTAAACGCATGCCCAATGTATATGTGAAAAACTTATAATTTTCTTCTGCACTGCTCGTGATTGCTGTTACGTGGTGTACCCCTTTTAAATGATTCATGTTTATTCCTCCTTAGAAGTATATCTTGAATTCAAGATAATTATAAAGAGTGAATAACATAATGTCAATTACACTGCTTAACCGAAAAATCGACAGCACTTTAAAATTGTTGTCGATTTCCCGGGAAATAAAATAAGATATGATAATCCGTTAATACGGGATTTAGCAAATTACCTTTCTCCTTCTTTATAGTAAGCATCTAGTTCTTCTCGCGGCACCATATTCCCGCCAGTCGCCCAAACAAGGTGGGTTGCATTTGAAGAATGAGCACCTTGAATATTATGTTGGATTGTTTGCACTGGGCCTGTCATACCTGCAAGCGCTGATGGTTCTAAATAGATCTTTTCCGTGTCTACCAATTTTTTGAGTAACGAAAACATTGTGTGATCCGAAATTGTATAGCATCCAGCTAAAAGAGGTTCCATCGTTTTCCCAACAAAACCAGACGCTGTTCCAACTGCTAGTCCATCTGCTGCCGTTTCATTATCTAAACCAAAATCATGAACAGATACTTCATCGTGAAGCCCCGTCATCATCCCAATTAACATACAAGGAGAATGAGTCGGCTCCGCAAAGAAGCAATGCACATGATCGCCAAATGCTAATTTTAACCCATACGCAACGCCGCCAGGACCTCCACCAACGCCACATGGTAAGTAAACGAATAAAGGATGCTCTTCATCTACAACGGTGCCACGTTCTTTTAATTGTATGGCTAAACGCTTCCCTGCTACAGCATAGCCAAAAAACAGGTCTAGTGAATTTTCATCATCTACAAAATGACAAGCTGGATCTGCTTCGGCTTGGCGACGACCTTCGTCAACCGCTTTACTATAATCATCGGCATACTCTACGACGGTGACGCCTTTTTCACGAAGCATGTCTTTTTTCCATTGTTTCGCATCTGCTGACATATGAACCGTTACTTTAAAACCTAATTTTGCGCTCATAATTCCTATACTCAGCCCTAAATTCCCAGTAGAGCCGACTGCAATTTTATAGTTAGAAAAGAATGTTTGAAAACTTTCTTCTGCGAAGCGCTTGTAATTGTCCTTTTTTGTAATGAGACCTTCGTCAATCGCCAATGTTTCCGCATGCTTTAATACTTCATAAATACCGCCACGGGCTTTAATCGATCCTGATATTGGCAAAGCATTATCTTCTTTTAATAATAAAGTGCCTGGAAGATCTACTTGATAATAACTTTGTAACGCTTCTTTCATAGTTGGAATTGTTGTCACCGGAGATTCGATAATTCCTTGAGACGCCTTCGTTTCGGGAAAAACTTCGGCAATATAAGGCGCAAATCGTTGTAATCGTTCTGCTGCTTCTTGGACATCTTTTTGATGAACTGATAAATCTGTTACTCCTTTTTCCGTCTCTTCAATTAAAGGATTCATCCATAAAACTTCTTCTTTTTCTATGATCTTTTTTAGGAGCGGATGTTTTTCAATCCACTGTTGAATTGTCTCTTGTTTTATCACTTATCTTCAACGCCTTTTCTTATATTTCCAACAATTATAACACACTCAACCACTTCGCCTAAGTTAGATAAATAAGTAAACACATAAACTCTTTCATAACTCTTTCACACACAGCATAAAGTAAATTAATCAAAAAGAAATATTCAATCTTTATTTCCTAATCGAATCGCACACACGTACAACCTACCAAATGAATACGATACAATAACAAATTATTCACAGGAGATTTGTAGAAAAATTCCTGCTTAACTTGTTGATCTAAGCATCGAAAGGAGGTCGCAAACTGTCTGGGATAAAGTGAAACTTCAATCGATGTGCTTTTCAGCGATTGTTACGTTTCACCAATCGGGCATTTACGTGCAGTTACGAACGTAGTGAGCTTTACTGCACGTTATATGCGGGATAAAGTAAAACTTCAATCGATGTGCTCTTCAGCGATTGTTACGTTTTACCAATCGGGCATTTACGTGCAGTTGCGAACGTAGAGAGCTTCACTGCACGTTACATGCGGGATAAAGTAAAACTTCAATCGATGTGCTCTTCAGCGATTGTTACGTTTTACCAATCGGGCATTTACGTGCAGTTGCGAACGTAGAGAGCTTTACTGCGCGTTATATGCGGGATAAAGAACTTGTTTATAGCCCCTAACGGTTCGAGGAGGCGTTCCTACAGGCGACGGAAAATCAATTCGACTAGGTTATACACAATGTTCTTTACCAGAATAGACATATATGAAATGAACTGTGTACCGTGAATAATTTGTTGCTAAACACAATATAAGCAACAAACTCTCTCTAACGCAATTGAGTCACGACAAAAAGGCGTCCATAGTCAGGCGTCTTTTTGTCGTTCATCTTATAATTTTGTTCTAACATTCCAAAGTTCTGGAAAAAAACGATGATCCAAGACTGATTGTAAATAACTTACCCCTGCTGAGCCACCTGTCCCTGTTTTATGGCCAATAATGCGTTCGACCGTTTTCATATGACGAAAGCGCCATTGCTGATGGCAATCTTCAATATCGACTAGCTTTTCCGCTAGCTGATACAAATCCCAATATGTATCGGTATCACGATACACTTCAAGCCATGCATCTGCTACAGTTTCATCGCCTTCGTATGTTTTTGAAAAGTCCCTCGTCAATAACGTTTCGTTAATTGGAAAACCCGCTTTTTTCAATGCTTGAATCGCAACGTCATAAATGCTTGGTGCTTCATAAGATTCTTGTAATTTCTCCGCAAGCACTGGGTCTTTTTCATAAATCTTTAATATATGCGCTTGCTTATAGCCGAGCGCAAATTCAATTTGGCGGTTTTGATAGGATTGAAATCCCGATGCGCGGCCTAGACTGTCACGGAATTCCGTATACTCAGCCGGTGTTAAAGTCGCCAGTACATCCCACGCTTGAATAATTTGTGTTTGAATACGCGACACACGCGCCAACATTTTAAAAGCTTCCGGCAATTCATCTTGCCCAATTGCTTCTATTGCTGAATTCACTTCATGTAAAATAAGTTTCATCCATAATTCACTCACTTGATGGATGACAATAAACAACATCTCATCGTGATGATCAGATAAACGTGTTTGACTAGATAAAATCTTATCTAGGTCTAAATATTCTCCGTAAGTCATTTGCTCTTTAAAGTCTGTGTAAATCCCCTTGTCATTCATCCCCAACATCCCCCTTAAATCGGTCGAATTACTGCACGCACTGGACTTCCGTCTGCCCCGACAATTCGGAGCGGTAAAGCAATTAACTCATAATCTCCTGGGATGACATCGTCTAATACGATATTTTCTAAAATCATGATCTCATTTTCATATAAGGCATGATGTGCATCTAATGTTTTACTCGTTTCAGCGTCTACTGAAGGTGCGTCCACACCGAGCAACCTGACGCCCCGCTCTTTTAGTAACGGTGCTAAATCAGCTTCGATCGTAACGAATGTCGATGGGAAAACCGTTAAGTCTTCACGTCTTTCAGTTTTCACTAAAATACGCGTAGCCCCACCAAAATCGATTGCTTCTAATTCTTTTCTACCGATACTTGTCACGTTGTTCAATTCGACTACACGTGCCCGCCCGATGTATAAATCGAGCGGTAATTTTTCAGTCGTAGCTCCTTCATTTAAAAAGTGAAAAGGTGCGTCAATATGTGTACCCATATGTGTACTCATCGTTAATTTTCCAATATTAACGGAACCTGTATCTTCTTTTGTAAATGCCACTTCATAAGAAAATGGCGTATCTCCTGGCCATTCTGCATGATCATTATGAAGCGGTTGTGAAATATCAATCCATTCATTCGTCATGCGACAATTCCCCTTTTATTTTCAAATTGCTCATATCTTTTTTCTTCCATAATTGTTTTTAACGTCTGAATCGTTTGCCAAACTTCTTTAAACGTATTGTATAAAGCAACGGGTGCTAAACGAATCCCGTTAGGTGCACGGAAGTCTGGAATCACCCCATCTGCTTTTAGTGCCTGACAAATGCGTGCGGCTTCTTCATGTTCCAATAAAATATGTGCACCTCGCGATTCATCAACCGGATTGCCAATTGTAAATGCATGCTCTTTCAACTCTGTTTCTACAAGCATTAAAAAGTATTCCGTTAACTGTAAAGACTTTTTACGAACACGCTGAATCGTCGCTTCTTCAAATATTTCTAACGCCCCGATAAGCGGTGCCAGGCTAAGCACATGGGGTGTACCTATTTGAAAAGCCCCGGCTTGTTCTGCATGCGTCATCGTATGAGACATATCGAACTGTGCTTCTTTATCCGAACCGAACCAACCTGATAAACCTGCTCTTATCCCAAAATGCTTTTCATGAACGAATAACCCGCCCACTGAACCAGGTCCTCCGTTTAAATGTTTATAAGTACACCAAAAGGCAAAGTCAACGCCTTGCGTATGCAAATCATGTTCAATCGCGCCTACCGAGTGACATAAGTCAAACCCAATTGGGATGCCACGCTTCTTGGCTTCTTTCGTTAAGTAAGCGATATCTAATATTTGACCACTTCGGTATAACACAGACGGTAAAACGATGAGTGCGATTTCTTCTGTCATTGCTGCTACAATATCTGCTTCATCTAAAAAGCGTCCATCTTTACTTTTTACACGAACAAGATGCTCATCAGGTGAATACCCTTTTAGTGCCAATTGACTTTGTAACGCATAAATATCAGACGGGAAATTTAATTCGTCCGCTAATATTTTCGTTTTATTTCCTGTTGGCTTATAAAAGGTTGAAACGAGCTGATGTAAATTTGTTGTCGTTGAACCTGTCGCGATAACCTCTTCTTTTTTTCCTCCGACAAGTGGTGCCATTTGTGCGCCTACTTGTTCAGACAAATAAAACCATGGATGTTCTCCTTCAGTCCAACCATCTATACCAAAACGCTTCCAAGAATCGAGTAATGTAAACAATTTCTCTTCAGCGCGTTTAGACATTAAACCTAGTGAATTCCCATCCATGTAAATTTTATCTTCAAGTACATAAAACTCATCTTTAAAATTCGCTAACACATCTTGTTGATCTAATTGACGCGCATACTCAATTGTTGTTTTTTCCATTTCTCCATCTCCCTTTTATTTTTCATTATCTTAACCAACCTTTTTCTTTATAAAGTGAAATTGCTTCAATTCGATTGCTAACTTCTAATTTTTCGAAAATCGTTGAAATATAATTGCGAACGGTCCCTGTTGTTAGAAATAGCTCCTCCGCAATTTCTTTCGTCGTTTTACCTTCTGCTACTAATTTCAAGACATCGTTTTCACGCTTTGTTAGTGGGTTTTCACGATAGTCATCAAAAGCAATATCAACAAGCTCAGGTGCATAAATCCGTCTACCTTCTACAATCAGTCGAATAGAATCAACTAACTCCTCAATTGGACTATCTTTTAACAAATAACCGCGAACCCCAGCTTTTCTGGCACGTTCAAAATAACCAGAACGGGCAAATGTTGTAAGCATAATTATTTTACACGGAAAATCTTTTAATGCTTCAGCAGCGTCTAAGCCTGTTTTCAGCGGCATTTCAATATCCATAATACAAACATCAGGCTTCTTCTCTTGGACGAGTTGGATCGCTTCTTCCCCATTTTCCGCCATACCAACAACTTCCATATCGTCTTCCATCCCAATGAGTGCACCTAATGCGCCGAGCATCATTCCCTGGTCTTCTGCAATGACAATTCGAATCACACTAATCCACTCCTTTACTTTGCTTCAATATAATCGGTACTTGGATAACTAATTCAGTCCCTTTTTCGCCATTAATCACGAGCTGTCCATTGACGAATTCTAGTCTTTCACGTATTCCTTGTAGACCATTTCCCGGTAAATTACGACCTTCTGCCGGTATTCCAATGCCATCATCTCGGACTTTAACAATTAACAACTCTGGCGTTTGTTCAAATGTAAAATGACAAGTCGTTGCATAACTATGCTTCACAATATTCGTTACAGCTTCTTTCACACACATACTTAAAACATTTTCAACGAGCGGAGGTATTTCTGTAAATTCAAGATCGCCTGTCACTGTATAATTCATTTCCGCTGCTTTTAACACTTGTTGCACACGCACAAGCTCATCTGCAAGCTTCGTCATGCGAATGTCGTCTACTAAGTCACGCACTTCTTTTAAAGCAGTGCTAGCCGTTTGACGGATATCGAGCAATTCTTTTTCTGCAGCCCCAATATTTTTATGAATTAAACGTCCCGCTAAATCGCTTTTTAGACCGATTAAAGATAGCTTTTGTCCGAGAATATCATGTAAATCTCGCGCGATTCGTTCACGCTCCTCTAAAATAATTAGTTCTGCAATTCGTTCACGTGCATGCTCCAACTGCCCTTCTAATTTTTCACGTTTATTACGGTTGTATAAATTAAATGGCAATAAAACAACCCCGATAACGGAAATCAAAATGAAGTGAAACTGCGGTAAAAACAACTCAATATCAATAAAAAACCCCACCGCAATCGCACCAATTGTAAGTGCAATATGAATACCATACATAATAAAAAAACCTACTGGATGACGAATATTACCAATAAAAAACGCAATGAAAAGTGATAAATAAACATATCCAAATAAAAGCGTCATAATGATATTAATCACCATTTCAATACTAATCCACATATAAACAAGCCCAGTTTTTGAACGGTATGAAAATCGGTAACATAAGAAAAATAACAGTAGTAATATAATCCCAACCACAATTCCAATAGAAGACGAAGAGCGGAAGATAAAAAAGAATGGCAATAACCCAAAAATCGTCCAACCGTATATGCTTAACCAAGGACTTTTTGGAAAAAGACTGAACCAATGTTGCACGTTGACTGTCACCGCCTTAATAAGTAGTAGTATACCAAATTTTCAAATAAGATAATATGTAAGATTCAATTTCACTTAAAGTAGTCATCGCTTAGGATTTGTGAAAAGCAAAAAGTAGAGGCATTTAGCACCTCTACTTTGATTGTCAATTATTTATTTTCCAAACTCGTTTTCTTTGGTTTCAAATCAATCTTTGGACTTGTTTTTTGTAGCAAATGCTTCACTTCAGCAAATGTTATAAACTCCATCTTTTCAGGTTGATATAATTTATACTTGAGTGATTCAAAACTCGATTTAAGTGTAATAGTTGTTGCTCGGTGAAGCGGTGGTGTTGAATTATGCGCTTCTTCTAAATGATAGTTTGGTACCCTTGGCGACAAATGGTGAACGTGGTGGAAGCCAATATTGCCTGTTACCCATTGTAAAACACGTGGTAACTTATAATACGAACTTCCTTCAACAGCTGCTTTTACATAATCCCATTCCGACTCTTCTTCAAAATAAGAGTCTTCAAACGTATGTTGAATATAAAACAACCAAATGCCTAGTGACCCAGCAACAAACATAATCGTTCCTTGAATGATGACAAACGATTGCCAACCAGTCAGTGAAATCATTCCAGCATATAAAATAACTAAAACAATATTCGTTAAATACGTATTGTTCTTCTCTTTACGTCTTGCATCTTTCCGGTTAAAACGACTAGAGATTAAGACTAAATAAAGCGGTCCAAGGACAAACATTACAAATGGGTTTCGGTAAAATCTGTAGCTCAGACGCTTCCATTTAGAAGCTTCTACATACTCATCAACCGTCATCACCCAAATATCTCCAACACCTCGTTTATCAAGGTTGGAACTAGATGCATGATGGATCGCATGTTCACGTTTCCATTTTTCATAAGAGAATAATGTGAGTACACCTGTGATTGTACCGACTATATCATTCGCTTTTCTCCCTTTTAAAAACGAACCATGTGTACAGTCATGGAAAATAATAAACGTTCGCACGACAAATCCTGCTGCAATCAACGCAAAAGGAATCATTAGCCATACTGAAATTTTTAAAGCCTCATAGGATACATACCAAAGGATTAATAATGGGGGAATTGTGTTCAATAACTGAAGGACACTTTTTCTTGTGTCAGATTTTGCATAAGGCGCAACTTCTTGATGCAACCTTCTTGTTTTTTCTTTACTCATGTCTTCCTCCCTCTCTCTTCTCATTCATTCGTCTTTCATTTCTTAGTCTTACTATAAAACAAGGGGTAATTCCGTTGAAGACATGTTTGTCATCACTTTTATATGACACTTGTCATATAAAAATAAATTACTTCGAATAATGTTTCGCAATCTGTGGAATCTTCGGTATAATCTAACGATAAGAGGTGATAGAAGTGTTTTACATAAAAAACGCAAAAATTTTTACAGGTACTGAGGAAATAATAGAAGGATATTTTAGCGTAAAAGACGGTAAATTCTCTGAAGTAGGTGCGACTGTTTCGATTCCAGAAGATGCAAAAGTCATTGACGCTACAGGGAAAATCATTACACCTGGACTGATTGATGTTCACACACATCTTGGCGTACATGAGGAAGGAATTGGACAACCAGGGCAAGATTTTAACGAAACAAGTTCGGAATCAACACCACAGGTTCGTGCGATTGATGGCATTAACCCACAAGAACAAGGCTTTGATGATGCTAGACGCTTCGGTGTAACAACTGTTCAAATTATGCCTGGCAGTGCGAATGTGGTAGGTGGTGAAATGTCTGTCGTAAAAACTGTCGGAAAAGTGGTCGATGAAATGATTGTCAAAAATCCTTCCGGCTTAAAAGCAGCTACTGGAGAAAACCCTAAACGTTTTCACGGCGGCAAAGGAAAAATGCCAACAACACGTATGGGTGTCGCCGCAAGATTACGGGAGAATTTGGTAGAAGCACAAAATTATATTGAAAAACGTGAAAAAGGCGAATGCGGACGCGATATCGGTTTAGAACAAATCGCAAAAGTATTGAAAAAAGAAATCCCACTACGCGTTCATGCACACCGTGCGGATGATATCATTACCGTTTTACGCATCAAAAATGAATTTAATATTCCTTTAACCATTGAACATTGTACTGAGGGCCATCAGATTGTTGATTTTCTCAAAAAGCAAAAAGATCTTCGCGTATCCATTGGTCCAACGATGTCTACTCGCTCTAAACAAGAACTAGCAGACAAAGGTTGGCATACAATTGTTGCCTTAATGAATGCAGGCATTCCTGTTTCCATTACGACAGATCATCCTGTTGTTGGGATTGAGCATCTTATGACGAGTGCGATTCTTGCGGTGAAAAATGGGCTTACTGAAGAACAGGCCCTTACAGCTATTACATTGAATGCTGCAAAACATATCGGCGTTGAGAAACGAGTAGGCTCAATCGAAGTCGGGAAAGATGCCGACTTTGTTATTTGGAGTGATGATCCATTTGACCTTCGCTCGACAGTTGAAGAAACGTATATTGACGGGGAAATTGTTTATAGAAAAAAACTTTAATATAAAAAATGGCTAAGGGAATCGATATGCTCCCCTAGCCTTTACTCATTATTTTAAGTGATTCTCTTCTAATCCTCTATCAATTTCACTTGCCATAATCACTGTGTGTGATGCATTCCAAACTTGTTCACCTTTGTTTAAAATAAACGCTTGTGGTGATTGGTGTTCAACACCTAAGTCGCTTTCGATTTCATTTGAAACTGGACGGCTTTCACGCACTTTCAACCAAAACTTAGGCATATCCGTTTCATATTCCTCGAAACGTGTATACGCATGTGTACTAATTGGACATGTCGTACTATGCTTTAATAGAAGAATTGGTTCTTCCTTTGACTTTTCTAATACTTCTTTCCACTCATCAATCGTCACTAATTCCTTCAATTTCTCCCACTCCTTTAATCGTAAATGATTTATGCTTCCTTAATTATAACAAAATAGAAAATGAATTCGAGTAAGAACGCTTATGATACTATTTCAAGCAATTAAGATTTATACTTAAACAATAATTGTAAGGAGGGATTGTTGTTGCAGGGAAAAGTATGCAAGTTTTTAATTCCATTTGGCATTTGTCTCGTTAGCGGTGGGTTGTTTTTGATTATCCTTCAGGCAATTGAACATGGAACAATTGAAAACTTCGACTTACCAATTATTCAATTCGTTCAAGGGATGGAAGTTGCATCATTAACCTTCGTGTTAAAAACATTCACTTGGATCGGGTCGGGATTTGGTGTAGCACCGATTACTTTACTCATTTGTGTGCTTTTATTTTTTAAATATAACAAGCGTTCACAAGCGGTTTTATTTGCTTTTGCGATTGTCAGTACAATTTTGTTAAATGAGGGCTTGAAAAGGGTATTTGTAAGAGACCGTCCTGAAATTCACCGTCTTATGGATGCTGGGGGATTTAGTTTTCCTAGTGGGCATACGATGATGGCCGTAAGTTTATATGCAATGATTGTGTATGTTGCTTGGCCTCACGTGAAAAATACGAGTAAACGTTGCTTGTTAGTCTTAGGTGCTTCTCTGTTCGTATTTCTTATTGCGGGAAGCCGTATTTATGTCGGTGTTCATTTTCCTAGTGATATTGCTGGTGGGTTTTTGATGAGTACGTTCTGGCTAACAATCGTGTTAACGATTTATCATCTATTTAAAAGTCGAAGCGTCATTCGTTAAATCGAGATCGACATAATTACTTATCTCTAGTATGAGTAAAATGTTTGTGGGGGATAAATAAAAATCCATAACACAATTAATCTCCGTTCCAAATCGGACGCTTTCCGCGGGCACGGCCTCAGCCGCTTCCCTCGCTACGCTCAGTCCAGGGTCTTCGGCTCGCGCTGTT
>JAPFCR010000015.1 GCA_026169375.1 Sporosarcina sp. | reverse complement strand
CAACTCGGATATATGGACATATCTAAGAAGTACCAGTTTGTACACTCAAATTATTGAACCGCCGTATACGGGTCCGTACGTACGGTGGTGTGAGAGGGTTGAACGAATCAAAATTCTGATTCGTTCACTCTACTCGATTTGGCGGACAATTCAGTTATCATGTAATATACCATTTTATTCTAATAGATTGATCGTTGATTGAACTGTGTAAGAAGTTACCAAAACTATTGTCAACAAGCCAAAGTGCTTGCGATTACAGGGCTTATTGGTTGAGTCAAAAAATGGATTATTTTCATGCCCTTTAAAAGCCTATATGAACTTAACCCTAGGAGGGAATTTAGATGGAAAAAAGAACTAAAAATTATCATAAATTTGTTGCAACTGCAGCAACTGCAACGTTAGCCGTTTCAGCATTTGTTCCGGTTGTTTCTGCGGATGTAACGCCAACAGCTTCAAACTTCACGGATGTAGCTGAACAATATAAAGTACCAGTCGATTATTTATATAATAAAGGAATTATACAAGGAATTTCTGCAACACAATTTGGTACACAACAAGAAATTAAACGTGTTGATGTAGGAATCATGATCGCAAAATCGCTTTATACAGAAGATGCGATTAACAGTGCACCAGCTTCTGGATTCACAGATGTACCTGCACGTGCTACAAAGTACATTAATGTATTAAAAGCAAATGGCGTTGTCAACGGAAAAACGACGACAAGCTATGGTGCAAATGATTCAATTACGCGCGGTGAAGCAGCGATTATGTTTGCAAACGCGTATAACATTACAGGTGATGTTAATAATAGCGAATTCACTGATGTAGCATCACGTTATACGAATGCTGTTGCTGCCCTTTATGACCACGGCATTACAAAAGGTAAAGGAAATAAAAAGTTCGGTACAGCAGATGCAATTACACGTGGAGAACTTGCAATTTTCCTTTACAAATTAGAAACTTTAGAAGCTGAAGATGTTAAAGGTCTTAACGTGACGAAAGTTAATGAAATTACTGAAAAAGGCGTTAAAGTAACAATTGATCAAGCAACAGAAGTAGATGAAGAAGCAACTGTTGAAGTGAAAAATGCCAAAGGTGAAGTGGTGGAAGTTAAACCAACTGTCATCGAAAAAGGCGATACAGAAGTCAAATTTGACTTTAAAGAAGCTGTCAATAAAGATACACTTGATGGTGTTTGGACAGTAAACGGTACAGCATATAGTTTCACAGAGATTAAACAGTTGGCAGCAATTATGGATGCGGCAAAAGTAGATCCATTAAATGAATTGAATTTAGTAGACGCTTTAAAAGAAGCGAAACTAAAAAATATCGATGATAACCGTGCAGCGTCTTATGCAAAAGCATTAACAGATAAAGATGCTAAAGTGGATACTCTAGAAGATGTTCAAAAAATTATTGATGCGACAAATGAAAATGCTTTAACAGAAGCTGAAAAAACAGCGGCAGTAGAAGCTGTACAAGAAGCAAATTCACAAACGCAATTGTTAGAAGCACTTCAAAAATTTGAACGTATCAATAAAGACTGGATCGTAAGTTATGAAGCTGACGTTAAGTCCCAAGATCGTTTCGAAGCAATTCAAGAAGAGATTGACAATGTGAATAAAGCAGAAATTGATAAAGAAATTACGAAAGCAACGGAGCAATTAGAAAGTTCTGTCGTTATGCAAACGATTGATCTCGTAAAAACTTATATGGCGAATGATGACGAAGATGCTAAAGAAACACCAAAAGCAGATCGTTTTGAAAAATTAGGCGTACATATGCTTGTCATTGATGTCAATGTCGCAAATACAAAAGATAAATTTGCAAAAGCAATGGAAACACTAGCTGAAGCTTCAAACGACTTGGACAAAGAAACAATTCATCAAACACTTATGGACAATTACCGTTCAGCAATTCAAGCGGAAACAACTGTGACAAATAAAAACGCTGCCGATCTACAAGATATTATCAATGATGAAAACTTAAATGTAGAAAATTCAACACTTGAAGACTTAAACGAAGTAGGAGACACAACATCTGAAGCTGATGTATTAGCGCTCTTACAAAATGAAGCGCTTGGCTTAGAAGGTGTTGTAGCGGACTATGCAGCGGACTATCAAGCGAAAATCATTGATCAATTAGCAGAATTTGCTACGCAAGACATTACGAAAGCAACAGCTCAAGATATTGTAGATGATGTGAATGCGTCTCAAAATGATGAAGCAAAACTTGCGGCAGTGAATAATGCAAAAACAGCTTCAGATATGCGTGCTGCGTTAATCGTCATGACAACAGGCACAACACAAGACGCTTATGCAAATCTATTAACGCAAGCTAAACTAGAAGTTGCTGAACTCGTGCTTCAAGCAAAAGAACAACTAGAAGATAAGAAGTTCACAGCGGAAACAAACGTATTAGAAGCAACTAGCGAAGCAATCGAAAAAAGAGCGGATTTTATCAAAGCTGTCAATAAAGCAGAGAAGATTACAGATTTAGAAAAAACACTCGCTGATAAAATCGTTTTCCCTGAATTCCATGCATTGTCTAAGGTTGAAAAAAATGAAAAAGCAGAAGCAGTTTTAAAAGTGCTTAACGCATTTGAAGAAGGCGAATTTACAACAATCGTCGAAATTAAATCAGCAGCAAATCTATAAGATTCAAAGAGAACTAACTACTGAAGTTAGTTCTCTTTTTCTTAGCTTGACCATATACATTGGTGGGTACTATACAAATGAGGGAAATCTTGATTACTAGAGTATTTGATCGTGTAGTTGACAAAGGATAAGAGGAGGAGTTTCATGTTTGAATTTCAATCGCTTCCTTCAAGTAAAGCACAGGATGTCGATGAACTGTTTGAATATAAGGAAGGAATTCGTTTTACCGCTTATAAAAATGAAGATGAAAACACTTTTTATCAATCTTTAGATCAGCAATTACGCATGTTGGAAAATGAAAATAAAATTGAAACGGAAAAACTAACAGTAATTGAACAAGCAGCGAACGAATTAACTTTTGCAATCGAAGAAAAAGAAGATATGCTTCGACGAATTAAGTGGTTATGGCTTTTACATGAGACGCGCGGGGGATTAAATGCGCTTCAAACACGAGAAGAAGTGAGTACGGTAAAATATGCGCTCTCAGAAGTGCAAGCGAGTCCGTTAAAAACGCAATTAATGACGGAATTGGACCAGTTAGCACAATCTTTACCAACAAAAGAACGCTCATTCAAAGACCAATTGATGGAAATGGCATTTGAACAAGCGGGTGAAGACTTTATTAATTTAGGAAAAGTTGGCAGGACATTCATTATTGAACGATTGTTAGCTGAAGGTTCTACAACAGTTGAAGCGATTCAAATAGAAACAGATCGGTTAAACGAGATTGTTGCATCGTTATGTGCGACAACTGATGCGGCTGAATTTCTAGCACAAATTGAACAATTACCACTCACTTCGTATGCGAAAATCTTACCTCATCGTCGAGAAGCCCTCATTCATCGGTTAATGAAAGAAAACGATTGGCATGATTTACTAGCACTAGACCATAAAATCTCTCAAATTGACCGAAAACTAGCGAAAGAAGAAGTAGTTCAAAAAGCACAAGAATTATCTGGAAAACCGACTGCAACCATTGAGGCACGAACAATTCTATCGAAATAAAGGGTTTTTAAAAAGTATGTCGTATTCTGTTATCAAGCGTTACAATGATTTACACGCAAGCAACTAATAGATGGGAGGAATTGAATTGAAAAAGATTTTATCAGTTTTAAGCATTGCCTTTCTTTTAGTTTTTGGGAACATGTCAAACTCATTTGCGGCAGAATTCACGGATGTATCTGAAGATGATCGCTTTGCGCTTCATATTCATTATTTGCTAGATGAAGGTGTTATTCAAGGGTTTGGCGATCATAAATTTGGACCAGAACAAGCGGTGACAAGAGCAGCCGCAGCGATTATGCTCGCTAAATCGCTAGAATTAGATACATCTGATACGAATGTACGATTTAAAGATGTCCCGAAGTCTAGTAAAGCTGCTGGGGCGATTCAAGCGATGTCTGCGAAAGGTATAATCTCTGGATTCTCAGACGGAAATTTCTACCCGAATCGTGAAGTAACACGTGCAGAAATGGCTATTTTATTGGCAAAAGCATTTGAATTAACAGAGCAAAACTATTTTTCTTTCACAGATGTTTCAAACAGTATGAGATCGTATGATGCAATTCGAAAAGTTGTAACGTCAGGGATTGCGACAGGCTATACAGAAGACAAATATCGTCCAAATCAACCACTAACACGTGCACAGTTTTCAGCATTTCTAGCACGTGCCATGTCCGAGGAATTCCGCTTAGAAACTAAAAAACCTGGTGATAAAAAAGTGACAAAAATGGAAGCTTATACAATCGCTTCACAATTAGTTGCCGAAACTAGAAGAAATATATTTGACTTAGGTCACCAATATCATTGGGGAGCCGATAATCCAGGAAAAGTTGACATTGCAGCGCCAGTTTTAAAAGAATACTTTACAAATTCGATTATGCAACATGATTTTAAAACTTTTATAGAATCTTATTATTGTGATTGCGATCATGATATCGCTCCTAAATTCGAAGATCGAATGATTCGCTTTACAGTGTCTAATGTGACGAAAGATTCGTTTACTGTGACAGGACTTTACTTAACAAATTTTATTGAGACAGAACCACATTTCCACTCGATTATTGTGAAGGTTGAAGACGGGAAATGGAAAATAGGGGAATGGACGGATCGACTTGTGACAACTGAGGTGTTAAATCTTACTAAAAAGGAAGTTAATAAAGCGATACCGGATACAAGAGTAGTAGGTGAGTTTTACTCTGAAGAGGCAGGAAGTATCGTTTATGAGATAAAAGCGGATGGTCCTTTTCCAGCCGTAGGAATTAGTAAGAAAAATGGAGAAGTTTATTTGAAGAAATAAGGTTAGGTATAAGTGATTTCAAAAAAACAGGTGAAAGAAAACGACATGTTTTCTTTCACCTGTTTTTATATACATGATCACACTGAAAGGTTTTGTGAAGTTGGGATACTTCCAAAACTTTACTGTCTTAGCGAGCTTCTTCTTCTGTTAAAATAAGTAGAGAACTGTTTGTTACTTAGGTAGACAGTTTCTTTGGCATTTAATATTATGGAGGAAAAAAGTATGATTTTACATAGAAGGTATTTTCATTTAATAGCCATTGCATTTTTATTAATTGGCCAGTTTTTTGCACAGCCTGTTTTTGCAGCGGGTTTTTCTGATGTTTCTTCAAAGTATGAAGAAGCGGTTGATTTTTTATCGGAAAAAGGCATACAAGGTACAGCAGATGGCTTATTTGGAATAGACGAATCGATTACCCGTGTAGATGCGGCAGTGTTTGTAGCGAAGGCATTGGATTTAAATTTGGAAGCAGCACCACCCTCTACATTTACAGATGTCCCAAAACGTGCAGTTAATGCAGTAAATGCACTTAAAGCGAAAGAAATTACAAAAGGGAAAACGAGAATGACTTTCGGGGCACATGACCGTATTACGCGCGGAGAGTTAGCGATGTGGTTAACAAAGGCGTATGCGTTAGAAGGGGGTCACGGAGCATTGCCATTTACTGACGTAGCTCCGCGTTATACGGTAGCTGTACAAGCATTGGTTCATCATCAGATTACAAATGGAACTTCCAAAACGCATTTCGGTACAAATGACTTAGCAAAACGTGGCGACTTTGCCTTGTTTTTATACCGGGCAAAATTAGTGAAAACAAATGATGAAAAGCTGAAGATTGAAAGAGTCGAAGCCATTACTGGGAATCAAATTGAAGTGGATTTTAATCGGCCAGTAAAAAAAGGGGAAGCGACTTTAATTGAAAAAGCAGGAAATCGAATCGTTGCTTATGACCAAAGTCAATATGCGACGACAGCAGGATTCGTTTCCGAAATTATTAGCTTTAGTCATGATCGGAAAAGCGCAACCGTCATTTTAAAGTCAAGAACAAACAGGGAACAAACATTAACAGAAGGTAAACATTATACGGTTGCTTTAGTGAGTGATTATGGTGACCATTTAGGGTTTGCTCAAATAGAATCAGCTTCAGGCTGGGTGGTCTTGTTAAAAGGACTGAGTTTACCTGAAATAGAGATTGATGAAAGTCAAAATTATATCGTCATGAAGTATGATCGAAAAATGAATGATGAAGCTATAAACCCTGAAAACTATGACTTATATGATACTGGAGTGATTGTTAAGAATGCATTAGGAGAAGGTGAGTGGGAAGATACAACAACAAGAAATATGGTTAAGTTTAACATCCAACCAAATATTTTATTGGCAGATAAAACGTATAAAGTGAAGATTAATGCTGCGGTCAAAACTGAAGGAGATACAGCATTACCACCTGGAGAAAGTGTGGCGATATTGAAAACGCCAACTGCCGAAGAGGCAAAACCTAAAGTTGAAATGATTCGCGTCACAGCACCTAATCAAGTAATGGCAACATTCGATCGTACGCTTTCTACTATTAATTCTATTAATTTATATTTATTTTCAATTAAAGAGAAGAATGGTAAGTCGATTGGTATCCAAGAAATTCAGTTCCAAGATGAACATTTAATCCTAACAACAAAAGAAGATTATGTTTTCGATGAGCACTTAGAGTACACTGTTTCATTACCGAGTGGGGTTGCGATAAACGATAAGTTTCAGAACGCAGCGAATGATGAACTTTATCATTTTGACGCAGTCGTTGCTCGTAATAAAGCGCCAACTACTATGAAAGCCCAATTTATTCGCCAGCAAAAGAATAAAAAGAAAGCGAATCTCCATTTAACATTCGATCATGCTGTAGTTCTTGAAAATATTAACCGGGAAGATATTCAAATTGAACGGTTTGGTGAAGCATATTTTATTGAAGAAAAGGCAGCGATTGAAGTCGATCGTAATGATCAAACAGGAAGGACATTAATTATTAAAGACGTGTCCAATGCATTTTCAAAAAATCAATTACATGATCAAAGTAAATTTACGCCTAAAAAAAGTGACGTATATCAAGTAATTGTGAAAAAGAATGTAGCAAAATCGATTGCGCCCGTACCGCTTGAAGAGAAGCAGTCTAATCAAGCTGATCTAAAGGTCATTGTAGATGGAATAGACGTACTAGCACCTCAAATTGACCGAGTCACTTTGCATTCAGCTGAAAAAATAACGATTCAATTCGACAAGAATATTATTGCTTCAGAATTATCGGCCGCGCATATTCAAGTAGCAGGATTTGTTAAAGCGGTAGGTGCACGCTACGAACCAGCTATATTAACGGGAGAAGCGTCTCTTGTCTTTTCGGTCGATAAAAACAAGTTAATCATTAAGCCTGCTTCCGATACAGTTAAATTTCAAACGGGTATGTTGGAAGAAAGAGAGACGATTGTCACAATTGGTCCAGATACAATTAAAGATCAAAATGGACTTGAAAATGAAGGAATGACATACGCTGCAAACGTGACAGAACCAAATGTATATGATGATGCACGTCCAATCATGATCGGTGCAACTGTCAGGGATACGACAACAGGTAAAGTAGAAGTCATGTATAGTGAAGCGGTTTATGGAAAGACAAACAACAGGACAGAGATTGCAAACCAGTTTAATGTCAGCGGGGCGGAAAAAAATGCATATGCAACTGACACAACAATCGGCTCGACTGTGGAAGAAGCTACTCATATTGTCGAAATTCAGTTTACTAATAACGTCTTCAAACAAAAAGATTATTCATTAGCGAAACTAATCTATACACATAATTTGAATTATACGATTCGAGATGATCGACAAAATGAGCAAGAATCCGCATTTATGAAAGGAATATATGTACCAGCTATCCTTGAGTAGAAAAAATACCGCTTTTCATTCGAGTTATCGATTGAAAGGCGGTATTTTTGTCAATTCTTTGTTTCAATGAACGGTTACTGATTGAAAAAACAGATGCAGAACCGTATTGATCTGCACCTGTTTTAATCTGTTTTCGTTATACTGGAGAATAATAAAAGCTAAAAGAAGCTTAAGATTTTTATCATTGTGGTACGCGTGCTACCCAGCGTGAAAAATCTAAGTCATCTGTTAAAACCGTTTCTTTAGGGAAGATGAACGTCCAAGGTTTTGTTGTGTTTGCTTTTACACTTAAAGGTGGAAGATTAAAGCTTCCTTTACAGACAACTTCGTTAGAAGCGTCAAGAATTTCCAGTGGCAAAGTTTCAAGATTCATCGTTTGATTTGAACCATTTCGAATCAAGATTACTACATTAAGACTGCCATCTTCATTTAAATGTGTTTGAAGTCCAGTTAAGTTTACTTCATTTTTATTTAATTCAGGTAGGTCTGCTACAACTTTTTCTAAAGACTTGACTTGTTCATCAGAAACCACGCCCTCCCAAGAAGCATCAAGGTCTAAAGAATGTGGAATGAGTGATTGAAGATTAAAGTTAAGTGTCCAATCGTTTGAAGGTGGTTCTTCTTCTAGTTGTGTATCTTTTTCGAAAATAAATACCCATGGACGTGCACTGTTTGAAGGAATGACACCTAGCTCATTAAAGTCAAATTCTTTACGCGCATATACTTTTTCATCTTTACCAGAAAGAATAATCTCAATCTCCCCGATTGTAATGCTTTCTTGTACAGTCGAGCGGAAGAATGCTTTGACTAACCAACTTCCTGTACTTTCTTCTACATCGATATCAATACCGGAAAGCGATAATTGAGATGGTTTTAAAGGACCAAGTTCGCTGGAATGGAATCTAAAAACGTATTCTTGTTCTTTTGGTACATTCCAATCAGGGTGGAATGATAAAGCAGTCGTCACTTCATCTTCTCCAGTTCCTTTTTCAGTATGATCATTGACGAGTTCATCCGAGTTGACAGTACTTTCCGTTCCTGTTTTATCTGTTTTTCTAAAAAGTGAAAAGAAATTCATATTTATTTTACCTCCAGTTAATCAAATCAAAGTTACTTCCTTTAATTATAACATGTTCACAGAATAAATCATTCATCAGCATGAATATGACTGAGTCAAGTTTTTGTGGGTGATTATTTAAGCTGGGTAAAGCTCTTCTAAATATAATTAAATTTGCTTTTTTTATAATCAATCATAAGCGTTGTTGATTTCCGTTCCGAGCGGACGCGTTCTGAGGGGCGCGCGGTGAGCCAAGCGAACAGCGCAGGGTGAGCTTTGCCGTATTTCTGCATGGTTTTGGCAGAAATTAAGGCATCCAGCTTTGATATTTCTGCTCCTAACGCTACGCTTTTACTCGCAAAGGCTGTACTTCGCAACAGCCTTTCCTGTGGGGTCTCACCTGTCGCGCTACTCCCTCCAGAGTCGCCGCTCTGCACTCCAATCAACAGATTATTCATTATTATAGTGAGTCTAAATCCTTACACCTTCAAAAAACTTCTAAATACAATCGAAAATAAAGTTCACTAAATAATCCACCTTAGAAGTGGTAGATTTAAACATATTTAAAATCCTTGAAGTCCTTTTAAGGCTTGATACATTGGACTTCCTGCGGCTTGCTTTAGGTAAGAAACATTGTGCCTTACTGCTTCACCAACGCTGCTTTTCCAACGCGCTTTATCGCGGGTCTCTGCGAGTACTTGATTTAACTCTGTTAAGAGTTGTGTAAACATTTTTGCATAGGTTTGTTGAAGTGTTCTAAATAAAGTGAAACCTCATTCAGTAGTTGAATTTTCTACTGAATGTTAGTTGAACCAATCGGGCTTTTACAGGCAGTTTAAGAAATATTTATTTAAAAAGAGGATTGCTTACTGCCTGTTAATGCGGGATAAATCTGTCTCAATCTCTTTCAAAGTTGGTAAATTCATGTTATTTTTAGTCATCTGGGTTCTCTCCTTTAGTGTTTGTCTGCAAACTTCACTATACAAGAAGAGGACCCCTTTTTCATGCCTAAATTTATATCTACACGACTTTATTTCTAAGGTATCTCCGATTGATTGAAGTGGAGACTTTTTGACTCCTGCGGGAATAGCATGAGCTGAAGACCCCGAAGGAGCGCGTTCTTCGCGACGAGGAGGCTGAAGCCATGCCCGCGGAAAGCAAAAAGTCGGAACGGAAATCAATTGTATTGTAGATATTTGATTTTTCTACCCGCAAAAATTTTACTCATACCATGAATATCGTTAAATAGATAAAGATGTTACACTTAAGAAGTGCTTTTAAATTTATCTATATTTAAAAAGGAGATTAACTTGAAGAAAGAAATAGCTTCTATTTATTATGTAAGAGTATTTGCGATGCTGATGGTTGTGTTTGTCCATGCGACAGCACAGTATAGGCATTTATTTACAGTGAATACGATTCAGCATCAGATCTATCATTTCTTAAATAACATCGTCCGAGTAGAATCAGGAATATTTATAATGCTCGTTGGAATTGTCTTTTTTTACAATTACCAAAATCGTAATTTTTTAAGCAAGGAAAACTTATTGACTTATTTTAAACGTCGTGTCGTTTATATTTTAATCCCCTATATCATTTGGTCGCTTATTTATGAAGCGGATGCAATTTACTATGGTGACCGAGTTTACGATTTGGCGGGTATTATTGATCGTATTTTGACCGGTCAAAGTAAATACCAATTATATTTCATATTTTTAATCGTTCAATTTTATTTAGTACTTCCGATTATCGTTACAATTACGCAGAAATCCGCATTTTTGCGAAAGTATTTATGGGTATTCGGCGTTCTGATTGAATTCATTTATTTTTTCTTGAATATGAAATATAACTTAACTACAGTTCCATTCTTTTTAAATTTATTCGGTTCGTTTTTACTAGGTGCTTGGATAGGCCTTCACTATAATACGATCAAAGCGAAAATAACAAACGCTAAAATTGTTCTTGCTGGAACTGGTTTTTTGTTAACGGGAGTTCCTTACGTTTTAATCCGTTATCAAAACACTTTTAACGAACGTGTACCGATTCCGGAAAGTCTATATAAATTATTAGGTATAGGATTTTTGGTCATCGGAAGTTTCTTTTTCTTTTACTTATGTGAGAAATTTGTAGAGACATTTAGTAAAAAAACAACAGCTCGTATTAAAAGTATCGCATTTTATTCATTTGGGTTTTATTTGCTCCATCCATTCGTACTTTACTATGTGATGGAATGGTTGCCAACTAGAGAGACAAATTTATCATGGCATGTGACGATCACACTTCAATATTTACTCACAGTCATCGCATGTTATTTCATCATTTGGGCATTTCATCGATTTGTGCCGTTTGCAAGTTTCTTATTCGGAAAACTCCCGAAGAAAGCATATTTGTTTTGGCAGGCGGGAAGGGAAGTAGACTCAAAACCAGTACCACATAACCAATCAAATTAGTGATTACAAAAAGCAGGTAGAGAAATTTCTCTACCTGCTTTTTCATCTTATTGTATTTTAAACGTTGTAATATGATCTTTTACCATTGGTACATTTTGGCTATTTTGTGCAAAATGTGTAACGACAAGGCGATACTGTTGTCCTTTCTGATAACCATTTGTAGGTGCAGAAATGTCAACTTTACGTGGATCAGTCGTTTTAGAAACTTTAACTGGTTGACGTACGCCGTTTATATCTTCAACGTAAACGTATTTTTCTGTGAAGAATGAGTCGTTCATCGGTTGTGTAAATGTTACTGTAAACTTTTTGTCCGTAGGTACTTCACGTGCGGAAGTCGAAGGCGTGAAAGCTGCTTCTGTATTCTTTGCACTTGAATAATGTGCTTGAATTTTATCGAACAGAATAAATCCTTTATCCTTTTTCGTAGCACTTGTTTCAGCAACGTAAATTTGGTTTAACGTGTACGGCGCGACAGCAGTTTTTGGAATGTTCGCCTCAACATATTTCCACCCTGTCCAATTTAAACCGCCTTCTTCAGTGAAGTCGATGACAACATTCTGGTTGTTAGCATCTGTTAAAGCTCCGCGTAACCAGTGGTTATTGCCATCCCCGTACACCCAAAGCCCAACTTTTTTCGGATTAGATGGTAATTTAAGACCGTTTGTCCATTTCATATAAGCTGCTGAAACACCGTCTTTATTGTTCGTAAAATCATACGATAATTTTACTGAACGATTTTGGTGAATTGGCTGTATTTTATTTTCAAGTGATAATGAAGCATTGGCACGTGCTGTTGTTGCTTCGAGTCCACTTAACGATTCGAAAGAACCGAGGTAATGTGGTTGGTTAGAAACAATTACTTTAACCGTCTTTTTTAACTTTCCATAAGAAGCAGTAATTGTTCCAGTCGTTTCACTGTTGCCAGCAGTGAACGTTCGACCTTTCACTTTTCCGATATGACTCTCCGCTGTTAATGAAATTGCATCTGCATCAAAAGTAATTTCTTTATTTTTTACAAGGCCTTTCACATTTAAATTAATCTGTTCGTTTGTTCCGATACGAATCTCTGACGGCGTGAAAATAAGATCGTCAATTTGGCCTGTTACGGTCACTGGAATTGAAATAGCAGTACCGTCATAAGTGGCTTGTACATTTCCTGTACCTGCTTTCGTACCGACGAATTTATTGTTTTCAATTTTACCAATCCCGTTTGTAACAGATGTTAGCTGTAACTTTGACTGATCGACTTTCAATACGTTGTAGTATTGATCGAGTGCGGAATCGACTTTAAAGCCAACTGAAGCACCCACTGCGACAAGTCCAGGGTCTGTTTGACTTGCTTTTATGAAATGAGCTTTGCTATATGGAGCAGTGCTTACAGCTTGTAAAATTGCGCTGACGCCGCGTTCTCTACCATCAGCAGGACGATTAACAAGCGTTGGATAAACATCTCCTTGCTTACGCGTCACCATTGCCGTGGAACCGCCACCGTCTAAGTTAATCGCGTTGTACACGCCTTCTTGTTTAGCTAAATAGCTAGCAAACTCATTTAAAGTCATACCCGTTTTTCCATTACGATTTGAATCGACTGTTATGAAAAATGCGCGCTTACCTGTAGCATCTGTTGCAACGGCAGTTCTTGCTGTCCGTTGTCTCGCATTAGGACTATTCTTATCGATCGTCATATTGACTTTTCCGTTTTGTACGAGAAGCGGCCCTGTTGCTAACATGAAATTTGCATCTTTCCATGCCTGATCTACATCATAAGCAACGGAAACTTGGTCACCGATTTGCATGTTTTTAATTTTGTTAATTTCATTACCTGTTGCTGAAAGAACGAAGCCGCGTCCATTTTGAGGAATTGACGCACTTGTTACTTGTCCACCGCGTTTACGAACGGCTGTCACTTTACCTGTCACCTTTTGACCAAGTGCAATTTGTTGTTCAACAGTGCTTGGTGTTTGTACGACAACTTCCCACCCTGTGTTATTCGTTCGAGTGCGAGAATAGGAATAGCTCGAAGTATAGAAAATACTTTCATTTAAGCCACGTTCTCTATTTAAAGACGTCATGCTAAACTTGTTGTTTCCATGTTCAATTTGGATATCTAAATCGTACTTTCCAATTTTGGCGATGTTGTCATTTGTCACGCCAAAAGCAGCTGGTGTATGCATGTAATCATTCGAATTCGTTGAAACTGCGCCAAGATGCTGGATTTTCTGATCCTTCATTAATAAATAACTAGGAAATCCATTTGAAAAGTGAAAAAATGAAGCATTAATTGCGCCGACGACATGATGTTCATTTTGCGTATGTAGTTTTGCTAAACTTGATACGGTTGCTAGTTTGTTCAATGGAGATGAAATCCCAATGTTGATTGTTGTATAGGGTTGGTTAAGGTTAATCGATAACTGATTAATCGATTGGTTCGTTCCATTCACTACCGTAGCTTCTTTTGAATGATAAACACCATGAGAAACATTTGCAGCTTGCGTATTGGAAACACCGACGTGAAGAAAAAGCATCATCATTAAAATAATAGGAAGAGAAATTTTCTTTATCATATCAAAACTCCTTTAAATTCTATGAATCTAGTATACAGAACTTTATGTAATTTAGCATGAAAAAAAAGAAGTCCAAAGACATAATTATCTTCAGACTTCTTTTTTCGAATTAACTCGCTGTATATATTTAAAAATCAGGGTAGGTACTACATTCTTATACTATCATAAATAATATACAATATCTATAAGTAAGTACAAGTTACTAATTTAGCGAAAGTTTATATATATAATTTTAACTAGTTATTCAACACTTTCGACTTCGGGTGGGTTAGGGGTTGTCACCGATAAGTGATCTGCTTTGTAAATAAAGATTGCAAATTCCCCACGTGTAATATTGTCTGAACCTCCAAAATTTGTTGGTGTTTTTCCGCTCGTAATATTATGTTCAACGAGCGCAGCTACAAAGGGACGGAAAGTCTTATTGACATCTGTGAATGGGATATTTAAATGATTTGCTTCTAATTCATAAGCAGAAGCGATTACTTTTGACATTTCTGAACGTGTCATGAAGTCATGCGAACCATATTTACCACCCAACTTACCGTTAACAACACCTGCATCAACGAGTGCATTGACCGCCCATGCACGACTTTCAGGCACATCTGATAAGCCAGACGCTGGTGCATTGGAATTTTTATCAAATCCCATTGTTTTAGCAATCATTACAGCAGCGTCGATTCGTTTAATAGAATCACTTGTGCCAAATTTTGTTGCTGTGATTCCGTTAGCGTAATTTTTATCAACAATGTACGTTACTTCTTTTTTATAACGTTCGTTAACATCGCTAAATGTGTTTGCAGAAATCGGTGTGTTTACAACTAAAGTAAACATTAGCATGATGAGTAAACTTGAAATAACTTTTTTCAACTGAAAAAACCTCCTTTAGATGAGTATCATTTTACACGTTGGCTAGTCTGCATGCAAAAGAGATCATAACAAACATACTTTTTATACAATGATTGCTTCTTGCAAGCTAAATTGACCCAATAATATGATGAAAGTTTATTATCCTTTTATCCAAAAAAACACCCGACTTCAAGTAAGAGATTAGAAGTCGGGAGAAGGTCATGTTAATCCATTGCATACAATCTTTTGAAACTATCAAAATGTTGATGCCAATACTTTTCTGTTATATCTGAAATTTGAACGCGGTCGCCACCAGCATGGATAAATTTATTGTTGCCAAGATAAACCCCAGCATGTGAAATGCCTGTTGTATATGTATTTTTAAAGAATACAATATCGCCAATTTGTGGTGCGCTTACTTCATAGGATCTTGCATGGAAACCGACAGTATTTGTTCTTGGTACATCGATTCCAGATTGACTATAGACATAATATAAGAAGCCACTGCAGTCAAAGCCACTTGGTGTAGAACCACCCCAAACGTAAGGAACACCTTGTAAAGCCATTGCTTTATTAATAACATTTTGAACGGTTGCCGTTGTCGATTGGCTAGGAGGTGTTGAGAGAATTGGTGGTGGATTCGCTTGAGATTCCACAGTTGTGTTTTCAATTTTCAACACTTGTCCAACTTGAATGATGTGGGCGTTAATTTGATTCCAATTTTTCAATTGTGTTACTGAAATCCCGTGTTGATGAGCAATTTGAGATAAGGTATCTCCTTTTACAACCGTATAAGATCCAGATGGTGCACTTGGTTTTTCGGATGTAGAAGGTTCTTTTGGTTTAGATGGTGTACTTGGTTTAGGTTTTTCCGCTGTAGGCGGTATGCCATTTACTTCGAGTTTTTGTCCTGGGAAAATGAGGTGTCCAGGAATGTTATTCAATCGCTGAATGGCACCGATCGTTGTTTGATGTCTCGCAGCGATTTGTGACAATGTATCGCCGGATTTTACTGTGTATGTCACAGACATCGTTGACGGGGGAGTGCTCGATCCGCCAGTTGGCTTTGTTGATTGTGTGTTTGAATTTGAATGAGTTGTTTCACCGTGAAGTTTAAGTTGCTGATTTGGATAAATTGTATCAGATGTCAAGTTGTTCCACTTTTTTAAATCTGCAATTGACACTTGATAAGTTGTTGCGATTTTCCATAGAGAATCTCCTTGTTTCACGGTATGTGACGAGCTAGCTTCAGCATCGCCCGCGCCAAAAAGAAGCGCAAGAGAGCCAGTCGCCATTACTGAAAAGGTCATTTTTTTCATGATTTTTTCTCCTTTATCACAATTAATCTATTTGCAAATCGAATACTATGTTTCTCCCATAGTATACTTCATTGTCATCGATAAAGGAAGAATCACAATGAGGAAAGGTCTACGATTACCAAGGTATTTAGAATCTATCGGGGGAAATGTTTAGGAATATTTTGTCTTTCTATCTAACTACTAAAGTCATCTTTTTATTCATGAACATCTCCTCTTTGTTAAAAATATATGATTTTATTATAGCAATAACGATAAATGGCCTAGTCAATTATCAAATTTCTACTATTCAATTCTTGGGAATCAACCATTCAATTGCGAACAATGTCAATTCGTTTGTACGAAGAAATTATTTTACGATATGAGCACCCGGGAATAAAACGTATCGTGCACGGTCGAGAGGACCGACCATTGACAGAGTTTGAAAATGTTTTGGTACAGTATGAACCGATGATTTCTGCAACCATTCGCAAGTTGAATATTTACCGGAATTATGAACAGTTTAGACAAGCAGGGCGCGTGGCTTTATGGCAAGCATGGACACGTTATGAAGAAGGAAGAGGACATTTTGCACCGTATGCGGCAAGAAGTATCCGCGGTGCCATGTTGGACTTATTGAAAAATGAAAACCAATTTGAAACGCATGTTGTACAAACGGAAGATGATATACTCGCGACATTTATCGAAGAAGAAAGTGAACCAGCATTTTATAATACATGGTCAGATCCGTTAATAGATGCGGTAGAGAAGCTATCTGATGGCGAAAAAGAGTTGATTCAATGGATTTTTGTAGATGGATTAACACAGGCGGAATGCGCAAAGAACGCTGAAATTTCAGTAGCTGGCATTAAAAAGAGGAGAGCACGGCTGTTAATGAAGTTAAAAAAGATGTTATTGTAACGCTTTTAAAAAAGTAAGAAGATAGTAAAGAAAGTATTCATGCTTAAAAGTTGTATGTTATTATATTGTTCAAGATAGGGAAAGATTTCCTATGCTAAGAAGGTAACTCATTAAGTATGAATCACAATCAATTACATTCTACAAAGAGAAGAGGTGAACAAAATGAAACGATTAAGGTTAAAAATGATCCGAAATGATTTAGAAAATATCCCAGAACATACTTTACCAGAAGGTTACCTTTTTCGCTTCTTTGAAAAAGGTGATGAACAGACGTGGGCTCGAATCGAAACGCTTGTCGATGAATTTGATAGTGAAGAGGCAGCACTTGAAAGGTTCTCAGCAGAATTTGGTGAGCATCTTGAGGAAATGACTAAGCGTTGCCTTTTTATAGAAAATGAAAAAGGAGAAGCAATTGCGACAACAACAGCTTGGTACGGTGATCTGCGTGGGAAAATAGAAGGGCGGATTCATTGGGTAGGCGTGATTCCCGAATATCAAGGAAGAGGGCTTGCGAAACCATTATTAAGTGAAGCGATGAATATTTTAAAACACCATCACGAAACCGCTTATTTAACCTCTCAAACGACGAGTTATCAAGCGATTAACATGTATTTGAATTACGGATTTGAACCGTACGTCATAGAGCCAACTTGCGATGAAGCTTGGACATTAATGGAAGAAGTATTGGAAGGGAAAATCATTTCAGAGTGAAATGAATAGATGAATGAAAAGCCTAGCGAAAATTTCGCTAGGCTTTTTTTCATCTATTATTCGAAATCCAATTTATAATCGGAGGATTGAATCAGTTTAAGTTTTTTAGAGAATATGTAAATGAAACCAAGATTTAAAAGCGTTGGTAAAATGAAGAACGTACTCAACATGATTGAAATATTTCGAGGTGTCCATCCACCTTCTGCAAACGTTATATAGTTGAGAGGACCAACAAGCCCGGACAAACCAAACCCGGCGCTATAAGGTGTTCCTTGAATGTTTAATAATCCTGCAAGTCCACCGAGAAAGGCCGCTGTAATGACCATAGGAAGCGCAATTTTCGGCTTCATAAAAAAGTTTTTCATTTGAATCTTCGGAGAACCAAGTACATGGGCTAATGCGGTACCTAGGCTATTTGCTTTATAACTTGCGATCGCTAAGCCGACACCAGCAGCAACCACTCCTAAGTTTGCGGCACCTGAACCAATCCCCGAAAGCATAATGACGGTCGCAACTCCGACTGTAGAAATTGGCGATAAAATAATCAGGCAGAAAATCACAGCGATAATCGCTCCCATTAAAACAGGTTGTAAAGTTGTCACTTGTCCAATCATTGCACCGATTATGCCAGTTGATCTTTTCATAATTGGGAGGAGCATATAACCGATCATCCCTGGAATTAAAATTCCTAGCGTTGGCATTAATAAAATGGAATAAGCTTTTAAGCTCGTGCCGAGAAATTGTACGAACAGGACAGCTAATGCTGCTGTAATGCCAGTGTTCACAACAATGCCAATGCCATTTAATGCAAATATGCCTTCCGCTGTTTTTTCGACAGCACCACTTCCTACCATAGAAGCAATTCCTACACTAGCAGTTTGGATGGGGCTCAATTTAAACGTAACCCCGACCATTACCCCAATTAAGACAGGCAATAAACTCATGACGAAAACTGTAATGTCAAATACATGTTGTAAAGGAGGAAAATAAGGAATGATTAATTTTAAAATCTCTCCTAATAACGCATTTGGAATTAAGGCAACAACTATGCCAATACTCATTCCTGTTAATAGTTTGTTGAAGAATCCCCTCATTTTATCAAGCTCCAGTCTTCATAGGTAATGCGCTTCATTATAGTGATTGTTCAGAAAGTTGTCAATATCCATTTAATAACAAATGGTTTTTCGTACTAAACAATCACCTATTTAAGTGGAATTGTTTATCGATATATTACAAAAGTAGACGCTTTTATTTATTTATGGTAAGATACAAATAAGTTAATAAAGTCAGGTAAGAGAAATCGAGAGACCGCAGAGACACTACTCTATAAGTAGTGTTCTTTGCGGTCTTTTTTTATAAGGAGGAATTTCATAATGGGATTTTCGAATTTAAACAGGGATCATGTCGTGGAAACATTGCAGAGCAAGTCTTTTGATGTATTGGTAATTGGTGGTGGCATTACAGGTGCTGGTCTTGCGCTAGATGCAACGATGCGTGGGATGAACGCAGCCATTGTTGAAATGCAAGACTTTGCAGCGGGGACGTCGAGTCGTTCGACAAAACTTGTCCACGGGGGGCTTCGTTATTTAAAACAATTTGAAGTGAAAATGGTTGCAGAAGTTGGTAAAGAAAGAGAAATTGTTTATGAAAATGGACCACACGTGACGACACCGGAATGGATGTTACTACCATTCCATACAGGCGGCACATTTGGAAAGTTTAGTACGTCAATCGGGCTAAAAGTGTATGACTTATTAGCAGGGGTTAAACGTTCTGAAAGTCGTATTATGCTAAGTGAAGAAGAAACGCTAGAAAAAGAACCGCTCATTAAACGTGAAGCATTACAAGGTGGCGGCTACTATGTTGAATACCGTACAGACGATGCACGTTTAACATTAGAAGTAATGAAAAAAGCAGTTGAACGTGGCACAACGGCTTTAAACTACACGAAAGTAACAAATCTTCTTTATAAAGAAGGGATTGTTAACGGTGTTTTAGTAGAAGATCAGTTAACAGGTGAAACGTATGAGATTCATGCGAAAAAAGTGATTAACGCAACAGGTCCATGGGTGGATGATATTCGTGAAGTCGATGGATCGAAAAAAGGAAAGACATTACAGTTATCAAAAGGGTCGCATATCGTTATTGACCAATCTGTTTTCCCGTTAAAACAAGCGGTTTACTTCGATACACCAGATGGTCGAATGGTCTTTGCGATTCCACGGGACGGGAAAGCTTATGTTGGAACAACGGATACATTTTACGGAGATGACCCAGTTAATCCGCGTTTAACAAAAGAAGATCGTACTTACATTTTAGATGCGATTCATTATATGTTCCCAACTGTTCATGTAACAGAAGAAGATGTTGAATCGAGCTGGGCAGGTATTCGTCCACTTATTCATGAAGAAGGAAAAGATCCTTCAGAAATTTCTCGTAAAGATGAAATTTGGGAATCAGATTCAGGTTTAATTACAATCGCAGGTGGAAAGCTCACAGGGTATCGTAAAATGGCGGAGACGGTGATCGATTTAATCGCAAAACAATTTGCGAAAGAAGAGCAGATTCGTTTCGGTCCATGTAAAACGAAACATTTACCAATTTCCGGCGGTGATGTTGGTGGTTCGGCTAAGTTAGATCGCTTTGTGAATAAACAAGTTGAGCGCGGCGTAGAAGTAGGCTTAACAACAGAAGAAGCAATACATTTAGCGTATTTATACGGTTCGAACGTGCCAACTGTTTTTGACTTAGTTGAAAAACATCAAGCAGACGCAGAAAAATATAACCTACCACTTGTGTTATTTGCAAAAGTCATTTATTCAATGAAAGAGGAAATGGTCGCAACACCAGTAGACTATTTCAACCGCCGTACAGGTGAATTGTTATTTGACATTGATGTTGTGAGAGAGTGGAAGGAAGCAGTTACGCAATATATGAAAGACCAATTTGAATGGGACTCGGCAACAACAACAAAATACAAAGAAGAATTGGAAGAAGCGATTAAAGAGTCAGCAACACCAATTGAAGAATAATTTTGAATGAATGAGGAGGGGAAGTAGCTAATGACTTCCTCTCTTTTTTATGACGTATATTACAAACAATTGAATGAATGATGCAAGTATAGGGGAATGCTCTTTATAGCTACGTGAAAGGTAACCGAATCGACTTGTTTTTTTTTGTATATTCGCTCAGTTTACTTTGGATGAAATATTTGTTAAAATCTCGAAGGCTACATTTTTTGTCGGCTGTAATTAAGTGATGATGAATGTACATTTTCAGTAAGAAAATAATAAATTATAGAGGTGGAACTTTTGAATTTATTGTGGGGGATTTTCGGGATTGTCATCGTACTCGGTATTGCTTTTTTATTTTCCGAATCGAAAAGGTCCATTAATATTCGAACGATTGCGGTAGGGTTAGTGATTCAAGTGACATTCGCATTTATCGTTTTGAAGTGGGAAGCTGGAAGAAAGGCACTCACTTGGTTTTCTGGCAAAGTGCAAAATGTCATTGACTATGCGGGTGAAGGTATTGGGTTTTTATTTGGCGTTTTAGCAGATTCAGATGAATTTGGGATTGTGTTTGCGTTTCAAGTATTAACGATTATCATTTTCTTTTCATCATTAATTTCAGTATTATATTATCTTGGGATTATGCAGTGGGTCATTCGATTAATCGGTGGTGGTTTGTCGAAACTTCTAGGAACGAGTCGTGCGGAGTCGGTTTCTGCAGCGGCTAATATTTTCGTTGGACAAACGGAAGCGCCTCTTGTTGTTCGTCCATTTTTACCACATATGACAAAGTCTGAATTATTTGCGGTAATGACAGGTGGGCTTGCATCTATCGCAGGATCGGTTTTAGCCGGTTATGCTATTTTAGGTGTTCCACTTGAATATTTATTAGCTGCGAGTTTCATGGCGGCGCCGGCAGGGTTAATTATGGCGAAAATTATGATTCCAGAGCAAGAAGAGTCTGTCATTAAAGAATTTAAAATGGAAAAAGATAAAGAGACCGTAAACGTGATCGATGCGGCGGCGCGCGGGGCAAGTGATGGGTTAAAACTTGCGCTAAACGTTGGAGCGATGTTACTTGCGTTTATTGCTTTAATTGCACTTCTTAACGGAATGTTAGGTGGCATTGGTGGCTGGTTTGGTTATGAGTCATTAACGCTAGAAGGCATTTTGGGTTTCATATTCGCGCCATTAGCTTTTGCGATTGGTGTACCGTGGGCTGAAGCGGTTACAGCAGGAAGTTTTATCGGGCAAAAACTTGTGTTGAATGAATTCGTCGCATATGCAGCATTTGTGCCTGAGATTGCATCGCTTTCACCAAAAACGGTCATTGTTGTTAGTTTCGCATTATGTGGATTTGCAAATTTAAGTTCACTGGCGATTTTATTGGGTGGTTTAGGTGAAATGGCCCCAACGAGACGCCCGGATATTGCACGTCTTGGTATTCGCTCAGTTGCAGGTGGGATGTTAGCTTCTTTATTAAGTGCAGCGATCGCAGGAATGTTTATATAATTTAAATGACAGTTCAATCGTTTACTACGATGAACTGTCTTTTTTATTGAGAAAAGCTTGTCCATTTGAAAAGAGAGCGTTTCAAAGAATCGATGTGACATAGATAAAACCGATAATGGTGATCGCGATGAACATAAATGGAAGGCTGCTTGCGGTACTTTCCTGGTCGTCATCAGTTTCTTCTTCAGTGTCGGCTAAATATACTTCTATCTGCTCTTCACATGCTAGGCAAGTCCATTCACCGCTGTAAGCTGTATAATCTACAAAGTTTTTTGTAGATTCTTCACCGCAAACGGGACAATATCGGATTTGGCTTTGTAGTTGTGATAAAGTCTCTTCGCTCATCTGTTACCTCCAATAAATATCGTTTATAGTTAGTTCATGCTTGTGAAAGTAAATATATGCATGAAAGATGATTTTTCTTCTTTAAGTTATTTGTGAATTTTGTCTAATGAAAGAAAAAAAGGGAATAAGAAGAATATGTAGAATAATAAACAGTAGAGCGCTAATTTTTAAGAAACCAAAACGGAAGAATGGAGGCGAATGAAATGACAGGAAAAAATGAAGAGTTAATAGACGAAGAACTGGAACATATTTTACAAAGTTTTTTTGAAGATGCATTAGAAAGCCAAGTAGATACGGATGAATTAATCCGCTATGAAAGTGAATGGACACGAAAGTTAAGAAAGCTTGTAGAGGAAGACTTATTTAACAATTTATTTCCTAAGTATTTTTTATTTGTAGCGAAACCGGATTTGTGGAAGCGTTATATACTGAAAGCGTTAAACAGTTCAATTCAGTGGGAAACCAAAAATGTCCTAGCTATGTGGCAAAACCCATTTGTTTTATTGGGAGTATCCACAGAAATCACGGAAGGTTGCTACCAAATATCCGAAGTATTAGGCCATAAAACTTATACTGTGGAATTAGAGGATATACAAATCGAGGAAGGGGGCCTCGTTTTTGGCATTGCATTTCCAGATAACCGCGTTTATGAAGATGGAATCATTTTATTAAACGCGCAAATGATTATACCGGAAGCAACGGAAAGTCTTATAGAAATTGTTATGTCAATGGCGGAGGAAAGTGGCGAAACGGCGAGTTATGCTTTCTTTAAGAAGCATATGGTTGATGTGTATAAAGCCTTATTTGAATGGCAACCAGATGAAGGATTTTATGATGCCAAATCATTTGAAATGACACACAGTGAGGTAGCGGTAATCACGGAAATGAATGAGGTATTAATGGCACATCATTTCCACGCTGAAGATATTGAACTTGCGGAAAGAATGGCGTTGGTCTATTTACAAGAAGAACCGGTTTATCGTAAAGAAGCAGTCATCGCTTCGGCTGTTGTACAAGCCATACATGATTTCGCGATGTTTCAACATCTCGCTGTTGAGTATACCCAAAAAGAAATTGCGGGGATGTTTGGAGTTTCTGTAGGGTCGATGATGAATCACGTAGAAAAAATTGATGAGTTGATTTTGAAGATGTTAGAAGGTGATGACGATTACGATCATCCAGGTGACACTTTCTCTTATCAAATCGGTACATATCCAGAAGCAGTAGAAGCGTTAAATTGGGAATTATTTTGTAAAATGGAAACTGTCAATTTAGATGAAGTTGACGATATTGAACTGTATTTAAATGAAGCAATGGCACAACCTTTTGAACCGAAAAACAATGAACAAAAAGCACAAGCGATGATTTATGAAGCGTATGCTGTTGAAAGCTTTGAAGAAAAGTCAGTTTTGGCGAAACAAGCCAAAATGCTGAATCCAAAAAATGCTGATGTGTTTTTAATTGAAGCGGAGATTGCAGACGATGCTAATCAGGCGGACTTATTTTTTCAAAAAGCGATTGAACTCGGCAGTGAATCATTTGATGACCGAGTAGAAATTGTGTGGGCGCTTGTGACGAATCGCCCTTATTTACGTGCAATTTTCTCATATGGCGTTTGGTTGTATGAAAGAAATCGTTTTGAAGAAGCAGTCGAACAATTTGAAACGTTGCTCACTTTATGTGAAGAAGACAGTTTAAATGCAAGACATTTAGCCATTGCTTCTTATATTCGACTAGGGGATTATAGACGTGCGCAAGAAATATTGGATTTCTATGAAGGTATTTCTGATGAGGAAGCGCCGGACTTATTTTTACAATGGCAATTGGAAATGGCACGAACGAATGGTCAGTCTAAAATGGCTGATGAATTGTATGAAGAGGCATTTACGGAAAATATTTATGTAGAAACAATAATTGGAAGCAATTTACCACGAGTCCCTTACCCAGTACAATTAACAATCGAAGCAGGATCGATGGAAGAAGCCATGTATATTTGGATTTTAATTGGCGATTAAAAAGTAATTGAATTAAATAATGTGAAAACAATGAATATAAACCGTTGCATTAATATACAGTTGTAGTTATAATTATAATAACATAATTCAAACTGTAGGGGGAAATCGTATGAGTACTAAAAAAGTAATTATTATCGGAGCAGCAGGCAGAGATTTTCATAATTTTAATACATATTATCGTGATCAAAAAGAATATGAAGTTGTTGCGTTTACAGCAGCGCAAATTCCTGATATAGATGGCCGCCGCTATCCAAGTGAACTAGCGGGAGAGTTGTATCCAGAAGGCATTCCAATTTATGCACAAGATGAATTGCCGGCATTAATTCAAAAGTATGATGTTGATGAGTGTGTCTTTGCATATAGTGATGTGAGTTATGAGAGCGTCATGGGTGTGAGTGCAATCGTCAATGCGGCAGGCGCAAATTTCACATTACTTGGACCGAAAAGTACGATGATTAAAAGTAATAAACCAGTTATATCAGTTTGTTCTGTTCGTACGGGCACTGGAAAAAGTCAAACTTCACGAAAAATTATCGAAACGTTTTTAGAGCATGACTTAAAAGTTGTGGCCATTAGACATCCAATGCCATATGGAGATTTAGCAGCGCAGCGCGTACAACGTTTTGCAACTGTAGAAGATTTGAAAAAGCAAAATTGTACGATTGAAGAAATGGAAGAGTATGAGCCGCATGTAGACCGCGGGAATATTATTTATGCAGGCGTGGATTATGCGGAGATTTTAGAAGCGGCAGAAAATGATCCAGACGGTTGTGATGTTATTTTATGGGATGGCGGCAATAATGACTTTTCATTTTATGAGCCAGACTTAGCGATTACGGTGCTAGACCCACATCGTCCAGGCCACGAATTAAAATACTATCCAGGAGAAGTTTGTTTAAGAACGACAGATGTTTCGATTATTAATAAAATTGACAGTGCGCCTCAAGAAGCGATTGACATTGTCGAGAATAATATTAAAATGGCAAGTCCAAATAGTACGATTATCAAAGCAGATTCTACAATTACAGTGGAACATCCTGAGAAAATTCAAGGAAAGCGTGTTCTGATTGTAGAAGACGGTCCAACATTAACGCATGGTGAAATGAAAATTGGTGCGGGTTCAGTGGCTGCTGAACGTTTAGGCGCAGCTGAAATGGTTGATGCACGTCCATATGCAGTTGGTTCGTTAATCGAAACGTTTGAAAAATATACGCATCTCGATAATGTCCTACCAGCAATGGGCTATGGCGAAGAACAATTAAAGGATTTAGAAGAAACGATTAACGCTGCAGATTGTGATGCAGTCATTATCGGAACCCCAATGGATTTATCGCGTGTGATTTCAATTAATAAACCTTATACACGCGTACATTATGAACTAGATGAAGTTGATGGTCCGTCATTAACAACGATCTTGGAAAAGTTCATTGAAGCGCATGATTTACAAAAAGTTAAAAAACCATAAAGGAAAAAGGACTGCTACCAAGCCTCAAGCTTGTAGCAGTCCTTTTTTCATTAAACATATTAGACTTGAAATGTTTCACTCCACTTTTTCAGTTCTGTAGGAATCATTGGTTTGGCGAAACAAAATCCTTGAATGATTGGCTCTTCGCATGCCTTCGTTAAGAAAGAAACTTGTTCATCAGTTTCAACACCTTCGAAAACGATGGCTAAGTTTAGAGACGTTGCAAGTGCAATAATAGCTTGAATAATGGATGAATCTGTTTCAGAAGTCGGCACACCGTCTACAAAAGATTTATCAATTTTCAATGTGGAAATCGGGATTCTCTTTAAATAGGATAAAGAAGAAACGCCTGTCCCGAAGTCATCGAGTGCGACAGAAAACCCTTCTTGTTGGAGAATCGAAACGGCTTCAATTGCTTCGTTAATCGCTTGAACAAAGCTCGTTTCTGTGATTTCAAGTTCAAGATTTTCTGGTTTTAAATCGTATTGCTTCACTGCTCTTCTCAACACTTTCAATAGACGCGGGGAAGTGACATAAGTACCTGGAATATTAATTGCGATTTTATTGACTTCGTAGCCTTCTTTTACCCACGTATTGAACTGCACGCAAGCTTTTTGAATAATCCAGTCAGTGACTTCTAACATTTTATCGTTTCTTTCTAAAATGGGGATAAAGACACCCGGGGAAAGAAACCCATAGGTTGGATGTTGCCAACGTAGCAATGCTTCTACTCCGATAATTTCAAGTGTCTTTCCATGCACTTTCGGTTGATAAACTAAATATAATTCGTCATTTTCCATTGCATGACTGACATCATCAATGATTTCTTGTTCAAATGTATACGTATGAACCATTGCATCATAGCGGATGACTTCGTGCTTATATTGAAGGGATGGATCGTTTAAAACAGCTAATACATCTGCAAAAATATTCGTGATATCATTTGGGTTCTTCGCTTCTTGCCACGCACAAACAGCTGGTACGGTGACTTTCTTAGATTCAATCGTTAAAGAGCGACGAAGAATGGACGAAGCTTCTTTTAATGATTGATGTAAAAGTCGGTCATGATCTGCTTCGTCAATTAGAAAAGCAAAGCGATGTCCTTCCACCCTATACAGTTGAGCGCTCGCTGGTTTTAACGATAATAAAATAACTGCAATTTTTTGAATTACACGATCTCCAAACCTATAGCCATATTCTCGATTGATTTTTTCTAAATTATGAAGATGCCAAATGGCTAATATTCTTCTAGGAGTTGGATTCTCAAGATCTTTTTCAAATAAACGCCGATTTGGTAACCCTGTTAATGAATCATAATAGTTTGTCTGATACTTGATATATCGGTCGATTAAGCTGGAAAATAAAAGCAGGGCAAGTAAAATGGTAATCCCAATAGTTAAGCTGAAGATAAGTAATGTTTTCGTACTTCCAGATGTAACAGCTTCGAATGGAAAATCAGGTGCAACATAAAATGTAACTGCCGTCATTTCTATATAATGCATACTAGAAACTGCTAGACCTAAGGTAAGTGCAGTAATTACATGAATAAATCGATTTTCCAAATGCTTTTGCAAAGTAGAGAAAACATACAAGGAAATAAATGAAATGATTCCGGCGGTAACAATAGAAGCAGTAAAAACCCATTGATCGTAAATCATATATCCTTCTATGAGAATTGCACTCATTCCTATATAATGCATAGCAGAAATTCCAGTGCCCATAATAATCCCAGCAATTAAGTAAAGTGGAATTGTTCGCTTTGGTAAACTGACAATATAAAATGCAAAAAAAGACACGAACATCGCAGGAATCATAGAGAGAATCGTTAAAATCCAATTATATTCCATTGTAATAGGTAATAAATATGCACTCATTCCTATAAAGTGCATAACCCAAATACCTGTACCCATAATAATAGAAGCATGAAAAAACCAAATAATTCTATGGAAAAAGTTATTTTTATATACTTTTTTATTCATGGCTAGAGCTGCATATGAAGCAATGCAAATGATGATGATTGATAAGGCAATTAAAACAGGGGAATGTTCACCCTGTACTTTGATTAAGTTTTCTGTTGGTAGCTTAAAAAGAATAGCACTCGCCTCCTTTCACATACTAAATTTTATCCCGCATTAACGGGCAATAAGATTCCCACTGATTGAAGTTTCACTTTATTCTTTGTGATGATGACTATACAAAAAATGAAATTAATAAAGTTAAAATATAGTGCTTATAGCATATCTTACTACTGATTGTAACAAAAATAATGACAATAAACTTATTACATCATAAAAAGTTAAAAATATGACAAGAACCTAATAATAAATGTATTTTAATCATGATGATAAACATTTCCTTGTGTTATTTCCCGGGAAATGTCGAAGTGTCTGAAATGATTTCCCAAAGAATAAATTATTATTGGGTGATTCGACAAAGAAGACTAAGGTTATAAAAGATAGGTTATGCACGAAAAAGCGCGGCAAATAATTAATTTCATCTTCATTGAATAATCATTCCCCTTTTACACCAAGCTATGAAGAAAAGTGCATAGGAAAGGACGATCCAATTGGATATTATGAAAGCTCTCTCGGAAGTTGCTGTATGGGAAATGACGTTAAGGTCAGTCGTCACATTTGTTGTGTTATTATTGTTAACCCGAATTATGGGGAAAAAGCAGTTGAGCCAGTTATCTTACTTTCACTACATTACGGGGATTACAATAGGGTCAATCGCGGGGGAAATTAGTGCGCAAAGTGAAACGCATTTTATTAATGGATTTATCGCTTTAGTTTGGTGGTTTGTTTTTACGATGATTATGAGTGCTATTTTATTAAGATGGAAGAAAGCGCGAAGGGTGTTAGATGATGAACCGACGATTATTATTCGGGAAGGAAAGATTTTAGAACGCTCATTGAAATCCCTTCGTCTTCATATGGACGATGTTATGATGCTGCTGCGTGAGCAAAGTATCTTTTCGATTAAAGATGTTGACTGGGCCATTATGGAAAACAACGGACAGTTAAGTGTGTTAAAGAAGCCAGCTCAACTAGAGGCAACAAAACAAGATGTGAAGGCGGATGTGACCCCACCAAAATATTTTCCGACGGATCTTATTGCTGACGGGACGATTATTCATGAAAATCTAACCGAACTAGAGCTAACAGAAGACTGGTTAATGAAGAAATTATCGAAGAAGAAAATAACCGATACAGCAGACGTCTTTTACGTACAAATTCAATCAGATGGTTCTTTGTTCATCGATGAGCGGACAAAAGAATAAAATGGTTTTAAATACGATGAAAAATAGGATGTTTCCTATTTAAGAGGTGTTATTTCTTTATATCAAGAAGAAATTCAGGATAGATGACAAACTTAGCAGTATAAAAGAAGGAGAGTGAGCCGATTATGTTGTGCTCACTGAACAATACGAAGTTGCAAGGACAGAAAGTGTTTTGCAATATGAAGTATGAGTGAATATGAGAAAGAAACCGAATGTAATCGTTAATATGGTGAAAAAAGGCAATCCAATTGATGTTGGATTGCCTTTTGCGATTAGACATATTCTTGATATGCACGGTGAATTTTTGCGCGTCCTGCTTTAATTTGTGGATGGAATTGAATCGAAGCAGCTTCGCGTATTTTCTTCACGGCTTGCATCGCTTGCTTCAGTCTTTCTGGTTCATTGGCAATTGCATAGCCGGCAACTGCTCCTTGTGCGCGTGCGACTTTAGCGCTTTCAATTCCTGTAATATTACCTGCAACATACAGTCCCTCAACTGGTGTTTCCATTTGCTCATTATGCACTGGAACGTGTCCGCCAAGTTCTTCAAGATAACGGAATGGACATCCAATGACCGAAGCGAGTTCACTTAATGGATATAATCCACCTGCGATACAAACAAAATCGACGTTAATAATTTCTTCTGTACCCGGAATGACATCACCCTCAGGTGTCACATCACACATCGTGACAGATTCGACTTTGTCTGTTCCATTAATTTGTGTAATGGCTTTACGAACATGGATTGGCATGCCCCACATTTTAAAGCCACCTTTCGGATAAAACTTCGTTGCCAGATCGCGTACTTTTGAAGATTGTGCAAATTTACTACCAAAGCGTAAAAACGGGGAAGGTGCTAAGTGTGCAATACGAACTAAGCCTTCCATGACTTTCTCGGGATGTGCATGATCTTTTGTTACTGTGTTTTTAACAGGTAGCGCCATGCTATGTAAGTCGATGCCTGCAATTTGTAACTCACGTGCAATCGCAGCAGACAGTACATTTACACCCGCAACAATTCCTTTATTTCCAACTTTTACACGGTGAACGTTGGTCATCACTTGTGCAGCGCCAATAGACATGACGCCTGGAAGTGTCCAACCTGGAATTGGCGCAGCTGTTTCGGCAGCACCTGTTGCGATGAGTAGTTTTTTCGTTTTATAGAGTTCTTGACTAGTATGAACAAGATAGCCCGTTTCCGTTTTTTCGATATGGTGACAAGAAACGCCGCACTCGATTTTCGTGTTTAATGTGTTTGCTCGATTGAGTAGGATTTCTGTTTCTTTAATCCCATTCCACCATTCGCCAGTAGGTTCTTGGTGAAGTTGTCCAAGAAGACGTCCCCCTGGTTTTGGGAATTCATCGATGACAAGTACGTCTAAATCAGATTCACGACAAGCAATGGCTGCAGATAAACCTGCTGGACCTGCACCGATAATCACAACGTCAAGCATTCGTGCCACCATCCTTTTGATTATTATTTCTTTCTTCATATTCGGTATATGTACGTGGCCACTCTTCCGGTGGTGTGTTAAAAGGAGCAGGCTGAACTTTTCCACTCTCTATTGCCATACTTTCTTGAATCGGTGTCATACATGCGCGAACAATATCTGCTTCATTGACCGTGACACGGCATTCAAAACAATGTCCGATATTACAGTAAATCGCACGCGGGGCACCTGTTTCCTCATGTACACGTAACGTACGAATTCCGTTTGCAAGGAGTGCAGAAGCAATGGTATCTCCTTCAAAACCTTCGAACGTTTGTCCATCAAAAGTAAAAGTAATCCGCTTTTTGTTTTCTACTGGTCCGAGAACAGGGTGGTTTAAAATACGATTAATGCCCATTTCGATTGCCTCCTAAAACAGATAATGTCACAGGTCGTACAGGAGGTTGAACTTTAAGGGGTACGTTATGTCCTGCTTTCTCTCCTGTGAGATCTTCTAAAACAGCGTTTACAGCTGGTCGACACGTGCGTCCACCGCAATAGCCCATACCTGCTCTTGTACGTAATTTAATCTCACGTGCTGAACAGTTATGTGTATTTGCGGTATTTACAATATCTTCTAAAGAGACTTCTTCACATCTACAAATAATTGTTTCTTTCACGGGGCCGACTCCTCCTTTTATAATAATTGCAAAAACATTTGACAGTTCGTCTGTAGCTATTTTAACATAGATAAGGAGCGTTGAATCATTTTTGTGAAAAATATAGGAAGTTTTAAAATACTAAATATACTATAATATAGTATAAGGGGGAAGAAATATGCCAATCAATCGTCATGCGGAAGTCGCCGTTATCGGTGGTGGTATTGTCGGGTGTTCTGTCGCTTATTATCTTGCTAAATCTGGTATAGATTGTGTGATTATTGAAAAAAATGATATTGCAAGCGGGACTTCATCTCGTTGTGATGGAAACGTAACCATTGTTGATAAAGATCCAGGTTTTGACAGTTTAATGTCACTTAAAAGTCAAGAATTAATGGTCGAACTACAAGAGGAGCTCAACTTACCGTTTGAATACCGTGAACTTGGAAGTATGCTCGTTTGTGAAAACGATGAAGAAATGGAAACTGCAAAAGAATGGGTAGATATTCAAAACGCAGCAGGTATGAAATTTAATGTGTTAGATAATTCAGACTTACGTCAGGAATCTCCTTATTTCGCAGAAGATTTACCAGGAGGCTTAGAGTGTGAAACAGATTCTCTGATTAACCCTTACTTATTCTGTTATTCATTAGTTGAAAAAGCAAAAGAATATGGCTTGAAATTACACACAAATGCTGAAGTAACGGGGATTCAAAAGAAAGACGATTTTGTCATTGAAACAACAAACGGTACATACACTGCAAAGAAAGTTGTAAACGCAGCAGGTGTGTGGGCGCCGTTTATTGGAAAAATGTTAGGGGTAGAAGTACCGATTATTCCACGTAAAGGACATATTATGGTAGGTGCTCGTCAAAAGCCAATCATGATGCGTAATGTGATGGAATTTGGATATTTAATGAATAAATTCGAACGTGAAAGAGTCGCGGATGCACGTACGATGGAACATGGTGTGGCGCTTGTATTAGAGCCAACAGAAAGCCAAAACTTCCTACTTGGAAGTAGTCGTCAGTTCGTTGGCTATGATGACCGAATTGACATTAACGTTATTGAAACGATGGCAAGAAGAGCAATTCGTTTCTTCCCGAAAATGGATGATTTTAAAATGATTCGTGCATATACAGGATTTAGACCGTGGACACCTGACCATTTACCAATTGTTTCAGAAGTTGCGCAAGTTCCAGGATTTTATATCGCGGCAGGACATGAAGGCGATGGCATTAGTTTGGCAACAGCAACAGGTAAGTTAATTGAAGAAATGATTTTAGGTCAGGAAGAAACGATTATTCCAACAGATCCTTTACGCTTTAATCGTTTTAAAGAAAAGGCTGTTCAAAAGTAAAGATTCTTTTTCACAGGGAAACAATGAGGGGTTCGCTTGTAATTTTCAATGAACTCCCTCATTACCTTATAGATAAGGGTGAAAAGATGTTTTTTAATTGCTTTTAAAGAAGGTACAATCAAATAAGGGGGGGAAGCAGATGTTTAGAGTTCTGAAAATTGGGAGTGCTTTCATCGGCATCATCGTCGGCGCTGGACTTGCTTCTGGACAAGAAATTTTGCAATATTTCACAAGTTTCGGTCACTTGGGGACATTGGCGGCTATTTTATGTACAGCTCTTTTTACATATTTCGGAATGACATTAACGAGATTAGGAAGTCGAATGCGAACAACTTCTCATAAAGATGTTATTTATAAAATTAGTGGACGCTATTTGGGGATGATTATTGACGGCGTTATTATCTTTACATTGTTTGGTGTGGGGGTCGTCATGATTGCAGGTGCAGGTTCTTTATTGAATCAGCAATTTGAGTTGCCATTATATGTGGGGAGTTTGCTTTTAATTATTTTAGTCATTCTTACAGTTATGTTAAATGTTGAAAAAGTGGTAGGTGTAATTGGAAGTGTGACACCTTTTCTCGTTATAACGGTCATTGTTATAGGTGTTTATAGTTTATTTACGATGGATTTATCTTTTAATGAGTTAAATCCTATTGCTCAAAATAATGAGACAACGTTACCAAACTGGTATGTTTCAGCGATTAACTATGTTTCTTTTAATATTGCTGTTGGTGCGGCCATGTCACTTGTTATGGGCGGGGCAGAGAAGGATGAAAGAGTCGCTGCGCTTGGTGGACTTGTCGGGGGATTAGGTCTTGGATTAGTTATTATTTTAAGTCATTTAGCCATTTTTTCGAAAGTAGATGCTGTTGCAGCATACGATATGCCAATGTTAAAAATTGTACATGATATTTCACCAGTTCTTGCGATTTTCATGTCATTTGTTTTATTTGGAATGATTTTTAATACAGGGGTAAGTATGTTTTATGCATTTACTGCTAGATTTTTTGAAATGAATACGAAAACTTCTAATACAGCAATTGTTATCGTTTGTCTCGCTGGATTTTTATTAAGTTTTGTTGGATTCACAGACCTCGTTGCCTTTTTCTATAATTTAATTGGTTACTTGGGGATCGTGCTTATGTTAGCACTTTTAAAAGCATCGTTGAATTTGTCTAAGTATAAAGCGGAGCCAGGTTTAGGAAGATTTAAAATTACTGCAAAATAAATGAAAAAGAAAAGTCTATTTATCTCAATGAAAATCTAGAGAAGACTTTATTAAGAAAAGCAAGTGAGGCCACTATCTCACTTGCTTTTTTGTGGTTTAGAGTAAAGAAATTCAAGGCTTGAATATACGACGTTACATATTAAATAATTCTTTTAAGAAATAATATAAACCATCTTGCTCATACGTATGTGTTGTCACTTCATCAGCTTGTTGCTGAATGCTTGTTGTGGCATTTTTCATGGCAACGGAATGTCCAGATAGTTTAAACATCGGTAAATCATTTTCACCGTCACCGGCAGAAAGTAAATGTTTTTTATCAATTCCATACTGATCCAGTAAAAGAGCTAAACCACTTCCTTTTGACACGTTATTTACCATTACTTCGACATTATGAAGAGACGAAGAGAATGTGGAAAAAGGCGTGATTTGTTGGATTTCAGTTAAATCTTTCTTCCATTTGTCAATTTTATTAATATTTGTACTGAAAAAATATACTTTTGCAATATCATTTAAGTTTAAATCTTTAACCCAATGGATATTGTTACGTATAGCATTCATTCTAGAATGAATTTCATTTTTTAATAATGTTTCAGGAAATTGATTTTCGAGTTCCCTTATAAAATAAGGTTTATCCTCTATTAATGCAAAACGACTGCCTCTATTCGGATGTATTTCATAATAAACCTCTTGATTTCGCGCATTAGTAATGATTTGTTGGAGAAGTGACGGGTCTAAAGAATGTTGTATAAGTTGTTCTGAGTCTGTATAAACTTTCATTCCATTTGCAGCAACGTACCCATCGAAAGGTAAATGTTTAGGTAATACATCTTGAATTTCTTTTTGTGTACGCCCAGTAGCGATAAACAATTTGACACCTTTCTCCCTTATTCTTTCCAATAAATTAATTAAGCTTTCACTTATTTGACCTTGAGGAGTAAGTAAAGTGCCATCCATGTCTAATGCAATTGCTTTAATGTTTTTCATAATAGACCATCCATCCTTTCTATATTAACGATGTTGAAAAGAATCGTTCTATTTTATTGTATAAGGAAATAGACAAATGTAGGAAAAATGATGGACCCAATTTATGTTTTGAATGGCAGACATAAAGAGGACTGAAAAGTAATTGAATGAATTTTATACTCATTATACAATAAAGGTAAGAAGTGGAGGCAGTTATATGTTGGACCAACGTTCTTACACTTTACTAAAAGAAATCACTTCTCATCATAATATCACTAAATCAGAGGTGGTGCGAAAGCTAGATTTATCCAATCGGCAATTTGCATATGATTTGGAAAGAGCCAATACATTTCTAGGAAATGTAGATTTACCTAAAATTCAGTATAAACAGAATGCACTTCTCGTTCCCGAAGAATTATATGGCATTACTATTTCAGGGTTGCTCTATGATGTAAATTTAACGTCATTCATTTTATCGGAACAAGATCGAGTATTTGCAATCTATTTATATAATTTCATCCGGCAAGAATCAGTTTCTAATTATCATTATCAAGTTTTATTAGGTGTCAGTAGGAATACTGCATTATCAGATGTAAGACAAGTCAAATTACTTTGTGAAACTTGGGACTTAAAATGGTCTTATTCAAGAACAGATGGCTATCATGTCATTGGTAATGAGATGGATAAAAGAAGATTAGCTTCTTATTGTTGCGATATGTTATATTCTCAACCTTTAGGTAAAGAAATTATGTTAGCAATATTAAAAAGTTGGAATGTGGAAAACGAAATTGTGCAAACGAAAGAAATTGTAGAGCGTGTTTTATCACACTATAATATTGAACAAGTGAAAAACAGAAAAAATGAAATGATTTTTAGACTAACGTTTTTCAAAGTGAGAGGTACGCATAACGAAATATTATTTAAAATTTATGAGAAAAACGTAATAGGCTTACAAAAAATATTTGAAGCAGGATCTATTCTCGCACAGGAATTATTTGTGGATGATTTAATAGAAGAACAATATTTCGTGACCTTACAGTTATTAGTATCATTGCAAGAGGTTGACGCGAAGGAAAACCCTTCATTGAATCAATTAGCAGAGCGGATTATAGCTGAATTCGAGAAAGTGACATTATTACCAATCGAAAACAGAGATTATCTACAAAAAAGCTTATACAATCACTTAGTTCCAGCATTTTTCCGAATTTCATTTCGAATTCCATTAATAAATCCATTAAAAAGTAGAATTAAAGAAGAGTATCAACATCTATTTGAATTTGTTCAGCAGTCTTTAGAACCATTATCTATGTGGACTGGTCAAAAAATAAGCGAAGAAGAAGTGGGGCTTTTCACCCTTCACTTTGGCGGTTATTTAACACAAAATAATAAAAAGATTACGAGGAAATTACGTGGTTTAATCGTTTGTTCTAATGGAATAAGTTCTTCATTGATGTTAAAAGCTCAGTTAAGTCTTCTTTTTACAGAAATCGATTTTATGAGTACACATTCGTTACGAGATATAAATAACATTTCGCCCAAAAGCTATGACATGATTTTTTCTACGGTAGATGGCCATGCCCGAGGGAAACCTTTCTATGTTGTGAAACCATTTTTAACACAAGTTGAGAAAAACTATTTAACTCAGCAAGTTGTAAAAGATTTTCCGGAGATTAATGTCAAAGATATCTCTGTTGATCGGTTGATGGAAGTAATTAGAAAGTATGCAGATATTCATGAAGAAGAGGCTTTATTTTCAGAGCTTGTCAATTTTCTATATTTAAACAATCAAAAGCAAGGGAGGTTTTCACCAATGTTATCAGAATTAATCACAGAAGATATGATTCAAATTACAGACGAAGCTTTAGGATGGAAAGAAGCGATTACTGAGGCATCTCGTCCGTTATTGAAAAGCGAGAAAATCGAGCAAGATTATATCGATGCAATGATCGACAATGTTGTGGAGATGGGTGCCTATATTCATGTAGGAAAGGGGATAGCAATTCCACACGCAAGACCTGAATCTGGAGTGAATCAGATTGGAATGTCGTTTTTAAGAACAAAAGAACCAGTGCTTTTACTAGATAAAGAAGAACATGCGATTGATATATTTATCGTTATTGCAGCAATTGATAATGAAGCACATTTGAAAGCGCTATCTAGTTTAACAAAAATTTTAGCAGATGATCAAAAGCTTACAGAATTAAAAAATGCTGATTCAAAAGAAAAAATTATTGAACTTATTAAAGAAGGGGAAGATGAAAAATGAAAATTATTACAGTTTGTGGACATGGATTAGGGACAAGTTTTATGGTGGAAATGAATATCAAGAACGTTTTGGAAGAATTAGGTGTGACAGGTATTGAATTAGATCATTCCGATTTAAGTTCTGTTAGTCCTGGGGATGCAGATGTGTTTTTCCTTGCTAAAGATATTGCAGACGGTGGCGCACACCTGGGAGAAGTTATTGTATTAGATAATATTATTGATATGGATGAGCTTCGTGAAAAAGTAACAGCTTTAATGAAAGAAAAGAACTTTATTTAAACATAAAGGAGGAGGAAAACTATGAATGGTTTTTTAAGTACGCTCGTTGACATCCTAAGTGAACCGGCAATTATCGTTGCATTTATTGCGTTAGTAGGTTTGCTTTTGCAACGTAAAAATCTAGGGGACACGATTAAAGGAACTACAAAAACATTCGTAGGCTTCTTAGTTATTTCAGCCGGAGCTGGAATATTAGGGATTGCATTGGAACCTTTTGGTGCGATGTTCCAAGAAGCGTTTAACGTAAATGGCGTTGTACCGAATAATGAAGCGATTGTTGGACTTGCTTTAACAAAATATGGAACATCAACAGCGCTTATTATGTTTTTCGGAATGATTGCAAACGTTTTAATTGCACGATTTACAAGATTTAAATATGTGTTTTTAACAGGACACCATACTTTATATATGGCTTGTATGTTAGCTGTTATTATGGCGGTAGCAGGATTTGATACAGTAGGTTTAATTATCGCTGGATCTGTTGCGTTAGGGATTATTATGGCTTTATCACCAGCTATTTTACAACCGTTTATGCGTCAATTAACAGGACATGATAATGTCGCACTTGGACATTTCAGTGCTGTTGGATATGCGATTAGTGGTTTAGTAGGAAAAGCAGTAAATAGAAAGAAAAAGTCAGTTTCAACTGAAGAAATTAATTTCCCGCAAGGTTTAGGATTTTTAAGAGATAGTACTGTCAGTATTGCACTAACAATGGCAGTTATTTATATTATTGTTGCATTATCAGCAGGACAAGCTTTTGTTGAAGGAACATTGAGTGAAGGTACAAACTACTTAGTATTTTCTTTAACACAAGCTGGAAACTTCGCAGCAGGTGTATTCATTATTCTTGCAGGAGTACGTTTAGTCTTAGCAGAAATTGTACCTGCGTTCCAAGGAATTTCAAATAAATTAGTACCAAATTCAAAACCAGCATTAGACGTTCCAATTATCTTTACGTATGCACCGAATGCAGTGATTATCGGATTCTTCTCAAGTTTCATAGGAGGAATCGTATCTATGGCTGTCATGGCATTTTCAGGTAGTATCATTATATTACCAGGGGTAGTTCCGCACTTCTTTACGGGAGCGGCAGCAGGCGTATTTGGAAACGCTTCAGGTGGAATTAGAGGTTCTGTATTAGGTGCTTTTGTGAACGGGATTATCATATCGTTCTTGCCAGTGTTTTTAATGCCAGTACTCGGCGATTTAGGATTTGCAAATTCTACATTCTCAGACGCAGATTTTGGAGTGGCAGGAATTTTCTTTGGATCATTAGCTAATCATTTTGGAACAATTGCAATTACGGTATCGCTAATTGTAATTCTAGTTCTTATGGCAATACCATTTAAGAAAAAAGAAGAACAAGTGGAAAGCTAATCTTATCCAACCAAATCAAATAACAAGGAGACTGGATAATGGTAACAGTAACAGATAATCATATAGCTGAACAATCGATCAACACAATGAGAATGTTAACAATTGATAGTGTAGAAAAAGCGCAACATGGGCATCCAGGTATGCCAATGGGGGCAGCACCAATGGCGTATGCACTATGGAAAAACTTTCTAAATGTGAATCCTACCAATCCAAATTGGTTCGATCGTGATCGCTTTGTTCTATCAGCTGGACATGGTTCTAACCTTTTATATAATTTATTACACTTATCAGGATTCGATGTTTCCATTGATGACTTGAAAAATTCAAGACAATGGGGAAGTAAAGCACCAGGTCATCCCGAATACGGGGATACGCCTGGTGTGGAAGCAACAACTGGTCCATTAGGTCAAGGTATTGGTATCACAGTTGGTATGGCAATTGCTGAGCGTTATCTTGCTGAAACGTATAATCGAGAAGGTTATCCAATTGTTGATCATTACACTTACACAATTTGTGGAGATGGCGATTTAATGGAAGGTGTCTCTTATGAAGCAGCTTCATTAGCAGGACATCTTGGTCTCGGAAGACTTATTGTTCTTTACGATTCGAATGATATTAGTTTAGATGGCGAATTAAGTTTATCTTATTCAGAAGATACTCAAAAACGTTTCGAATCAATGAACTGGCACTATATTCTTGTTGAAGACGGCAATAACTATCAAGAAGTAACACGTGCGATTGAAGAAGCGCGTCAAGAACAAGATAGACCGACATTAATAGAAGTGAAAACGACAATTGGATTTGGTTCTCCAACTTTACAAGGAACACATAAAGCGCATAGCAATCCGTTAGGACGAGAAGAAATCGAACGTACACGAAAAGAGCTTAATTGGACATACACAGAAGATTTCTATGTTCCAGAAAAAGTGTATGAAGATTTCCAAACGATTCGACAAAATGGTATAAAACAAGAAGAAGAATGGAATCAACTATTTGAAGAATATGAAAAAACTTATCCAAAGGAAGCAGCTGAGTTAAAAAGATTAATCGCTGGGGAAAATCCAGATGATTGGGAAGAACAATTGCCATCATTTGAACCAGGAAAATCCCTTGCAACGCGAGAGTCTGCTAGTCAAATGTTAAATGCTTTAGCAGATGTATTTCCTGAATTAATAGGTGGTGCAGCTGATCTAAATTCATCAACAAAAGCGATTCTGAATGAGTATGGAAATTATCATAAAACAAATTATGGTGGAAGGAATGTCTTGTTCGGTGTACGTGAATTCGCCATGGGAACAATTGCAAATGGAATGGCGCTCCATTATTTAAAACCATTTGTAAGTACATTCTTTGTCTTTTCAGATTATCTACGCCCTGCAATGAGGCTAGCAGCATTGATGAAGTTGCCGGTAACTTACGTTTACACGCATGATAGTGTTGCGGTTGGGGCAGATGGTCCAACTCATCAACCAGTAGAGCACTTAGCTTCATTTAGAGCAATGCCGGGCATTTCTGTCATTCGTCCAGCAGATGCTAACGAAACGAAAGAAGCTTGGAAAATAGCTGTCTCTCAATCAGAAAAACCAACAGTTCTTGTATTGGGGCGTCAAGGTGTTGAAACACTTGCAGAAACATCGAAATATGCAGAAGAAGGCGTTATAAAAGGTGCATATATTGTTTCACCTGCGAAAGAGGAACCAACAGGAATACTTATTGCAACTGGTTCTGAAGTGACATTAGCAATGGATGTCCAAAAGAAACTAGAAGAAGACGCTATTTATGTAAATGTTGTCAGTATGCCATCATGGGATTTGTTTGAACAACAATCATTAGCGTATCAAGCATCAGTACTTCCAAATAATTTACCTAACCGACTTTCTCTCGAGATGGGCGCTAAACAGGGTTGGAGAGAATATGTAGGTGCTAAAGGTTTAGTAATGGGCATCGATCAATTTGGTGTATCTGCACCCGGTGAAGAGATTATTCAAAAATATGGATTTGATGTAGACCATATTGTAAAGGAATATAAACAACATTTTAATAATTAATGAATTTTCCTATGTGGCTGATTTAAGAATGTTTTTATTCTTAAATCAGCCTGTTTTTATATGTTGAATTTTCTGGTAAAGTAAAGTTTATACAATAAACAACGCAAGCAAGTAAATTGGAGGTGGTAAGATGCGTGTATTAGCAATTGATATCGGGGGAACATCAACAAAACTCTCGATTGTAAATAAAAAAGGGGAGCTCTTTCAATTCAGAGAAATGGATTCAGAGGCAATGCAGGGAGCTGACCATTTACTAAGGAACATTACGGCAGTTATTAAAGAAAATTATACAGATTTTGATGCAATTGGAATTAGTACAGCAAGTCAAGTAAATCATCAAACAGGAACGATTGTTTATGCAAATGAAAATTTTCCTGGATATCAAGGAATCAATGTCCAGGCAGTTTTTGAAGCCAACTTTGGAGTTCCTGTGAAAGTTGAAAATGATGTGAATGCTGCAGCACTCGGAGAGAAGTTTTTCGGAGCAGGTAAAGCGTTTAGGGATTTTCTTTGTTTAACGTATGGAACTGGGATTGGCGGTGCCATTGTTATCGATTCAACGGTTTATAAAGGATTAAATAGCGTGGCGGGAGAAGTGGGGCATCTTGTTTTACATCAAGGCGGTCTAAAGTGTACTTGTGGTTGTTATGGTTGTTATGAGATGTATGGTTCGACAACAGCACTCGTAAAAGAAGCGATGAAAGTGAATCCCAATTATGTAAATGGCCGTAAAATTTTTGCAAGTATCGCGGGTGGAGACAGGGAACTAGAAGAAGTGTTAGAAAAATGGGTACTTGAAATTTCGACTGGTTTAGTGTCCCTTACACATATATTTAATCCGCCAGCAATCATTATCGGTGGCGGCATTATGGAGCAAGACCAATTGATTGAAATGATTCGTAAAAAAACAAAATCCTTAATGATTGACAGCTTTAAAGATGTTCAGATTTTAAAAGCAAAACTTGGAAATCAAGCGGGATTAATCGGTGCGGCGACAATGCATTTATTTCCAAATTAAGACGATGTAAGTCATTTGTTCAAATAAAAGAAGTGTTTTATTGAAAATCGACTACGATTATAATGGAGCGCTTGGTGTAGAAGGATATGTTAGGATTAAAACAGAAAGTGGGGAGAAGTTAATTGAAAAAAGTACGATGGGGCATTTTAAGTACAGCAGGCATTGCTCAAAAGTCATTATTACCCGCGTTTATGAGAGCGGAAAATGCAGTTGTGAAAGCAATTGCAACAGGAAGTGATGTACAAAAAGCAAATGAAATTGCTGAACAGTTTAAGATTGAAACAGTTTACGATAGTTATGAAAAGTTATTGAATGATGAAGCAATTGATGCGGTTTACATTCCTTTACCAAATCATTTACATAAAGAATGGGTCATTCAAGCAGCTAAAAAAGGAAAGCATATTTTATGTGAAAAACCCGCTGCGATTACACAGGAAGAAGCTGTTGAAATGATCGACGTGTGTGAAGAAAATGAAGTGTTGTTTATGGAAGCATTTATGTATGCCTTTCATCCACAACATGCGCGAGTTAAAGAAATTATTAAAAGCGGAGCAATCGGTGAAGTGTCTTATATGACGGCAAGTTTTTCGTTTTATTTAGGGGAAGAAAAACGAGCTTCATCAATCAAAATGAACCGTGAAAAAGGCGGCGGCAGCATTTATGACGTAGGGTGTTATGGCATTCATGCAATTCGTCATGTATTAGGCATGGAACCTGAAACCGTACATGTTCACGGTGTAGTAGATGCAGCACATGGAATTGATACGGATGCAGTTGGCTATTTAACTTTCCCGAATAATGTACGTGCGACATTTGACTGTAGTTTTAATGCGGCGATGCGTCATGAATACCGCATCCACGGTACTGAGGGAAGTGTTGTTGTGCCACGTGCATTTAGACCTGATAATTACGGTGGGGAAGGAATTATTCATATTGAAAAAGGTGACGTTGTAACGTCTGAAATTGTGCGCGGTGATCAGTATTGTATGCAGGTCGAGCAACTTTCACAAGCGATTTTAAATGGCGAGAAAGTTGTTCCACATACTCCGCAAAATACACGCCAAAATATGGCGGTAATTGATGCTTGTTATCGCTCTATGGCATCTGGGAAAACGGAATTAGTATAAAGAAATATCGCATTAATTTATCCCGCATGTAACGGCCAGTAACCTTTACTTACAGAACAAAGTGAAGCCAACTGTCCGTAAATACCTGATGGGTTCAGGCTAACACGATGTTGGTCACACAAGCGTTGTCACAGGACATGACGTACTTAGTTTGTGTTCTTCTTTAATCGCAAAAACAACTGAGTGAAGTTTTACTTTGTTTTTGAGTGCTGTTTACTTGTAAGTTTCTTTACGAGTGAACAGCTTTTTTTATAATTGAAAATCTATTTTGATTTAACTTGAAAAGTGAAGCGCTTACAATTATGATGAATATAAGATTAGGTTTGTTTAGTGAACAAACAAATTATGAAAATGTTATACTTAGAGAGAGGGCGGATTACTTTGAAAACATTTATTACAGATGATTTCCTATTGTACAACGAAACAGCTCAAATTCTTTACCATGAGACGGCGAAAGATTTGCCAATCGTCGATTACCATAACCATTTGAATCAACATGAGATTTTAGCGAATAAAAGCTTTTCAAATTTATCAGAAGTATGGTTAGGTGGCGACCATTATAAGTGGCGTGCGATGCGTGCAAATGGGATTGAAGAAGCTTATATTACAGGGGATAGAAGTGATTATGAGAAGTTTTTAGCTTGGTCTAAAACAGTTCCAAATACATTTGGAAACCCACTTTATCATTGGACGCATCTCGAATTATTAAGATATTTTGATATTGATGAAGTACTGAATGAAAAATCAGCACCAGCAATTTGGGAAGAAGCGAATGCAAAGCTTCAATCAGAAGATATGACGGCAAGAACATTGCTTACAAATAAAAAAGTAGAATTTGTCGGAACAACAGATGATCCGGTAGATGATTTAGCGAGTCATATTGCCTTGCAAAAAGAAAATACGGGTATGACTGTGTCGCCTTCATTCCGCCCAGACAAAGGATTGAATATTGAGCGAGAAGAATTTAGTTCTTGGCTTGAGCAATTAGAGAAAGTGACAAATCGTTCGATTGAAACATATGACGCTTTTCTAGAAGCACTTGCAGAACGAGTTGACTTTTTTGATGAGCAAGGTTGTCGTAGTTCAGACCACGGGATCGAAAGAATGTTTTATGCAGCGGCAACGAAAGAAGAAGTTGCTAAAATTTTCTCAAAGCGATTAGAAGGAAAAGCTTTAACAGCATTCGAAGTCGAACAATATAAAACTTTTACTTTAGTCTATTTAGGTGAATTATATGCAGAGAAAGGTTGGGCAATGCAACTGCATATGAGTCCACTTCGAAATAACAGTACAAGAATGTTTAAGCAATTAGGACCGGATGCTGGATTTGACTCGATGGGTGATTATTTAATTGCGGATAAGTTGTCAGGCTTTTTAGATGCGCTAGATGAAAAAGATAAGTTACCAAAGACGGTTTTATATAGCTTAAATGCAAATGATAATAATATCCTTGCGGGAATGGCTGGAAACTACCAAAATTCAGAAATTGCTGGAAAGGTTCAATTCGGGACGGCATGGTGGTTTAATGATACAATAGATGGTATGGAAGACCAGATGAAGACATTAGCCAATTTTGGTTTAATTAGTAATTTCATCGGGATGTTAACAGATTCAAGAAGCTTTCTTTCATTCCCACGTCATGAGTATTTCAGAAGAGTGTTGTGTAACTTACTCGGCACATGGGTAGAAGAAGGAAAAGTTCCGAAAGATATTCCACTATTGAAGCAGTATGTCCATAATATTTGTTATGGCAATGCAAAGCGTTATTTCGGCTTGGATCAATAACACGTTAGAAAGAGGGAACAATATGTCAAAACAACAATTCGGTGTCATCGGTTTAGCGGTGATGGGAAAAAACTTAGCAATGAATATCGAAAGCAGAGGTTATTCTGTTTCAGTATATAATCGTACGACGTCACGCGTTGATGAGTTTTTAGAAAATGAGGCTAAAGGAAAGAATTTTTATGGTGCAAAAAGCATTGAAGAATTTGTAAACTCATTAGAATCACCACGTAAAATTATGTTAATGGTACAAGCTGGACCAGCAACAGATGCAACAATCGAATCACTTAAACCATACCTTGAAAAAGGCGATATTTTAATCGATGGTGGAAATACATTATTTGAAGATACAAACCGTCGTAATAAAGAGCTTGAAAAAACAGGTATTCACTTCATTGGGACAGGTGTTTCAGGTGGAGAAGAAGGTGCGCTTTATGGTCCGTCACTAATGCCTGGTGGTCAAAAAGAGGCATATGATTTAGTGCAACCAATTTTCGATGCAATTTCTGCCAAAGTAGACGGCGAATCATGCAGCACGTATATCGGTCCAGAAGGTGCAGGTCACTATGTGAAAATGGTGCATAACGGAATTGAATACGGAGATATGCAGTTAATTGGTGAATCTTATTTCATCTTAAAGCATGTACTTGGATTGAATGCAAAAGAGCTTCATGAAGTATTCGCAGAGTGGAATAAAGGTGAACTAGACAGTTACCTAGTTGAAATCACATCTGAAATCTTCACGAAAATGGATGATGAGACTGGTGAGCCATTAGTTGAAATGATCTTAGATAAAGCTGGTCAAAAAGGAACAGGTGCGTGGACAAGTAAAAACGCGCTAGACATCGGTGTTCCACTACCACTCATCACTGAATCAGTATTTGCACGTACAATTTCATCGCTAAAAGACGAGCGTGTCCGTGCAAGTAAAGTACTTGTCGCACCAGAAGTGCCAAAGTATGAAGGTGACCGAGAAGAACTTATTGAAGCAGTTCGAAAAGCACTCTTTATGAGTAAAATTTGTTCATATGCACAAGGATTTGCACAAATGCGTGCACATTCTGAAGAAAATAACTGGGATTTACAATACGGTGATATCGCGATGATCTGGCGTGGTGGCTGTATTATCCGTGCGCAGTTCTTACAAAATATTAAAGATGCGTATGACCGTAACCCAGAGCTAGAGAACTTACTATTAGATCCTTACTTCAAGGATATTGTTGGTGAGTATCAATCTGCATTACGTAAAGTGGTTTCTGTTGCTGTTGAGCAAGGAATTGCAGTTCCATGTTTCTCAAGCGCAATTGCTTATTATGATAGCTACCGCTCTGAAAACTTGTCAGCAAACTTAATCCAAGCGCAACGTGACTACTTCGGTGCACATACGTATGAGCGTAAAGATAAAGAAGGAACATTCCATACGAACTGGTTCTAATTAGAAAAAGGTGTCTATTCATCAAATGATGGTAGACACCTTTTTTATTCATTAAGCTAAACAAGACGAGTGAACATTGTTATTGTCTTGTGATTTTTTTGAAGAGAAGTTTTCTTCCAATGACAATTTTATTTCTGGAACTTCTAGAAAACGTTGAATTGCTAATGCACACGCGCCCATCGCACAAGATTTATTGCCTAGATTGGATAGTGCAATGACCCCGTAATGGCTTATCGTTGATTGGAAATTAGCCTTTATTTTTTCAACCGCATTTGGATACATTTTTAACACGTCATTTGTTAAGACCAATGTTTCAGGATTGTATAAATTAATAATGTTATTCAGGCCTGTTGATAAGTCAAGCATGTATTGTTCAATCAGTTCAATGACGTCAGGATTATTGGAGTCAATCAGGTATTTAAGTTCCTCATATGTAAGCGACTCTAATTGTAAGCGCTTTACTATATTTGTAAATAAACTCTTTTCCGATGAGTATAATTCCCAACATCCACGATTGCCACAATTACACAAATCACCGTCTTGTTGAATGATCATATGGCCCATTTCTCCTGCAAATCCGTGAAAACCTGTTTGCAACTGACCATCAATCATCAAGCCAACCCCAATACCAGAAGCAAGCATAACACAAAGTAAATTATCACTCTTATGATATTCATAAACTCGCTCAGCATAAGCTGACAAGTTAGCGTTGTTATGGATTGAAATATCTATTGCTAATTCTTTTTGTAAATCTTCTTTTAAATTTTTATTTTTCCATTGAAAACTGGGTACGAAGTGAATTTTCTCGTCTTTCGTTACGGTTCCGTGAATCCCGATAACCGTACTAATTAAGCCGTATTCACTAGTTTTATATTGTTGCTCATAAGCACTGATTTCATGAATTAGTAACGTCACGAACTCATGATAATTTTCCGAATCCAATTTAATCGTCTTTTGTTGTACAGGTTGTCCACCTAAATCAGAGACGATAAATTGAACCTGTTTATAGTCTAAGTCAATGCCAAGGACAAAGCCTGCTGGCCGGTTGATCGACAACATAATGGGCCTTCTGCCAACGACATTATGTTCTTGCTGTGTTTCATAAATTAAATGATCCTGGAGTAAATCAGCAACTTGAACTGAAACCGTAGCTTTATTCAGTCCAGTAATTTTTGATAAATCGGCTCTAGAAATTAATTTTTCTTCAATAATTTTTCGTAAAATTAAACCCCTATTGATCTGCTTAATATAAGCACCATCACCTGTAATCATAAAAATCCCCCTCGACGTATTCTACTTTGTTTATCACACCAACAAAATAATTGGAAAGTAAAGAATTGTGGTTCTTCCTAGTTGGTTTGAAGCATTGTAAAGTGTATACTTATTTGTATTATAACAAAGAAAGGTGCATTTAAAATGAAAAAATTGTATTTTGATTGTTTTTCAGGGATTAGCGGAGATATGGTCATCGGTGCATTAGTCGATGCGGGGGGTGACCCTGCGCATTTAGAAAAAGAATTACAGAAGTTAAACATGGAAGATGAATACGAATTGAAATTTACAAAAGTTGTGAAAAATGGCATCACGAGTACGAAATTTGATGTATTGCTAATGGAAGAACATCATCATGAACATGGTGACCACGATCATCACCACCATCATCATGATCATCGTTCGTATAAACATATTGTTGAAATAATTCAGTCTGCTGGGTTTACAGAAAGAACTGAGAAAATTGCTTTGAAAGTATTTGAAAAAATTGGCATAGCAGAAGGGAAAATTCACGACGTACCGTTAGAAGATGTGCATTTTCATGAGGTTGGTGCTGTAGATTCGATTATCGATATTGTAGGGGCAGCGATTTTACTGGATCAGTTAAACATAGAAACAATCTTTTCATCAGCAATTCCTGTCGGTTCAGGTAAGATTCATATCGACCACGGGATTTATCCAGTTCCAGCCCCAGCAACATTAGAAATTTTACGTGGTGTACCAATTGCGGCAAGCGAAGTTAAAGGCGAGTTAGCAACACCAACAGGCGCAGCGATTGTTGCAACACTTGCAAAACAGTTTGGTCCGATGCCTGCAATGACTGTCGAGCAAATTGGTTACGGTGCTGGAACGAAAACATTTCCAAATCATCCGAATGTGTTGAGAGTGATGATTGGTTCATAAAAGAAAGCATTCGTTTATGTGAAAAAATGAACAGTTAATGGGGGATGGCATGAAGAAAGAAAGTATTTCGGAACATCTATATATATTCTACGCTTTCGTGTTTTTATTATATATACTCAATCTATTTATTGTGAGTGAGAGATTGACGTATGTAATTGGTTTACTTGCAATGTTGATGTTAATCGTATCATTTTATAGTGCCTCTAGATTATTTAAAACACTCAGTTTTGCCTTTTTATTAATTGGTGGCTATTTGTATGGCACCTCAGGGCAATCGATTGCAGCGTTGCCTCCTATTATGACAAGTAATATGGGCTTATTAATGCTATTAGCAATGTTACCTTGGATGAATAGCGTTGTGAGAAGTGGCGGGTTCGATCGGAGCTTAAATACATTAATGCAAGTAAATGTTTCGAATTTAGGTGGGCTTTATACACGAAGTTCTGCTACAACACTTACATTAGCGTCTTTTTTAAATCTATCAGCAGCTACAATTTCTCAAGATGTGTTAAAAACAAACTTATCGGATTTAAATAAAAAAGTTCGTGGTTCATTCATTAGTACAGCGACTTTAAGAGGTTATTCTTTAGCATTATTATGGAGTCCCTTGGAAATCTTATTGGCAATGTCTATTTTTATTACAGGAGTTTCTTATGTTTCATTACTTCCATGGTTAATTTTAATTGGTATTATCATTTTTTTCATAGATTCACTTTGGGGAAGACTTTATTTTCGGAAGCATACGGTGAATAAAAGTGACTTGACACAAGTAGAGCATGTGAATTTAAAAGAGTTACTAAAAAAGCTTGTTCATTTAATGATTGCGCTTGTGTTATTTTTAGTGGCTGTTATTTCTATCGGAACATTATTTGACATGGATTTTATATTAACTGTGACACTCTTAATTTTTCCTTTTGCTGTAGTCTGGTCAATCATTATGAAGAGACTACATAGATTTTGGGTGATTGGTTGGAATAATTGGAAAGAAAAAACAAATACGATGCAAAACTTTATCATTTTATTTATTTCTTTAGCCTTGTTTTCACATAGTATTGGTGAGGCAGCATTTATGGAAGTTGTTCAACAGCCGATTATAAAGATTGCTGAATATCCTTTATTAGTGTTTTTTGTCATTCAAGTCGCTTTTATTTTTTTGAGTATGTTTGGTGTTCATCCAATCGCAACGTTCGGGATTCTAGGCAGTTTATTAAGTACGTTACTCTCAATTTATAACCCACTGAGTATCGCAATTGTTTTAGTGACAAGTTCAATCGCAACATTAACAGTAGGTACTTACGGGTTAGTTGTAACGTTAACTTCTATGAATATTGAACAAAGTCCTTATCGAATTACATTGATTAATTTACCTTATGCATTATTATTTGGTGGAATAGGCACAATAGTCGCTTATTTGCTATTGTAAGATCATAAAAACGTATATATTTCAATTTGTAAGAAAATAATTGAAAATTTTGTAGAAAACAACTTGAAATGTTAAGCGCTTACATCTATAATGAAAGCAATTAGTTTGTTTATTGGTCAAAGTAATTAAGAATGGTCAGAAAACAAAGTAATTATTTTGAAAGCGGTTACGTTTTAAAGTGTTAATAATTAAAATATTAAAGGAGGAAAATCAATTGAAGAAAAGACTTTCTGTAATAATATCATTAATGCTTTTTTCTGTGTTGTTGCTAGCTGCATGCGGAGGAGACGACTCTGAATCTGGTGAGAAAGCGATTACATTAAGATTAGCAGACAATCACCCTGAAGAATATCCAACAGTTATTGGAGATAAGAAGTTTGCGGAATTAGTTGAAGAGAAAACTGACGGACGTTATAAAGTTGACGTATTTGCAGGCGGTCAACTAGGTGAAGAAAAAAGTGTTGTAGAGCAATTACAACTAGGTTCAATCGATTTAACGAGAGTAAACTCAATTCCATTAACTGAGTTTTCGGATGACATAGGTGTTTTATCACTCCCTTATCTATTTGAGGATGAAGAATCTAAGTGGGAACATTTAACTGGAGAATTAGGACAAGAACTTTTAGACACATTTGATGGTTCTAATCTAGTTGGATTAGCATTTTATGATTCTGGTGAAAGAAGTATTTATAACTCTAAAAAACTTGTAAAAACACCTGAAGATTTAAAAGGTTTGAAGATTCGCGTACAGCCATCTGATTTGTCTATTAATATTTTTGAAGCATTCGGTGCATCTGCATCGCCAATGGAATACGGTGAGGTATACTCAGCTATTCAAACTGGAGTACTAGACGGCGCTGAGAATAACTTCCCAAGCTATTACACATCAAATCATTTTGAAGTAGCGAAATACTTTACTTTGAATGAATATTCAGGACCACCTGAAGTTTTACTCGCATCTCAAAGTCTATGGGATAAATTAAGTGATGAAGATAAGAAGGCATTCCAAGAAGCAGCTTTAGAATCAGTTGAGTATCAACGTGAGGCATGGGCTGAATTAGAAGAAGAGTCTAAAGAGGCAATTATTGAAAATGGAAATGAAATTTTTGAAGTTACAGATTTTGGACCTTGGAGAGACGCTGTTGAACCAATCTATGAAAAGTATGGTCCACAGTATCAAGAATGGATTGACAAGCTAGAATAAAAAAAGGAGGTGAGATTATTTCTCACCTCTCCCAATTTTATATTTATAGAAATGATACTTCTAGTAAAGACAATAAGTTAAATGATTACGACACTAGGTCATGAAAATAATGCCCAATTTACTTTCAAATAAAATCTCTTATAAAAGAGAAGCAGGAAGTTTTAAAGAATGTTAATCAATGTGGTATGACTTTAACTAAATTTAACGAAGATTGGCATGCGTTTGAAGTTATACCGTATTGATTAAATTTAAAATATTTTTTATTAACTGTGTTCATGAAAATACAAATGATAAATACTTTGAAATGCTCAAACATTTCTAGCTTCCAATTGTAAAATGAACAACAGATAGAAAGGGGCACTCTTAATGAAGGTATTTAAAACGATTAAAGATTTAGTTGATCGTCTGCTTGTGTTTTTATCGCTATCAGCTTTACTGGCAATGATCGTGATTATCCTGTATCAAGTATTTTCTAGACAAATTCTGAAGTCTACACCATCATGGGCAGAAGAACTTTCATTATTACTTTTTGTTTGGGTTAGCTTATTAGGAATAGCTTATGGATTTAGAAAAAAACTTCATATTGGAGTTGGATTTTTAGTTGGGATATTCCCGGAAAAACTTCAAAACTTATGTGATTTATTTGCAAAGGTTTTAGTGCTGTTTTTCGGAGGCGTTTTAACATTCTATGGTTGGAAGTTTACAATGTTAATGAATAATTCAACAATGGCAGGAACAGGGCTACCGTCGAGTGTATTGTATGCAGCGTTGCCAGTCACTGGAGTTTATATCCTCCTTTACGGGATTGAATTGTTATTTGTTAAAGGAATGCATCAAGAATACAATGACGAGATAGATACTGAAGCAATGGAAGAAGCGATAGAAGAGGGGAGAGGATAACACATGGGTGTAGCATTATTAATCGGTAGTTTTATATTGCTTTTATTACTAAGAGTACCGATCGCGTTAACATTAGCAATATCCTCCTTAATCACTGGTTTGTATATGCAGTTAGATTTAGCAGCAATTATTCAAAGAATGATTAGTGGTGTGAACTCATTCTCGTTAATCGCAATACCATTTTTTATACTTGCTGGCGAAATTATGAACGAGGGTGGAATTTCTCGTCGTCTAATTAATTTAGCAAACGTTATTATTGGTAAGATTCGAGGCGGACTTGCACTTGTAAACGTTATGACAAGTACATTATTTGGTGGAATTTCAGGATCAGCACTTGCGGACGTATCATCACTAGGATCAGTATTAATCCCAATGATGAGAAAGCAAGGATATGATAATGATTATGCAGTCAGTGTTACGACAGCATCTGCTACACAAGGAGTTATTATCCCACCAAGCCATAATATGATTATTTATTCAACAGCTGCCGGTGGAGTTTCTGTCGGTGCACTATTTATGGGCGGTATCGTACCAGGAGTTATTCTTGGTTTAGCACTACTTATATTAACTTATGCAATTGCAGTGAAAAGAAATTACCCTAAAGGTGAGCCGGTTAAAAGAGAAGAAATCCCGAAGATTGTACGTGAAGGTATTTTAGGGCTTCTAACAGCAGTTATTATCATGGGTGGAATTATAAGTGGTTACTTTACTGCAACTGAATCTGCAGCAATAGGTGCGTTATATGCATTTATTATTACGTTTTTCGTTTATAAAGATATTCCCATTAGTCAATTTAAAGTCATTTTATACCGTACGTTTAGAACACTTTCTATGGTTATGTTTTTAATTGCAGCTTCATCTGCATTTGGTTGGCTATTAGCACTACTAAAAGTACCAGCAATGGCAACAGATTTTATCTTAACAATTTCACCAAACGATATTACAACACTATTATTAATTAACTTAATTTTATTGTTATTAGGAATGGTTATGGATATGGCACCATTAATCCTAATCACAACGCCTATCTTATTACCAATTGCTGTTGGAATAGGCATGGATCCAATTCACTTTGGTGTGATGCTTGTCCTTAACTTAGCAATCGGACTTGTAACACCACCTGTGGGATCAGTGTTATTCATCGGTTCAGCCATAGGAAAAGTACCTATAGAAAAAGCTGCCAGGTCGATGTTACCGTTTTATGGTGTGTTAATTGCAGTGTTATTACTTGTTACATTTGTTCCAAGTCTCGTCATGTTTTTACCACAACTGCTTGGTAAGTAAATGCTAGAATTGTATTCAAATAAAACATAAATGTCAGATGCCGATTTTATATTTTGAATCGGCATCTCTTCATATCCCTGAGTAAGCTTTGAAATGTAGGTTAAGAAGTGAGTGAGATTTTAAATAATGTTTTAAAGGAGAATAAATGATGAAAAAAGTAAAAGTTGGAATTATAGGAGTAGGCGCACAAGGTGGGTTGTATACACAGTTTCTTCTAGATGGACGCGTTGAAAATATGGAAATTGCAGCGATATGTGATATAGATCCAGAAAAAAAGAAAGAATACGCTGAAAAACATCCAGAAATTCCTTTTTATGAAGACTATGTTGACATGTTAGAAAGTGGCTTAGTTGAAAGTGTCGTAGTTTGTACACCACATTATTCCCACCCAGAAATTGGAATTCAAGCACTTGAACGAAATATACATACATTAATAGAAAAGCCAGCTGGTGTGTATTCTAAACAAGTGAAAGAATTAAATGAAATCGCGTCCTCTAAACCTGAACTAACTTATGGAATAATGTTTAATCAAAGAACAAACGCATTGTATCAAAAAATTAAAGAAGTCATTGATCAAGGAGAAATAGGTGAAATACGTCGTTCTAACTGGATCATTACAAGTTGGTGGAGACCACAAGCTTATTATGATGGAAGTGAATGGCGTGCAACTTGGAAAGGTGAAGGTGGAGGCGTTCTTGTGAACCAAGCACCACATCAACTAGACTTATTCCAGTGGATTTGTGGAATGCCACAAAAAGTTTATTCGAATGTGAAATACGGCTATCAAAGAGATATTGCAGTTGAAGATGAGTTAACAACGCTATTTGATTATGGAAATGGCGCGACGGGTGTATTCATTACGTGTACGCACGATTTAATGGGGACTGATAGGCTTGAAATTTTAGGGGATAAAGGAAAAATTGTTGTTGATGATAGCAAAAAAGTCTCGATTAAAAGACTCCACCAAAGCGAATCAGAAATCAATGCGAGTATGGGACCAGAAGATGTTCAGGCTGTAGTGCAAGGAAAAGATTTATCCGAGTACTATACTGAAGAAAAATTAGAGTTTGAAAGTGTTTGGGGTGCACAGCATATCGCAGTTCTTGAAAACTTTGCTGAGAATATCTTACATGATACGCCACTATTAGCGCCTGGAAGTGATGGTTTGAATGGTGTCGAATTAGCAAACGCAATTCACCTTTCTAGTTGGCTCGGTAAAGAAGTTGAACTGCCAGTAGACGAAGATCATTTCTTAGAAGAATTAAATAAACGAATTCAAGAAGAAGAGAAATAATAAAAACTGCATGAAGCTTAAAGTAAAACAAAATAATATTAACCAAAAATCATTTATAGAGAAGACGGGGGATTAACAGATGAGAAAAGGAAAAATAGGCGTTCAAATGATGATGTTGAAAAATGAAGTAGCTGAAAACGGTGTCTACGCTACAATGAAGCAATTAAGTGAACTTGGTTATCGAAGTGTAGAAATCTCTCAAATTCCAATGACAGCTGAAAATGTAGCGGAATTTAAAAAGGCATCTGAAGACTTCGAGATTGAAATAGCTGCAATGTCAGCGTTTGTAGAACCAGTTGCTAAAGGATTACAAGGAGATTCTTTAAGAGATGACTTTGATAAGATTGTAAATGATTGTAAAGAGTTAAATTGTAATTATTTACGTATTGGTATGATTCCATTAGATTTAATGGGCGATAAAGATAAAACAATGGATTTTATCCAGAAAGCAGAAGCGGAAGCTGTTAAACTAGCAGAGCATGGCATTGAATTGTACCATCATACGCATCATATTGAATTTGAAATGTACGATGGGAAGTACTTATTAGATATTATGAGGGACAACACGACTAAATTAGGATTTGAATTAGACGTTCATTGGATTCAACGTGCTGGAGAAGATCCAGTGAAAATTATTAAAGAGTATGAAGGTCGTGTCGCATTACTTCATTTAAAAGACTATCGTATTGGTCGTTTAGATTTAACAGAAGAAGAGTTAGCAGATTACGATAAGTTTATGGCAAAGTTTGTGAATGTCATTGAATTTGCAGAAGTTGGCGAAGGTAGCCTTGACATGAAAGCGATTATTGAAGCTGGATTAGAAAGTGGTGCGAAATATTTCATCGTCGAGCAGGATGATACATATGGTAGAAGTCCATTTGATTGTTTGCAAACATCTGCAGAGAACTTACGAAAATTAGGATACGCAGACTGGTTTTAATTGAGCCAATCAATCCACTTCACTTGTAGATGTTCAGTGGATTACTTCGTTTTCTATATTCGCGGTTAATAGAGTAGCAAAATTTGGTCAAAACGGAATAATTGACTGATAAGAATTAAGGTGCTAATCTTTAAGCGAAGAATTAATTTAGGGAGCAAACAAAAGATTTAAATAGTAAATGTAAAGTTATTGTTGTTAGTTGCTTATACTATAAAAAAAGTGAGGCGAAGTAAAATGAACAAAACAGTAGAAGAGAAAAATCTTCATTTAGGTAAAGTTTTATCTGATATGGGTAAAGTGCTAGTTGCATTTTCTGGCGGTGTTGATAGTGCACTTGTTTTAAAGCGCGCACAGGAAGAGCTAGGCGATAATGTATTAGCAGTTGTTGTTGCATCCGAATTATTCCGTCAAGAAGAATTTGATGGTGCGGTGGAGTTAGCTGAGCAAATGGGTGTGAACGTTTACAAAACAGCGATTAAAGAGTTAGATAACCCACGTATCGTTGAAAATACGCCAGACAGCTGGTATTACAGTAAGAAAATGTTATACGATCACCTCAATGATCTTGCAGAAGAGTTAGGCTATAACTATGTATTAGATGGCATGATTATGGATGATGTAGCTGATTTTCGTCCGGGACTAAAAGCTCGAACAGAAGCAGGCGTCCGTAGTGTATTACAAGAAGCGGACATTTATAAACACGAAGTCCGTCAATTAGCTAATGAGTTAAATGTTCCAGTTTGGAATAAACCGGCATCATGTAGTTTAGCTTCAAGAATTCCATATGGCGTTAAGCTTGATAAGAAGAAAATTGAACAAGTCAATGAAGCTGAATTATTCTTAGCAACATTAGGATTCCCGCAAACGCGTGTCCGTCATCATGAAAATGTAGCAAGAATTGAAGTAACGCCAAGTCAAATTCAAGAAATGATTGAAAAGAGTGAGCAAATTCACATGAAACTCACTTCACTTGGATTTACGTATGTGTCGATTGACTTGCTTGGATATCGTACAGGAAGTATGAATGAAGAATTACCAGCAACAGTTTTAGATCGTGCATCGAATAGTTAAACAAGAGTCCCATTCCTCTTCGTCATAAAAGCAGAGAATGGGACTTCTTTTTAAACTTAAAATGAAAGCGCTTTTAAGAAGTTTGTCGTATTGAATGATTAGGTGCAAAAAGGAGTAAATTCTATGTTAAATGTAGCATTAATTGGGCTAGGAGATGTTTCAAAAATACATTTATCAGCTATTAAAAACAGTGCTGCTACATTAGTAGCCATCTGTGATATTGATGAATCCTTAAAAAATGTTGTGAGTGACGTTCCTTTTTATACAGATTATAATGAGATGCTTCGAGATGAAACAATCGATTGCGTACATATTTGTTTACCCCATCACCTCCATTATGAAGTAACAAAAGCATGTGTCGATCATAATGTACATGTCTTTTTGGAAAAACCATTGGCGAATCATATTGAAGGCGGGCAATCTTTAGTAGCACTGGAAGAGGAAAACCGGGAAGTGAAGATTTGTCTGTCTCTTCAAAATCGATACAATCAAACCTTTGAAAGATTACAAACATTAATACATAGTGGTGAGTACGGGAAAATCACAGGATTGAAAGGTTTAGTCACTTGGTATCGTCCAAAAACTTATTATGAAACAAAGCCGTGGCGCGGAAAAATGAAATATGCAGGTGGCGGTGTAATGATCAACCAAGCGATTCATACGCTGGATTTAATGCAGTTATTAGCAGGAGATGTGAACACAATCAAAGGCTCTATTGCTAATTTGCTTGATTATGAAATAGAAGTTGAAGATACTGCAAGTGCAAATATTCAATTTGAGAATGGTGCAACGGGTCTTTTCTTTTCAACGATTACAAATGCCGCGAACTCAAGTGTAGAGCTACAAGTAATTTGTGAAAATGGGAAGTTTACAATTAAAGATAGTATTTTAACGCAAACCAATGAAGAAGGTCGAAAAGAAGAGATTATCGAAGACGATAAGATGCCTGGAAAAAAGTTTTATTACGGCGCAAGCCATGAAAAGTTAATCCATCAATTTTATACATGTATTCAAGAGGATACGAATGATTACGTCAAAGCTAAAGATGCGTATAAATCGTTGGAAATGATTGATGCGATTCGAACGTCATCTATCGAGAACAGAACGATTTCACTGAAGAAATAATCGAAGTGTAAGTAATAATTTTATTATTTTGTAAGGAGTGTGTAATAAAATGAGTAAAGATGGTATGACATATGCACCGAAAGGTAAACCGAATCAGGTCGTTAAAGAAGGGGAATTTCAAATTGCTGCGGTAGCACTAGACCATGGACATATTTATGGTATGTGTAATGGACTAGTTGAGGCTGGGGCTACAATTAAGTGGGTTTATGATCCAGATGCAAAAAAAGTAGATGAATTTATAGAGAAGTTTCCAGAAGCACAAGCAGCAGAATCACTTGAACAAGTGTTAAAAGATGATTCGATTAAATTAGTAGCAGCTGCAGCTATACCTTCCAAAAGAAGTGCATTAGGAAATCAAGTGATGGAAGCTGGAAAAGATTATTTTACAGATAAGACACCATTTACGACAATGGCACAATTAGAAGAAACAAAGCGTGTTGTTGAGAAGACAGGCCAAAAATATATGGTTTACTTTAGTGAACGCTTACATGTTGAAGGTGCTGTTTTCGCAGGAGATTTAATTAATGAAGGTGCGATTGGACGAGTATTACAAGTAACAGGATTTGGTCCACACCGTTTGAATGCAGATAGTCGACCTGATTGGTTCTTTGATAAAGAACAATATGGCGGTATTTTATGTGATATTGGTAGCCATCAAATTGAACAATTTTTATATTATGCAGGCTGTAAAGATGCAGAAGTTGTACATAGTAAAGTAGCGAACTACGATAACCCAGAATACCCTGAGCTAGAAGATTATGGTGATGCAACGCTTGTTGGAGATAATGGAGCTACACAATACTTTAAAGTAGATTGGTTCACACCAGATGGTTTAAGTACTTGGGGAGACGGACGTACATTTATTACAGGTACGGAAGGAACAATTGAAATTCGGAAGTATGTTGATGTAGCAAGAGAAGAAACGGGCGATCATGTATTTTTAGTTAATAAAGATGGTGAAAAGTATTACGATGTTTCAGGTGAAGTCGGATTCCCATTCTTCGGGGAACTTGTTTTAGACTGTGTGAATCGTACGGAAAAAGCAATGACTCAGGAACACGTCTTTAAAGCAGCTGAATTATGTTTAGTCGCGCAAGAGAATGCTATTAAAATAAATGGGTAAAATATGATGAAATGAAACCACACTGAAAATCATCGAAGTGTGGTTTTCATCGATGCAAAAATTAATTTTAAAATTTCATTGAAGCAAGTCCGCTTAATTGACGAATATTTAGTTAGGTGGTAATCTAGAATCATAAATTAGTTTAGAGGGCAAACAAATTAGGAGTTTTATATTTTATAAAAGTTGTAAGGGCTTTCAATTTTGTTTGATACACCATAAATGTTAAAATCAGAATCAACTTAAATTCAAAAAGCGGAGGGATTTCAATGAGTATTCTTGATGAGTTATTAAAAGACATACCAGTACCGAAAATGATGAAAGTACGTCAGTCTTTTGATGATACCAAAGTAGATGATGTAGATCAGGCATTAAACGATGCTTTACAAAAAGAAGAGATTCGTAAAACAGTGAAACCAGGGATGGAGATTGCCGTTGCAGTTGGTAGTCGAGGTGTAGATGAAATTGTTACTGTGACAAAACGAACAGTTACTTTCTTAAAAGAACTTGGTGCTAAACCATTCATCATTCCAAGTATGGGAAGCCACGGCGGTGCGACTGCTGAAGGGCAAACAGGTGTCTTAGCACAATTAGGTGTTACGGAAGAGTCTGTCGGAGCTGAAATTCGTTCTTCAATGGAAGTTGTTGAAATTGGAAAGTTAGAAAATGGATTACCAGTTTATATCGATAAGTACGCTTCCGAAGCAGATGGAATTATTGTTATTAACCGAGTGAAACCGCATACAGCCTTTAGAGGAACTGTGGAGAGTGGCATTATGAAAATGATGACAATCGGTATAGGGAAACAAAAAGGTGCAGAAGCATGTCACCAACTTGGCTTTGAACATATGGGCAAACATATTATTTTAATGGCGCATATGATTATGGAGAAAATGCCTATTTTATTCGGCGTTGCGACGGTTGAAAATGCTTTCGATAAAGTTGCGCATGTTGAAGTACTACTCCCTGAAGAAATTGAAGAACGTGAAACAGAGCTACAAAAGATGGCGAAAAAGTTTTTACCGCAAATTAACTTCGATAAAATTGATGTGCTTGTCATCGATGAAATTGGTAAAAACATTAGTGGGGACGGTATGGATCCAAATATTACAGGAAGATATCCAACCCCGTACGCGCATGGTGGTCCGGAAGTAAATAAAATGGTTGTACTCGATTTAACTCCTGAAACGGAAGGAAATGCGAATGGTGTTGGAACGGCAGATTTCACAACACAACGTTTAATCGATAAAACAGATTGGCCGGCAACGTACGCAAACGGGTTAACTTCTACTGTTGTAGCACCGACAAAAGCAGCGACGACGCTAGATAACGATAAATTAGCGATTAAAGCTGCGATTAAAACATGTAATATTTTAGATTTTACAAAAGTAAAAATGGTTCGCATTAAAAACACGTTGGAAATTGGTGAAATTGAAGTTTCAGAAGGCTTTTTACAAGAAGTAGAAGAAAGTGACAATTTAACACCTATTTCAGAATTATACGAGTTACAATTTGATGATGAAGGTAATTTAGCTTAATTTAAGTCCAAATAGATGTAAGGTCTTGCGCAATTGTCATAGGTTTTCTTCAGATTTACTGGGGAAAATCTGTGACATAGCTAGGCCAGAGCATTAAAGATAGTTATTAGGAGGAATTAGAGATGAGTAATTTATTTGATTTGACTGGGAAAACAGCAGTTGCAATTGGTGGAAATAGTGTATTAGGTTCTGAGATGGTGAAAGGTTTAGCCGACCAAGGTGCACAAGTAGCAGTTGTGGGTCGTAATTTGGAAACAGCGGAAGCAGTTGTAAAAGAAATTGAAGAAAAAGGCGGTAAAGCGAAAGCGTTTCAAGCAGACGTTGTTTCTAAAGAGTCTTTAGTAAATGTAGCGAAAGAAATTGAAGATTGGTCAGGTGGGTGGGATATTTTATTAAACGCACCTGGTACAAATAGTCCGACGCCATTTTTCGAATTAGAAGAAGACGAATGGGATCATATTTTAGATGTAAACTTAAAAGGCATCATGTTAACTACACAAGTGTTTGCGGAGCGTATGATTGAACAAGAGAGAAAAGGAAGTATTATTAATATCTCTTCTGTTTCATCAACAACACCATTATCAAGAGTCTTTACATATTCCGTTTCAAAAGCTGGCGTAAACAATATGACACAGTTTTTGGCGCGTGAATTTGCACCACATGGTATCCGTGTAAATGCGATTATTCCAGGATTCTTCCCAGCGGAGCAAAACCGTAAAATTTTAAGTGAAGAACGTATTGCTTCAATTATGGGGCATACACCGATGGATCGTTTTGGAAAACCAGAAGAGCTTGTTGGAACGGCTGTATGGCTTGCTTCTGACCGTGCATCGAGCTTCGTAACAGGTACTTTAATCCGCGTTGACGGTGGATTTGGCAGTATGACAATTTAAATGAATTGATGTTGGAACGTTAGTCAAAAAAGCTTTGGAGAACATTCCAAAGCTTTTTCTTCACGAGAAAAGCGATATAATGAATAAGAAGTATGATTATATTTAAAATCGCGCGATAGATTTGAAATCTAAGGAAGTAAGGTGAAATGGATATGTCGGAAAAACTTGTCCTTGCATTAGATATTGGGACGACGAGTGCGAAAGCAGTTGTATTTGAACAAAATGGTCAGCTTGTTGCAGAAGCAGAAAGAATGATTACATCAAATTATCCACAATTAGAGTGGGTAGAGCAAGATCCAGTAGAAATTGAGTGGGCTTCAAGAAAGGCTATTCAAGATGTCATGCAAAAAGAAAATGTCGCGGCTGATAAAATTATTACTGTTGGAATTTCAGCGGCGATGCATTCTTTAATTTGTGTGGATGAACAATTTGAACCGTTATCACAAGCAATGATTTGGGCAGATGGTAGAAGTAGTAAGCAAGCACGTGAGCTTCGTGATACAGTTGGAGATGAAGTTTATGCAAATACAGGTCTCCCAAACCATCCAATGTCACCGTTTAGTAAATTACTTTGGATGAAAGAAACGAATTTTGAACCTTACAAAAAAGCAGCATACTTCATGTCTGCGAAAGAGTATGTCATTCAGAAATGGTTTGGTGTTCGTAAAATTGACTACGCGATGGCGTCAGCAACTGGTATGTTTAATATGAAAAAATTCGATTGGGATGAACAAGCACTTGAATTAAGTGGCGTTCGTTATGAACAATTATCTGAAATTGTACCACCAACTGAACACTTAACAGGGTTAAAAGAAGACGTTGCAGAAATGATGGGCTTGCCTACTCAGTTATCATTTGTCATTGGTTCTGCAGATGGCCAACTTGCCAACTTAGGAAGTGGTGCGATTTTACCGGGGGAAGTTGCAATTTCAGCAGGAACAAGCGGTGCAATTCGTCAAATGATGCATGGGTTTAAAGTAAGCGAAGAACAAGAAGTTTTCTGCTATGCATTTACAGATGAGTTGTCGATTATTGGTGGACCAACAAATAATGGTGGAATTGCTTTACAATGGTTAAAAGAAATTATTGAATACGATGGAAGTTTTGAGGAATTAACGGCAGAAGCTGAAAAAGTAGAACTCGGTGCAGAAGGGTTAATATTCCTTCCTTATGTAAACGGGGAACGTGCGCCGATTTGGCTTCAAGAAGCAAAAGGAAACTTCTTTGGACTTTCAATTACACATAAAAAAGAACATTTAGTACGGGCAGTTTTAGAAGGCATTACGTATAATTTATTCCATATCGGCTTAGCCTTAGAAAGACAAGCTGGTGAGACGAAGAAAATTTACGTAAATGGTGGTCTTGCAAGGTCTCCGTTATGGGTTCAAATGTTAGCAGATGTCTTCGGAAAAGACGTTTATTTATCAGAGAGTCATCATAGTGCTGCATGGGGCGCTGCATGGACGGCTTTATATGCGATTGGTGAAGTAGCGTCATTAGAAAATATTAAGCAAAATATTCCGATTGAAGCTGTCATTCAGCCAGATATGGAACGTCATCGTCAGTACAAAGAGAATTTCGAGAAATACCAAAGTCTTGCAAAAGATTTAATAAAGTATTTTAAGTGAGTTAGAAAATAGATTGGCATAATCAATTTGCGGGATAGGCGATTGTTTTTAGAAACATGAGCAATCCCGTTTTTTTATCTAAATGTTTGATTGAAGTTTCACTTTATAAGGAGTGTGAATAGAATGGAAGACATTTTAAAACAAGTTCAATTAGGAAAAATGAATATAGCGGAAGCAAAAGAAAAACTTGCAACTTATGAAGATTTAGGATTTGCAAAAGTAGATCATCATCGTAAAAAACGTCAAGGTTTTCCTGAAACGATTTTTGGAGAAGGAAAAACAGCTGAACAAATTACAGCAATTATTGCTTCTATCCAAGCAAATGGAGATGCCATTTTAGTAACAAGAATTTCAAAAGAAAAAGCGGTTGAAGTAAGGAAAACTCATCCAGAATTAATTTACAACGAAGTAGCTGAACTGCTACATACAGAAATAGCACATAAAAAGACGGCTTCAACGAACTTCATCGCAGTTTTATGTGCAGGGACATCCGATTTAAAAGTAGCGGAAGAAGCAGCAGTTACAGCGGAAGCATTTGGTTGTGAAGTACGTCGTTTTTATGATGTAGGTGTCGCAGGGCTTCATCGATTACTTGATAATATTGAAGAAATACAACAAGCTACCGTGTCTATTACAGTTGCTGGTATGGAAGGTGCGCTTCCGAGTGTTGTCGGAGGACTTGTTTCTCATCCAATCATTGCGGTGCCGACGAGTGTAGGTTACGGTGCGAATTTTAGTGGACTATCAGCTTTGTTAACAATGTTGAATTCTTGTGCATCAGGCATTAGTGTTGTCAATATCGATAATGGATACGGGGCTGCTTATAATGCAGCTTTAATCCATCGTTTAGCCGAGCAAAAAGAAGAGGAGTGACGTCTATGTCCATGCATCCGCCAAATCATGCACATGTTGATGATGAAATGTTTAAAGTTGAAGTAAATTTAGATGATATTTCTGGAGAGATTTTAGGCTATGTTATGGATTTGTTAATCGATGCTGGTGCGAATGATGTTTACTATACGCCTATTTATATGAAGAAAAATCGACCCGCTATTTTACTTCAATTATTATGTTCAAAATCAAAACTGGATCGAATGAAAGCAATACTCTTTACGGAAACGACAACTTTAGGCATTCGATATTATCCGCTTACGGTGCATCGGATGGAAAGAACCTTTCGTACCGTTTCTACAAAATGGGGAAATATTACAGTTAAAGAAGGTGTTTTAGAAGGGGAAGTGATCAAAACTTCACCTGAATATGAGGAATGTAAAAAAATTGCTGAAGTTCATCAAGTCCCATTGCAAAATGTGTATGAAGAAGTATGGAAGCAATTAGCTAAAGGATAAAATAGAGAAGGGAGGAGGTGACTTGTTAGCGTTAGGGGTTATTTTAAAAGATATTTTATTGCCTATATTTGTTATTATGTTTATCGGTTTTTGGATGCAGAAGAAGTTCGAGTTAAATGTACAAACATTGGCGCGGTTAAATATATACTATCTCGTACCTGCATTTATTTTTGTGAAGTTATATAGTACCGAAATTTCTATGCGTTTATTTGGCAATATTTTAATGTTTTTCATTTTATATGTGGTCATCTTATATATAATTTCTCATTTTATAGGAAAGATGCTTCGATTAGGAAAAGGTGAAAAAACAACATTTTCAAATAGTGTCATGTTTTTTAACTCAGGGAATTACGGGGTACCTGTGAACGACTTAGTTTTTCGAAGTGATCCATTTGCGATGTCGATTCAAGTGATCATGCTTACGTTGCAAAACATTTTTCTTTTTTCATATGGTATTTTTTCATTGCAGTCAGTTCGAGTTGGTAAATTACAAGCAGCGCTCGGTTATTTTAAAATGCCCGTACTCTATGCGATGTTATCCGGAATTTTGCTCAATTACTTTGAGATAGCAGTCCCTTCATTTATATGGACGCCTGCGAATTATATCGCAGAAGCGATGATTGCATTGGCTCTTTTTACACTCGGGGCGCAAGTTGCACAGATTAAATTTACGTCAACATTATCCACTTTATATTATAGTTTAGCGCTAAGATTAGCAGTTGGACCGTTAATAGCTTTAGCGATTATATACATATTTAACGTAGATGGGATTGTAGCTCAGGCATTATTAATCGGGTCAGCGATGCCAACGTCTGTAAATAGTGCTGTCATTGCACAAGAATATGATAATCATCCCGACTTAGCTGCACAAATTGTATTGTTCTCAACACTATTAAGTGCGATTACTGTATCAATTGTTATTTATATGGCGAGGTTTTTATTTTAAATAGTAACGAAGCGAAAGGAAGCCATTTGTTCCTTTCGCTTATTTTAATTAATTAATTCGTTTCTTCGGTTTGTAACACTTGTTGAATTGCTAAGCCAACCCCATGATTGCTATTTGTTTCTGTGATGTAGTCACATGCTGCTTGAATTTCTTCTGGCGCGTTCCCCATTGCTACAGAACGACCGGCACGCTCCATCATTGAAAGGTCATTATAATTATCGCCAATCGCCATCACTTGTTCCATAGGAATCCCTTTACTTTCAGCTAGTTTTTCAAGCGCAATGCCTTTTTGTGCTTGGATATTTGTAATTTCTAAGTTACCCGCACCTGAAGAACTTATAGCAAGACTTGGAATCTCTTGTAAGGCGGCGCGAGCCTTGTCTAGATTTCCGCGATTAAAGGAAGTACCAAAAACTTTGTAAATTGTTTGCGGATGTTCAGCTAAGACAGGTTCAAAAGATTCAACAACTCGAATGATTCCACGTTTGATTCGGTCTTCAACTTCACGACGAATTTCTTCTACATTTGGCGTTAAATCTTTTTCCTCCGCGAGTTGAACAAAAGTATCGATTTGATCTTGGATATCTTTTATATAAACTGTTTTGTCTACGAAAATTTGATAGTCAATGTTATATGTTTCTAAAATAGATAAGATGTTTCGAATATCTTTTTCTGGTAAGTAAGTTGCCACAAGTAAATCACCTGTAACATCTCTAACTTCAGCACCATTCATACAAATATAAGGTAGTTCAAGTCCTTCTGCAGCGACAGGTTCAAAAGCTTCTTGGTAACTTCTCCCTGTTGCGATAAAAACTTCTATTCCTTGCGCTTTTGCTGCACGTATCGCTTCTTTATTCGCTTCACTTACGACATGATCCGGATTTAATAATGTACCATCCATGTCAATTGCAATTAGACGTATCATTAAAAAGTAACTCCTCCTTTGGTTCTGGACATCGATTTTACCAATGAATCAGTCCTACTGCAACTAGAAGGGTTTTGGAATACGGAAGGAATAAGATTACATTCACATTTATAGGGAATGAATTTGGAAAGAAAATGATGTGATGAATATTTTCTCATGAAAAAGTAGAGGCGATGAATCGTTTTTTAAAAACTGAATTGGCTCTCCTAAGGATATGAGTGGAAAAAGTTATGAAAAGCATTATATACTATAAGTTAAACAGATGAATTCACATCGTCCGAAAAATATCGGGGAAGCCAAAGAAAGGAAAGAGGATTATCAAATGACAAAACCATTAATTATGAAGCAAACACACATTTCCATCGAACAATTAGAAAAGCAGTTTGGTGAGCAAATTCAACAGACTCATGAACAAATCGAAGCAGGTACTTCTATTGGTGCTGAGTTTTTAGGGTGGAGACACTTACCAAGTGAAATTGACCAAAGTGAATTGAAAAAAGTGAAAGAAACTGCTGACCACTTACGTAAATTAGCAGAGGTCGTTGTTGTGATTGGGGTAGGAGGTTCTTATTTAGGTGCAAAAGCAGTACAGGATGCACTGTCCCCGTACTTTAATAAAAATGACAATGATCCTGAAGTCATTTTTGCAGGACAAAATTTAAGCGGTGCTTATATGAAACAATTGCTACAACATATCGGAGATAAAGAAGCGGCAGTCATTGTTATTTCAAAATCAGGAACAACGACTGAACCAGCAATTGCATTCCGAATTTTACTGGAATATATGGAGAATCGTTACGGAACAGATGCAAATGAAAGAATTGTCGCGATTACGGACAAATCAAAAGGTGCTCTTCGAGAGTTAGCGAATCGTTCAGGCTTTACGACATTTGTTGTTCCGGATGATGTAGGGGGCAGATTTTCTGTTTTAACACCTGTTGGTTTATTGCCAATTGCTGTGTCGGGCATCGATATTATGCAACTTCTTGAAGGTGCTAAAGATGCGATGGAAGCTTATACAGTCCCTAGTTTAAGCGAAAACGATGCTTATCAATACGCAGCAGTGCGAAATTATTTATTGAACGAAGGATATAATATTGAAATCCTTGCGAGCTTTACACCAAATTTTGCAACGTTCCATGAATGGTGGAAACAATTATTTGGTGAAAGTGAAGGGAAAGACGGAAAAGGAATTTATCCAGCTTCAGTTGCGTACCCAACGGATCTGCATTCGCTCGGTCAATATGTACAAGATGGACGTCGTGAGATTTTTGAGACGTTCGTGCAATTTGCAGAAACAAATGAAGACTGCGACATTCCAACAACAGAAGATAATTTAGACGGCTTGAATTATTTATCTGATAAAACGATGAATGAAATTAACGATGTGACGTTACAAGCAACAATGCAAGCACATCAAGATGGTGGTGTCCCATTAGTTCACTTAACAGTTGGTAACCAAGATGCTTACCATATTGGGTATACAATTTACTTCTTTGAAATGGCTTGTACGATGAGTGCTTATTTACTAGGCGTAAATCCATTTGACCAGCCAGGTGTTGAAGAATATAAGAAAAATATCTTTAGAATGCTTGAAAAACCAGGCTTTACAGAATAATTACCAGCGCCTCCTATCTAATTGATTGAGATAGGAGGCATTTTTTGCTGTTTATTATAAAGATTGTAGTTCTCTTGGGAATGATGTGAGTACTTCGGTTTCCCCGTATTCATTAATATAAACAGTGTCTTCAATACGAACCCCGCCGTACTCAGGAATGTAAATGCCAGGCTCAATCGTAAAGACGAGTCCTGCTTTTGCGATGACCTCATTGTTTTGGTGAACAGATGGCTCTTCATGCACCTCAATCCCTAAACCATGTCCTACACGGTTATTAAAATATTCACCGTATCCTTCTTTTTGAATAACTTCTCGTGCAGCAAGATCGAAAGTTTTTAAAGCGACATCTTCTTTTACAGTCCCGACGCCTGCGCGATTTGAACGTAAAACAATCTCGTAAATTTCTCTTTGTTTAGCCGTTGGTTCGCCGATGACAAAAGTGCGTGTGGTATCAGAGCAATAGCCATCTTTACGAACACCCATATCGATCAATAAAAAATCTCCTTCTTGGAATTTTCGATCACCAGGCGTTCCGTGTGGTAATGCGGCTTTTTCACCCGATAAAACGATTGTTGAAAATGAAGGGCCATCTGCACCGAATTCACGCATTAATGTTTCGAAATGGGCTGTTAACGCTAATTCAGTCATGCCAATTTTCACTTTTTTAATGCCTTCAGCAAGCACTTTTTCAATTATATTCGCAGCGTTTTGCATCAGTTGAATTTCTTCTTTTGATTTTTTCATACGAAGTTGATTGGTAAAAGGTTGAATATCAATGACTTCTGCATGCTTGAAGTGCTTTTTTAAACTATCATAGCGAAAGAGGTTTAATGATTTCTTCTCTACACCGAAAAGAACTGCCTCTTTGTTCAAAGCGCGTGCGACGACTTCAAAAGGTTCTTCTTCATCAGAAATTGGAATAATCGTGGAAACATCTGATATAGCATCCGCTGCACTTTTATCTAGCGCAGGAACGAATAACACGGTTTGATCTGCTTTGACATCAATCATCACAGCCATAAATCGTTCATGCGGTTCAGATAGAAAACCTGTATAATAAAAAATATTAAACGGATCTGTAATCATAGCGATTTCAATCTTTTCAGATGTTAAATATTGAATAAGCGTTTCTCTTCTATTAGTGTAAACGGTTGCCATTTATAAAAACCTCCAGGTGATTTAATTCGATTCAATCGAATATAAGCAATCTAAGTTGATGGTAACAAAAGATGAACAAGTGAGTCAATGATCAAAAAGCAAGTAGCTATTGGCTAGTGGATAGATTAAAATAAAAATAAAGTGACTCACAAGTCTTTACGGAAATCCAAGTATAAGTGAGGTGAAGTAGTTGTGATGCAACGATTAAAAAAGATATTTCCATCCTTAATCATTTATGAAGAAGTGGATCATAAACATCTCTCAGAATACCAGTGGTTTAGAACGAAAGAACAAGAAGTGATCGGTATTTTAAAAAAGCAGATGACGCCGGAGGGATTAGCTTTATTAAATGTATTTTTAATTCCTCACAATATTCAATTTCCAGTAGCCACAGTGAAAGAAAATGAGTGGAAAGAAGCTGTACAACAGAAACAAACCGAATCATTAGAGGTAACGAATGCCTGTCGCTTTATTGCTTTTTCTTTTAACCGCGCACAAATGAATCCAATTCAATTTAAAGTAGCGATTTGTGAATTATTTAATAGAGAAGTGCCGATTTTATGGGAAAGTGAATGGGAAGGAATCATTATAGAAGAGAAAACTAACGAAGCAGCTACATATGAAGAAATAATTGATGTATTGATGAGTGATTTATATGTGAAGATTAAATTTCTTGTCGGGACATACTTCCATTGCACTACCCATATCGAACCTCAATATGAAGCAATTCGGGAGGCAGCCGGACTAGCATTCCAACACTCGGAAAGAAATGTCATTTCGTTTATTGATGCAGTCCCTTATTTCTTTATGTACGGAGATGGAAGCAGTCGCCGGTCAAACTTAAGAAAGTTAGTCTTGCAAGAGTTTGAAAGCGATAGGGGAACGCTAGAAATGATTGAAACATTAATCCATCATAATTTGAATATATCCGAAACAGCTAAAGCGCTTCATTTACATAGGAATAGCTTGCAATATCGATTAAATCGGTTGTTTGAAAGAACTGGCTTAGATGTGCGAAAGTTTCATCACGCCATGACTTCGTATTTAATTTTGTAGTGAAAGAATTTATCTTTTTACAATTTGCACAATGAAATAACGGAAATTTGTGCAAATTTTCCCTATCAACTTGAAATAGAAAGCGGTACTCTTTAGAAAGAAGGAAAGTACGTTTACTTGGAGGGAATTGTATGTCGAATCTAACATTAAAAGGCATAAAAAAAGTGTTCGATAAAGATGTCGTCGTTGTTAAAGATTTTAACTTGGAAATTCGTGATAAAGAATTTTTAGTGTTAGTTGGACCATCGGGTTGCGGAAAATCAACAACATTACGAATGATTGCAGGGTTAGAGGAAATTACAGCAGGTGATTTATATATTGGCGATCAACGTATGAACGATGTTGCGCCAAAAGATCGTGATATTGCGATGGTATTCCAAAACTATGCGCTTTACCCGCATATGAATGTGTATGACAATATGGCGTTCGGTTTAAAATTACGTAAGTTTAAAAAAGATGAAATTAAAGAACGTGTAGACAATGCGGCTAAAATATTAGGGTTAGAAGATTTATTAACGCGAAGACCGAAAGCGCTATCAGGTGGGCAGCGTCAACGTGTTGCGTTAGGAAGAGCGATTGTCCGTGATGCCAAAGTATTTTTAATGGATGAGCCGTTATCTAACTTAGATGCGAAGTTACGTGTTCAAATGCGTGCAGAAATTCAAAAACTACATCATCGTCTTCAAACGACAACTGTTTACGTCACACATGACCAAACAGAGGCGATGACGATGGCAACACGTCTCGTTGTGATGAAAGACGGGCTTATCCAACAAGTAGGAGAGCCAAAAGAAGTGTATGATTATCCGAATAATGTTTTTGTCGGTGGATTTATCGGATCTCCTGCGATGAACTTCTTCACAGGAAAAATTGAGGGTAAGTATTTTACAATTGAAGATGTGAAGTTAGAAGTCCCAGAAGAAAAATTAAAGATGTTACGAGATCAAGGATACGATAAAAAAGAAGTGATTTTAGGCGTTCGTCCGGAAGATATTTATGACGATTCAGTCGTTCTTGAAAATTCCCAAGACACAACGTTAGAGGTAGAAGTTAATGTGGCGGAATTAATGGGCTCGGAAATTATTCTTTATTCTAAAGTAGAAAATCAAGACTTTGTTGCCCGCGTCGATTCACGCTATAATATTACAGCAGGCGACAGCGTGAAATTATCATTTGATTTAAATAAAGCGCATTTTTTTGATGCTGAAACAGAAGAACGTATTAAATAATTGCACAAACAAAACCACTATTGTATTATACTATAGTGGTTTTTGAATTTCAAAGATAAAAATACTTCATGTTGTTGAACTGGAACGATAAGCGTTTTAGTCAGGTCAACGCGAAATAAGTGTTTTTACGAGTGAAATATGTTAAATTAAAAATAACTTTGTTTTTAATATTAAAAGATCAGTCTTATAAACATTGCATTTAAAGTTTATAATACGATTGATTCAATAGATTAAAAACCATTATAAAACGATTGATAAAGGAGACGGACAACAATGTCAGAAAAACAATTTACAGTAATCGATGAAGCGGGGATTCATGCAAGACCGGCATCAGTATTAGTAAGCACTGCAAATAAATTTGAATCAGATATCTTTTTAGTTTATAAAGGGAAAGACGTAAACTTAAAGTCTATTTTAGGAATTATGTCACTTGGAATCGGTTCAGGCGAAGAGTTTTCAGTTCGAGCAGAAGGTGCAGATGCAGAGAAAGCACTTGAAGAATTAGAAAAGACGTTACAAAATGAAGGATTGGCAAACTAAATGACTTTACTACAAGGAATTGCTGCTTCAAGTGGTATCGCGATTGCAAAAGCATATCGTCTTGTAGAGCCAGACTTATCTTTCACGAAAACAACGATTGAAGACATAGACGCGGAAAAGGCTAAATTTGACGCGGCAATCGCACAATCCATTCAAGAATTAAAAGAGATTCAAAAAGTAGCTAAAACAGAATTAGGCGCAGATGAAGCAGCGATTTTTGACGCGCATGTTTTAGTCTTAAACGACCCAGAACTCATTAATCCGATTAAAGAAAAAATTAGTTCTGACCAAGTGAATGCAGAATACGCATTAAAAGAAACGACAGATATGTTCATCGCAATGTTTGAAGGTATGGACAATGAATATATGCAAGAACGTGCAGCAGATATTCGTGACGTCACAAAGCGTGTATTATCTCATTTACTCGGTGTTAAAGTTGTAAACCCAAGTGAGATTTCAGAAGAAGTGATTATTATCGCTGAAGATTTAACACCTTCTGATACAGCTCAATTAAACCGAAAATACGTCAAAGCTTTTGCGACAGACATCGGTGGGCGTACATCTCACTCTGCAATTATGGCACGTTCTCTTGAAATTCCAGCGATTGTGGGTACACAAGAAGCAACGGAAGAAATTCAAGATAATGACATGCTTATTGTAGATGGATTAACAGGTAAATTACACATTAACCCAACTGCAGAATTAATCGCGGAATATGAAAAAGAATTAGAGAAATATGAAGCACAAAAAGCAGAATGGGCTAAATTAGTCGACGAGAAATCGATTACAGCGGACGGTGAACAAGTTGAACTCGCTGCAAACATCGGAACACCAGAAGATTTAGAAGGTGTGATGAATAACGGTGGGGAAGCAGTTGGTTTATATCGTACTGAATTCTTATACATGGGGCGCAATCAGTTGCCGACAGAAGACGAGCAATTCGACGCGTACAAAAAAGTATTAGAAGGAATGGACGGTAAACCAGTTGTTGTAAGAACACTTGATATCGGTGGCGATAAAGAACTTCCATATTTAGAACTGCCGACAGAAATGAACCCGTTCTTAGGTTTCCGTGCAATTCGCCTATGCTTAGAAGAAACAGACATATTCCGTACGCAGCTACGTGCTTTATTGCGCGCGAGCACTTACGGTAATTTAAAAATTATGTTCCCTATGATTGCGACGCTTGATGAGTTTAGAAAAGCGAAAGCAATGTTAGAAGAAGAAAAAGAGAAGTTAATTGCGGAAGGCGAGAAGGTTTCTGATGAAATCGAAGTAGGTATTATGGTTGAAATTCCTTCAACTGCAGTACAAGCAGACCAATTTGCAAAGGAAGTTGACTTCTTTAGTATCGGAACAAATGACTTAATCCAATATACAATGGCAGCAGACCGTATGAATGAGCGTGTGTCTTATTTATACCAACCATATAACCCAGCAATTTTACGCCTTGTCAAAATGGTTATTGACGCGTCTCACCGCGAAGGTAAATGGACAGGGATGTGCGGGGAAATGGCTGGCGATGAGATCGCAATTCCATTATTACTCGGTCTTGGTTTAGATGAGTTCTCAATGAGTGCAACGTCTATTTTACAAGCACGTGCACAAATTCGAGGCTTGAAGAAGAGTGATATGAAAGAACTTGCTGAAAAAGCACTTCAAATGGGCACTGCAGAAGAAGTCATTCAAGCAGTAAAAGAAAAAGTTAATCTATAATAGCATAATAAAAAGGCAGCATCTTCAAATGAAAATTTGAGGTGCTGCCTTTCTTTGTGCGAATTTACTAATGAATTAACCCCCACTTGAATATTGTGTAAATAGCAAGCGATTACTAGCAAGACGTTGGCGTACTGTAATGCCTGCCCACGCAGCGAGAAGAGCTTTTAAAATACCTACAATAACAAAAGGTGAAAAGCCTGCAAACAAAGCAGCTGTCCACGTGAGGTCTGCGATGAATTTTAACCACGCGGTCCCAATAATGAGGGACAAAAATGTGCCGATTATATTCGCGAAGATTGCATTTTTAATTGTAAATCCCTTTTTCTCTAGGAAATAACCAATAATAAACGCTGTTGGAATAAAAGCGAATAAAAAGCCGCCAGTTGGTCCAAATAAAATACCAAGCCCGCCTTTCATTTGCGCAAAGACAGGTAAACCAATTGCCCCCATTAACAGATAAAGCAATACAGATATCGTGCCATATTTTGCACCTAGGATTGTTGCGGCAAGTCCAATCGCTAGTGTTTGTCCTGTTATTGGAACAAGTGGCAATGGAATTGTAATTTGTGCAAGCACCGCAATGATCGCTGCAAATAAGGCGGTTGTCATCATCATTCTTAACTTCATTTATAGAAACTCCTTCCAATCGAATTATTGGAATTATTTGTGTACTATTTTATTGTATAAGAGAATGATAAATGTGTCAACTTGATTTATTTTACAGTTAACCTATTTGACTTGATACTTTCTCTAATCGAGTTGCGATTGATCTACGGTTAATTTCTAGTTTTAATAAGCTTATAAAATGAGGATTTAAATTTAATGAAAGGGCTTGATAATAAGCGTTTACTAATAGTTCATCAGGCATGTTTTTCAAGACAATCCCTCCAGTTATAAATGATCTATTTAAATTCGTACCATCATTAACGTTATAATAAAACACAGTAAATGATTGAACATATTTAACTTATCAAATTTATCAACTTGGAACAACCGTTCTCTTATCCACAGTGCGCGTGGATAAGTTGTGGTTAATTTGTTTATAAGGAATAGAAAGTCAATAGAACACGTGTTAGTAGTGTGTATAAGGTTATGAACAGTTAAAATTTTGCGCGAATTTTGTCGAACGATTTTTTTAAGTTTTTTTAAAAAACTCACTATAATGCTAATAAGAAGCCTTTACTTGAAGAAAAAACATCTTTGAAATATGCAATAATATTTTCTAAATAACGACGTATGTAAAAAGTATTAAGTCGTCTTTCAAACCATTTGTTTAGGGAATGGTTACTTGAATATAAGAAATGAACAAAGTTTAAATATTCCTAAAGAAATTCATATAATTAGCAGAACGAATAGCTTTGTCGTCATTGAAAATGAGTATGATCGATATTAAGTGACCAATTCCTCTGTAAAAATATATTTTTTAAAAATGAAGTTGTAGACAGTTAATAGGAATATTGTTATTGTTATATAATTGGGTATTTAGTAACTTCAAATCGAGTGAAATTATTAATTTATATGTATGTAGACCTATTTATAACATTATGATAGGATGATATTGAATACAGATTAATTAGATAATTTGATTCTTCTGTGTGACTGTAAGGAACATAAAGTGAGGGGCGCGCTAATTTAAAAGGAACTAGGTGCGATTAAAAGGAGGCAGTAATGCTATGGATAAGAGAGTGCATTTTATTTGGGGAAATTTCCCTGGTAGTAAAAATCGAATTCATTTGTTGAAAATGAACGGAATGAACAAGATTTATGTGTTAGATAAAAATCAGAAAGGTCTTATTAAAGAATGTAATGATGTCACTTACTTTTCAATGAATATTGCTCCTCTTTTAATGATTGATCAACCTGGACAAGTACATCATTTCTTTATGGAAGTTCCACCAAGACAATATAAAAGTCGAGTTCAAAAGGATTAATCGAATCACTGGAAGGAAAAAGAGTATTTTCCCCTTACTTCATTGCATGCTATACTAAATGTGTGAATATTGAAGTTTTGAAGGGAGATTATAAAAGTTGGAAGCTTATTTAAAAAAACAAGAAAATGATATGATTGGGCTACTAGAAAAGCTTGTTAATATTGATAGTGGATCAATGAATAAAAACGGAGTCGATAAAATTGGCGGAATATTGAAAGATAAGTACGAGGAGATGGGTTTTCTTAGTGAAGAAGTTTCTGAAAACGTTCAAGGAAATCATTTAGTTCTTCGACATAAAAACGCTAGCCAGCCGGAAATTATGACGGTATCTCACTTAGATACTGTTTTTGGTGAAGGTGAAGCAGTAAAAAGGCCTTTTACAATTCGAGGAAACCGTGCATATGGCCCTGGAGTTATGGATATGAAAGGTAGTCATGTCGCTTTATTGTACGCGATTAAAGCGCTTCAAGAAAAAGGCATAGATAGTTTTGAAAATGTTGAATTACTCCTAACGAGTGATGAAGAGATCGGGTCACCTACTTCTCGGAAGTTGATAGAAGCTCGAACAGAAGGGAAGAAGTATGCACTGATTACGGAACCAGCTAGACAAGACGGATCACTCGTATCGGCGCGCCGCGGGGCTGGAGAGTACACGCTAACGGTAACTGGGAAAGCGGCACATGCAGGGGTTCAACCTGAAGCAGGACGTAGTGCGATTGAAGAATTAGCGCAGAAAATTATTCAATTACATAAACTAACAAATCATGAAAAAGGTATTAGTGTAAACGTTGGCGTGATTGAAGGTGGAACAACGACTAACACGGTCGCGGCATCGGCAGTCGGTCGTGTTGATGTACGCATTGATCAAATTGAGCAAGGCGATTGGTTAGAAAATGAAATTAAAAAAATCTGTCAAACACCAACTATAGAAGGCACATCGATAGAATTAACGGGAGAAATTGAGAGACCGCCTATGGTGAAAAATGAACAAACAATTGCTTTATTAGACGTTATTCGCGCTGTTGGGAAAGAAATAGATCTTGATGTCAAAGATGTGGCAACAGGGGGTAGTTCTGATGCGTCATTTACTTCCGCAAAAGGTGTCGCTACAATAGATGGATTAGGTCCCGTTGGTGGCAATGCCCATAGTGAGGATGAATATTTAGAAATAGATAGCTTAGTAGAACGTACATTATTATTAGCGAAAACAATTCAAAGACTAACTGAACAAAAGTAAAACGAAACTAGCAAAAAGAATGTGTCACATTCTGCTTGCTAGTTTTTTTATCCAAATAAGCGCATTATGTTATAATAATCCAATGATACTTATTTGTAATCGTGAAGATTAATTAAAGGAGAAATATATGGAGAAAATTGTCATATTAAGCAATATGTACCCAACAAAAAATCATCCAACATTCGGCATATTTGTCAAAAACCAAGTAGAACAATTAAAAAATGCAGGGATGAATGTAGAAGTCATTGCGATCGATGAGCCTGGAAAAGGAAAAGTACTGACAATAAAAAAATATTTGTCATGGTTTATGCGTTCAATGGCTTTCTTGATGAAAAATAAAAATGAGATTTCATTAACGCACGCACATTATGCGTTTCCAACAGGTGTGTTATCGTTCATCGGTAAAAAGGTTTTTAATATCCCATACGTTGTCACCGTGCATGGTGGCGATATTGATAAAATGGCAAAGAAAAATGTTGTAATTAACCGAATGACAAGACGTATTTTGACAAATGCTTCCCAAGTAATTGTCGTAGGCGAACGCTTAAAGAAAGAAGTGATTCGTGGTTTTCATGTACAAGAAGCCCGTGTTGATGTGTTAAGTATGGGTGTTGATACAAGTGTTTTTAAAAAGCATTCACAAGAAGAAGTGCGAAAAGAACTGGGTATTCCGCTGGCAGAAAAGATTGTTTTATTTGTAGGGAATGTGATCCGTGAAAAAGGTGTTTCTGAGCTGATTCAAGCATACGGAAAGATGAAGCAACAATACGGGGAAAGTCGACTGTATATCGTTGGTTCTCAGCGTGATACGCAATTTGTGGAAGAGTTGACAGAAGTGATTCGAAAAGAAGGGATTCATGATGTTTATTTCCACCAACCGCTTTCGCAAGAACAATTAGCAAAATGGATGTCCGCTGCGGATGTACTCGCGTTACCTTCTTATCACGAAGGATTTGGATTAGTTGCGTTAGAGGCGATGGCTACAGGAACACCGGTAGTCGGTTCTGATGTTGGAGGACTTTCTTATTTATTGAATGACGGGGCTGGTATTTTAACACGTCCTAAGGAAGTAGCTTCGCTCGCGGAAGGGCTTGTAAAAGCAATTGAACGTAAAGGTATTCAAAAAGAGAAAATGGAAAAAGTCGTTGAAAAACATGCAACAACGACAATTTTAAAGAAGATACAGTCGATTTATGAAAATATTAGACGTTAAACGATTTGCGACAGGAGCGATAACATGCACAACTCATGAGAATTATCGGGACTGTCGTTATTATTAATAGTATTGCACGGTTACTCGGTTTTGGTAGAGAAGTCATTATTAGTTATTAGTATGGAACAACAATGATTGTCGTTTTTCATACAATTCCGAACTTTATTTACTTAGTAGTAGGCGGTGCATTGACGACTGCATTCATAAACTTCGAATTAAGGATTTCTCATTTTGAGGTTTAACTTATTCAAATTAAGGGAAATATCTTTTAATCTGAATAAGTTTTGTAGTGGAAAGTCATTGCGATTATAAAATGTTTAAAATGAAAAAGGAGAATTCTTCATGAGTGAGATTTCTGGAGTGATTCCAGCAGTCCGTAATTTAAAGAACTTTGAAAAAGCATTGCAAACAAAGTGCGATTGGATTGTGATATTGGAAGTCAGACTTGGACAATTAAAGAGTGTTGTTGACCATGCAAGACGTGCGAATAAAAAAGTATTGCTTCATATTGACTTAGTTCAAGGCTTAAGAGCAGATGAATACGGAGTAGAGTTTTTAGTTAATGAAATAAAAGTAGATGGGATCGTTTCAACACGTGGAAGTGTGATGGAATTAGCAAAAAGACGTGGTGTTTTAGCAATTCAACGTATGTTTTTACTAGATAGCCTCTCTTTGAAAACGGAAGTCCGGTTAGGGCAACGCTATTTACCAAACTATATTGAAGTATTACCTGGGAAGTTACCAGAGGAAATTCAAGAGATTGGTCAACAGACGAACGTGCCTATCATTGCAGGTGGTCTGATTAACGAACAAAAAGATGTAGACAACGCAATGAAAGCAGGCGCCATTGCTGTCTCGACTTCAAGAAAAGAGTTATGGCCTTTATGATTATCTCATCATGAGTGAGAGCGGATTCATCACTCCAATGCAAGAGTTTATCGATAAAGACGAATTCGATATTACACAATTAGAAGAAAATATTTTAAACTATTACACATTAGATGATCAGTTATGTTCTACAATAAAGACTTATTTGAAGAAGTTGGATTAGATCCAGAAAATCCACCGAAAACATTCTCAGAACTTGTTGATGCTGCTGAAAAGTTATCGGAAGCAACAGATTATGGTTTTACAATGGCAACAATTGGTTGGTTCTTTGAGCAATTACTAGCAAATTCAGAAGCATTATACCTAGACAATGACAATGGTCGGGATGGGAATGCGACTGAATCTTTAGTGAACTCAGAAGAAGGATACAAAATCTTTGAAGGAAAAGCGAGCGCATTCTCGTGACTTTAGACGTGAGTTAGCGAGCGAACAAACAGAAATGCAACTTCAACTACACATGTTATATATATGTAGAGGTGATTATGTTGGGAAAAGCCACTAAAGGCAGAGGATCAGTTAAAAGAAACAAATGCATTAAAATAATAGGAGTGTAAAAAGTGGTTATGAACTTTGCACACAGGGGCTCTCTTACAGAGGCCCCTGAAAATACAGTCGCTTCAATGAAAAAAGCATTAACGCATGATCCACAAGCAATTGAATTAGACGTCCAAGTAACGAAAGACGGTCATTTAATTGTTATGCATGACCAGAAATTTACACGATACAATAAAAATGTAAATCGTTACGTGAAAGATTTAACTTTAGCAGAAATTATGCAAATTGATGTAGGTTCTAGCTTCTCCGCTGAATACGCAGGGGAAACTGTAGCTACATTAGAAGAAGTGTTGGAAGTTATTCCAAAAGAGATTAAATTAAATGTCGAAATTAAAAACATACCAGTTATTTATGAAGGAATCGAAAAGAAAGTGCTCGATGTATTAACTGAATATGACCGCTTAACTAATGTAGTCATTTCCTCTTTTGATCACGAAGCATTAAAGAAAGTTCAACAATTGAATGCAGAGGTTGAGATTGGCCTATTGTTTTATTATCGAATATTGGAACCTTGGAAGTATGCGAAAAACACGGGGTTACAATTAGCTAGTGTTCATCCACTTTATACGACAGTTGACAAAGAGTTTGTAGACCAATTCCATGCATTAGGGTTGAAAGTTTATCCGTACACAGTAAATGATGAAAATGATTACCAACGTTTACTTGAACTTGGGGTCGATGGTGTTTTTTCAAACAATCCAAAAATATTTGGTGCATAAAAAATTTACAAATAACGTAAGCTAAAATAATGAGGAGCTGGAACTAAATTGTATTTTTTTAGATTTAGTTCCAGTTCTTTTTACAAAATGTATAGTTGAAAATTTAATTACTCTGACACTGTATAGGATTTTTCATTTGGTTATTTATCAAGCTTTGAAATATCAATATCTTGACTCTAGTCAATCAAATATGAAGTGGTGAATAGTAATCTAACGATAAGCGTTCAATCCTTCTTCTACAATTGCTTCTAAAGCCTTCCTTTCTTTCTACACGATAACTTTTCAAGATGAGTTTCGGCTAGTCAATTTTCAATTGCTTACCCAGGGGAGAAGTAATTGTACATAGTTTATGAAAACAATTATTTTTCATGTTTTTTTAGCTTAATGATGAAGGCAATGCGGTCATATAACAAAAGTTCTAAGTAGAAATGGAGGGTCACGGATGCTGGTTATTTTATTTAAATTATGTTTGGCGATTCTGGTTGGACTCGTTCTAGGAATTGAACGGGAAGCGAAACATAAACCCCTCGGAATTAAAACATGTATCGTTATTTCTGTAGCGAGTTGTCTGCTAACGATTGTCTCTATACAAGCAGCATTTGATTCTCATAATGGAGAGTTTTTTATTCGAGCAGATCCAATGCGTCTTGCTGCGCAGATTATTAGTGGTGTTGGATTTTTAGGTGCGGGTGTTATTTTACATCGAAACAACGATGTCATCTCAGGACTTACGACTGCAGCAATTATTTGGGCTGCTTCTGGCTTTGGTATTGCTGTAGGGGCAGGCTATTATTATGAAGTGATTGTCGGTTTAACATTAACCATTATTTCAATTAAAGCTTTTCCATATATGATGAGAAAATATGGTCCGAATTCATTGCGAGAACAAGAAATGCAAATGAATTTATTTGTCGATAAAGAATTGGATGTTTATGAGATTGTTCAAAAAGTTGAAGGCATCGTAAATGATATTAAAGAGACGCATATTAAAAGTTCAACTGACGGAAAAAGGATTATGTTGCGTTGTACAGTAGACGATGAACCTGAGGCGCTATTCGATAAATATGCTTTTATGAGTAATTTAAAAGGCGTCTTGCATATCGAAATTAAAAGTTTATAAAATGATAAAACCTCCCATTGACAATTTGCTCAATGGGAGGTTTTGAATAACGTATTATGTTACATAAAAAAGTTTTCTTCGCCAATTTTGTAGTAAAGTCCACTCTTTTTAAAGAGGGCTAGTTTATCTTTAGGCAAATGCTTAATAATGATTCGAATATCATCCTTATTTGCGTCGTCTACGAGTTTTGATAAGGCTGCCTCACCTGTAGCATCAATTACTGCTATGTGCTTCATATCGATGATGATTGTCTTTACAGCGTCCGTTAAAATCACTTGAGACGAATCTTCAAATGATTTCGCTGTACCAAAAAATAAAGGTCCATCTAAATGATATTTTTTCATCATCTTTTTATCACCATTGCCAAACTTTACAATTTCTACTTCTGAAAGTTTCCCAACGTTTAAATGCAATTTATTAACCATTTTATGAATAAATGAGATGACCGCAATTAAAATACCAACTTGAACAGCAACGGTTAAATTTACAAAGATTGTTAATAGAAAAGTAGTTAATAATACAATAGTGTCGCCTGTTCGAAGTGAAAGTATATGAGAAAATACTTTCACAGCACTCATATTCCAAGCAACGTACATTAAAATAGGTGCCATGGCTGCTAAGGGAATATACGATGCATAAGGTGCAAAAATAAGAAGAAAAGCAAGAACGAAAACACTTTGAACAATGCCGGAAACAGGACTTACAGCGCCTGATCGAATATTCGTTGCAGTACGCGCAATTGCACCAGTTGCTGGAATACCTCCAAACAATGGTGTGACAATGTTTGCAACCCCTTGACCAAAAAGTTCACGCTTTGAGTTATGGCTTTCAGTGTTCCCAGCTTTCATGCTATCTGCTACGACAGCTGACAAAAGGGATTCAATCGCGCCAAGTGCAGCGATAACTAGGGCAGGTGTCCATAATGTAACGATTTTTGACATTGTAATTTCTGGGAAGCGAAAAGGTGGTAGTGTATTTGGAATTCCACCAAAAGCAGTCCCAATGGTTTCAACTTTTCCTGGAAAGAGAATAATGGAAAGAATCGTTGGTACAAGAAGCGCAACGAGTAAAACAGGAACCCGAGGTGTTATTTTAGGTATAATAAAAATAACAAGTAGTCCAATTATTGCAATTAACACACTATAAAAGTTGATTGTATGAAACTGTTTCACAATCCCAATCATATCTTCGTGGAAAAATTCTTTTTGCTCAAGACCTGTTAGCCCAAAGAAGTTTCCAAGCTGGCCTGTGAAAATAATGACGGCAATCCCCGTTGTAAATCCAATCGTGACAGACTTAGGGACAAAATGAATTAAATTACTAACGCCTGCAAAGCTCATGATGACGAGGAAAATTCCGGCTAGAAATCCGGCGATTAATAGTTCTTCATAACCATATTGAAGAACAATCGCAAGAAGTATCGGAATGAAGGCTCCGGTAGGTCCCGCAATTTGGAATCGCGACCCGCCTAATATTGCGACAAGAAATCCGGCGATAATCGTCGTATAAATTCCGTATTCAGGATTGACACCTGAAGCAATTGCGAATGCCATCCCAAGTGGAATTGCGACAATCCCTACTGTAATTCCTGCAATTAAATCCTTCCGAAAACCCGCCATATTATAGTCTTGAAATCGGTTATCCTTGAGTATTTCACTCACCTCATTCAAATTATTTGGAAATGTTTAATCTACTTATAAGTGTAGCGAAAGAATGCTGTACCTGCAAGGTTTTGAACATAAAGGACTGTATCTATTTGTAAAATAGTATGCGTTGAAAGCATGTCTTAGTGAAATGCTTTTAATGAAAACAGGTATTTAATGGAAAAAATCCATTAAACACCTGTTTCGTATAGCTGAAAGCGCATACAGTTAAGTTGTATGGGACGCTTTATTTTCTCGTTGAAATAAGCTAATGACGTACCCAATTAGCGCACCGACAATTGCAGGAAGAAGCCAACCAATTTGCTGTTCATAAAGTGGTAAATATTCAAGCAATTCTATCACTGGTGTCACTTTGATATTAGCGACCACTAAACCATCGAAGAAACTTACGACTGCCGTAAATGATAAAGCTAAAATATAAACAATTGGTTTGCGATTAAAGGAATTGTCGATAAATGACATAAGCATTAACACAATTGCTAAAGGATAGATCATCATTAATACAGGCAATGAAATATTAATGAGTTGTGTTAAGCCAAAGTTTCCAATTGCCATACTAAATCCAGCGAAAATAAAGACATACGTTTTATAAGAAAGCGTTGGAAATCTTTCTTCAAAATATTGTGCACAGGCTGAAACAAGTCCGATTGACGTCGTTAAACATGCGAAAAGAATCGTTAAAGCTAAAATGATTTTCCCCGCATTTCCATAGAGTACTGTTGATGTCAGTGCTAAAATCGCACCGCCATTGTCTTGAATACCAATTGCTTCGACACTTGTAGCTCCAATATACCCAAGTGAGACATAGACAAAAGTCAAGCCTACTGCAGCAACCACTCCAGCGATGAGTGTCGCTTTAAACGCTTCTTTTTTCTCCGTAATCCCAGCTGCTTTTAACGTATTAATGATAATGATCCCGAAAACAAGCGCGGCAATCACATCCATCGTTAAATAACCTTCTACAAAACTACGGAAAAATGGCTGTGTCATATAGTCACCTTTTGGAGCTTGAATTTCTCCCATTGGCGTCACTAAACTTTTGAAAATAAGCGCTCCGATGATGACAAACAGAATAGGTGTTAATATTTTACCAATTCTGTCGACAAGCTTTGCAGGATTAAGCGCAAAAGCGATTGTAATTGCAAAGAACAGTATTGTAAATAACAGCAATGGCCAACTAGACTCTACAGCCTCAGGGGAGAGAAATGGAAGGATTCCAATTTCATACGAGACTGTTGCTGTTCTAGGAATTCCGAAAAATGGTCCAATTGCCATATAGACAACCATTGTAAAAATTATACCAAAAACTGGGTGTACGCGACTAGCAATCGTTTGCAAGCTCCCGTTTTCATTTGTATTTGAATTTGCAATTGCTAAAATTGCGACAAGTGGTAATCCAACACCTGTGATTAAAAAGCCAATCATTGCAACCAATAAGTTCTCACCAGCTAATTGGCCAAGAGCAGGCGGGAAGATAATGTTGCCAGCGCCTAAAAATAGCGCGAAGAGCATAAGCCCCATAACTAAATTCTTCCTAATAGTCACAAAATTTACAACTCCTTGAATTTATGAATCTTTTAAGCCATTAATTATTATAACAAACTATTTTATAAAATCGAAGTAAAACTGTAAAATAATCTGTTTTTTTGTAAAAAGATGTCGGATGAGAATTTAGTATATTCCGAAATTCAATTTAATTTACGATTGATAAAATACAGTGTAAACTATAAGCGATAGATTTTTTTATAGGAGGTTTTTTAAGAGTGGAGTCTGCAGAATATATGCGTAATCTAATCATCGAGACACCTTCTTCGCCTGGTAACTTTGCGAAAGTTGCGTTAGCAATCGGGTCATTAGAAGGAGATATTGGTGATATTCAAACAATAAAAATTGGAACGTCTTCAACAATTCGAGATGTTTCTATTAACTGTCGAGATAAAGCGCATCTTGATAAGATTGTCGAAACAATTAATCATATAGGAGAGGGAATTGCTGTTCATGCTGTAACGGATGACGTGTTACAAGCGCATGAAGGTGGAAAAATCCATATGAAAAGTCGAATGGAAATTCGTTCTCTTGGGGATTTACGTCGTGTATATACACCAGGTGTTGCCAACGTTTGTGAAACGATTAAAAAAGATCCGGAGCAAGCGAAGTATTTCACAGGAATTTCAAATACTGTTGCCATCGTCACGGATGGAACGGCAATTTTAGGGTTGGGTGATATTGGCCCGGTAGCAGGAATGCCTGTAATGGAAGGGAAATCTGTATTATTTGATCAGTTTGCTGGAATTAGTGGTGTACCGATTTTACTAGATACGACAGACCCTGATGAAATTGTCAATACAGTGAAAAATATTTACCCAGGGTTTGGTGGCATTTTATTAGAAGACATTGGTTCACCGCATTGTTTTGAGGTTGAAGAACGCTTGAAAAAAGAATTGCCAATTCCAGTCATGCATGACGACCAACACGGTACGGCAGTTGTCACATTAGCATCGATCCTTTCAGCTTGTCGTCAAGCAGGTGTTAAACTCGCTGATTCTGTCGTTGGTCAAATTGGTTTAGGCGCAGCAGGTTTAGCGATTAGTCGAATGCTAATAGAATATGGTGTTAAAGAAGTACATGGGATTGACCGAGACGAAGAGGCTTGTGTACGTCTAGAAAGTCATGGCGGTGTCATTGCAGATTCGTTAGAAGAGCTTATGGGAACGTGTGATATTGTAGTAGCAACAACTGGTGTATCAGGTCTCATTAAGCCTGAGATGGTTCGTGAAGGACAAGTTATTTTAGCATTATCGAATCCAAATGCTGAAATTACACCAGAAGCAGCATTAGAAGCAGGGGCTGCATTTGCTGCGGACGGACGTCTTGTGAATAACATTTTAGGATTCCCAGGAATTTTCCGCGGCGTATTAAATGCACATGCAAAAGACATTACTTATCCAATGTTAATTGCAGCAGCACTTGCAATTGTTGATAGTACGAAGTCAGGAGATCTCGTTCCGCACCCATTAGACCCAACTGTACACGAAAACGTAGCAGAAGCAGTTGAACGTGTCGCGACTGAGGGATAATTAGATTGAATAAACTACGATGCGATCCAAAAGAAGGGAAGCATCGTAGTTTTTTTATGATGAATGACATCCGGAAGATTACATGTGTTAACTGAAGCAAAATATCGAATCAATTCATCATAAATAAAGGTATATATTTAATATACATCGACTATACTGTAAAGAAAGAATTTTTCGAATAATTAGTGGTGCTGTGAAATAGTTGACCATTACGGTGAGAGAAATTACAATTAAAGAGCAAAATGATAAAAGAAACTTTAATGAAGGTCGGTTGATATGAATGAAGAGCATTAAGTTTATTACAGTAAATAATCCAGAAAAGGGATCAGAAGAACTTTTCAATATTGTAGAAAAAGCACTTGATAATAAAGAGTTACATTCAATTGGTTTAGCAACAGGGGGGACGATGATTCCTGTTTATAAAAAGTGGGTTGAATCAGACTTAGATTTTTCAAATGTCACCACTTTTAATTTAGACGAGTATGTGGGGATTGGTGTAGATAACCCGAATGGTTATGGCTACTTCATGTATGAGCATCTTTTTAATGAAAAGAAATTCAAAAAGATTAATTTATTAGACGGATTGGCAGAAGATTCGGAAAAAGAATGTGATCGTTTTGAAAAAGAACTTTTAGAGAACCCATTAGACATTCAAATCTTAGGTGTTGGAGAAAATGGTCATATTGCATTTAATGAACCAGGTACGCCGTTTGATTCGGTAACGCATGTTGCAACATTGACGCCATCAACATTAGATGTGAATAGTCGTTTTTTCCAAGAAGGAGAAGCAGTACCAAATACTGCATTAACGATGGGGATTAAGTCAATTTTACGTGCTAAACAAATTGTTTTACTCGCTTACGGTGAGAGAAAGCGTGCGGCAATTGAAAAGTTAGCAGCAGATAAGGTCGATCCTAAGTGGCCGATTACAAAGCTATTAGAGCATGACAATGTCATTGTGATTACAGATTTAGAAATTTAAATGTTAAAAAACTAAAAGGGATTGTTCAGAAAATCAGTGAAGGCTGATTTCTCTGTAACAATCCCTTTTTTAAATGTCAATCTCCAATAAACTCTTTGATGTCATCTTGCTGTTCTTTTGGTTCTATATTTTGTTGAACGTCTTGTAGATGTTCAGTCTCTAAGTTTTTTGTCCATTTCGTTACATCATGAACGATAGAACCTTTGGCGTTATGAAAAATTTTAATAACACTTTCGGAAACTCGATCTGCTAATTCCACTTGAAATTCCTCCCCTAAATCAGTTTACAGTGTGTTTTTTGGAGACTGGCTATGAAATGAGTCATTACTAATGTATTACTCATTTATGCCCATTTTTAATAGAAGCTAAACGTTAAGGTTTTATAATAAGAAAAAAAGATGTCTACAAAATCGTTTATTCGATAAGTAGACATCTCTTAGTGATCATTTTATGCTTCTGTTGTAGAATCAAGTTGTTCTTTGTAAGCATTCATAAAGCGAATGACTTCTTGTGCAATGTTTCGGCGTAGCTTTTGATAATGTGTACCGAATATTTCGAGGCCTTCACGTTGATAAATACGCATCGGGTCTTCTTGAGAATAAGAACGGAGACCGATTCCTTCTTTCAAACGTGTCATAGATTCTAAGTGCTTTACCCACGTTGTATCGATGTGTGCAAGCATTACTTGTGGAATAATTTCAATGACTTGTTCATCGTTTGAAAACTCTTCTATATACTCATCAAGTTCTGCGAGTGGTTCTTTTAATAGATTGAATATTTCTTTCGTTGATGTGACTGTATGTGGAATTTCAATCGGATTTAACAACAATGCATTCATCGTTCGTTCAATCTGCTTAAAATCCCATTCTTCACTTCTTAAATTATCTGGACAGCTTTCGTAGACGACGAACTCGACTAATTCTTGAATCATCGTTTTTAAGTTTTCCAATAAATTTTCACCAGTAATCACATTGTTTCGAAGTGTATAGATAACGTTACGTTGGTCGTTAATGACATCATCTAATTTTAAGTTATATTCACGCATAGAAGAGTGAACGCCTTCTACAATTCGTTGCGTTCGTTCAGTGAGTTCATGAACAAATGTATTTTCGATTAAGCCTGTTTCATCTGTATCTACTTTCGGTTTCATTTTCTCAACTTCATCTTTTGCGAAGCGTGTAAACATTTCATCTTCAAGTGAAAGGAAAAATTGACTTACTCCGGGATCTCCTTGTCTTCCAGAACGTCCGCGTAATTGGTTGTCAATTCGACGACTTTCATGTTTTTCTGTTCCTAAAACGAAAAGCCCACCAATTTCAGGAACACCTTCACCTAATTGGATATCTGTTCCACGGCCAGCCATATTTGTTGCGACTGTAATTTCAGCATGTTGACCCGCTTGGGAAATTAAATAGATTTCTTGTTCAACACTTTTTGCATTGAGCAAGTTGTATTTTAAGTTGAGATCATCTAAATATTGTCCAACTGTTTCAGATTGTAAAATAGATGTTGTACCCACAAGTACTGGTTGTCCTTTTTTATGACGCTCAGCAACTTCTTTTGCGACCGCTTTATATTTCTCATCGATTGTTTTATAAACTCGGTCATCTTGGTCAATTCGAGCAATCGGTCTATTTGTCGGAATTTGAATGACATCCATGCCGTACACTTCACGGAATTCCTTTTCTTGTGTTTTGGCAGTTCCAGTCATCCCACAAAGGGTAGGGTACATCCGGAAGTAGTTTTGAATCGTAATTTGTGCTTGCGCTTTGTTTTCTTCCGTAATTGGAACGCCTTCTTTTGCTTCAATCGCTTGATGAAGTCCATCAGATAATGTACGTCCCTCCATAATGCGTCCAGTGAATAAGTCGACAAGCTCGATTTTTTCTTCTTGGATAATATAGTCGACATCTTTTTTGAAGATAACATGAGCTCGTACAGCTTGGATCATGTAATGGTAAAGTGTTTGGTGCTCTAAGTCATATAAATTATCAATGTCAAAAGCACGCTCCACTTTTTCGATACCCATATCTGTTAATGAAGTCGCTTTCGTTTCTTCATCGAATTCAAAGTCTTTTCCTTTTACAAAACGTTTTGCAAGTAAGGCCGCGACTTGGTGAAGGTCCGCATCTGCTTGCATTTTTCCAGCAATAATTAGAGGTGTCTTTGCTTCATCGACAAGAACACTGTCAACTTCATCAATAATTGCAAAATGATAAGGTCGTTGTACTTTTTCTTCTGTGCTTTGTACCATATTATCTCGTAAGTAGTCGAAACCAAATTCAGTTCCAACTCCGTAGGTAATGTCAGCAAGATACGCATCTTTCTTCTCATCAGGTTGCATCATCGGAACGTTTAATCCGACTGTGAGCCCTAAGTAGCGGTGGATTTGTCCGATTTGTTCGAAGTCACGTTTTGCTAAGTAGTCATTGACTGTAATGACGTGAACGCCTTTACCTTCTAAAGCACGCACATAAGAAGGCATTGCTGCGACGAGCGTTTTACCTTCCCCCGTAGGCATTTCAGCAATATTTCCTTCAGCTAAAACCACTCCACCGATTAATTGGACGTCGTAAGGACGCATTCCGAGCACTCTTTTAGAAGCTTCACGAACAACAGCAAAAGCTTCAGGAATAATGGACTTGATTGTATCCTTATTTTGTAAACGTTCTTTGAATTCATCTGTCATTGCTTGTAACTGTTCATCAGAGAATTCTTCATATTTACTTTCCAATTTATTTATTTGATTAACGATTCTACGATATTTTCTTAATTGGCGTTCGCTTGTTCGATTCGAACGCTTGAAAATTGATAACATACATAAACGCTCCTTTTATCCCGCATTTACGGGCAATAAGACTCCCATTTTGAAACAAAAGTAAAAGCGATACAAACAGATGGGAAATCAACTGCTCGTAAACACCTGATTGGTTCAATTTAAAAACAGTCGGGAATGAGTCCCCACTGTGTTAAAATATTACTTTCTAAATCCTGAAAAAAGGACTTGTACCTATTTTAACAAAAAGAGGGGAGAATAACTACTGCAACCTGTTATATTCTTTTTAGACCTTTGTTTTTAAATTATTGATGTTAATCAATTTCATAATTGCCTATTCTTGTAATAAAGACGAATTTTAATGTTAACGAGTGATTGAATGTTCGTGTTAATTGCAAGGGATATCCGTTGATTGGAGTGGAAGGCGCCGACTCCTGTGGGTTTAGCGGGACAGGTGAGACCCCGCAGTGGAGCGAAGCGACCGAGGAGGCTCGCCGCCCGCCCCACGGAAAGCGTGCGCCTGGAATGGAGATCAACAT
>JAPFCR010000049.1 GCA_026169375.1 Sporosarcina sp. | reverse complement strand
GCTCAGGAGAGAGCGTCTTAGCCAAATGGCGAGAAGGTCCGATGAAGAAAAGCTATCGTGTATTTAAAAAGTGTCTTTATGCTCCGTTGGTCAAGTGGTTAAGACGTCGCCTTTTCACGGCGGTAACACGGGTTCGAATCCCGTAGGGGTCACCATATACTTTGTTGGAAAAGAAAATAACAATATTATTCAAGTTTATTAAAATGGAGGATTAGCTCAGATGGGAGAGCACCTGCCTTACAAGCAGGGGGTCGGCGGTTCGATCCCGTCATCCTCCACCATATATTCATTATAACAATTTCAGTAATATTATCGCGGGGTGGAGCAAATCGCATCATGAAAAATGCGATTAACATCGACAGTGACATAGTCACGAAAGATGTCAAGTTCACTATAAGCGTAGAAAAACAAAGTGAAGTAATATTATTATCGCGGGGTGGAGCAGTGGTAGCTCGTCGGGCTCATAACCCGAAGGTCGTAGGTTCAAATCCTTCCCCCGCAACCAATGGTCCCGTGGTGTAGCGGTTAACATGCCTGCCTGTCACGCAGGAGATCGCGGGTTCGATTCCCGTCGGGACCGCCATTTGATTTAATTGAAAGGCTTAGTAGCTCAGTCGGTAGAGCAAAGGACTGAAAGTCCTTGTGTCGGCGGTTCGATTCCGTCCTAAGCCACCATTTTTTATTAAGCCGGAGTAGCTCAGTTGGTAGAGCAACTGACTTGTAATCAGTAGGTCGAGGGTTCAACTCCTTTCTCCGGCACCATTAAGAATTTCAAATTGGTGGGGTAGCGAAGTGGCTAAACGCGGCGGACTGTAAATCCGCTCCCTCAGGGTTCGGCGGTTCGAATCCGTCCCCCACCACCATTTTAGGGGCATAGTTTAAGGGCAGAATAGAGGTCTCCAAAACCTTTGGTGTGGGTTCGAATCCTACTGCCCCTGTATTTAATTAAAATATACGATTCCTTTATTTATGATATTGGAATTATTTTTATATTATGGCGGTTGTGGCGAAGTGGTTAACGCATTGGATTGTGGTTCCGACATTCGAGGGTTCGATTCCCTTCAGCCGCCCCATTTACAAGAAATATAATCAAAATAAGACTACGGCGGTTGTGGCGAAGTGGTTAACGCATCGGATTGTGGTTCCGACACTCGAGGGTTCGATTCCCTTCAGCCGCCCCATTATTTTGGGGTATAGCCAAGCGGTAAGGCAACGGACTTTGACTCCGTCATTCGTTGGTTCGAATCCAGCTACCCCAGCTTCGCGGAAGTAGTTCAGTGGCAGAATATCACCTTGCCAAGGTGGAGGTCGCGGGTTCGAATCCCGTCTTCCGCTCCATAGTAATATCACGGCGGCATAGCCAAGCGGTAAGGCAGGAGTCTGCAACACTCTTACCACCGGTTCGATTCCGGTTGCCGCCTCCAATTTTATCTTAAGTAAAAAATTATTATTCCGACTAGTCGAATCACAAAATGTGATTGAAATTCTAGATCGGTTTTTTTGTGCTTAACTATGGGTTTTATAATTTATTGGGTTCTATAATTTATGACGTTGGTGAAAGAAAATCCCTATCTCTGAAAAATTGAAGATAGGGATGGAATTTCACTAATTTCTTTTTTATTAATATAAATGGAACCGAGAAAATCCTATTACACGCTGATTTCCGTTTCGATCGGACGCTTTTCAGCTTCAAAAGGCAGATGCTCAGGTCATAAGCAAACTAGCTATGTGGCAAAGAGCGCCACGTCGTTAGTTCGACTTATGCCCACCGCATCTAACCGCCTTTTTCAGCTTACACCTTTTCGGTGGGGCGTGCGATGAGCCAAGCGAACAATGAAGAGTGAGCTTGGCCATATTTTTGCATGGTTTGGGCAGAAATTAAGGAAAATTGTACTTTTATATTGTGCGACTGATTGAAGCCATGCTTGCGTCCACCTGGAACGGAAAGAAACGGAGTATATGCGTAACTCTATAAAAAAGCCTGTTTAGAAAATCAATTTTTCTGACATTCTAAACGGGCTCATTATAAATCAACGATCATCGACTAAAATTCTTTACTAACGTTATTTGACGAAGAACCTTTATTTGTGGGAAGGTCATTTAAAATATAAAAGAAGGCTCTATAAGAAAAAGCGCTCTATTCCAAAAAGGAAATAGAGCGCTTTTCATAGAAGGAAGCTATTGATAGATTACTATACATGTGTTGTTTGCAATAGCCTTAGTTGGTCATTGGATAATGGTTACAAAGTAAATGGGAAGCGGTTATTGGTTTGCTAACGATTTAAATTGTAAAGCCTCCTCCTATGCCTTGAATAAGAGTCTCACTTATTCAAGGATTAAAAGTAATTCTCATCATTAAAATCTAAGTGGATTGAATAGTTTTTGGCATTGATCAAATTTGAAAGTTTATGCGCATCTTTTTCAATTTGAAGTGATCTTGTACGGTATTCCTCAGGATCAAATAAAGCGACGCGATAAACAGTTGTTGTCTCTGCATATCCGTATTGAATTTCTTCTTTTGGTGACATCGAGAGTTCTTTATATAACCTAGCCTTGGCGCGTAATTGAGTTGCGAGTTCGATTGCTTCTACGATTGGGAGTTCTTCGTCTTTAAACTCGATAGAATGATCGATATTCGCTCGGTACATCAGTCGATCTAAAGTTCTTGTATCAAGTCTCACTGTCCCTAATTCAGCTTCTACGACGTAGAGAGTTCGAGCACTTACTTCTGGTGTATCTCCTTTTTCAACAGTCGTAAATGCAACACGTCTTATTTCTTCTTCCAGCTCATGGACTCGATTCGTCAGAATGCTTTTTAACTTTACAGCTTCTGCCAACGTAATTGTACTCATCTAATCACCTTCCGCAAATATAACTTTTTTAGTCTAGCATAACGAAATTTTGATGTGCATGCAAAAGATTAGAAGTTGAATTTCCGCCATGAATCGTTGTAAACATTTTGCCAGCCGCTTTAAGTAATTCAGTGGCTTCTTGAGTCTGCATAGAAGGACGTAAGAAAAATACTTGAATCGCAGAAGTTGTGTTTTCTGTGACAGCTGTTCGTTTTGAATCAACGTAAGGGCTCCCAAAAGCGCCGTGATTATCAGCTGAGACGATTAAATTGGATAAATGGTTAAGACGGCCGTTTAATCCTTCATAAGTTGTTTCAGTTGTTCCAACGTTAAATGTAACATCTCCGTCAATAAGTTTGGTATCATAAATACCCATCGGAATTTCATATTGCAAAGAGAAGAAGTTATTTATATCTACGGCAGAATTAAAAGGTGATAAATAATTTTGCTTTTTTATTCTGCGCAATAAAGCTTCAATAGAAGGACGATGGCGACTTGGACTTGCACCAAATGCTTTCCATATATCTCGCCATTCCTCGACACCTGGAAAATCAGTAATGTTTTTTTCATCTAGTTCGAAAAAAAGTTGTTCTTGAAACAATTGTAAACGTCCTTTTAGCATTTGAGGAGATTCTGATACGGTAATTTTGGTATAATGGTTAAGGCCTATTTTAAAGGCAGGCATTACGTTTAAAATATCTTGGTCTAAACTTACTTTCAAATGGATCACCCTTTATATAATTGAATTTTATTCTAGTTTACCATATAGGAGGTGTTTGGAAATGAATATACTCGATTTACAACAAGAAGTGATAGAATATGCAGAGACGATTGGCATCGATAAAATTGGTTTTACAACAGCTGCCCCGTTTCGTGAATTAAGAAACCGACTCGTACGTCAACAAGAATTAGGCTATCAGTCAGGCTTTGAAGAAAAAGACATCGATAAACGGACAAATCCAGCACTTCTGCTTGATCAGCCAGAAAGCATCATTGCGATTGCGATTGCTTACCCATCGATTATGGAAGAATCTCCTCGTGGAAAGAAGGGAGCGAGAAGAGGAATCTTTTGTCGTGCTTCATGGGGGATGGACTATCATATTGTTTTACGTGAACGCTTGGCTTTACTTGAAGAGTTTATAGTAGAACGTGTGCCAACTGCAAAGTTTCGCTCGATGGTGGATACAGGAGAGCTTTCAGACCGAGCAGTCGCGGAAAGGGCGGGGATTGGTTGGTCTGGGAAGAACTGTTCAATTATTACGCCTGAATTCGGTTCTTATGTGTATTTAGGAGAGATGATCACGAATATTCCATTTGCATCTGATGAGCCGATGGAGGACCAATGCGGAGACTGTACTTTATGTTTAGACGTATGTCCTACAGGTGCGTTAATACAGCCAGGGCAATTGGATGCGCAGCGTTGTATCGCCTTTTTAACGCAAACGAAACAAATGATACCTGAAGAGTTTAGAACGAAAATTGGAAACAGAGTGTATGGATGTGATTCATGCCAAACCATTTGCCCTAAAAATCAACAACGACACAATTTACACCAGGATGCATTTGAACCAGAACCTGAGTTAACAAAACCGTTATTGGAACCATTGCTAGATTTGTCAAATCGACAGTTTAGGGAAAAGTTTGGTCATATGTCGGGCTCGTGGCGAGGAAAGAATCCAATTCAAAGAAATGCAATTATCGCATTGGGGCATTTTAAAGAAAGAGCGGCGATTCCGAAGTTAAAGGAAATGTTAAAAGAAGATTCACGACCAGTGATGCGCGGAACAGTCGCGTGGGCACTTGGAAGAATTGGCACGGAAGAATGTCATGAAGTGCTTCGTTCTGCTTTAGAAAGAGAAGAAAATCCAGATGTTCTCGTAGAATTAGAAAAAGCATTAGAGAATTAATTTGGGAGAACTTACATTTACAATTGAGGAAGTGCTTGTATGACGATACATGTCGTGTTATTTGAACCCAAAATTCCAGCTAATACGGGAAATATTGCAAGAACTTGTGCAGGGACTGGGGTTCATTTACATTTAATAAAACCATTGGGATTTTCGACAGATGATAAAATGTTGAAAAGAGCTGGATTAGATTACTGGCAACATGTGAATATTACGTACCATGAAGGGATTCGTCCTTTTTTAGATGCTTATCCAAAGGGAAAGTTTTATTTCATTACAAAGTTTGGTGAGCAAAATTATACGTCTTATGATTTTTCAAATACGGAAGAAGACATCTTTTTTGTTTTTGGAAAAGAGACGAAAGGATTACCAAGTGAAATCCTTGAGGAGTATAAAGAGAATTGTTTACGTATTCCTATGAATGATGAACATATTCGTGCGTTAAATTTATCAAATACAGCTTCAATTTTAGTTTATGAAGCATTAAGACAGCAATGTTTTCCAGGATTGGAATAAAAAAAAGAGTTCTTTAATGATGAGATATCATTAAGGAACTCTTTTTTACATGTGAAGAATTATGTTGGCTGATTTCCACGCTTTTTCTTTTGGTTTGTGCCTGGTTTGTCTTCATAGCCACCTGTTAAAATTGCAGCAAGGAATGAAACACAAACGCCAAGAATTAGAATAAGTTTCATGCTAATCCCTCCTATGAGATTAATAAATGCCTATACACTAGTATACAGTATTTATAAGAAAAATGAAATGCACCTATTTATTTAATTCTTAATGTGCTAAAAATAACAGTTGATAAGCAAATAACACAGCAAAAAGATATAATAAAAACGGTACTTGTCTCCATTTACCTTTTACGACTTTTAAAATTGGATACGTGATAAATCCAAGTGCAATTCCAGTCGCAATACTAGAAGTGAGTGGCATTGTTAAAATAATTAAAAAAGCTGGGAAAGATTCTTCAAATGATTCCCATTCAATTTCTTTTACAACACCGATCATTAAGCTACCAACAATAATAAGCGCGGGTGCTGTAATTGCTGAAACACCTGATAATGCGCTCACAAATGGGCCGAAAAATGCTGCAAACATAAACAAAACAGCCACCGTTAACGTTGTGAGTCCTGAGCGTCCACCTACAGCGACTCCTGACGAAGATTCAACATAAGCTGATGTTGGACTCGTTCCAAACATAGCACCGATTGTAGCCGCTACTGAATCAGCAAGCAGGGCATGTCTAGCTTTTGGTAAAGAACCATCTTTTTTCAGAATCCCTGCTTGTTTCGCAACACCAATCATTGTTCCTGTCGTATCAAACATCGTAACAATAAGAAAAGCAAGAACAACTCCATATAAGCCGTGTGAAACAACATCTGACAATGCGTTTAGAGGATTCCATACAAGAATTCCTTCGGGTAATGAAGGCATTTTTAAAAATCCTTCTGTAAACTGTAGTTGTCCTGTAATGAGTGCAATCATTACAGTCGCAATCATCCCGATAAAGATTGCACCATACACATTTAATGTCATTAAAATAACAGTGATAATTAGACCAAATAAAGCGAGTAAAACAGGTGGTGAAGTTAAATCACCGAGTTGGACGAGATTTGATTCGTGGCTTTCTACAAGCCCAGAAAGTCTTAGTCCAATAAAAGCAATAAATAAACCAATTCCAGCTGTAATACCGTGCTTTAAATTTTGTGGAATCGATAAAATTAATTTCTCTCTAAAAGAAGTGAGTGATAAAATAACAAATATAATTCCCGAAATAAAGACTGCTGAAAATGCAGTTGTATAATCGAGTGCTCCATTTGAAGCGATCACAACTGATGTGAAATAAGCGTTCAATCCCATACCTGGAGCGATGGCGATTGGATAGTTGGCAAAAAGTGCCATCCAAAGTGAACCAACAGCAGCAGCGATAATAGTTGCTAAAAAGACTTGTTCAAATGGTACACCAGCATCTGCTAAAATGATTGGGTTGACGATTACGATATAAGCCATTGTTAAAAATGTCGTCATTCCTGCTAAAATTTCAGTTTTGGGATCTGTTCCTAATTGTTTTAATCGAAACAAAAAAATTCTCCTCTCAAAAACGAACGTTTACTACTACAATATCAATAATATTCGTTTTCTGTTTAGATTTCAATCCTTTTTGAAGGAAATTTCGATTAGAATTAGTTGAAGTCACATTTTGTCAACAAAATTTACAGTAGAAATTTTAGTAATATTTAAAGTTGGAATCTTCAAGAAAGGTGATTTGTGATACAATTAAGAAAATAGAGTGTGGAGGAATGAAAATGTTCCGCAGAAGAAGAAATAATAAAGAAAAGAATATGCAGAGTGATAATGAAATTGTAGAATTACAAAAACAATATTTAGAGAAAGAAGCACAAGTAAATGAACGATTTTCTCATTTAAAAGATGAAATCACAGCTGCGGTAGAACAACATGAAAAAGTGAATGCGCAACATAACGTATTAGGGGATGCGGTAAGCCAAATCGAGCAAAAGTTTCACCAAGTTGGACGTTTAAGTGAATCGAATGCAAGGAAATCCAATAGTTTATTCAACAAAGGCGTATCATTAGAAGAAAAAGCGACTGTGATGGTAAATGAGACAACTGAAGGAGCAGTCGAAGTTAATGAAACGGCTCAAGTAATTCGAGATTTAGGAGAACAAATTCAATCGTCTGAAGAGAATATGGGAAATTTAAGTGAACGTTCAGTTGAAATTCAATCGATTGTTGGTGTAATCGAAGGAATTGCGGACCAAACAAACTTATTAGCTTTGAATGCTTCAATTGAGGCGGCGCGTGCTGGTGAGTCCGGAAAAGGATTTGCAGTCGTTGCACAAGAAGTGCGAAGTTTAGCTGAGAGTACTGCAGAAAGTATTTCACATATCCAAACACTTACTTCTTCATTACGAAAAGAAATTGAGCAAGCATTACTCGCAACGAAAGAAAGTGCAACGCTTGTTGAAAAAGGTGTCCAAATGAGCCTATCGACCGCAAATAAAATTACCAGTATTTTACATACGATTGAAGAGAGTCAAGGAGATATTGGGGCTGTTCAAGGAATGATTGAGGAGCAAAGAAAATTATCAGCCGATGTGAAGGAAGAATTAAATGAAGCTGAACAACTATTTTCAAATGCACATGATTTAATCGTTGAACATATAGACGATGCAAGAGAAGTAGATGAACGTTTAGAAAACGGCATACGTCAACTCTCTTTAGATTAAAAAATCTCGAAGCAACTAGAGTTGCTTCGAGATTTTTATCATTCAATCGATATCTTTTGTTGCGTAAATGGATGCACAAAAGTTAGTGCTGTTGCAGTAAGAAGAAATTTACCATCTTCTGTTTCACTGCCTTCGTATGTTGTATCACCTGTGACTGGATGTCCTAAGTGAGCAAAATGTACACGAATTTGATGGGTACGACCTGTTTCAAGTCTTGCCTCGATAATTGTAGAATCTTCTTTTCGTTCAATTACTTTGAAATGTGTAATTGCATGTTGTCCTGTAGGAGAGACTCTTCGTCTTGTTGGATGGTGACGATCTTTTCCGATTGGACGATTAATCGTACCACGCGGTCTTCTTAAGTTCCCATCTACCTCTGCTTTGTACACACGAGTAATTTCATTTTGCTCAATCATTCGGTCAAACATCGTTTTAGCGATTGGATGTTTGGCGATGAGCAGAACTCCAGCCGTTCCTTTGTCTAGACGGTGAATATGTTCCGCGTACTGTCCGCCTTGATTTTCAATATAAGCAAAGACAATATTCATAAAAGTATCATCTTCAGTTTCTTTTGTCGGATGAGTTGCCATGTCAGCAGGTTTCCAAGCAGCAAGAATATGTTCATCTTCAAAAAGGATTTTTAGTGGTTGTTCATTTGGCAAATAATTAGAATGTGCTTCTGGAACTGCGAATTGAATCTTTGTCCCAGCAGATAAAGAAATGTTCCAATCGATGGGTGTTCCTTTTTCGTCTGTCACACTTTTTGCCATGCGCATAAGGTGTACAGTCTTACGCCCAGCTTTCCAATCTTCTCGTAATAATTGTTCGATCGTAATGCCGTCTTCCTTTATTTCATAGTGAAAAGAAGTCATTCAATTTCATCCTTCCCAATTGTACTTGCTTATGTTATTCCTTTATTTGTTCGAAAAACGAACGAATATTTTCCACAGATTGTCCACCAACCATACGGCCAACTTCTTCTCCTTCATCAAAGTGAATCATTGTTGGCGTCGCTTCGATGTCATAAACAAGTGCTTCTTGTCCGAATTCCAGTACATTGAATTGTTGGACCTTGACATCCATTTCATCGGCAATTGGCATCATAATAGGTGTCATTTCCCTACAGTAGCTACAAAGTGGACTAAAGAAATACACAGTTACATCTTCACCAGATTTAATTTCTTCGCTTAATTCTTTTGGTAAAATAATGTTGTTATAATTTTCATCACCGATTAAGTCGATTGTTGCTTGGTCAAGATTCTTCGTTTTATACGGGTTATTTTTTAGTTTATCTTTGTTGGATTGATTGTTTAAAACGAGAATCAACGCAAATACGGCTATAATAATGCCGCCAATTGCTAATAGTTTCTTCAAATTATTTCATCTCCTTTTGCCATTTAAGCATCAGTATACTTATTAAGGCAATTAATATAAATGCAAGTAAAGCTAAAAATGGAATTGTAATGAATCCTAGATAATTAATATATTGTCCTGTACATGGAACAGATCCACAAGCTGGTGCGCTCTCTTGTAAAAAAGGAAGCTTTTGAATGCCATAATGATACAAAGATATCATACCACCAATTATTGAAAAGAGGGCAGTTGTCAAAGCGATTTGTACGTTTCTTTGGAACAGTCCAATTCCTGCGATGAGCACAATCGGATACATGAAAATGCGCTGATACCAGCATAATGTACAAGGAACAAAGCCTTTAATGTCGGAAAAGTACAAAGATCCAAGCGTTGCAATTAATGATGCAATAGCAATGAAAATTAAAGCATTTTCTTGCCGTTTGTTCATTTCACCAACTCCTTATAGAAAAAGAACATATGCTTAATTATAAAGTGCATTTGGAAACATGTAAATGAATGTTTCTTGAGTAAAAAGCACGTATTCGTGAAATTCAACTAAAAAAACCGTAACTATGCGAACGAACTCTTTTTGTAAGAAAGATGCATGTTCGATGTTACGGTTTTTTATCGAGAGAACTTATGTGGAAGAAGCTGTAACTTGTTCCACGTCTTCTTCATGTTTTGTTACTTCTAAATACAGAATATGTTGTCCATCCATATCTTTAATCGTGAAATTATATCCTTGTTCTATGATTGTTTCGCCGGTCATCATTTCAAAACGTTCCGTCATAAACCAACCGCCGATTGTATCGATATCTTCTTCTTCGATTAAAATACCAAGAATATCATTCACATTTTCAATCAGAAGTTTCGAGTCAAAAATATAATGATCTTCCCCGAGTTTTTGGACTTCAGGTACTTCATCTATATCGAATTCGTCTTGAATATCCCCAACAATTTCTTCAAGTATATCTTCAATTGTAACAAGTCCAGAAGTTCCACCGTACTCGTCCATGAGAACGGCCATGTGGATACGTTCTCTTTGAATTTTAAGGAGTAAATCTCCAATTGGAATCGTTTCAATTACTTGAATAATCGGTTGCATATAGCCGCGTACTGTTTGTTCTCCAGTGGCTGGATTTTTAATATACGCTGTCAATAAATTTTTCATATTCACGAGCCCGATAATATGGTCTTTATCTTCATCGGTAACGGGGTAACGTGTATATTGCTCGATGTCTTCCATCTCAAAAACTTCTTGAATGGTCATATCTTTGTCGATTGTCATCATTTCAGTACGTGGCATCATCACTTCTTTTGCGATTCGGTCGTCGAATTCAAAGATTTTATTAACATATTTATATTCGGCTTGGTTAATTTCACCACTTTTTAAACTATCCGATAAAATCATTCGTAATTCTTCTTCAGAGTGTGCAACGTCTGCTTCTGAAATGACTTTAAACCCAAATAATCCAATTAGGAACCGTGCGGAACCATTCATTCCTTTTATAATTGGATACATTAATTTATAAAAAAGAATAAGAGGTTTTGCGAACATGAGCGTAATCTCTTCCGCTTTTTGAATCGCAATCGTTTTCGGTGCAAGTTCACCAACTACTACGTGTAGAAATGTCACGATTGTAAAAGCAATGATAAATGAAAGGATTGTTGCTGTACTTATCGAAACATCGAAGTAAACAAAGACAGGTTGTAAGATTAACTTAATCGTAGGTTCTCCGAGCATTCCTAATCCTAGCGCTGTAATTGTAATGCCGAGTTGACAAGCTGATAAGTATTCGTCTAAGTTACTGATAATTCTTTTTGCATTAATCGCACGTCGATTTCCTTCTTCGACGAGTTGATTGACGCGTGTTGTTCTAATTTTAACAATTGCAAACTCACTCGCGACAAAAAATGCGGTGAGGGCGATCAAGACAGCAAATGCTGTCAATCGTATGGCAATTTCCAAATAGTTACTTTGTTCCGCTCCCAAATGAGGGGGAGAAACAAAGCGTACACCTCCTGTGATGGTAAAATAGTGAATTACTTCTATGATAATTTATTTACGAAGAAAAAACAATTATAGAGATTAAAAGGGATTAATATTTAAATAATTAGGAATTACTGAACAACCCTAAAACGCCTATTTATAAAAGATTCTGACTATTTTTATCGAAGGTAGATGTAAAGAGCTACTATGAAAATTACGCAAAAACTGTACAAGGGGACTTGCTATATATGAATATAACCCTAACCAGATGATCTTGCCACACGAATTCTTTTTGCCATTTAGTTAAAAAGATTCATTTATGAAATGTTGAAATTTGTTTAACCTATTAGAACAAGCTGATTAAGAAAGGAGACCGTGGAAAAGAAAAAATTATACTTTAAAGAAGTTACATATTGCACGAAAAACATTTTAGAGGCCGCATAAACAGAGTTGTTCAGTAGCCCCTATTTAATTAAAGGATAGAAAAAATAAAACTGTGAAGTAGGAATACCCCTTCTTCACAGTTTTATTTTTTCCTATTTATTTTGTGGTTGTGTTTCTTTCCAAGCGTTTTGTTCGTTTGGTATTCGATTGCGGTCGGTTAATGTATTTTCAGTGACTTGGTTTTGTTTTTTTAGTTCTTTTTTATGCAACATTTTTTCTGTTGGTGATTTTTCATTTTGCATGTGACATCCTCCTTTAATAGCGAGGATGCCCAACTCTTATCTTTTTATAAATCCTTTATACACATTGGACAATCCTTCAATCATATACATGGAAAGTCATTAATTCATGGATCATTTTCTTTACATTTTCTTCTTCGGGCGGCGTTTCATTGAGCCAGTTAATTTGCCCGTCTGGTAAGTATTCTCCGGCATATCGGTTGTTTTTAAAGAAAAAAGTGAATGTCCATCCAGGGAGTTGTGTGTTTTCGTACATCGATTTGTATTGGAAATGTTGCAGCATAGTAAAACCCCTTTCATATAATAAATGTATTTCGCATAAATTATAACGTCTATGTCAAACGAGAATTTATAATAGAAATGCGAAAGGATGTTCAATTGTTTATTCATCAGTTAAAACAATCCATTGAAAATGAGTATAAAGCGTTCCATTATTATAAGTCGATGTATAAATTAACCGATGATCCGCTTTGGCAAGCGTTTATCGAACATGCTTATGAAGATGAAAAAAGTCACTATGAAATGTTTCAACAACTTCATTATATGTTAACGGGAGAGTTTGTTCAAAACCCTAATCAGGAATTGGCATGTTATCGTTTAAAAGACGGTGCGAAAAAAGCGCTCCTTAATAAGTTAGACAGTATTGAAACGTATAAATTAATGTTGTTGACAGTTCCTATTAAGCAAGCTTATAATCCGATTTTTATCGCTTTACATGATGAAATGGAACATGCAATCCGTTTTTCAACGATTTTTAACGCACATTAACGATGCATGACATTTCTCCGTTCGTCATCGTTCTGGTATAATCTGAACGTAACGACACGGAAAAAGGTGAAGCGATTGAATTTTTTATGGACATTGTTATTTATGGCGTTTATTGGTGCGTTAATTGGAGGGTTTACAAACCATTTAGCGATTCGAATGCTTTTTAGACCTTATACGGCGAAGTATATAGGTTCGTGGCGGGTTCCTTTTACACCGGGGTTAATTCCGAGGAGGCGTGATGAGCTTGCGACGCAATTGGGGAAGACCGTTACACGGTATTTATTAACACCTGAAACATTTAAAAAGAAGTTATTCACTCCTGAAATGGAAACAAAGGCAGAAAAGTTTCTTCAAGATCAGTTAGAGCTGCATGTTTTACATTCAGAGCGTACGTTGAAGGAGTGGTTTGAACTTGCAGGCGCACCTCGAATAGCTGAGCAAGCGGAAGAAAAAGCATTAGCGTTAATGAATGAACAGCTCGAAGCCGTGCGATCAAAAATCACAGCGGGTACCGTTGAAGAAGTTGTTCCGCTAAAGTGGCGCGAAGAAGCTGAAAAAAGAATTCCGCAAGTGACAACGTATATTTTAGCACAAGCGGATGGCTATTTTCAGTCGGCTGAAGGAAGAGCCGTGTTACAGAAGTTAATTGATGATTTTCTGGCGTCGAAAGGGACGTTAGGTGGCATGGTGAATATGTTCTTCGGTGAATCAGATACACTTGTGAGTAAAGTACAAAAAGAGGCGCTGAAGTTTATCGGGGCACCGGGTACATTTACAATGTTAAATACAATTATTATGAATGAGTGGGGCAAGTTGCAGAAACGTCCAGTAGACGAATTGCTGCAAGGATTTGATTGGAACGGGTTATTTAATTCGGTGACAAGTTATGTGAAAAAAGAATTAGCCATTGAATCTCGTCTACAAAAGCCGCTATCATCGTACTGGCCAGATGCTGCGAATTGGACAGCAGTTAATTTTACACCGACGGTTACGCGGTTTGCATTTGAACAAGCAGAATTACAATTAGAAAAATCTTTACGAAAGCTGAAAATAGATGATATGGTTAGAGAGCAGGTCGATTCATTCCCAGTGGAAGTGCTAGAAGATTTAGTGCTCGGTATTTCAAGAAGAGAGTTTAAAATGATTACCGTGCTTGGTGCAGTGCTCGGGGGAGCGATTGGAATCGTACAAGGCCTCATCGTTTTTGTATTGAACTTATCTTAGGAGGAAAATAATCATGACAGTAAATATTTATGATGATGTAAACAAACTGGAAGCAATATTCAGACAAACAGAAGAGTTTTCAGCGGTGAAAGAAGCGCTTGATACTGTAGCAGCTGATGAAGAAGCAATGGAAATGTTTAAAAACTTTCGCGAAGTACAAATGAACATGCAACAAAAACAAATGCAAGATGAAGAAATTAGCGAAGAAGAATTAGAACACGCGCAAAAAGTTGCACAACTTGCACAAGGGAACGAAAAGATTATGACGATGCTTCAAGCAGAAATGCAGTTAAGTGGACTGCTAGAAGAAGTTAATAAAATCTTAATGAAGCCTGTACAAGAGCTTTACGAAACATTTAACTAATTGGTAAAACAGACGAAAGGAGTTCATTTCCTTGCGTCTGTTTTTTTGTTCATTTGTTAGTGAAGTTTGTTACAATATGTAGGACTATGACGTTAAAGGTTGGAGAATATGCAGAAGATAACAATAGATGCCACATTCCGAGAAGATTGGGTTCGTATGTTCGCGCATTTGGCGAATCTGTTCTTTGAGCAATGTGAAATTATAAAAGAGGAACATGTGGATGCGATGTGTGTTGATTTTACAATCGACCATCAGCCAAATGGGGACATTAAAGGTGAGGCCAGATTACTCGCGGATGGAAGTGTTTATGTCGCAACATTTTCCGAGAGAGCTGTGGATGGGAACGAGAGGGATATCAGACGTCAATTGAAGCGCGTTCATTCGCATGTATTTCTAGAAGTGTTAGAACAAGCAACGGGCATGACGCAATCATGGGGTATTTTAACAGGTATTCGTCCAATGAAGTTATATCATAAGTATCGTAGAGAAGGCATGACGTCTGAACAAGCGATTGAAAGTATAATGACGAATTACCGCGTTTCTCGTGAGAAAAGTGAACTCCTTGCGAAAATTGCTGGGATTCAAAAGAAAGCTGTTCCTGATTTATATGATTTGAAAAATGAAGTGAGTATTTATATTGGGATTCCGTTTTGTCCAACGAAATGTGCGTATTGTACATTCCCAGCTTATGCGATACGCCGGGCACATGGGCGTGTGGATAACTTTTTAGATGCGTTACATGAAGAAATTCGTGAGATGGGGAAATGGCTAACGGAAAAAGATATGGCGATTACGACGATTTACTTTGGCGGCGGGACACCGACTTCAATTGAAGCGGATGAAATGGACGCGTTATATAAGACGATGTACGATTCATTTCCAAATATGGATAAAGTGCGGGAAATAACAGTGGAAGCGGGACGTCCAGATACGATTACGCCTGAGAAAATTGCCGTGTTGAAAAAGTGGGGCATTGACCGTATAAGTGTAAATCCTCAGTCGTATACAGATGAAACATTAAAGGCGATTGGTCGTCACCATACGGTACAAGAAACGATTGATAAGTTTTGGTTATCGCGAAATATGGGCATGAAAAATATTAATATGGATTTAATCATTGGACTCCCGAATGAAGGTGAAGCGGAGTTTGAACATTCGCTTGCGGAAACGGCGAAAATGCAGCCTGAGTCATTAACGGTGCATACGCTTTCGTTTAAGCGTGCATCTGAAATGTCTCAAAATCGTAGCCGTTATCAAGTGGCAGATCGTAAAACGGTTGAACGGATGATGAAGCGCGGGGAAGAATGGAATGCGGAACATGGCTATCATCCGTATTATTTATATCGCCAGAAAAATATTTTAGGCAATTTAGAGAATGTTGGGTATTCAAAACCAGAAGAAGAAAGTATTTACAATATCGTGATTATGGAAGAAGTACAGACGATTATTGGGATTGGATGCGGTGCGTCGAGTAAATTTATCGATCCTGAATCTGGTCGCATTAAGCAATTTTACAATCCAAAAGATCCTGCAGCTTATGTGATGGCGTATGATGAGTCGATTGAAAAGAAATTAGACCATTTAGATGCGATTTTTCCAACTGAGGAAAAAACTTTGTAAATTAGTGAACTCTCTAGCGTAAAGGAAGAATCTTACGCTAGAGTTTTTTTATTTTGAGAAAATAAAGGAGTTCGCTGGAAAAAGTCGAATGAAGATTAATGAATGGTTATTCATTAATTGAAGGGGTGGGGAAATGACTTATCAAACGATTAAATTTAAGAAAGAAGGACGTTTCGCACAGTTAACATTGAATCGTCCAGAATCGATGAACGCAATGGATGAAGTGATGATGAAGGAATTAGGGGATGTTTTTGAATCATTAGAAAAATATGGATCGGTACAAGTGTTGTTAATTCACGGGGCAGAAAGAGCGTTTTCGGCCGGTGGGGATATTAAAAAAATGGTCGATCCAACAAATCCTTTAGATATAGAGGCAGCGATGGTTGAGGTTTGTCGTTTGGCACGTACGCTCTACATGCTTCCGCAAATTACAATTGCGTCTGTACACGGGGCGGCAGCGGGACTTGGCTTTAGTGTGGCGCTCGGTTGTGATTATTTAATTGCAGAAGAAGATGCTAAACTAGCGATGAATTTTATCGGCATTGGATTAGTGCCGGACGGAGCCGGACATTTTTTCTTGAAAGAACGTGTTGGCATTCCACAGGCTAAAAAACTCATTTGGTCTGGTCAAGTTATGCAAGGTGAAGAAGCGTTTCGTCTAGGATTAGTTGATGAAGTTGTAGCGGAAGGGACCGCATTAGCGACTGGAAAAGCTTATGCGAAAAAAATATTGGTATCTCCTATCGCGGCTATGATTGCATCGAAGAAGATTTTACAAGATTTTAAATTAACGGAACTGGAAAATGTGCTGAAGTTAGAAACAGAAGCCCAAGTGAAAATGAGAAAAACGAAAGATCATACAGAAGGGATTCAAGCTTTTATTGAAAAGAGAGATCCGGTATTTACAGGGCAATGAAAACAGGAATGTCTATTCAATGAGAATAGACATCCTTTGTGTTTATTTAGTAAAAGTCTGATTAAAACATCCTTTTACTTTTGAATTAACGCTCGCCATTCAAAATCCCCGTGCTCGATTGCTTTGAGCATTAGTTCAGCAGTTGTGCTATTTGTGGCAACTGGAATTCGATAAACGTCACAAAGTCGTAGTAATGCGTTTACGTCTGGCTCATGTGGTTGCGCAGTGAGTGGATCGCGGAAGAAAATAATTAAATCCATTTCGCCAGTCGCGATGCGTGCACCGATTTGTTGGTCGCCTCCTAATGGTCCTGACATGAGTCGTTCGATATTTAAATCAGTTTCTTCCATAATTCTTTTTCCAGTTGTTCCGGTTGCGTATAGATTATGTTTGTTGAAGAAATGTTCATAAGCAATTGTGAAATTAACGATTTCATCTTTTTTTTCATCGTGAGCAATTAATGCGATTGATAGCTTCACGATAACCACCTCATTTCATTAAAATTACTACAAGTAAGAATTTTGCTACCCGGTTTATTAACTATGAAATAAAACGAGTTGTCCCGTTGGAGATGCGAGTCGATGTGTTGTTTCCAGTAAATCTTGTTCTTCTAAAAGCGCCAGCCCCTTTTGCTTTGCTTCTTGATCATTCGCAGCTTCTACAGATTCATCAATAATTATTTTCCCCTTTTTTTCATAAGCTGTTAATTTATAAGTTTTCATTGTAAATATCCCCCCCAAGTAATATTTCGAATACTTTTATTATACTATAAGCGCATAGAAAAAGAAATTTGAAAAGGGGGGAGACCTACGTCGATATGTAATTGAAAAAGAATATGAAACTTTTATTCTGAAGATTCGTATAAGAAGTTAAGAGAACAGGAGAGGAGTTCAATTATGAGTTTACAATTAGAAAATGTGACGAAACGTTTTGGGGATTTTACTGCGGTTGATCAGTTAAATTTATCAATCGAACAAGGGACCATGTATGGATTTTTAGGCGCGAATGGGGCGGGAAAAACAACAACGTTTCGAATGATTTTAGGCCTTTTAAACGCAAATGAAGGGAAAATTACATGGAACCAGAAACGAATTTCTTATGCGACGAGTCCGGAAATTGGTTATTTACCCGAAGAGAGAGGGTTATATCCGAAGATGAAAGTAGCGGAACAACTAATCTTTTTAGGACAATTACGTGGCATGAGTAAGTCGGCGTCTAAGAGAGCGGCAAGTGAATGGCTAGAGAAAATGGAAGTTTCCCATTATGAAACGAAGAAAGTAGAGGAACTATCGAAAGGAAACCAACAAAAAATTCAAGTGATTGCGTCACTGATGCATCAGCCAAAGTTACTCATTTTAGATGAACCATTTTCAGGGCTTGATCCAGTGAACGTAGAAATGTTGAAAAATGCGATTCTTGAATTTAGAAATAATGGTGCGACCATTCTTTTCTCAAGTCACCGAATGGATCATGTCGAAGAATTATGTGAACAACTCAGTATTATTCATCAAGGAAAGCAAGTTGTAAGCGGTTCTTTACGTGAAGTGAAGCGTTCATTTGGGAGACAAAATGTACGTATTCATTCTGAGTATGATTTAGCATCTCTTGCGTCAATTGAAGGTGTAACGAATGTCCAGCAATCGATAGAAGGGGCGATTTATCAAGTGGAGACAGAAGAAGTTGCACATGAATTATTAGCGACGGCTTTACAACTTGGCCCGATTCGTCATTTTGCGATTGAAGAACCTTCCTTACAAGATATTTTCATTGAAAAGGTGGGGAATGTGCATGCGTGAGTTTATGTTGATTTTTAAGCAAGCGTTTATCACAAAGGGGAAAACAAAGTCATTTATCATTACTACGGGGATTATGATTGCGGCGATTTTCTTGATGGCGAACTTATCGAATATTATTGGCGCAGTTCAAAAGGTTACGAGTAGTGATGAGACGGAAACTTTATATGTAGTTGATGAAAGTAACCAGTTATTTGACAGTTTACAAGAGCAATTTAACATAGCGGATTTAGATGTTGAATTGGTATTAAGTCCAAAAGACCAAGAAACGCTTAAAGAAGAAGTGCGTAATGATGAGATTGATATGTTGTTAACATTACGTTTAAATGACGGGCGTTCGATTGAGTCTACTTATTATTCGATGAAATCTATGGAGTTTACCCTTCCGATGATGATTGAAGATGCTTTACAGTCTATTCAAACAGAAATGAAAGCGGTAGAACTTTCTTTAACGAATGAAGAAGTTCAAACGTTATTTACATCTGTACAGTTTGAAACGGAGTCACTTTCTTCTTCATCAAAGTCTGAAGAAGAATTAAATCAGGCGAGAGGATTAGTTTATGTTTTAATGTTTTTAATTTATTTTGCCGTTATTTTTTATTCGAGTATGATTGCGACAGAGGTTGCGACGGAGAAATCTTCCCGTGTGATGGAAATTTTAATCTCGAGTGTGTCGCCTGTGAAGCATTTATTCGCGAAAGTATTAGGAATCGGTGCGCTTGGCTTGTTACAAATGGCGCTGCTCGGTGCATCAGCTTTTCTTGCGATTAAAACGACTGCTGGAGAAGCGGCAGAAGGCGCATTGTCATTTTTCGGCTTTTCGAATATGGGGATGACAACGATTATTTATGCGATTGTATTTTTCTTACTCGGTTATTTTTTATATGCTACATTGGCAGGATTATTAGGTTCGCTTGTGAGTCGTGTAGAAGATGTGAATCAAGTGATTTTACCGATGACATTTTTAGTCATTATCGCTTTCTTTTTAGCGATGTCAGGCATTGGCAATCCAGATTTGGCTTATATAAAATACACATCATTCATCCCATTCTTTACACCGCTTGTTATGTTTTTACGTGTGGGGATGCTCGATTTACCTTTATGGGAGCCACTTCTTTCGATTGGAATTATGTTATTTACAATTTTTCTACTCGGTTGGTTTGGGGCAAGAGTTTATAAAGGTGGCGTGCTGATGTACGGTCCTTCTCGTTCATTAAAAGATATTAAGAAAGCGATTCAGTTAGGGAAAGAATAGATAGCGACTGTTTGCAAGGTCTATTCATAAAATCCACAAGATCCACGATTTGCATAGATTGTTTTTATGCGAGTCGTGGATTTTTGAATGCATATTTTTTCAAAATACATTACCGGAAAGCATGACAATATGATAAAATAAGAACAAATATTCGTTTGGTGAGTGGAGGGAGTTAGCGTGGATGTTCGTTTTTTACATACGGCAGACTTGCATTTAGATACGCCGTTTAAAGGAGTGACTCATTTTCCAGAAGAAAAGTTGGCGGAGTTGAGGGAAAGTACATTTCAAGCTTTTTCAACGTTTATTCAATATGCGCTAGAAACGAAACCTGATTTTATCGTCATTGTTGGCGATATTTATGACGGAGCGCATCGAAGTTTACGCGCGCAGTTGAAATTTCAAGAAGGAATGGAAGCACTAGCAGAAGCAGAAATTCCTGTTTTCTTATCCTACGGAAACCACGATCATTTAAAAGGAACGTGGACACGGTTTGATTTGCCTGAAAATGTGACGGTTTTTAGGGAAGAAGTCGTGCGGAAAAGAATAACCGTGCGCGGAGAAACAGTGAATATTTTTGGATTTAGTTATCCAGAACGCCATGTGAGAGAGTCGATGATTGATGCGTATCCGGTTGCAGAAACAGATGGAATTCATATCGGTTTATTACATGGGAGCGTGGAAGGTGATGAGTCGCACGCGGTTTACGCGCCGTTTACAAAAGAAGCGCTACTTGCGAAGCGTTACCATTACTGGGCACTTGGACATATTCATAAAAGACAAGCGCTTCATGAAAATCCACCAATCGTGTATCCAGGAAATTTACAAGGACGTCATCGAAATGAGCAAGGTATGAAAGGCTTTTATGAAGTGACGATTGAAAACGGCAAGGCGACGCGTCAATTTGTCCCTGCGTCTTCGATTGTTTTCGATACGCTTTCAATTTCTTGTGCAGGGGTTGAGCATGCCGGTGATTGGTTGGCTATTTGTGAGGAAGCCCTCAGTCATTATCAAGCGAAACATCATGTAGCGGCGATTGTAGCATTAGAAATGGTTGATATTGATGAGCAAGCTGCTGCACTCTTTCGCCAATCAAACCGAGAAGAATGGCTCAGCGTTTTACGAGAAGTGATGCAAAAGAAATCGCCGTTTATATGGGTAAATGAGTTAACCTATGCACATTCATTGAAAACAAATGATGCGATTCAGTCAATGATGAACCCTGTCTTTGACACGATGGAGCAGTGGACAACTGAGCAATGGGAAGACGTCCTACAAGATGTCTATCAACATACGCGAAGCATTCCTTATTTAGAGCGATTAACAAACGAAGATTTTGAAGCGATTCAAACAGAAGTAAAGAGAAATTTGATGACTGAATTAATCGAGCGGGGGTGAAAAGATGAAAATTGAAAAACTTGTTATCTATGGGTTTGGGAAACATGATAATCTCATCATTGAATTAGATCCGGGCATCAATGTACTTTACGGGCATAATGAATCAGGAAAAACGACGATTCAGCAATTTATTTTACATGTTTTATTTGGTTTTCCTTCTCGTAATAGCACACGCCTCCGTTATGAACCAAAGTCTGGTGGGCGATACGGTGGACAAATTCACCTCCATGATCCCGTTTATGGAAAGTGTATTGTTGAGAGAGTCCGGGGAAAGTCAGCAGGCGATGTAAAAGTTTATTTTGAAAATGGAGAAGTAGGCGAACAAGAGGCGTTAAACAAGCTGTTACGACAATATGACCGCGCTTCTTTTGAATCAATCTTTTCATTTTCACTCTTACAACTTCAAGGTTTTGAGAAAATGAATGAACAAGAACTGAGTCGTACGTTACTTGCATCAGGAACAACAGGGGTCGATCATTTACTTCAAGTTGAAGCGTCTATGGAAAAGGAAATGGACGGTTTATTTAAGAAAAGTGGTCGCAATCCTGAGTTGAATAAAAAATTAACAGAGCTGCGAAAATTAGAAGATGCGCTTCAAGAAGAAGTGAGAAAATCCGATCAATACGCACCTGCAGTTGAACGGCTGAAAGAAGTGGAAGGACAGCTAGGAACGATTCATCTAGAGAAAGAAGCTTATGAAAAGAACCTCCGTACATTAGCGATAGAAAGGCAACAGCTGCCTCTTCAACAAAAAAGAGCAGTCCTTCAAGAACGACTGATTACATTAGCAGATACGCATTTTCCAGCAGATGGCATTCAACGTTATGAGTCTATCGTTAGACAGTTAGACGAAGTGCAAGCGACAACGGTCAGAATTCAAGAAGAAGTGAAACAAGTTGAACATCTTTTAGACGAACGAGCAGATCAAGAAAAGCTACTGACATTAGAACAATTTATCGAACGGGAATCGGAATGGCATCGTTCATTGTCAGCGCTAGCGTCATTAAAAATGGATCGTGAACAGCTAATTGAACAAGAAAATCAACTACGTGTACGTCTTGGGATTCAGATGGATGAAGAAGGTACGGAGTTGTTAACGGCAGATGTGTCGATTCGAAAAGAAGAAGAGTTGTATGAGCTGTTAGAAAGTTTAAAGGATTTCCATCGTGAAATTGACATTATCGAACGAAAGCAAGCTGAGTTACAAGAAGAAATCGCGCGGATGGAAGAGCGAAAACAGTATGTCACAAAACCCTCTGAAAAAGACATGCAACAAGCCGAACAATGGCCCAAAATACGTCAACAATTAGCAGAAGCAAAGGCCTATGTAATGATTCACGATCAGCAAGAAAATAACTTTAAAACCATTTTATTTTCGTTGCTTGCGTTTATGTTACTCATTGCGGGATATGGCATACTTTCAAAGCAGTACGGCATTTTGTTCATTGCTGTGCTTGGTGCTTTCGCCGCTTTTGTATGGAGTAAGAGACAAAAAACGAATGAGCAAGTAAAGAAGGCGAAACAACTTTTAACGCATTATGAAGGCCAAGAATCCGAGATGGAGGCAGTCTTTGAACGGGTGCGTTTGTATGACGAAGAAAAAGAAAATCATGAAGAACGCCACGGAAACATAGAGATGGATAGTCGGAATTTGGCAACTTCTGCTCGAGAGATTGAAGAGAAAATTCATCAAACGGAATGGTCTTTACAGTCGTTTCTCGCACAGTATGGAATTGACGGATTGCCATCTGCGACAATTATTCCAGAGTTATTTCGGATGATTCGAGCGCTTCAAGAAGTGATGCGACAATTGGGACATACTGAAGAGCGCTATCAACAACTATCTATAGACATTCAGCAAAAACACGAAGAAGTGGAACAAGCATTGCAGCAAGCAGTTCCGAAAGAAGCACTTTATGAATGGGTTCGAAAAGAATATAAAATAATGACAACGAAAGCCAGGCAACAACAAACGGCTATAGAAAAAAAGCAACAATTAGAAAAAGAATTGAAGGAAAAAGAAGCGCTCACGACACTACTGCAAGAACAAATTGAACGGTTATTTAAAGAAACAGCAGTAGAGACGGAAGAAGCATATTATCATGCGCATCAAATAGAACAAGAAAAATTACGCATTGACCGGCAGTTGGAGGAACTCGCGGCACAACTAATTGGTCAACCAGCGATCGATCTATCATTGACGGATGAGCAATTTGAAAATATGATGGAAGAGATAAAAGAAAGCATGGCGACGCTCAATCAACAGCAAAAAGTTTTAGTAGAAGAAAAAGCGATATTATTAAATCAAACGAATGCGTTATTATCTGATGAAGCATCGAGTCAGTTACAGCAGCAGTTTGAAATGGCGCGTGCCCAGTTTATAGCATTAGCAAAAAAATGGGCAGCTAAAAAAGCACTCGCTTCTGCAATTCAACAAATGATGAATGATTTGAAAGAAAAGAAATTTCCGGCTGTGTTAAAAGAAGCCGAGCGATTATTTAATCGATTAACAAATGGCCGATATGACGCGATGATCATGACTGAGGAAGGGTATTTCGAAGTCGTCTCAAAAAGTGGTATGCGCTTTCCAATTATTGAGCTAAGTCAAGCGACGAAAGAACAAGCGTATATTTCATTACGATTGGCACTGGCAGCATCGATTGTAGAGACAGCGCCTTTTCCAATTATGATGGACGACCCATTCGTTCACTTTGATGAGCAGCGACTTTCGCATATGAGTCATATTATTGACGGATTTACGACGCACCAATTTATTTACTTTACTTGCCAGGAATCGATGAAAAATAATTGGCATGAAGCAACAACTATAAAGGTTTCTACAATCAGAAACAACCAAGGAGCGAATGTATAATGAAAAGACTATTCGATTATCAAGTAGGAGAAACGGTTGATTTATATTTAATGATTAAACAAGCAACAACTGGCGTTACGACAAAAGGCAGTCCATTTATGACGGTCTTTTTACAAGACAAAAGTGGTGATTTAGAGGCAAAACTATGGGAGACAACCGAAGCCCATGTGGAAACGTATCGTGCTGGAACAATTGTAAGAGTTGGCGGAGATATTCATGAGTATCGCGGGAAAAACCAAATCCGCATTAAAAGTATCCGTCCTGCGCGAGAAGAAGAAGGCGTTACAATCGCTGACTTAGTACCGTCTTCTGAAAAAAGTAAAGAAGAGCTATTCGAAGAATTAATGGCATTCTTCTTTGAGATGGAAAACCCGAGCATTCAACGTATTACGCGTCATTTATTGAAAAAACATGAAGCGGCTTTTAAAACGTATCCTGCTGCAACGAGAAATCACCATGATTATGTATCAGGGCTAATCGATCATGTCGTATCCATGTTGAAATTAGGAAAAGCGATTGCAGATTTATATCCTACGTTGAATAAAGATTTACTTTACGCAGGCATTATTTTACATGATATTGGAAAAGTGGTTGAGCTATCAGGTCCAATTGGTACGCAATACACAATAGAAGGAAATTTACTTGGTCACATTACCATTATGGTGAATGAAATTGAAATGGCTGCGCAGGAATTAGAAATTGACGGGGAAGAAGTTATGTTATTGAAGCATATGGTGTTAAGCCATCACGGAAAAGAAGAGTGGGGCAGCCCGAAACGTCCGATGTTAAAAGAAGCGGAAATGCTTCATTATATTGATAATATCGATGCGAAAATGAATATGTTGAATCGTGCGCTTGGACAAGCAAAGCCTGGCGAGTTTACAGAAAGAATTTTCCCCTTAGAAAATCGTGCGTTTTATAAGCCAACATTTGAATAAGCATAAAAGTCGTTATGAGTTGAAACGCTCATGACGACTTTTTTAAATGAGCAACTTACTTATTTCATACGCTTCAACATGAAATGACAAGTCGATTATGGTGATTTGCCTATCACTTTAAAACATACCCGCATAGGATACAGAAGAGAGAGGGGGTGCTCCAATGAGCGGACATTACAGAGAAACAGCAGGTTCTGGTTTTGCGTTGATTGTTGTATTGTTTATCTTGCTCATCATCGTTGGCGCAGCTTATCTGTATTAAGATGAATTAGAAAATGAAAAAAGTCCATTTTCCCGTAATTGGGAGGATGGACTTTTGTCTGTATTAGGCAGCTAGAAAGACTTCAACAAAGAATGATAAAATTAATATCGTCACGAGAATATTAACCGTTCCGTATATTTTTGGTTGCTTTTCTTCGGGGATCTCCCTTGATTCACAAAGTGTATATGTCATTCTGTTGATTTGATACAAATAAAACAATGAAAATAATACTGTAATGACAAGGACCAAGTTTTGTGCCCCCCTTATAGTTATCTACTTATAATAATAACAGAATCCCATGTGAAATGGAATTTTAAATGCTTATGATAGTGATTCAGCTTCGGTGATTTTAATGGAACTTAAATGCTCATCATTTTCTTGAATCGTTTTGTCGAGATTTTCAAACCCACGCTCAAAGATTTCCATGAAGTCATCTCCGTAAATATTTCTAACGACAGACATCACTTCTAGAAATTCAGGAAACTTTCCGTACAGTTCTTTAATTGGAAGGGAACCATCTAATACACCGTGCTCTGTATTGTAATAGCTTTCGTTCATTTGTAAAATAAGTTCCTCTCCTACGTCTGTTACGTTTACATATGTATTTCGTCGGTCATCTTCCTTTTTATAAAAATGAAGGTAACCGCGTTCTTCTAACTTTTTTGAAAAGTTAAAGGCAGTTGAAACGTGCATAACCCCAAAATTTGCGATGTCTGAAATTGTTGCGCCTTGAAGATGGTAAGAAATCCATAAAATATGATGTTCATTAATATTCAAATTATAAGGTTTAATCCATTGTTGCCAATCTTTTTCTACAGCTTTCCATAATGCTTTTGATAATTGAGCGATGCGTTGCGTGTAAATCATCGCATCTTTTAGTGAATAGTTGTCTTTTGACATAATAGCACCTGCTTTCTAAAAAACAATTTTCCTTATTATAGCAAGAAAACAAAAGAGAAAGAAGTCCGAATTGAAGAAATTTTTAATCGGAGTCAATATTCGAATACTATTTCGGTTGTTTGAAAGGCTCGAGAAAGCGATAGGAATAAGGCTAAGGAAGGTTGAGGGTGTTTTGGTTTTTGAAAATATTTTTTGTGGAAAATAATTTTATTTACCGTAAAATGATGACAAATGAACTGTTTAATGAAAAGTTTATTAGTTAAAAGAAAAAGGTTACCCTTTATGAAAAGGGCAACCTTTTATACTACGATCTAGACTCGGATAAAACGGATTGTTCTAATTTCTCAAGAGATTCTTGAATAGCAATGAGTTCTTCTTCAAATCTTTTTTGTGTTTGTTCAGTTGGATCTTTTAACTGATCTACTGACTTTTTAAAACGATTGACTGCAATTGGCAGTTGTTCCGTTGAAAGGTTTGAGATAGAATCCGTCAGTTGGTTGGTTTTTAACTTTAGTTCTTGAAAAGCTTCTCTCCAATCTGAACGGGTCATTTTAAGCGATTGTCTCATCTCATTTCCAGATTTCGGTGTAGAATAAAGTACTGTAACTGCCGCAGCAATTGAGCCAGTTGTAAGTCCTAAGAAAAAAGTTGATGCTTTCATGTTGGGTGCACCTCTTTCTTTTCGATGATTAGCAAATCTGTTACTAATTTCATTAAACCACGCATTGTGGCAAGGCGCAAATGAAAGTTATTACTTTTAGGAGAAAAGTTATTGGCTAATTTTTCCACGGAGCGTTGCTGCAAGTTCTTGTACTTTTTCTGGCGTAAACTCGTCTTGTTTAGATTCCCATTTTGCTAAATCAAAGCCGTCTGTTTCATCATAACGTGGAATAAAATGTAAGTGATAGTGGAAAACAGTTTGTCCCGCTGCCGCGCCGTTATTTTGAAGTAAGTTCATCCCAACTGGTATAAACTCATCTTTTAAAGCGTTTGCAATTTTAGGCGCTGCAGCAAAAAAGTTTGCAGCATCTTCTTCTGTAAAATCATAAATGTTTTCTACGTGTTTTTTCGGAATAAGCAGTACATGTCCTTTGGTTACGGGCATAATGTCCATAAATGCATAGACATGCTCATCTTCATAGATTTTAGCACTCGGGATAGACCCTTCAATAATTTGACAGAAAATACAACTTCCCATTTCAGCACTTCCTTTCATGATTTCATTTATTGTAGCATATTATCTATAAGGAATAATGTTGAAAAGAAAGTATTTTCCTTGTAATTTTGGTAGGATAAAGAGAAGAATGGAGGATGACTATGTCAATTGTAAAGTTAGATCGTGTGACGGGTGGTTATACGCGTAGACCTGTTTTGCATGACTTATCATTTGAAATTAAAGAAGGCGAACTCGTTGGACTAATTGGATTAAACGGTGCAGGAAAAAGTACAACGATTAAACATATTATTGGTTTGATGAGTCCGCATAGTGGAGATATTCAAGTGAATGGGGTCAACTTTCAGGAAGACCCCGAGCGGTATCGTCAATCCTTTTCATATATTCCTGAAACACCGATTCTTTATGAAGAGTTAACCTTACAAGAACATTTGGAATTAACTGCGATGGCTTACGGGCTTGATCAAGCGACGTTTGAAGCGCGGTCGGAGGTTTTACTAAAAGAATTTATGATGGAGAAACGACTTCGTTGGTTTCCAGCGCATTTCTCAAAAGGGATGCGTCAAAAAGTGATGATTATGTGTGCGTTTCTTGTGAATCCATCGCTTTATATTATCGATGAGCCATTTGTTGGGTTAGACCCGATTGGGATTCAGTCCTTGTTAACGCAAATGGAAGTACGAAAAAAAGAAGGTGCGTCGATTTTAATGTCTACACATATATTATCGACAGCTGAGAAATATTGTGACCGCATTATTTTACTTCATGAAGGACAGGTTCGTGCCCAGGGAACGATGGATGAGTTAAGGTCGGCATTTGGTAAGGAAAAGGCATCTCTCGATGATTTGTATATTGCGATGACTGAGGACGATTCACATGAATGATTTAAAAAGTATTTGGGGAAAACGCTTTTATCATTATATGCGTGAAGTTCAAAAGTATATGCAATATATTTTCACAGGGCATTTGGCGATTGTCCTTGTTTTTGCCATTGGCGCGGTAGGCTATGCGTATAGTGAATGGTTAAAGGAAATATCGACAGACTTCCCAGCAGCGATTTTAGCAGCGGTTGTCATTGGTGGTGCGCTCGTGTTTTCAGCACCTGTGACACTGTTAAAACCAGCGGATTTGGTATTTTTCTTACCACTTGAAAAACACCTCCCACATTATGTGAAGAGAGCTTTACGGTGGTCGCTGTTTTCACAAATACCACTGCCGATTATTTTATATATTGTTGCTTTACCACTTCTTTCGACTACAAATACAGCTTCCACGACTGTTTTATTATGGTTGGTTGCTTTTATAGTTGTACTGAAATGGATTTTCGTGGAAACCGAGTTTTCGGTTCATTTTGCGCGAAGTGGACAAGGTATTTGGCGAGATCGATGCGTTCGGTTTATTATCGCTGCGTCATTTATCTATTTATGGTTAAGTCCTTATTTATATTTCATTGTAATCCCAGCGATTGTATTAGGTGTTTACACGGCTTATTGGTATAAACAGAAGGAGCAAAAACCATTTCCATATGAGCATTTTATTGCATTGGAACAAAACCGCATGATGCGTTTTTATCGGTTCGCCAATTACTTTACAGATGTGCCGCATTTAAAAGGCGCTGTGAGTCGAAGAAGATGGCTGAGTTTCTTTATGCAACGCCCAAAATTTGGAGAAACTGTTTCACAATCATTTCTCATTAAACGGACGTTTATACGAACGGATGATACGTTTTGGTTGTGGGTTCGTTTAACAGTCATTTCGATGGTTGGGACGTATTTTATATCAATTCCAGTGGCGATACTGATTTTAGTCGGGGCTTTGGCATTTGCATCTTCGCTTCAATTAATTTATGCGCTTCGTTCAAGTGATGAATTTCGAATGGACATGTTGTTTCCAGAACCCCAAGTTTTTCGTGAACAAGCGATTCGACAAGTCGTTCGAGCGGTTCAATGGATCCAAGCAGGTTTAGTCTTTATAGTGGGAATCATTGCTTTTGGCCTATCACCAACGGTAGGCTTACTATTAGTAGTGATGGTCATTGTTTCAGAAATTACCATTCGATCGACGAAGAAAAAGTAAGTGATTCGTTTTATTCAATTTTAAAATTGCATTTTTCAATAAATAAAGTGAACGTTCTATAAAAGTTTTATATGAAGGATTCGTGTTTTAAAAGAAGTCATTTCAGTTGATTGAAATGGAAGGCGGCGCGCTATCGAAAGCGTCCGCCTAGAATTGAAATCGATTTTGTTTGGATACCCAAATATTGAAAGTAGTTATGAAGTTTATTCACCCGAAAATTAAATGGAAAATTCAAAAAACGCTTGCAATTCACCTGTGGTGTTTATATAATAATGAAAAGGCATCAGGGGTGAGTGAAATGGAGAAGAAATATTCAAATGTTGAATTTATGAAGGCTGTCAAAGGGAACAGTTCGACACTACATGCTGAAAAGATGTTGAATGAAATTTACATGGATATGTTTCTGAATTGTATTCACCGCGAACAGACGAGAGAAAGAATTGGAAAGCTAGTCGATGATGCATTAGACAAACGAGATGAAAAGAAATTTAGACATTATGCAAAACAATTAATGAAATTTAAAGAAGCAAAATGAAAAGAAACGCTGCTATCGATTGGCAGCGTTTTTTTATGTTCCATTTTATGAAAAATAGGGAACAGATGAAAGTGATGATTTTCTTATACATTTTAAAACGTACGTTCCCTTTTTGTCGTTTTTATTCATTCAATATGATAAGCTGAAATTACTCATCCTTAGGAGGGACAGCCGTGGAAAAATTTGATTTGAAAGCTCCGTATGCTCCAGCAGGGGACCAACCAGCAGCGATTAAACAGTTGATCAATGGGGTAAACAAAGGAGAGAGACATCAAACTTTATTAGGTGCAACAGGAACTGGAAAGACATTTACAGTGTCCAATGTTGTTAAAGAAATTAATAAGCCAACTTTAGTCATGGCACATAATAAAACATTAGCAGGTCAATTATATAGTGAATTTAAAGATTTTTTTCCAAATAACGCGGTTGAATATTTTGTTAGTTATTATGACTATTTTCAGCCTGAAGCATACGTAGCGCATACAGATACGTATATCGAAAAAGATGCCAGCATTAACGATGAAATTGATAAATTACGTCACTCGGCAACATCATCTTTGTTTGAAAGAAATGATGTGTTAATTGTAGCATCTGTTTCTTGTATTTATGGCCTCGGTTCGCCGAAAGAGTACCGGGACATGGTCGTTTCAATTCGAAAAGGCATGGAAATTGGGCGCGATGAGTTACTCCGTCAATTTGTCGGCATTCAGTATGCACGTAATGATTTGAATTTTACGCGTGGGACATTCCGTGTGCGCGGGGATGTTGTGGAAATCTTTCCTGCATCACGTGACGAGCATTGTATGCGGATTGAATTTTTTGGTGATGAAATTGACCGTATACGAGAAGTCGATACGCTCACGGGAGAAATTATTGGAGACCGCGAACATGTTGCGATTTTCCCGGCATCTCACTTCGTTACAGGCGAGGAGAAGATGCAAAAGGCGATTAAAAATATTGAAGTTGAGTTAGAAGAACGTTTAACGCACTTAAAAAGTGAAGATAAATTATTAGAAGCACAACGTTTGGAACAACGCACACGCTATGATTTAGAAATGATGAAAGAAATGGGCTTTTGCTCTGGAATCGAAAATTATTCAAGACATTTAACATTACGGCCACCAGGTGCAGCACCGTATACGTTAATGGATTATTTTCCAGATGATTTTCTTCTCGTTGTTGATGAAAGTCACGTCACTTTGCCGCAAGTACGCGGGATGTTTAACGGAGACCAAGCTAGAAAGCAAGTGCTTGTCGATCATGGATTCCGTCTACCGTCGGCGCTTGATAACCGTCCGCTTCGATTTGAAGAGTTTGAGAAACGGATTCGTCAAGCGATTTACACGTCAGCAACACCAGGCCCTTACGAAATTGAACATACACCGAAGATGATCGAACAAATTATTCGTCCAACCGGCTTATTAGATCCGACAATTGATGTAAGACCAATTGACGGACAAATAGATGATTTACTAGAAGAAATTAACCGTCGTATTGAGAGAAATGAACGTGTGTTAATTACAACGTTAACGAAGAAGATGTCTGAAGATTTGACTGATTATTTGAAAGAAATTGGTATAAAAGTGCAGTATCTCCATTCTGAAGTGAAGACGTTAGAAAGAATCGAGATTATACGCGAGTTACGTTTAGGCACTTATGATGTCCTTGTCGGGATTAACTTATTAAGAGAGGGAATTGATATTCCGGAAGTATCCCTTGTCACCATTTTAGATGCAGATAAAGAAGGTTTCTTACGTTCAGAACGTGCGTTAATTCAAACGATTGGACGGGCGGCACGAAATTCAAATGGACATGTCATTATGTATGCAGATCGAATGACTGATTCTATGGAAAAAGCGATTAGTGAAACAACAAGACGTCGTGAAATTCAAATGGCCTATAACGAAAAGCATGGTATTACACCGACGACAATACAAAAAGAAATCCATGAAGTGATTCGCGCAACAGAAGTCGCTGAAGAAAGAGAAACTTATTTAGAGAAAATTACACATGGTAAGAAATTAACGAAGAAAGAAAAAGAATCGATGTTGTCGGTTCTAGAAAAAGAAATGAAAGAAGCAGCGAGGGATTTACAATTTGAGCTTGCGGCAGAGTTAAGAGATGCCATTTTAGAATTGAAAGCAGAAAGGTAGAAACGTGATGAAAAATAAGGAGATTGTCATTCAAGGTGCGAGAGCGCATAACTTGAAGAATATAGATGTGAACATTCCACGTGATGAGCTCGTCGTTGTGACGGGGCTTTCAGGATCTGGAAAATCATCTCTTGCATTTGATACGATTTATGCAGAAGGTCAACGTCGTTATGTTGAATCGTTATCTGCTTATGCGCGTCAATTTTTAGGGCAAATGGATAAACCAGATGTGGATGTAATTGAAGGATTGTCACCAGCGATTTCGATTGACCAAAAAACAACGAGTCGAAATCCACGATCAACGGTTGGTACGGTGACAGAGATTTATGACTATTTACGTTTATTATATGCGCGTATTGGAAAGCCGATTTGTCCAAAACACGGGATTGAAATTACGTCACAAACGATTGAACAAATGGTTGATCGTATGATGGAGTTACCCGAAAGAACGCGTCTTCAAGTGTTAGCGCCGATTGTAAAAGGACGTAAAGGTGCGCATGTAAAACTGTTTGAAGAAATTAAAAAAGAAGGATACGTGCGTGTTCGTGTTAATGGAGAGACGTATGATTTAGATGACGAGATTGAATTAAATAAAAATAAAAAACATAATATTGAAGTTGTTATCGACCGCATTGTCATGAAAGATGATGTTGCAGGGCGATTAAGTGATTCATTAGAATCTGCGCTTCGTTTAGCGGACGGGACGGTTTTAATCGATGTGATTGATGGGGATGAAATATTATTTAGCGAACATCATGCTTGCCCGATTTGTGGTTTTTCGATTGGTGAATTAGAGCCGCGTATGTTTTCATTTAACAGTCCATTTGGCGCGTGTGGAGAATGTGATGGACTTGGGACAAAATTAGAGGTAGATCCGAAACTTGTTATTCCAGATGAGACATTAACGCTTACAGAACATGCGGTTGTGCCGTGGGAACCGACTAGTTCACAGTACTATCCAGAGTTACTCCGAACGGTTGCGGAATACTATGACATTCCAATGGACGTGCCAGTCAGTGAAATACCAGATGATCAACTAGATAAAATTTTATATGGCTCGGGGAATGATAAAATTCACTTCCGTTTTACAAATGAGTTTGGTGGAACGAGAGATAGTGAGATTTATTTTGAAGGCGTTATGTCTAATGTAGCGAGACGTTTTCACGAAACAGCTTCAGATTATGTACGTGACCAAATGGAGAAGTATATGGCTGTAAGAAATTGTCCAACATGTAAAGGATACCGTTTAAAAGAAGAGTCACTCGCTGTGAAAGTGAATGACGTGCATATTGGACAAGTGACAGAACGTTCGATTGTAGAAACAGATGCTTTCTTTAGAAATCTAACGCTGTCTGAAAAGGATCAACAAATTGCTTCATTGATATTAAGAGAAATTGAAGAGCGAATTGGTTTTCTCATTAATGTTGGTTTGGATTATTTAACCTTATCCAGATCAGCTGGCACGCTGTCAGGTGGTGAAGCGCAGCGTATTCGCCTAGCAACTCAGATTGGTTCAAGGCTGACAGGTGTCTTATACATTTTAGACGAACCTTCCATTGGTCTTCATCAACGTGATAATGACCGACTTATCGCGACATTAAAAAGTATGCGTGATATCGGCAATACGCTCATTGTTGTCGAGCATGATGAAGATACGATGCTTGCGGCGGATCATTTAATCGATATGGGACCCGGGGCAGGTGCAGAGGGCGGCGAAGTGGTTTCAGCAGGTACACCGCAAGAAGTGATGAATGATAAAGAGTCTTTAACAGGGGCTTATTTAAGCGGCAAGAAGTTTATTCCACTGCCAAGAGAAAGACGTCCTTCAGATGGCCGGAAAATTACGATTAAAGGCGCAGCTGAAAACAACTTAAAGAAAGTGAATGTCGATCTTCCACTCGGCCAATTTATAGCGGTAACAGGCGTCTCAGGTTCTGGGAAGAGTACACTTGTGAATGAAGTCCTTTATAAAACATTGGCACAACAATTAAATCGTGCAAAAACTCTTCCCGGAAAACATACATCCATTACAGGATTAGAAGAACTTGAAAAAGTAATTGAAATTGACCAGTCTCCAATTGGGCGAACGCCAAGATCGAATCCGGCCACGTATACGAGTATGTTTGATGATGTGCGGGATGTCTTCGCTTCGACAAATGAGGCAAAAGTGCGCGGCTATAAAAAAGGACGTTTTAGTTTTAACGTAAAAGGCGGCAGATGTGAAGCTTGTCGTGGGGACGGAATTATTAAAATTGAAATGCACTTTTTGCCAGACGTTTATGTACCTTGTGAGATTTGCTACGGGAAACGGTATAACCGTGAAACATTAGAAGTTCGTTATAAAGGGAAGAATATTGCAGACGTGCTCGACATGACCGTAGAAGACGCGCTGGGCTTTTTTGAAAACATCCCGCGCATTAGACGAAAACTCCAAACGATTGAAGATGTTGGATTAGGGTATGTGAAATTAGGGCAACCAGCGACAACTTTATCAGGCGGTGAAGCACAAAGAGTAAAGCTTGCGTCAGAACTTCATAAACGGTCAAACGGAAAATCGATTTATATTTTAGATGAACCAACAACAGGTCTTCACACGCATGATATTGCGAGGTTACTAGGGGTATTAGAGCGATTAGTTGAAAAAGGGAATACTGTATTAGTAATCGAACATAACTTGGACGTCATTAAAACAGTCGATCATATTATTGACCTTGGTCCTGAAGGTGGAGATAAAGGCGGGAAAATTATCGCAACAGGCACGCCGGAAGAAATTGCGAAAGCTGAGAAGTCTTATACGGGAAAATATTTAAAACCGATTTTAGAACGCGATGAAAAGCGCATGAAAGAACGAATAGAAGATGCGGAAAAAATAAGTGAATGAAACTTTATCTTCCTTCAGTCGTATATATACTAACGACATGAAAAGACTTGATATGAGGAGGAAAAATAATGCAAGCGCAAAGAAAACGTATTTTACAAATGTTAGAGAACGGCACGATTTCAATGGACGAAGCCTTAACACTATTGGAGAATTTGCAGTCGGATGATGGGAAACCAGGTGAACAGGAAGAAGTACCTCAGGAGCCATCACAATCAACAAAGCTTAAACCAGAAGCAAAAAGTCATGAAGAAAGACAGTTGAAAGAAGTACCCGAACACAAAAAGACAACAGACAAGCAAGATGATTCCACTGAAAGAGAAGAGCCAGGGATTGATGATTTTCTCGATGATTTACGAAGAGACTTTACGATGGTCGGCGATCGCTTTATGCAGTTTATGCAAACGACAGTGGAAAAAGTGAAGGAAATGGATTTAGAAGCACCGTTTGGAAAGTCTTTTGTTTTCAACCATGCGGTCACTGAAGATATTGAAGGAATCGAGAAGGTATCGCTTACAATTCCAACTGGGAAGATTACGGTACATCCAAGTAATGATGAAGAAATTAGAGCAGAATTTACAGTAAAAGCTTATCATAAAGAGGCAGGAGAAGAAGAAGCGAAGAAAGAGATTCTCGAAAAAATTTCTGTCACAAATGAAAATGGTTTGTTTAAAGTAGAGAGCGAAGTGAAAATTGGCCAAGTCGATCTCGATTTATATGTACCAAATCGTCAATATAAAAAATTCGATGCACGATTAACGAACGGCGCATTAAAAGCGAAGCAGTTGAATGTGCAACAGATCCAAGTGAAAACTACAAACGGCGCCATCCAATTTAACGACATGATAAGTGAATCGATCGAAGCTGAAACGTTAAATGGTCGTGTGTATATTGACGGAGAGTTACAAGAAGTTGACGCCCAGTCGTTAAATGGTGCAGTTGTTGTGACAACGACGAGTGAAGAAGTGAAGAAAATTGAAGCGAAAACAGTAAGTGGCTCTGTTGAGTTGTATATTCCATCGACGATTTCAATTTCTGGAGAACTTTCATCGAATATTGGAAAGTTAGATTTAGGGTTAAAAGATGTTGAACGGTTGACTGAACAAGAGCAATTGTTTCAAAGAACGATTCACTTCTATAAAGAAGTACCTGACCAAAAAACCAAGCTCAACCTCGTTGGGAAGGCAAAGACGGGTACCGTTCTCGTTCGATATAATGTGTAAGTAAACGATTTACAAAAGTATGAAGCGTATGAGCAACTACGTATATTCATTTATCCCCAGTTTAAAAGGAGCATTCAATGAGCATTCAGCTGCGAATTGAGTTGCTCCTTTCTTCACGTTAATTGAAGAATAAGGAGTGAATCCGTTTAAGTTCGGGAAAAGTATATGAATTGTTCTTATGTTTTCTCAAGCAGTCTTCTTTCAGAATTATGTTAAGATGAATTATATTAAAGAGAATAACTTGTAAAGGTAGGTATATGGATGGCAATTGTAACGATTGAAGATATTCAACATGAATTAGAACTTGAATTATGTGCTGGACAAGCAGGTTTACAAAGAACGATTAGTAAAAGTGATATTTCAAGACCAGGATTAGAAATTGCTGGTTATTTTAGATTTTATGCATCGGAACGTGTCCAGTTACTTGGAAAGACAGAGCTATCATTCTTTGCGTCTTTAACAAATGAAGAAAGAATGGACCGTATGGAAAAGCTTTGTACAGATAATACACCAGCGATCATTGTCTCGCATGGAATGGAAGTACCTGAAGAGTTAATTGAAGTAGCAAACAAAAAAGGGCTTCCTGTCTTTAAAACAGATATTCCAACGACACGTTTTTCTGGCATGTTAACGAATTATTTAGAAGGCCAGTTGGCACCGATGACGACACTTCACGGAGTCCTTGTTGATGTGTACGGAATTGGTGTGTTAATTACAGGGAAAAGTGGGGTCGGAAAGAGTGAGACAGCTCTTGAACTTGTAAAACGTGGGCATCGTCTCGTTGCAGATGATCTTGTTGAAATTCGTGAAGTTGCTAAAAACGTTCTCATTGGAAGCTCTCCGAAATTGATTGAGCATATGATGGAAATTCGCGGAGTTGGCGTTATTGACATGATGACTTTATTCGGAGCAAGTGCGGTGAAAAAAGATAAGCGAATTTTACTTGTCGTTGACTTAGAATTATGGGATCAAGACAAAGCATATGACCGGCTTGGTTTAGATGAGAATACGATTAAAATTATGGATACAGAGTTAACGAAGCTCGTTGTACCTGTTCGTCCTGGCCGTAACTTATCAGTAATCACTGAAGTTGCAGCGATGGACTTCCGTATGAAAAGCCTTGGCGTTAACGCAGCGCAGGAGTTTTCTGAGAAACTCACACAAGCGATTCATGACGGGGCAGAAGAGGAGACAGACTCATGATGTTGAATTTATTAGCCATTAATCCCGTCGCCTTTTCCCTAGGGGGTATAGAAATCCGTTGGTATGGGATTTTAATAGCAACAGGGATAGTACTCGCATTTCTAGTTGTACAACGCGAGATGGTTAAACGTGGTATGCATCCGGACTTCTTAACGGATTTACTTATATGGGCAGTACCGATTTCCATTTTGAGTGCGCGAATTTATTATGTTATTTTCACTTGGGAAATGTATCGAGACAATCCAATTAATGCCATTAAAATTTGGGAAGGTGGCATAGCTATTCACGGTGCTTTAATCGGTGCATTTTTAACGACGTATGTATTTACAAAAATGCGTGGTGTTTCTTTTTGGAAGACAGCAGATATTGCAGCGCCTGGGATTTTAATCGGTCAAATTATTGGTAGATGGGGAAACTTTATGAATCAGGAAGCGCATGGTGGTCCTGTTTCAGAACAATTTTTAGAAACGACGATTATTCCCGACTGGATTATGAATCAAATGACAATCGACGGCGTCACGTATCATCCTACTTTTTTATATGAGTCCATGTGGAATTTGGTAGGGCTTGTGATTATTTTATTATTACGACGTGTGGCCTTAAAACGCGGTGAAATGTTTTTATTTTACTTGACTTGGTATTCGATTGGACGTTTCTTCATAGAAGGAATGCGTACAGATAGTTTATACGGTGGTGCATTACGTGCAGCCCAAGTCGTTTCGATATTAACAATTGTTTTTGCAGTCGTCTTCTTTATTGTGAGAAGATATGTGCAAAAAGTAGATAAAACGTATCAAGATAAATAATGCAGGGGGCAGTTAAAATTGACGAAGAACATTACAACTTTACTTTTTGATTTTGATGGAACATTACTAGATACAAATGAGTTAATCATCCAGACATTCGAACACGTGTTAAATAAACATTATCCAGAGCAATATAAAAGAGAGGATATTTTACCGTTTTTAGGTCCGCCTTTGGATGAAACATTTAGTTTAATCGATCCAAAGAGAACAGAACAACTTATTGGTGAGTATCGTGAGTGGAACGTTGCAAATCATGATGCGCTATCAAAAGAATTTGACGGGGTGTCAAAAGCGTTACGTCAATTAAAAGAAGAAGGCTATAAAATCGCGATTGTTTCGACGAAGAAAAACCATATGGTGCATAAAGGGATTCGGCTATTAGAAGTGGGCGATATTTTCGATACGGTCATTGGGTTTGACGACGTGTTGAAAGTGAAGCCAGATCCAGAACCGATCCTACTCGCTTTAGAACGGTTAAATGTTGACCGCGAAGAGGCGTTAATGATTGGTGACAATTACCATGACATCGTAGGCGGACAAAATGCGGGTGTGAAAACGGCTGGTGTTGCGTGGACGATTAAAGGAGAGGACTTTTTAGAAAAGTATAATCCAGATTATATGTTACAGCATATTAGTGATTTACACGCGATTTTAAAAGAGGAAACAACATGAGAAGAACCGAGCGATACCGTGCAAAAGGGCATGCGAATTCGCTTTGGCATATTTATAAAACAGTGCCGTTTTGGAAAGTAGCAAAAAATTTTATTGTTATTCAACTATCTCGCTATACGCCGCTTATTCCAGTTAAAAACTTCTTGTTTCGTACTTTTCTAAAGATGAAAGTTGGCGAAAAAACATCTTTTGCATTAATGGTGATGCCCGATGTGATGTTTCCAGAAAAAATAAGTGTAGGAGATAATTCAATTATCGGTTATAATACAACGATATTGGCACATGAGTATTTAATCGATGAGTACCGAATTGGGGATGTCATCATCGGAAAGAGCGTTTTGGTTGGTGCGAATACAACCATTTTGCCAGGTGTGCATATTGGAGATGGTGCGATTATTTCAGCAGCTACACTTGTCAATCGCGACGTTCCAGCAGGTGCTTTCGCAGGAGGCAACCCGGTAAAAATTATTTACACGAAAGAAGAAATGGAAAAGCGACAACAACAGGAATCTGCATCATTTGAACTAAAAAATGAATCTAAATAGCACACACGAAAATCAGCGCTGTATGTTATATTAAGAATAATGATTGGAAAAGGACATTACCGTAGATGTCTTACGGTATTGGAGGAATTTGATTGGATAAAAAGCGAGTTTCAAAAAGTGAGAAAGTAATACCATTTATTCCAGACGGTGAATTTTATTATAAAAAGGCCATACAATCGATGCAACGTGATCGTTTTGAAGAAGCACATAAATACTTAAAACGTGCGACTGAATTGAGTCCAGAAGATCCGCTCATTTTGATGCAGTATGGTGTGTTAGTGATGGAAGAGGGACGTTTTCAGGAAGCACAAGAAATTTTGCAAGAAGCTCATATACTCGATGAAGAGATTGCTGAAATTGTTTTTTATTTAGCTGAAGTTCATGCGCATCTCAATTTATTATTAGAAGCGAAAGGGTATGCAGAGAAGTATTTACGAATCGATGAGCACGGTCCATTTATGGATGAAGCGAAAGAAATCATTGATTATGTTGAGCAAAATGACGTGTTATTTGAAGAGGAAGATAGTGAAGTTTACTTACTGCAAGAACAGGCGCGTAAATTGATGGAAGCTGGAGAGTTTAAGAAGGCTGTTGAAATATTAGAGGCGATTATTACAGACTATCCTGAGCTGTGGGCTGCTTATAATAATTTAGCATTAGCTTATTTTTATATCGGAGAGTCAAATGAGGCTTATGATATTTTGCATGATGTATTAGCGCATAATAAAGGGAATTTACATGCGCTTTGTAATCTTGCGGTGTTTTATTATTATGAGAAGAAAGAAGCGGAATTGGAAGGGCTTATCGAATTGTTATTAAAGATTAAGCCATACTTAGTAGAACATCGCTACAAGCTCGGTGCGACATTTGCGCTTGTAGGCAAGCATGATGCTGCTTTTAAGTTGTTCCGACAGCTGGAGCGAACGGGGTATGATGGCGATGCTGGGTTTTACTTTTGGTATGCGCATTCTGCCTACTTCACAGGACATGAATCGATTGCAAGAAAAGCATATCAGACATTGTTAGAAATCGATGCAACCAAAGAAGGGTATGAACCGTGGCGCAATGTCAACCAAGATATTCGATTAGACTCAGTGGAACAGGACCGTGCATTTTTACTAGAGAAAATTCAAAATGACTATCATAGTGAAAGAATGTTTGGGTTCTTTTTGCTTGGGAAATCAGCCCATAAGCAAGAGATTTTATCACATCCCGGATATATCAAATTAGATGCGTTAACGACTGAAGAGAAGTTGTTTTTAGCGACTGTGTTAAAAGAAGAGCTTTATCTTGACACAACGTTTGAGCAATCATTTTTACGTGCGCTGGAGACGACAGAACTTCTTTACGAGGCATATAGTCCATTGAATTATGAAGCGGCACATCTTTTTCAAATGTGGTTTACATTATGTGAAGAAGCCATGGTTGCTTCTTACTCATTTTTAAACCCTAAAGCATTAGCGGCGGCTGTCGATTATATGTTTCAATCTGCGCGTTACGAGCGTGTGACGAAAACAGCGATTGCAAAGAAGTACGGCATTTCCACACCGACGTTAACGAAGTATGTGAATGAACTCATCGCATTTTTACCCTATTTAAATGACAACAAGTAATGCAAAGCAAGCAAGAAAGTTGAACGACAACCTTGAATCTTATAAAATTTGGAAAGAGTTAACGTTGTGAGGGAGGAAATTCACATGACTACAGAAAAAATTTATGATGTGATTATTGTTGGAGCAGGACCTGCTGGCTTAACGGCAGCTGTATACACTTCGCGTGCAAATCTTTCGACATTAATGCTTGAAAGAGGTGCGCCGGGTGGACAAATGGCAAACACAGAAGACATTGAAAACTATCCAGGATTCGATCATATTTTAGGACCAGACTTATCGGCAAAAATGTTTGAACATGCGCGTAAATTTGGTGCAGAATATGCATTTGGTGACGTAACAGATATTGAAGATAGCAAAGAATATAAAACAATTCATGTCGGCGAAAAACAGTATAAAGCACGTACAGTTATTATTACAACAGGTGCGGAATATAGAAAAATTGGTATTCCAGGAGAAGATGAACTAACAGGCCGCGGTGTAAGTTACTGTGCGGTTTGTGATGGAGCATTCTTCCGTCAGAAAGAAATCGTGGTCGTTGGCGGCGGAGACTCAGCTGTTGAAGAAGGTGCGTACTTAACGCGTTTTGCAGACAAAGTAACGGTTATTCACCGCCGTGATGAGTTGCGTGCACAAAAAATTCTTCAAGACCGTGCATTTGCCAACGAAAAAATGGAATTTATTTGGAATACGAATGTTGTCGAAGTGAATGAGAAAGACGGTAAAATTGGTTCACTCACACTTGAGTCAACTGAAGATGGATCACAACGTACATTTGAAACAGATGGTATGTTTGTTTACGTCGGTATGGTTCCATTAACAGCGCCGTTTGAAAAATTAGGCATTTTAGATGAGAATGGCTATGTCGAAACAAATGACATTATGGAAACGAAAGTACCTGGTATTTATGCAGCTGGAGATGTTCGTGAGAAATTACTTCGTCAAATTGTTACAGCAACAGGTGATGGAAGTATCGCAGCGCAAGCAGTTCAGCAGTATATCGAAAAGTTAAACGATGAATCTTCAGTGAATGCATAAGTCATTTACTAAAATTGTAATCACAATGCAATATCGAAAGGGGGAATCAGAAGAACTGATCAATGATTCTCCTTTTGATAGATGATTTTTGACTATCTTCTGTGGTTGTCACGGGAGGTAGTTTTTTCTACGTGATGATTTTCTAAGTCAAAATCTTCCCTCGCTTTCATCATCTAACGCTTCTTTTTAAACTTCCTACTGAGTATGTATGAGTATAGCCAACTGTTTTTGTATTTCTGTAACCTTTTCTTCAAGCTTTCGCATGACGAATGATAGGTGAAGTATGTATAATAGAAGATAGTGTATTATAAAAAGTGGGGATGTCTAATGCAACGAATTGCAAATTTATTAGTCCTTAAAGAAAATAACGTTTTATTATTAAAAAAACCACGGCGCGGCTGGTATGTGGCACCGGGTGGAAAAGTAGATCCCGGAGAATCGATTTATGAAGCGGCGATTAGAGAGTTCCAAGAAGAAACAGGTACGAATCCGATTGCGCCACATTTAAAAGGCACGTATACGATGGTCATTCAAGAGGAAGATACGAAGAAGGTAGTAGATGAGTGGATGCTTTTTACGTTGCTTGCACACGACTTAGAAGGTGTACCTTATGAGGAGACAGTTGAAGGTATACTCGAGTGGCATCCAGTTGAAAGCTTACACACGTTACCAATGGCAGAAGGAGACCGTACAAATTTACTATTCGCGGTTTCACAAAAAGGCATGCAATACGGAACATTCACATATACAGAGCAATTTAAATTGTTAAAAGAAGAAATTCAACAATCTGAAGAAAGGTGAGTGGGGAAATGACTAAAGATAAAACAATGCGTGACGATGTAGAACTCGTTATCATTACGGGAATGTCTGGTGCTGGAAAAACAGTCGCAATGCAAAGTTTTGAAGATTTGGGGTTTTATTGTATTGATAACTTACCACCAGAATTACTCGTTACTTTTTTAGATTTAATGATGAAATCGGAAAATAAAATGCGTCGAATTGCGGCGGTAATGGATACACGTGGCGGGAACTTATTCGACTCTTTAATCGGCGCATTAGATGATCTCGGGCAAACGTATGGGGTCTCTTGGCAAATTTTATTTCTAGATGCGAACGATGAAACACTCGTCAGACGTTATAAAGAAAGTAGACGCTCACATCCACTGGCAGAAGGTGGCTTACCACTTACTGGCATTCAAAAAGAGCGAGAATTACTGTCGGAATTACGTGGACGAGCTCGAACGATTTATAACACATCGACGATATTACCGAGACAACTTCGAGAAAAAATTATCGAAGAGTTTTCTGTGAAGACCGATACGTTGTTTACCGTGAATTTCGTGTCCTTTGGATTTAAGCACGGCATGCAAATTGACGCGGATGTTGTATTCGACGTACGCTTTTTACCAAATCCGTTTTATATTCCGGAATTAAAGAAGAAAACAGGGTTAGATCAAGAAGTGTCTAGCTATGTTTTAAAATGGGGAGAAACGAAGCAACTGATTGATAAGTTAACGGATCTCTTTAAGTTTTTAATTCCCCAATATAAAAATGAAGGCAAATCTCAAGTGGTCATTGCGTTTGGATGTACGGGGGGACAGCACCGTTCTGTCACATTAGCTGAATACTTTGGAGAACGTTTTACGAAAGAATATACAACGTTAATTACTCACCGAGATATTCATTTGAGAAAGCGTTAATGCGATGATTTATAATGAGCATATGAAGAGAATTGTCATCTTCGGCGGGGGAACGGGCCTGGCGACTTTAGTAAGGGGATTGAAAAAGTTTCCGATTGACATTACAGCTGTCGTAACGGTTGCGGATGATGGTGGCAGTTCAGGAAAACTTTTAAATGAGTATAATATCCCGCCCCCTGGAGATGTTCGGAATGTAATGGCTGCTTTATCAGATGTGGAGCCGTTGATTGAGAAGATGTTTCAATACCGCTTTGCGAGTTCTAAAAGTTTGGAAGGTCACTCGCTCGGTAATTTAATGTTGGCGGCGTTAACGAATATTACGGGTGATTTTGCGAGAGCTGTTGAGCAAATGAGTTATATTTTAAATATGAAAGGTAAAGTTTTACCAGCTGCGAATGAACGAATCACATTGCAGGCTGAATTGGAAGATGGCACAATTGTAACAGGAGAATCTAAAATACCTGTCTATGGTCGTAAAATTCGTCGTGTGTTTTTATCACCAGAAGAAGTTCGTCCACTGCCTGAAACGATTGAGGCAATTCAGAAAGCCGATTTAATAATATTTGGGCCGGGGAGTTTGTATACGAGTATTTTGCCGACGCTTCTTGTCAAAGAGATTCGTCAAACCGTATTCGAAGCATCAGCTAAAAAAGTTTATATTTGTAATTTAACAACTCAACTTGGAGAAACGATCGGATATTCTGCATCAGAACATGTGCAAGCTTTGTATGATCATGCAGAAGAAGCATTTATCGATACGGTTCTTTTAAATACGACAGATTTTATATCATTATTAGATCATGAATCAGAGGAAGAGTGTCCACAACCCGTTGAACATGATTTAGAGACATTAGAAAAATTGGTGCCTGAAGTCGTTCAAAAAGAAATTGCAACGGTAATTGATGGGCATATACGCCATCGTTCTGAAGAAGTTGCTTCTTGGCTAATGGCTTATATGGAAGAATCTACTAAGAAATAAAAGGAAGGAGGAAAAAAAGTGTCATTCGCATCTAGGACTAAAAAAGAATTAACACAAATTGAAGCAGATGATTGTTGTGTACGCGCAGAGACAGCGGCCTTCATTCGAATGAATGGTGCGCTTTCCTTTTCAAATCAAAAAATGAGCTTAGATGCACAAACTGAAAACGCTGCCATTGCAAGACGGCTGTACTCAAACTTGAAAAAACTATACCCTTATAAGATTGAATTACTCGTTCGTAAGAAAATGCAATTGAGGAAAAACAATGTTTACATTTGCCGGATTCGAGAAGGTGTTAAAACACTGTTAGAAGATTTAATGATTTTAACAGGGAACTTTGAGTTTAAAAATGATATTCCTGCTCAGTTAATTGAGAAACGTTGTTGTAAACGCGCTTACTTGCGCGGGGCATTCCTTGCAGGGGGTTCTGTGAATAATCCGGAGACGTCTTCTTATCATCTTGAAATTTTTTCGATTTATAAAGAGCATAGTGAAGCGCTCGTTGACTTAATGAATACTTATCATTTAAATGCGAAGTCGATTGAACGTAAAAGCGGCTATATTGCTTATTTGAAGGAAGCGGAAAAAATTGCAGACTTTTTAAATGTTGTGGGCGCCCATGTAGGGTTAATGAAATTTGAGGATGTACGGATTATTCGTGATATGAGAAATAGTGTCAATCGTCTTGTGAATTGCGAAACAGCAAATTTAAATAAAACGATCAGCGCTGCACAACGTCAAGTGAATAATATTAAATTTATTCAGGAAACAATTGGACTTGACCAGTTACCGGAACGATTACAAGAAGTGGCTCAGTTACGACTTGATCATCAAGATGTGACGTTAAAAGAGTTAGGAGAGCTTGTATCCGGCGCTAAAGTGAGTAAATCAGGTGTCAATCACCGGTTGAGAAGAATCGAGGAAATTGCGGAGGAGCTTCGAACTGGAGGACTTGAAATTACATAATTTTGCAGGAGTAAGGAGTGTCGAAAATGATAGAAAAAACGGTAACGGTCAATATCAAGCCGGGGTTACAAGCAAGACAAGCGGCTATGTTCGTCCAAGAAGCTAACCGATTTGAAGCAGATGTTTTTTTAGTAAAAGATGACCGTAAAGTCAATGCAAAAAGCATTATGGGAGTCATGAGTTTAGCAATTGGAAAAGGAACAACAGTCACGTTAATTGCTGAAGGTAACGATGAGGAGCAAGCGGTTACTTCATTAACGGAATTAGTTGAATAAGAAAATAAGAAAACGCCTTTTATTTTAATGGAAGCTAAAATAAAAGGCGTTTTTTATTGTAGGTTGAATTAGTCGGTTCCGAGAACTACATCCCAGTCAATTGCACCATCATCAGCATGACATGCAAGACAATATTCGTATTTTTTCTAATAAACTATCATTAAAATTTGTTTTCGGGAATAGGTTGAAGGTTAAAATTAACTGTAAAGAAAAAAGGATATTACTGCTTTAAAGCGAATAGGAATTAAGTATCGTACAGAAAGGAAAAATAGACGCCCTCGAGAGGAATCGAACCCCTATCGTAAGAACCGGAATCTTATGTGTTATCCGTTACACCACGAGGGCAAGTGATAAAGCGTGGAAAACTGATCATTCAATATGCGTTTAGAAGATTATTAAGAGGTGCATAGTAGAAGAGTCAGTTTAATTTTTTCAACGTCTTTTATTATACGCATCAAGCCGTTTTTATGCAAGTTATTTTCAGAGGTGCGTTATATTTGACCTTTATTGACTATAGTATGTATGATAAGATTAACGTTGAAATTGGAAGAGCTTTTCAACAAATTTGAATCTATTTACCTTGAAGGAGGAAATGAAATGAATTTAATACCAACAGTCATTGAACAAACGAGTCGTGGAGAGCGTGCGTATGACATTTACTCACGTTTACTGAAAGACAGAATTATTATGCTAGGTAGTGGAATTGACGATAACGTAGCCAATTCAATTGTTGCTCAATTATTATTTTTAGAAGCAGAAGATCCGGATAAAGATATTTCAATTTATATTAACAGTCCAGGCGGAAGCATTACTGCGGGAATGGCAATTTTTGATACGATGCAGTTTATTAAACCAGACATTCAAACAATTTGTACAGGAATGGCTGCGTCAATGGGTGCGTTTTTACTAGCTGCTGGAACAAAAGGAAAGCGTTATGCGCTACCAAACTCAGAGGTAATGATTCATCAGCCACTCGGCGGAGCGCAGGGGCAAGCAACGGAAATTGACATTGCAGCAAGACGTATTTTATTCTTACGTGAGAAATTAAATACGATTCTTTCTGAAAGAACAGGTCAACCACTTGATGTAATCGCAACAGATACTGAGCGTGATAATTTCATGACGGCTGAACGTGCACAAGAATATGGCCTCATTGACAAAATTTTAACACGTAATGATTTAGAATAAGACGTTAAAAAAAGAGCGCGGAGTTTTTATTTCTCCGGCTCTTTTTTGAACTTTCAATTATTTATTAAATTCGTTTTCCCGTGGATCTAATGTTACGTGAACATGCTTTTTTAGCGTTTGTTCCGTTTGGGTTCCCTCATTTACATTGAGCTTAGTATCAGTGATTTTCTTCGCTGACATTTGGTTCAACTTTTTAGAATGGTGATTGGCTGTCATTCATCACACCTCCTAGACTAGTATGTGAATAAAACGTCAAGAAAATACATAGTATGAAAAATAAATCATTGGCATTCCGCTAGATTGTCACCAGGTTATGAAGTTTCATGAAAAGTTATTTTCAAGGAACCTTTGCCGGCTGCTTTTTAAGATCATTGAATAATAATATTTGAAATTAAGTTTCAAGTAGTTACTTGTTTGGGTAAGGTAATAGAAAAGAAAGCGAGGCGTAATAAATTGAAGAAAATCTTAGGACCAATTGGAGTTGTTGTTGGGATTGTTGTGCTCCTCGCGTTAATTTTAGTACCGAGTTATAACAAATTTGTAACATTAGAAGAAAATGTAACGCAAGCCTACTCTCAAATCGATACACAACTACAAAGGCGATTAGACTTAATCCCAAATCTTGTTGAATCTGTAAAAGGGTATGCTTCTCACGAAAAAGAAGTCATTGGAGAAATTTCAGATGCACGCGCAAAATTGTCAGGTGCAGCAAGCCCTGAAGAACAAGCAGAAGCAAATGATGAATTATCCGGTGCGTTAAGTCGATTACTCGTTGTTGTTGAAAATTATCCAGACTTAAAAGCAAATGAAAATTTCCAACAATTAATGGATGAACTCTCAGGAACTGAAAATCGAATTGGTTTCGCAAGGAAAGATTATAATGATGCAGTTTCCGATTATAATCGGCAAGTGAAACGTTTCCCAGGGAAGTTGGTTGCAACGATGTTTGGATTCGATGAAAAGGAATATTTTAAAGCGGATGAAGCTGCAAACGAACCTCCAAAAGTCAATTTTGGGGACGATTAACGAATGATGCGATTTCTCTTTCAAGTAATTTTGACTGTTGTTTTCATAATTTCCTTTCCGGTAATGGCATTCGCAGCTGATGTCCCAAAGCCGAAAGGAGATAGCATTTATATCCAAGATTTTAGTAATGTTTTATCGAAAGAACAAAAAAAGCAACTTACGGAGTATTCGATTGCCTTAGAAGATGCGACAACTGCACAGCTTGGTGTGTTAATCTTACCGAGCATTGGCGACGAGCCGGTGGAAGTTTTCGCAGTAGAAGCGCTCCGAGAATATGGGTTAGGGACGAAGAAAGAGGATAACGGAGCTTTACTCGTGATGACGACGGAACCTAATACTAGCGGGGATCGCCATATCTTTTTGGCACCTGGTTATGGTCTGGAAGGTGCTTTACCAGATGGTAAAATCGGGCGTATCATCGATCAAACTGCAATGCCACATCTGAAAAACGAGCGACCTGATCAGGCAATTATCCAAGCTTATCAAGCATTTTTTAATGAAATCGCGGCGGAATATGATTGGGACGGTCGGATGGATGAACCAGTGGAAAGTGAAGAAGGTTTTCCAATTTCAATCGTCATCCTTGCCATTATTTTTTTCATTCTCGTTCAATTTTTAAATCGACGTGGAGGGCCAGGTGGAAAAGGTGGCTCTGGAGGAAGACGTGGCGGTGGTCCGGTGTTTTATCCGGGATCATTTGGCGGTGGTGGTAGTAGCGGTGGATTTGGTGGAGGCTTTGGAGGTGGCGGATTCCGTGGCGGCGGTGGTGGTTCTGCCGGTGGTGGAGGCGCTGGAAGAAGCTGGTGAAACGAAAAGCGGCGGCATAATTAGTTGCATGTCGCTTTTCGTTTTATATACTGATAAAGAAGTAACGTAAAGAAAGCGTGGTGCTGAATGTGCATATTACTTATTACCGTCAAGACGACTGTCCGCTTTGTGATGAAGCTGAAAGAATGATGAAGCTTGTTCAAGAAGATTATCCGCTCACATGGACGGCCGTCGATATTCGTTCGAATGATGAAGTGCATGAGAAGTATATGTTAATGGTTCCAGTTCTTGAGAAAGATGAAGAAGTGTTGTTGTATGGAAATATTGGTTATGTAGACCTCATTTTATTACTTGAAGAATTGGCAGCAAAGTAATGCGTATTGTTTGAAAATGAGTTTTGAGCATGCTAAGGTAAAGATAGTTAAGAAATATAAAATAGATTTAACATATATTTACTTGACTTTCTTTTTTCTTTAAGTAATACTAAGTGTGTTAAATAAAGAATTCAAGCAAGATTATATTTTTTTGCACTTAGTGGGACGTTCTGAGAAGTGATGGGACGAAACGTGACCAACTAGAATTAAACACCGAGGTGATCGCTGTTTTGGAGTTTCCAATTGAAGCACATCGTAAACTGGTGCCTGAAATGATTGAAGTTTTGCAAGAAAGATTTCGGATTTTAAAATATATTAAAGTTTCTGGTCCTATCGGAAGGCGTTTACTTGGTGAAATCGCTGGCTTATCAGAACGTGAGACAAGAACGATGATTGATTTTCTTCGCACTCAACAATTGATTAGAGTTGCGAGAAATGGGGTAACGATAAGTGAGGAGGGATTGAAACTCCTGACCGCTCTAGAACCAACGATGGAAAAATGGACAGGGCTCACTCACTTAAAGAAAGAATTGCAAGCCCATTTAGACATTCAAGAAATCAAAATTGTCGAAGGAAACTGTGATGAAAATCCAGCTACGAAAAACTTGCTTGGGTTAGAAGCAGCAAAAGCGTTTACGTCACATATTCAAAACGGCCAAACAGTTGCTGTCACTGGTGGGAGTACGATGGCATCGATTCCATTTTACATTGAAGGTGCCACAGGGCTACAAGATTTACTCTTTATCGCAGCGCGCGGTGGTGTTGGAGAAGATATCGGGCTACAAGCGAATGTCATTGCAGCATCATTTGCAGAAGCATGCAGTGGAAAGTATGAAACATTTTATTATCCAGAATCTTTAAGTGAAGAAACGCACCGGGCATTTCAAAAGGAACCATCCGTTCAGAAGATGATTCAGTTATATGAAAAAGTGGACTGTGTTATTCATGGAATCGGAGAAGCGATTAATATGGCTGACTTACGTGAGTCATCTGAAGAAGTCATAGAGAAATTAAAAAAAGAAAATGCAAAAGGGGAAGCATTCGGTTATTATTTCAACCGAAAAGGGCAAGCTGTACATCGTATACGAACAATCGGTATACAGATTGACCAATTAATGCGTGTACCTTTACTCTATGCAGTCGCTGGTGGAAAGAAGAAAGCAGAAGCAATTTTAGCGTATTTATCGACTGCGCCAAAACAGACTGTACTCATTACAGATGCAGCGGCAGCAGAAGAAATGCTAAAGCAAATTAGGATGTAAAAGATTTTTTGAAAAATATAAGGTTTATTAATTTTTGGAGGGATTTTTAATGACATTAAAAATGGCAATTAACGGATTTGGACGTATTGGAAGAGTAGTATTTCGCGAAGCAATGAAACAAGAGGAAATTGAAATCGTAGCAATTAACGATTTAACAGATGCAAACATGCTTGCACACCTTTTAAAGTATGACTCAGTACATGGTGTATATGATGCTGACGTAAGTGCAGACGGCGAATACTTAATCGTAAACGGTAAGAAAATCCGCGTTTATGAAGAAAGAGATCCAGCAGCACTTCCATGGGGCGAGCTTGACATTGATGTAGTAATCGAGTCAACAGGAATCTTCGCAACTGAAGAAGGTCTTAACAAGCATATTGAAGCTGGCGCGAAGAAGGTTATTCTTTCAGCACCTGCTAAAGGCGAGGTAACAACACTTGTAATGGGTGTTAACCATGAAGATTATGATCCAGCAAAAGATAACATTGTATCAAACGCTTCATGTACAACAAACTGTCTTGCACCAGTTGTAAAAGTACTACAAGACAAGTTCGGCGTTAAACGTGGTCTCATGACAACAATTCACGCGTACACAAATGATCAAAAAATTCTTGACACACCACATTCTGACTACCGTCGTGCACGTGCAGCAGCTGAGTCAATGATTCCAACGACAACAGGTGCAGCATCAGCAGTTACAAAAGTAATTCCAGCACTAGAAGGTAAATTAGATGGTATGGCAGTTCGTGTACCAACACCAAACGTTTCATTAGTTGACTTTGTTGCTGAATTAGAAAAAGACGTATCAGTTGAAGAAATTAACGCAGCACTTAAAGAAGCTTCAGAAAATGAATTAAAAGGCATTATGACATATACAGAATTACCACTTGTCTCAAGAGACTATAATGGTAACCCAGCATCATCAGCAGTAGATGCACAATCAACAATGGTTCTTGGCGATAACATGGTGAAAGTACTGTCATGGTATGACAACGAAACAGCTTATTCTGCACGTTGTATTGACCTTGCACTTCACATGTACAAAAAAGGATTTTAATCAATAGCCATAACAACGAAGACCCCTTATAATTAGAGTCGGGTAAAAGGAACGGGGAGCCCCGTTCCTTATTTTTTTAATACATTTGGAGGTGCACTTTTCATGACGTCAAAAAAGACGATGAAAGATTTGCAACTTGAAGGTAAACGCGTATTTTGTCGAGTCGATTTTAACGTACCAATGGAAGAAGGAAAAATTACAGATGACACGAGAATTCGTGCAGCAATTCCAACGATTGAATATCTTGTGGAACAAGGTGCGAAAGTAATTTTAGCAAGTCACCTCGGTCGACCAAAAGGTGAAGTGCATGAAGACATGCGCTTAACAGCTGCAGGTGAAAGACTTGCGGAGTTACTTGGGAAATCAGTAAACAAGCTAGACGAGTCAATCGGTGAAACAGTGAAAGCAGAAGTTTCTAAGATGGAAAACGGTGATGTTGTTTTATTAGAAAACGTTCGTTTCCATGCAGGTGAAGAGAAAAACGATCCAACACTTGCGAAAGAGTTTGCGGAACTTGCAGATGTGTTTGTGAATGATGCATTTGGTGCAGCACACCGTGCACATGCATCAACAGCAGGGATTGCAGAACATATTCCGGCCGTGTCGGGCTTATTACTTGAAAAAGAATTAGATGTACTAGGAAAAGCATTATCAACACCAGAACGTCCTTTTACAGCAATTATTGGCGGTGCAAAAGTGGCAGATAAAATTGGTGTTATCGATCACTTATTAGATAAAGTGGATCACCTAATTATTGGTGGTGGCTTATCGTACACATTCTTAAAAGCACAAGGCCATGAAGTCGGACAATCTCTTTTAGAAGAAGATAAAATGGATTTAGCTTTATCGTTTATTAAAAAAGCAGAAGAGAATAATGTCAAACTCCATTTACCAGTTGACGTTGTTATCGCAGACGATTTTTCAGTTGATGCGAATACGAAAGTTGTACCAGTGACAGAAATCCCAAGCGATTGGGAAGGGTTAGACATTGGACCAGAAACAGCAAAAGATTATGCAGATGCAATTCTTGGTTCGAAACTTGTCATTTGGAATGGACCAATGGGTGTCTTTGAACTGGAACCATTTGCGAACGGAACGAAGAAAGTTGCCGAGGCGATGGCTGAAACTAAAGGCTATACAGTAATTGGCGGCGGTGACTCAGCAGCAGCGGTCGAGAAGTTTAACTTTGGTGAGAAGATGGACCATATTTCTACAGGTGGCGGTGCTTCTCTTGAGTTCATGGAAGGAAAAGCATTACCAGGCGTTACAGCATTAGACGATCAAGAATAAGGAGAGGGTTATTTTGCGTAAAAGAATTATTGCAGGAAATTGGAAGATGCATAAAACAGCAGACGAGGCGAAGCAGTTTACAGAGGAAGTTTTAGAAAAATTATCGAAGTCGGACAAAGTAGAAGCAGTCATTTGTCCACCAGCTGTTTACTTAGCAACACTTGCTGACGTAGCGAAAGGCTCGGATTTGCATGTAAGTGCGCAAACGATGCATGAAGCAGACGAAGGTGCCTTTACAGGTGAAGTTAGCCCAGCAATGCTTAAAAGTATCGGTGTAAAACATGTTGTACTTGGGCATTCAGAGCGTCGTGAGTATTATAACGAAACAGATGAAACGGTAAATGCAAAAACAAAAGCAGCTTTTGCACACGGCATCACGCCAATCGTATGTGTTGGTGAAACATTAGAACAACGTGAAAGCGAGGCAACTGTTCAAGTTGTTGCAGATCAAGTTACAAAAGCATTCGCAGATGTAACGGCTGAAAATGCAAAAGAAGCAGTCATCGCATACGAACCAATTTGGGCAATCGGAACAGGTAAAACGGCAACAGCTGAAGATGCGAATGAAGTATGTGGTGAAATTCGTAAAACAGTTGAAACGTTATACGGAAAAGACGTTGCAGATGCTGTTCGTATTCAATACGGCGGTAGTGTAAACCCTAAAAACATTGAAGAACTCCTTTCAACAGAGCATATCGACGGAGCACTTGTTGGCGGTGCAAGTTTAGAACCAGCATCATTCTTACAGTTAGTTGAGGCTGGCGCAAATGCGTAAAAAGCCTGTAGCACTGATTATTTTAGACGGCTTTGGCTTACGCGGGGAAACAGAAGGTAATGCGGTTGCACAAGCGAAAAAACCAAATTTTGACCGACTAAAAGAAGCTTACTCTTACACAACGTTAACAGCGTGCGGAGAAGCGGTCGGACTTCCTGCAGGTCAAATGGGGAACTCAGAAGTTGGTCATTTAAACATTGGTGCGGGCCGAATTGTTTATCAAAGCTTGACGCGCATTAATAAGTCGATTCGAGACGGCGATTTATTTGAAAATGAAAGACTAATCAGTGCAGTTGATCATGCAAAGCGAAATCATTCAGCACTACATGTAATGGGGCTCTTATCAGATGGCGGCGTACATAGTCATTTTGAACACCTCTTTGCGCTATTATCATTAGCAAAAGAGAAAGGGCTAGAAAATGTTTATATCCATGCTTATTTAGATGGACGAGATGTGGGTCCACAAACAGCACTCAGTTTCATCGAGCAAACTGAAAACGTCATGAAAGAAGTAGGCATCGGTCAATTCGCTTCAGTGGCAGGTCGTTACTACGCGATGGATCGCGATAAACGTTGGGACCGTGTGGAAAAAACGTATCGTATGCTTGTAGACGGTGTTGCTGAACATGCAGAGTCACCGACAGCAGGTGTCGAAGCTTCTTATGAAAAAGGGATTCACGATGAGTTTGTAGAGCCTTTTGTCATTACAGAAAGTGACAAGCCAGTCGCAACAATTGAAAACGGAGATGCGGTGATTTTCTATAATTTCCGTCCGGATCGTGCAATTCAATTATCACGTGCTTTCACGGATAATCAGTTCGATGAATTTGTCATCTCGGAATTTGACAATTTGAAATTCGTCACATTTACACATTATAGTGATGTAGTGAAAGCAGATGTCGTTTTCCACAATGAAGATTTGGTCGACACATTAGGTGAAGTCATTTCTGAAAATGGATTAACACAACTTCGTATTGCGGAAACGGAAAAATATCCACATGTGACGTTTTTTATGAGTGGCGGCAGGGAAGAAGAGTTTGAAGGAGAAGAACGGATTTTAATTAATTCTCCAAAAGTGGCTACGTATGATTTACAACCTGAAATGAGCGCTTATGAATTAACGGATGCGTTACTAGAAGTCATTGAAGGCGAAACGAAAGACGCGATTATTTTAAACTTCGCAAACCCTGATATGGTTGGGCATAGTGGAATGCTAGAACCGACGATTAAAGCGGTTGAAACGGTAGACGAATGCCTAGGTAAAATTATCGATGCTATTCAAGCAAAAGGCGGTACAGCGATTATTACTGCTGACCACGGAAATGCGGATGAAGTGATCGATGATAATGGCAATCCGATGACAGCACATACGACAAATCCTGTGCCATTGATCATTACGGAAAAAGATTTGCCATTAAGAAAAGACGGGATATTAGCAGACTTGGCGCCAACAATGTTAAAATTATTAGAGGTAGACCAGCCTGAAAATATGACGGGGAAACCATTATTTTAAAGGAGAGATTTTTACATGCCAATTATTACAAACGTTCAAGCGAGAGAGATTCTTGATTCAAGAGGAAACCCAACAGTTGAAGTTGAAGTGATGACGTTAAGCGGTGCTTTCGGCCGTGCAATGGTACCATCAGGTGCGTCAACTGGTGAATATGAAGCAGTTGAACTACGTGACGGAGACAAAGATCGTTACCTTGGAAAAGGTGTTTTACAAGCAGTTGAAAACGTTAATAAAGAAATTGCAAAAGAATTAGAAGAAGCTTATTCGGTATTAGACCAAGCGACAATTGACAAAGCGTTAATCGACTTAGATGGAACACCAAACAAAGGTAAACTTGGTGCAAACGCAATTTTAGGTGTGTCAATGGCTGTTGCACATGCAGCTGCAGACTACTTAGATATGCCACTTTACCAATACTTAGGCGGCGTAAACGCAAAGCAACTACCAGTTCCAATGATGAACATTTTAAACGGTGGAGAGCATGCGGATAACAACGTTGATATCCAAGAGTTCATGGTTATGCCAGTAGGCGCGAAAAACTTCCGTGAAGCGGTACAAGTAAGTGCGGAAATCTTCCATAGCTTACGTTCAGTATTACAAGAAAAAGGCTTAAACACTTCAGTTGGTGACGAAGGTGGATTTGCACCGAACTTAGCATCAAGTGAAGAAGCGCTTGAAACAATTATTGTGGCAATCGAAAAAGCAGGCTACAAACCAGGCGAAGAAGTACTCTTAGCACTAGACGTTGCAGCTTCTGAGCTTTACGATAAAGAAAAAGGTCTTTACGTTTTACCAGGTGAAGGTGTGGAAAGAACATCTGAAGAAATGGTTACGTTCTATGAAGAGCTTTGCAATAAATATCCAATCGTTTCAATCGAAGACGGCTTTGACGAAGATGACTGGGATGGCTTCAAGCTATTAACAGATCGTATCGGTGACCGCGTACAGTTAGTAGGAGACGACTTATTCGTAACGAACACTGAAAAACTTGCAAAAGGAATTGCGGAAGGAAACAGTAACTCAATCCTTATTAAAGTGAACCAAATCGGTACATTAACAGAAACATTTGACGCAATTGAAATGGCGAAAAAAGCTGGTTACACAGCAGTTATTTCTCACCGTTCAGGCGAAACTGAAGATACAACAATCGCTGACATTGCAGTTGCAACAAACGCTGGACAAATTAAAACAGGTGCACCATCACGTTCAGACCGTGTTGCAAAATACAATCAATTACTTCGTATCGAAGAGCAATTACACGAAACTGCTGAATATCACGGCGTAAAAACTTTCTATAACTTGAAGAAATAATTCGGTTTACCCTCTCGTATAAAGTGTAGGCAAAGTTCTCACGAGAACTTTGTCTATGCTTTTTAAAGTTTCAGTTGTCACAGTACGGTCTATTTGGTAAAATAGATAGTATTGTGATGTTTCTATCAGGAGGTGGAATCGCATGCATGCATTGCTGATGACATTATTATTAATTACAGCATTAGGGTTAATTATCGTCGTTTTACTACAATCTGGGTCAAGTGCAGGTCTTTCGGGAGCCATCTCTGGTGGAGCTGAGCAACTTTTCGGAAAGCAAAAAGCACGTGGATTAGATCTAGTCCTCGAACGATTGACAATTATTCTTGCAATATTATTTTTTATACTTGCACTTCTTGTTGTGAAGTTTTAAATACGAATTTAATGATAAAATCTGAGCGCCTGACATTCCGAATACGAATGGTCAGGCTTTTTTTATATTCTCCGTTAATGAATTGAAGTTTTGCTTTAATAACAAGTCAATTTCATATGAAAAATTTACGATGAAGGGCTTATACTATAATTCAATTGGGAATGAATGGTACACTAGATAGAAGGGATTCTTAAGTGGAATTGGTACTAATTAATGATATGTGGAGGTTTTTTAAAAATGAGAATTGCACAACCAAAACCTTTCTTTTTTGAAGCAGGAAAGCGTGCGGTATTATTATTACATGGATTTACAGGAACGTCTGCGGATGTGCGAATGATTGGTCGTTTCTTAGAGAAGAAAGGTTACACATCACTTGCACCGCATTATAAAGGACACGGCGTCCCGCCAGAAGAGCTTATTAAAACGGGACCGGAAGAATGGTGGGAAGACGTACTTGAAGGTTATCAGCAACTAAAAGACGCTGGATATGATGAAATCGCAGTAGCGGGATTATCGCTTGGTGGCGTTTTTTCATTGAAATTAGGTTACAATCGTCCGGTAAAGGGAATTGTCACTATGTGTGCCCCGATGTCGATGAAAACAACAGATATAATGTATCAAGGTGTACTTGAATATGCTGGAGAGTATAAGAAGTACGAAGGTAAAAGTAAAGAAGTTATTGAAGAAGAAGTCGAGAAGTTACGCGGTCAAACGATGCCGTCATTAAAAGACTTACGTGAGTTGATTTACGATGTACGCAATCATGTCGATCACATTTACACGCCGACATTTGTGACACAAGGAACGTTAGATAATGTCATTGATCCGGACTCTGCAAATGTGATTTATGACAATGTGCAAGCGGACGATAAACACATCAAATGGTTTGAAAAATCTGGCCATGTCATTACGTTAGGACCTGAAAAAGAGCAACTGCATGAAGACGTGTACCAGTTTTTAGAATCTCTCGACTGGAACGTGTGAAATGAAGCAAAATAGGTCATGCTAAAAGTGACGAAGCCTAACTAAATTAAATATAATGATTGTGAAAGATGAATGGGAGGAATGTACTTGGATACATTCAATAAGGAATTAGAAGAACAGCTATTAGAAAAAATGAAAGAAGACGTTTATAAGCCAATGACGGTGCAAGAAATTCAGGAAATGATGGGAATTGAACAAGCGGATGATTTTAAAGAGCTTGTGAAAACACTTGTCCATTTAGAACAAAGTGGCTATTTAATCCGCTCTAGAACAAATCGTTATGGTGTTCCTGAACGTATGAATCATATACGCGGAAAGTTTATTGGGCATGCGAAAGGATTCGGTTTTGTGACGCCTGAAACAGACGGGATGGATGATATTTTCATCCCACCGCATGAAGTCAACGGTGCAATGAACGGTGATATTGTCTTGATTCGTGTGTCGGGGGATTCTTCTGGTGAGAAGCGTGAAGGGGTTATTACGAAAATTGTTGAAAGAAAAACAACTCAAGTTGTCGGCACTTTCCAAGATAATCGTGGCTTTGGCTTCGTCATTCCAGATGATAAAAAAATACCGATGGATGTGTTTATTCGTAAAGGCGATACACTCGGAGCAGTCGATGGGCATAAAGTGGTTGTTGAAATTATCGATTGGCCGGAAGATACAAAGTCAGCTACTGGTATGGTGAAGAAAATTTTAGGTCATAAAAATGATCCAGGTGTGGATATTTTATCGATCATTTACAAACACGGGATTGCGATTGAATTCCCAGATGACGTACTACAACATGCGAACAATGTGCCGAGTGAAGTACTGGAAGAAGATATCGGGAGTCGCCGTGATTTACGCGATGATTTAATGATCACAATTGACGGGGCAGACGCGAAAGATTTAGACGATGCGATTTCTGTTGTGAATCATCAAAACGGAACGTATACGTTATCTGTCCATATTTCTGATGTGAGTTATTATGTGCAAGAAGGTTCACCAATGGATGTAGAAGCGTTTGAACGCGGTACGAGTGTTTATTTAACAGATCGTGTGATTCCGATGTTACCACATGCACTTTCAAATGGGATTTGTTCATTGAATCCAGATTTAGACCGTTTAACACTCACTTGTCAAATGACGATTGACCAATCAGGAAAAGTAATTCATCATGAAATTTTTGAAAGTGTCATTAAGTCAAAAGAGCGTATGACGTATGATGATGTCTATAAAATCATTGAAGAAAAAGATGAAGAGCTTAGTGAGAAGTATGCACATATCGTCCCAATGTTAAATGATATGGCTGACCTCGCTGCGATTTTACGCACTAAACGTGAAGAACGGGGTGCGATTGACTTTGATTTTAAAGAGTCGAAAGTACTTGTCGATGAAGAAGGTTGGCCGACAGATGTCATTATTTTAGAAAGAACGGTTTCTGAACGACTCATTGAAGAGTTTATGTTGGCTGCGAACGAGACGGTGGCGGAGAATTTCCACTGGATGGATGTTCCGTTCCTCTACCGTATTCACGAAGATCCAAAAGCTGAAAAATTACAACGTTTCTTTGAGTTTTTAACGAATTTCGGTATTGTCGTAAAAGGAACGGGCAATGACGTGCATCCACGTGCGTTACAAGAAATTGTAGACTCAATTGCGGGAATGCCAGAAGAACCGGTTATTTCAACGATGTTACTTCGCTCAATGCAACAAGCGAAATACTTTGAAGAAAGTCTTGGACACTTTGGTTTATCAACAGAGTTTTATACGCATTTTACAGCACCGATTCGTCGTTATCCGGACTTAATTGTGCATCGTTTAATTCGTACGTATTTATTGAACAAAGACGTATCACAAGGCACAATTGACCATTGGAATGAACATTTAACAGACATTGCGGAGCACACATCTGAACGTGAAAGACGCGCGGTCGATGCAGAGCGCGATACAACAGCTCTAAAACAAGCACAATATATGGTCGATAAAATTGGTGAAGAATATGAAGGCATCGTTTCTTCAGTGACGAATTTTGGACTGTTTGTTGAGCTTGAAAATACGATTGAAGGACTCGTTCACGTCAGTTATATGACAGATGATTATTATCGTTTTGATGATCGCCAAATGATTATGATTGGTGAACATACTGGAAAACAATTCCGTCTTGGTGATGAAGTAGAAGTACGTGTTGTGGCGGTAAAACCAGAAGAGTCAGCGATTGACTTTGAACTCGTCGGCATGAAGAAGAATTTCCATCGTACGAGAAGAGAATCACCGAAAGTTATTCATACAAGACGCGGCGATGACAAAGGTGGAAAAGGTCAAAAAGGGAAACAAAATAACCAACGAAGATCGAAACGCGGTAGCCAAAAGAAGAAATTTTACGAAGGCATCGCAAAGAAATCACGAAGAAAAAGTCCGAGAAAAAGAAGATAAATGCTTGGGAGAGCGACTTATCGTTCTCCCAGCAGTCGTAGGGGGATGACTGAATGGCAAAAGGAAAAGGAAAAATCTTTGCACGAAACAGGAGAGCGAATTTCGATTATGCAATTGAAGAAACGATTGAAGCAGGTATTGTGTTACACGGAACGGAGATTAAATCCATTCGTGCTGGAAGGGTTCAGTTAAAAGAGTCTTATGTTCAAATTAGAAATAATGAAGCATGGATTATTAATATGCATATTAGTCCGTATGAACAAGGAAATCGTTATAACCATGATCCAACAAGAACAAGGAAGCTTTTATTACAACGTCGTCAAATTAACCAGTTAATCGGAAAAACGCAACAACAAGGCTATACGATTGTGCCAATTCAACTGCATTTGAAAAACGGCTTTGCGAAAGTATTAATTGGTGTTGGTAAAGGCAAGAAGCATCACGATCGTCGTGAAGACTTAAAACGTAAAGAAGCAAACCGTGATATGCAACGTGCGTTAAAAGAAAGACAGCAATATTGATTTTTGTGCGGAAATGTAGTATAGTAAGGAATGTAGTAAGCGTACGGTGACCTTTTATAGGTTTTCCTAACATTCCCAATTCCGGGGACGTTACGGATTCGACAGGGGTGGCCTGAGCTTAAGTTGCGCGTCGGAGGGTCGGCTCCGTAGAAACGACATTTATAATAACAGGCAAAACAAACAATAATTTAGCATTCGCAGCATAATAGCTGCTGAATCTGCCTTCTCGTTCTATCGCCCATGTAGCGCGTGAAGGTTCACTTAATAGTGGGATACGCTCGTTGTCGCCTCCTGAGATGACGAGAAGAGATTACCAGGATAGCATTACGGGTCGCCCTGATTGACGGCAAACGTAATGCGAATTTTAATAGTCAATCTATGCGCGTAGACGCTTAAGTATGGGAGCCTTTGGACGTGGGTTCGACTCCCACCGTCTCCATAGAGCAATATCATGGAGTTTCATTGAACGTCATAAACCTTGTAATAACGGGGTTTATGGCGTTTTTTCATGTCATCCAATTTCACCTGATTTCAACGAAATATAGTCAAATTATAGTCAAATCCATAGTCAAAGAAATAGTCAAAACAGAGATGGAAAATGGATAACATCAAGCTTTTGGGAAATCGAATAATTGTCGGAAGTCATTAAAACATAGTCAAAAAGCAAATTTAGTTTGAAAGGTATTCTTTAAACTTTTCAATCGTACCTGCTTGTGTCTTTTTAGTCACGTGTGTATAGATGTCTAACGTCGTTTTCACGTCTTTATGACCTAAGCGGACTTGTACTTCTTTAATCGTTGCACCCGCCTCAAATAATAAAGAACAATGCGTATGGCGTAATCCATGGGTTGTAATTGGTTCCAGGTCGTACTTATCTAAAATACGTTTAAGCCATGGGTATGTTTTATTTGGTTCATGCAAATCGTTTTTCGTATTCGGAAATACAAGTTGATTTTTCTTCGATGTCTTAAAGCCACGTTCTAAATATTTCTCCGCCTGTTCCCTCTTCCACATCTTTAGAAGATCCATTGTCTTATTATCCGTCTTTATCGTGCGTGATAGTCCATTTTTAGTTGGTCCAAGATAAAGGCCTTCTTCACTACGTGTGACAGCTTTATTAATGCGTATTTCATTGTTCACGAAGTCAACGTCTCGCCACATCAACCCAAAGGCCTCGCCCTTTCGCATTCCTGAAAATGCAAGCAAGTGGAAGAACGTATAACGCCGCAAACTTTCTTCCTTTTTGAAGCAGTGGAGCAGCTCAATTAATTGTTCACGCGTATAAAAATTATCATCTTCATCTTCCTCAAATGAAATTCTTTTTTTAACGATTGGGATTTCAACGAGTTCAAAAGGATTTTTATCAATTAAACCACGTCTCATGGCAAAGGTAATCACCATTACAGCATACGCTTTAACCATCGAGAATCTTTTTAACTTCTTTGCCCACTGATCCACATGCATTTGACAGATTGCTACGTCAATCATATCAATCTTATAATCGCCCATATCTGGCAAGATGTGATTTCTAAAGACACGAGAAGTTTTTAAGAACGTGCTATCTTGAACTGAGTTCTCATAATGTTCAATCCAAATGTTATAAATGTCTCTATACCTATCTATAGCCCGTTTTTTATATGTTCTGTTGTTCACTTGCACTCTTAACGCTGCAAGTGCATCCTGAGCCTCTGCTTTCGTTTTAAAGCTTCGTCGCGTTGTTGACATTGCCTTTCCCGTTAACGAATCTACGCCCATGTAAAGTCGAAACATATAGCGAACTTCCCCGTTTTTAAGTTTGTAACTTTTAATAATTTTATCTTTACTCATTTATTATTCCTCCTGAAGCTTACGGAGACAAGAGGATGTAGCGATGTCGCTACATGTTTATTCTATACAAATATGTTCAGTTTAACAAAAGAGAGTCAGACCGATGGGGATAATGGTTTTTTATACTTGCTGATGAATTCTTGGTTTAAGTTTCTGAATATTTTTGAAGGAGATGAACTCATTGTGATAGGATATATACTAGTGTTCTGTAAACGGACCATTTAGTGGCATAGCTAATCAACGTGAACTGAATCGTAGCTTAATAATATTTTATGTTACACTTATACTGATTTAAAAAAGAAGGAGCGTTATATATGTGTTGTTCATGCTGTCCAGTAGTTGACAAATACCTTATCTGAAAAGGAATTTATTGGATAAGGAGAGATTGAAAGATGTTAATTCAAAATAAAATAATTCAAAGTGTTAGAGATAAATGTATTGAAGATGAGTCGGTTTTAGCATGTATGATGTATGGATCTTTCACAAAAGGTGAAGGAGATCAGTATTCTGATGTTGAGTTTTATATATTTATTGAAGATAAGAAAATGGAAAATTTCAGCTCGAGACATTGGAGTTCTGAAGTTTATCCAGTTGACTTAATCTTTTATAATGAGTATGGAACAGAGGTAGTGATTTTTTCAAATATGATTCGTGGAGAATTTCATTTTCTTCCTGTATCAAAAATAGAAGTTATAAAAAGTTTTAAGCCTACTGGAGTTTTTCCAGATACTGAGTCCATGTATATTTACGATTCTACAAAGCAATTAAAGCCTTTACTTGATGATCTAGGTGGTGCTGGACCAGATCGAATGACTGATGAGAATGTTAACTTCGCGTTTAATAACTTCGTGAATGTCTGGTTGTTAGGTGTAAACGTGATGAGACGAGGAGAGTTAGCACGTTCTTTGGAGACTTTAACCCATGTACAAAAGTATATATTACAATTGATAAGGGTAAAGGAAAATACGGTTGAACGATGGTTAAACAGTACAAAAAATTTAGAAGCAGATATAAGTGCAGCGTCGTATAAGGACTATGTATCAATCACTTCAAAATTAAAAAAAGATGAGGTGAAAACTGCTTATAAGAATGCGTTGAATATAGTTAAAGAACTAAATGAAATGCTTTGTTCTCTCTATACAGTTGATGTAGACAAAGACTTAATTAGTAAGCTTTACAGTTACCTCGAAGAATAGACCAAGTATTAAAAGCTCACTGTTTATTAGCAGTGAACTTTTCAATTAACGGGCGCGATTGTTGCAAATGTATTGGGAATTATAACGTTAAAAAGCACAGAACTAATCCTGTGCTTTTTGCTTGTTAGTTATACTGTTAATCGTTGTTGAAGTATCCATTATTAGGTGAGTTATTTCTGCTGTGATTAATATTTTCTCTCCCTAGACTGAACCCGTTAACAGTAGAATAACTCTTTTTGATCTTAAAATAAAACACTATACGTTATTATATCATAAAGTGATATAACCATAGACAGATGTATCACTTTATGATATAATATTTTTAGATACATGTATCACTTTATGATATATTGTTAGCGAATATGGAGGAGTGATTATTTGAAGGAAGCTGAGCAACTAACAGATTCAATGTTTTATATAATGGCTGCCTTAACTAAGCCGAGACATGGTTACGCTATTATGAGCCTAATTGAAGAAACAACAGATGGAACAATTAGTATAGGACCTGCTTCAATGTACACGATTATTAAAAAGTTATTAAAACAAGAATGGATTTATTTGCATGATAAGTCAGATTCAAGGCGTAAAACATATCTGCTGACCAAAAAAGGAAAAAAGATATTAAAGGAAGATTTAAAGGCAAGGAAACGGATGATTCAATTAGCAGAAAAGGGATTAGAGGAGGTTGAAGAATGAGTCAAAGGAAGTATATTACATCAGGTGGATTAGCTTTTTCAGAGGAAAAGGATATGGAGAAATTACGCCGATATTCTTTGAAAGGTTGGCATGTTAGTGACTTTAAGTTTATGGGGTATACGCTTGAAAAAGGAGTAAGTTCAGATTATATTTACAGCGTAGATTATCGATCATTAAAAGTAGAGGAAGAAGAGGAATACTTTGACTTCTTTTCATCTGCTGGCTGGTCACACGTTACCTCAGAAGCGAATATTCATTTATTTAGGGCAAATCCTGATACAAAACCGATTTATACGGACCATGACACAACGGTTGAAAAGTATGAAAATTCAGTTAGTCTCACGAAAAACTTTGCAATTCCATTTGTTTTTATAACAATACTCGTATGGATTGGGGCTATGTTAAGCTCAGGTACCTTAGAATCATTCCTTCTTGTAGTAGCTGTTATTCTCAGTGTAATTGCCCTTCCAACAGCTTGGACTGTAATCGCAACGTATAATAACAAATGGAAGGTAGAAGGAAGAGAAAAATTAGTAAATTTAATAAAGGTTATACCAGTTCTTCTCTTATTAGTTTCAGTTATAATTTTGTTATTTGTTATTTGTTAATGGAAAAGGAACTACAATTAGCATCTTATTATCGATGATTATTGGAGGGATTGCCCTTCCAACTGCTATTTGGGTAATCATGTCCCTTTATCATAAGTTCAGAAAACGGTGAGATCAGAATAAAATCAAAGGATTTGCTTGAGTTTATGTTTTGTCTAATGATCGACCTTTTCATTTAACCTCTTTTCAAAGAAAAGTAAAGTTGTTTGATATCTTTTGTTCAACAAGAGGGCGCTTATCAGGAACAAGGATCAGCGATCAATATTAGAGAATTAGACCATTTAGCAGAATAATGAGTGTAAAGAATTTCATTTACTCTAGAGAAAGAGGATAAGGTGTGGAGCATATAAAAGACAAGCCTAAAAACACAAAGAAAGATTTCAATCCAAAAGATGCTATTATAGTATTCTCTTCGTTTACAGCCGTTTGCTTAGCTGTTTTATTAATCTTTGTGGTTTATGATATACTCACGATTCAAAGCTTCCTGTCATTTGAAAAGCCATTAGGAATGGCAATGATTGTTGTTATCGCTTCAATTGGTCTGTTATTGTTTGGGATGATCTTAGCATCCTTTCTTCCCTCAAAATACATTGACGATACAAATAAAAGTTATCAAAATTATTCTTTGATGGTTATTTTTTTCTTTATGTTTTTGGGAGCGCTATTTGAAGAGATTTTATTCAGAGGAATTACCCAAAACCTGCTTTTTATATTTATTGAAAACCAATGGATTGCTATTGTAATAACTACTTTATTATTCGTAGGAATCCATACTCAATATTTCAAAAATCCTATAATGCTAATAAATATAGCCATTCCAAGCCTGGTTTTTGGTTGGGTTTATTTCGAAACAAATAATATTCTTGTTCCACTCTTTGTGCATTTTCTTATGAATTTTGGGATCACGCTAATTTTTAAATACGGTTTAATTAGTTTAAGGAGATGATTTCGCCGACTCGTGTAATTAATCAATTATTCACCAATCGAAATCAATTTATTATACAACTTTGTGCCAGAATCGGGCGCAATTCTGGAATAAGGGTTGTGCCTTAATCGAGTTGTGATTGTCGTAAAAGAGGTGCATAATGGGATTTTTAAAAAAGTAATACTAGCAACCGTTTTCTTTGCAATGCCATTAACTTTGATTTTTACGTTTTTTAAAACCTGGTGCAATGGAGTCATTGTTATTAGGAATTACTGTATTCTGCGCACTCCTAATAACGAACTATAAAAGATTGGAAAAGTAGGTACTTGCAGCTATTCTGTTAACGGGCGCATTTCTGAAGCAACGCTTAAAATTGATCAAAGTAATTCCTATAATGACAACAATTCATTTTATGGTATTCTAAAACTTTTTAAGAGCAACGAATATCATTTAAGTGCAGGATGTTTCTGTTTTGCTGTACAATAATAGAAACAATTTACATGTGAACTGGAGGTGAATTGCTTGTTTGAAGTGATTAATAAAAAGAAAGCGCAATTAGATGCTGCCCGTCCTTTACCAAAATACACATTAAAAAGTTTACGGGAAAAATTATTTCTTGAGTGGACATATAATTCGAATGCCATTGAAGGAAATACACTAACAATGAACGAAACGAAAGTAGTTCTTGAGGGGATTACAGTCGGTGGTAAAACATTAAGAGAGCATTTAGAAGTCATTAATCATCGTGATGCCATTTCGTATGTTGAGGAAATTGTTCAAAAGAAAGAATCACTTTCTGAATGGAACATTAAAAACTTACATCGTTTAGTGTTAAAAGGGATTGCTGATGAATATGCAGGCGTATATCGAAAGGAACAAGTCTTTATTTCAGGTGCAAAACATAGACCACCAGCGCATTATCT